>NC_017737.1:0-649215 GCF_000259255.1 Helicobacter cetorum MIT 00-7128
AAGGGGCTTTCTAATTTTAGAAAGCCTTAGTTTGTTTCTTGCTCAAAGAGTCTAAAATAGCGTTTAAAAATTTAGGGGTGTTAGGCTCTGCATAGAGTTTGCCAAGCTCTATGCACTCATTAATCACGATAGGGTTTTCAGTGGGTGTGAAACAAATTTCATACGCTCCTAAGCGCAAAATCGCCTTTTCCATACTCCCTAAGCGTTTGAAATCCCAATCTTTTAAATGCGGTTCAATAAGAGTGTCAATTTCAGCTATTTTTTCTAACACACCATTAAAAAGACTTAATGCAAAAGCGAGTTGATTGTTTTTAATCTTTTTTTCTTCTAGCATGCTTGTTGCAATTTTTTTAATCTCTTCATTCCCGCTCTCAAACGCATACAATAATTCAATCACAGCCCCTCTAGCTTGAGTTCTAGTCGCCATTTTAACCCTTAAAAGCCTTACACAAGCTTAGTAGTTCAATCACGGTGCTCATCGCCTCAAAGCCTTTATTTCCGGCTTTACTTCCTGCTCTTTCAATCGCTTGCTCAATATTATCAGTCGTTAGCACTCCAAAGCTTACGGGCGTATTGTATTTTAACATGGTGTTTGCAATGCCCTTAGTCGCCTCTGCACTCACATAATCAAAATGCGGAGTCCCCCCTCTAATAATCGCTCCTAGCACACACACGCCATCATATTTTTTACTCTCTAATAATCTATCTAAAATAAAAGGCAGTTCATAAGCCCCGGGAACTAGAATAATATCTAAAAGCTTTTCATCGCCCCCATGCCTTTTAAAACAATCAATTGCCCCTTCTTGCAATCTGTCTGTAATAATATGATTAAAACGAGATGTTAAAATAGCGATTTTTTCATTCCCTTGTAATTGTAATTTACCCTCAATAAGTTGCATAATTATCCTTTAAAAATAAGATTAAATAAAATTTAAAATAAACTTTGAATTTTTAGCATATCTGTTACCAAATTTTCAAGTTGCTCTATTTTGAGCATGTTTGCCCCATCACTTAGGGCGTTTTTAGGCTCAATATGTGTTTCGGCAAAAAGTCCATCAATACCTACCGCACTAGCCGCACGCCCTAAAATTGGCGCAAAAGAGCTATCTCCAGAGCTCTTCCCATTCGCACCACCGGGCATTTGCACGCTATGAGTGGCATCAAAAATCACAGGGGCAAACTCTCGCATAATCACCAAAGAGCGCATATCCACAACTAGATTTCCATACCCAAAGCTACTCCCCCTTTCACACAACCACACACCATTAGCCAAAGCGCTTTCATAGCTTGGTTGCATAATGGAGGCATCACGAGTTTTAAGAGCTTTTAAGACAGAATATTGCATGTCTTTGGGGTTCATAAATTGCCCTTTTTTAATATTTACAATAGCGTTTGTCTTGCTTGCCTCTACAATCAAATCTGTTTGACGACACAAAAACGCCGGAATTTGTAAAATATCTGCCACTTTTGCCACTTCTTCTACTTGATGACTTTCATGCACATCAGTTAAAATTTGATAGCCAAATTCATCTTTAATGGCTTGCAACATTTCTAAGCCTTTTTTTAATCCCGGCCCTCTGTAGCTTTCTAAGCTAGTGCGATTAGCTTTATCAAAGCTCGCTTTAAAATAAAAGTCTATTTGCTCATTTTGCGCCAAAGGCTTGAGCCTTTGAGCTATAGCATGCAAATTTTCTTGACTCTCAATCACGCAAGGCCCAGCAATTAAGATAGGTTTGACAAGTTTCATAAAATCTCCTTTATCATTGTTTGACAATTTTTAATGGATTTAAACGCATGTGTGCTAGGGTCATAATTAAAAATCTCGCCCGTTTCAATAATATAATGCCACCCATAAAGGCGCAATTCCTTTTTTAAAAAACGCTCCTTAATAAACTCATAGCTCAATAAGTTTTTTAATTGGTGCTTAATATTTAAGCGCTCTGTAAGCCACATGCGTTTAGCACTATTATGGCTGAATTGGTGGTGCAACTTCAATTCTTCTTTAATAGGCTCTAAAAATTCTATCCATTTTTCTACATAAGGGGCTTTTTCTCTATCTTCATTATCTGTTTTATGGATAGCTTGGCATGCCCCACAATTACTATGTCCGCATAGAATAATGTTTTTCACCCCTACATGCACAACGGCATATTCAATGCTTGCAATCGTAGAAAGGGCTTGTTCTTGGCAAATTAACTCACTTGGTGGCACAATATTGCCCATGTTACGAATCACATATAATTCACCGGGTTTTGTGCCTGTAATCAAATTTGGCACTACTCGTGAATCCACACAAGAAATGAACAAGGTATGAGGTTTTTGCTTGGTTTTCAAGCTCTCATAAAGCTCCTTTAATTCCTCATATTCATTCTCTTGAAATTCCAATGCTCCTTGAAATGCCTTAATCACGCTCAACCCTTAAAAATATAATCTCTTATTAATCTTGTTTTGTTTTCAAACGCTTATGATAGCTAAAAGTTCTTAAATTTCTTTTTGTTATAATGGAATGATTTTTATTTAAAGGGTTTTTCTTATGCAATTATGTGTCGCATTAGACTTAGAAGAAAAAGATGACAATCTTAAATTATTAAAACAATTAAAGGGCTTAGATTTATGGGCTAAAGTAGGGCTTAGGTCTTTTATTAGAGATGGCTCATCTTTTTTACAAGAGATTAAAGAAATTGATGAAAATTTTAAGATTTTTTTAGATTTGAAATTATATGACATTCCATACACTATGGCAAATGCCGCACTAGAATGCGCTAAATTAGATATTGATATGCTAACCATTCATTTAAGTAGTGGCAAGAGTGCTATGCAAACTTTAATGCAACGCTTAGATACTCTCAAAAAACGCCCTCTCATTATGGGTGTGAGTGCTTTAACAAGTTTTAGTGAAGAGGAATTTTTAAGCGTGTATAACGCCCCTTTGAAAGAGCAAGCTATAAAGTTAAGTGCTATAGGCAAAGAAAGTGGCATTGATGGCGTGGTGTGCTCAGTATTTGAAAGCCTAGCAATTAAAGAGAGTTTAGGAAAAGACTTCTTAACTTTAACGCCTGGAATTAGACTAGATAAAGATGACCAAGAAGACCAACAGCGTGTAGCAAATGCTAAAGAGGCCAAGAGTAATTTAAGTGATTTTATCGTGGTGGGTCGCCCTATTTATCGCTCTAATAATCCTAGAGAAACCGCCTTAAAACTTTTAGAGGATTGTTAAAATGCAAGTTTTAGAAACTATCGCTGATTTAAGAAAATATCGCAAGAGCTTGAAAGAAAGCATAGGTTTTGTGCCAACTATGGGAGCCCTACACAAAGGGCATGTAAGCCTAGCAACAAGAAGCTTGCAAGAAAATGCCCACACGATTCTTAGTATTTTTGTTAATCCCACGCAATTTGGAGCGAACGAAGATTTTAGCGCTTACCCAAGAGTTTTAGAAAAAGATTTGAGCTTATGTGAAGAAGTAGGCGTGAATGCGGTGTTTATCCCTAAAGCTGATGAGATGTATCCTTATGAATTGGAGCAACGCTTAGAACTCTATGCCCCTAAATTTTTATCAAACTCTTTAGAGGGGGCGCAACGAGAAGGGCATTTTGATGGAGTGGTGCAAGTGGTATTAAGGCTATTTCATCTCATCTGTCCCACTAGGGCGTATTTTGGTAAAAAGGACGCCCAACAACTTTTAATCATTCAACACATGGTAAAAGACTTGCTTTTAGATACTGAAATAGTGCCGTGCGAAATTGTGCGTGATTTTGATAACTTGGCTTTAAGCTCTAGAAATGTGTATTTGAATGAATTTGAAAGAAAACAAGCTCTAGCTATCCCAAAAGCCTTAGAAACTATCAAGCAAGCCATAGATAAGGGCGAAAAGGCATGTGATAAACTTAAGAGCTTAGGGCTTAAAGTTTTAGAGAACTTGGAAGTGAATTATTTAGAATTTTGTAACCATAAACTAGAGCCTTTAAAAATCATAGAGCCCCTTAACACGCTTATTTTAGTGGCTGTGCGTGTGGGTAAAACGAGGCTTTTAGATAATTTGTGGGTGTGAATCAAGCTTAGGGGTTAAGCATTTTTTCTTTGGCTTTTTATTTAAGGCTTTTTAATCCGTATAATCTTATTTTAGGGTTGATATAAACCCCTTGTCTTTAAAATTATAATAACCACAATCTAAAAAACTCTAAGATAAAAAAACACAAAGTCTTTTACCTTTTTCAATTATAATGGTCGCTATTTTTAAGATAAGAAAGGAACAATTATGATAAAAGAAAAAACCTTGCTTTTTAGCCCTTTTAAAATCGCCAATCACACGATAAAAAATAGAGTGGTTATGGCACCCATGGACCAATATATGGCGGTTGATGGCTTTGTGAATGATTGGCATTTGCACCATTATGTAGCTCGTGCTATAGGGCAAGTGGGCTTAATCATCATAGAGGCTAGTGCGGTGTGTGAGAATGGGCGCATTTCAGCACAAGATTTAGGCATTTATGATGACGCTCATATAGAGGGGCTTAAAAATCTTGTTGAAAAATGCCATGCTTATGGCGCAACAATGGCCATTCAAATCAATCATGCCGGGCGTAAATGCTCTCTTAAAAACACGCCCTTAATCGCACCAAGTGCCATTAGCTTTAATTCCAAGTCCCCTACCCCTAAAGAAATGGATACTAACGACATCAAGCAAGTTATTGAAGATTTCAAAAAATCAGCCTTAAGGGCTAAAGAATGCAACTTTGATATGCTAGAAATCCATGCCGCTCATGGCTACTTGCTTAGCTCATTTTTATCGCCCTTAAGCAATAAACGCACTGATAAATACGGGCAAAATAGGGCGTTATTATTGCAAGAAATTTTAGAATCCATTAAAAGCGTTCTTCCTAATATGCCCTTAATCGTGCGTATTTCTGCTGATGATTATCATCAAAATGGCAATAGTGCTAAAGATTTTATTGAGCTTTTAGAGCCTTTAAGTCATTTGTATGACGCTTTAGATGTGAGCTGTGGGGGTGTAGTAGAAGTGCCTATTAGAGTGTATCCGGGCTATCAAATTGAACAAGCGAGTTTATTAAAAGACGCACTAGGTAAAATTACTATTGCTGGAGGAGCGTTAAGTGATGCTAAAATGGCACAAAAAATTATTTCTAGTCAAAGCGCTGATGCTATCTTTTTAGCTAGAGAGTTATTAAAAAATCCTTTTTGGTGTCTTCAAAGTGCTTTAGCCTTAAACCAAGAAATAGATATTCCAAAGCCTTATGAGCGTATTGTTCATCTATAGACAAGCCCTATTGTAGGGTTTATCTTTAGACTTACAAGCGTTAATTACAACAAACTAGGCTTAAGTTTTTGTTAGCTTACCTATATGGTGGGGGTCTAGGGGGTATTAACCCCCCCCATACAAGCAAGATTTAACCTTGAAAAAGAGAGCTTGATTTGGTCTAGTCCTAATTCCTTACGATTATGGAGTTTTTCATGCGCTTATATTTAAAACAAAGAGCAAAAGGCTATTTATCATCTTTTTACCAACAAACTTAAAAATGCAAGAGCAAGCATTTTTAAAGTTGCTTTGAAGTTATTCTTTTATCTCTTTGACCCCTTGTCCTTAATGCTTTTAAAAATAACTTTGACCTATTTCTTATTTCGCCTTTTTAATTTAGCAACTTTTTCACATTCTAAGGTCATAAAATTTGAATTTGTTTGAAACTTGTCTTGATAGTTACTCTTAAGATAGTAGCTGTTTTTGATATTTTTTAGATTTTATAATTATATTAAAAATATTTAATAATTTCTATAAAACATCTTGAATGAATTATATGCTTGCTTGACATCGTTCTAACAGCAACTTAAATCCTCTTGCTAGAATTTAAGCTATCTTGACCCAAGATATTTTTACTAATTTTATTTTGTAGAGAAAGCGTATCTTGCCATAGAGACAAGATATATTAATTTATTTTACTTTGACAACTAAGGTGTCCTTGTTGCCATTATCGTGTTTGCTGACAAATTTTATTTCAAAAATATCCTTATATTTTTTCAAAAACTCACCCCACGAATTTGAGCCAAAGTTTTTTGCAATATAACTTGCATTTTTTCTTTGCAATATACAACCCAAAATACTCACAAGCATAGTTCCGTCATCTTGTTTGTTTTCTTCTATGGTATTTTTTATTACCTCTAAAATCTCTTCATCTTGTTGTATCGGTTTTTGTTTTTCAAGGTTGATAAAAGTTGTATAGGCATCGCAAAAACAAGCAGGCGCTTTTGATTCCCCAAAACCAATAATATTAAAACCCTTTGATTTTACAGTAATAATTAAATCTCTAAAATCGCCATCGCTAGACACCAAAGCAATGGTATCAATATGGTCTTGATTGATTGTTTCAAGTATGGCTCTTTGTATTCTTAAATCGCAAGAATTTTTCCCGGTTTTACTAAAAACTTGTATAGGTTCTATAGCAAACTTTTCATGCAATTTTCTATCCCAAGCCTTGGTGCTGTTTGGTTCCAAATTGCTATCCCAATCTTTAAACGATTGTCGGATAATCACTTCGCCACGATTTTGCAAGTCGTTAAATACAAAATCAACATGCTTTGCTGATACATTTTCGCAGTCAAAAAATACTGCTATTTTATTTTCTTTTTTCATGGTCGCTCCATTTTACAATTTATAATCATAATTATACTTTCATAATACTTATAATCATCATTTGGATTGTAAATTGTGCTTTATAAAAGTGTGGGTTAAGCTAGAAAACAAATTTTTTAAATATTTCGCACCCTAAAAAAGGGTTTGAAAATTAAGAGGGAGATAAAAACAAGGAGTTAAACCCCTTGTTTTAAAAAGTGGGTTTTACTCCACTTCCGCATCAATCACATCGTCATCTTTTTTCTTAGGTTGCTCGGTGTTATTTTTATTTGCCATAGCCTCGCCTAGTTTTTGAGCCACTTGAGCTAAGGCCTTAGATTTATCTTCAAGCTCAGCTTTAGTAGCGTTATCATTTTTCACGCAATCTTTAAGAGCGTTAATGGCATTTTGAATTTCATTCACATCATTTTCATTCAAATTCGCCTTATGCTCATCAAGGCTCTTTTGGGTTTGGTGTGCGAGACTATCGGCTTGATTTCTTGCCTCAATCACTTCTTTTCTTCTAGCGTCTTCTTCTTTGTGCAACTCAGCGTCTTTAACCATTTTTTCAATTTCGCTATCAGATAATCCGCTAGAACCAGAAATTTTAATCTCTTGGCTTTTACCGGTATTTTTATCTTGTGCACTCACGGTTAAGATACCATTAGCGTCAATATCAAAGGTTACTTCAATTTGAGGCACACCTCTTGGAGCTGGAGCAATGCCTTGCAAATCAAATTTACCCAAAGATTTATTGTCTCTTGCCAATTCTCTTTCGCCTTGTAAAACCATAATAGACACAGCTGGTTGGTTATCTTCTGCAGTAGAGAATACTTGAGATTTTTTAGCAGGAATGGTAGTGCCTCTATCAATGACTTTAGTCATCACGCCCCCTAAAGTCTCAATCCCTAGACTTAAAGGCGTAACATCTAGTAAAAGCACATCTTTCACATCGCCTTTTAACACGCCCCCTTGAATGCTCGCACCCACGGCTACGACCTCATCAGGATTAACACTCTTATTCAAGTCTTTGTTGATAAATTCTTTTACCCTTTCTTGAACCTTAGGAATACGAGTAGAACCACCCACCATAACCACTTCTGAAATCTCATTCTTAGATAGCCCTGCATCTTTAATCACGCTTTCAATCTTAGAAATAGTCTCTTCCACTAAATCTTCTGTCAAACTTTCAAATTTAGCCCTAGTAAGCTTTTTGACTAAGTGCTTAGGTCCTGTAGCGTCCGCTGTGATGAAAGGCAAATTGATTTCAGTTTCAGTTGCAGAGCTTAATTCTTTCTTGGCATTTTCTGCAGCTTCTTTTAGACGCTGGAGTGCCATAACATCGTTTTTAATCTCAATGCCGGTTTCATCTTTAAATTCACTTGCCAGAAAATCTATCACACGATTATCAAAATCATCGCCCCCTAAGAACGCATCACCCCCTGTGGCTAAAACTTCTACGACATTATCGCCGGTTTCTAGCACGGTAACATCAAAAGTTCCCCCACCCAAATCATAAACCATGATTTTTTCGCTCTCTTTTTTATCTAAGCCATAAGCTAATGCCGCAGAAGTAGGCTCATTGATTATCCTTAAAACATTAAGCCCTGCAATAGTGCCTGCTTCTTTAGTCGCTTTTCTTTGGCTATCGTTAAAATAAGCTGGAACAGTGATAACCGCCTCTGTAACACTCTCTCCCAAATAGCTCTCAGCATCTTCTTTGAGTTTCATTAAAATTTTGGCTGAAATCTCTTGAGGGGTATAAACCTTGCCAGCAATTTCAATCGCACAAGCCCCATTTCTATCTACAATCTTATAAGGTAAGCGTTTTTCGGCTTCTTTAGCCTTATCTTCATTAAACATCAAGCCCATAATTCTTTTAATAGAATAGATAGTCTTTTCTGGGTTAGTAACCGCTTGTCTTTTAGCACTCTCACCCACTAAAATTTCGCCCTTATCGGTGAATGCCACAATAGATGGAGTGGTGTTTTTACCTTCCTTATTAGCAATAATCTTAGCTTCATTGCCTTCATACACAGCCATTGCAGAGTTGGTTGTCCCTAAATCAATTCCAATAACTTTTCCCATGTGTTATCCTTTCTTTATAAAATAATCGTTCTTATTAATCGTTTTTAGCAATGCTTACCATTGCAGGCCTTAAAACCCTTTCTTTATACTTGTAACCCTTTTGTAAAACTTGCACAATTTGTCCGTTTTCTTTCTCTTCGCTTTTAACTTGCATAATCGCATTGTGAAAATTAGGGTCAAATTCTTCTAAACATTCAATCCCTTCAATGCCATGCTTGGCTAAAACTTCATGCAATTTTTCAATAGTGAGTTCCAAGCCCTTAGAAATCGCGCTTTCTTCATTCTCTTCTATAGCGCTCTTATGAGCTCCAAGAAGCGCGTCAATCACAGGCAATAAATCTAATGCGATTTTTTCATACGCATATTCTAATGCCATGCTCTTGTCTTTTTCTAAGCGTTTTTTCACATTCTCAAAATCCGCATGCACTCTTAAATACTCTTCATGCATTTCTTTGTATTTAAGCTCAAAATTTTCTTTGTTTTCTTCTTCTTGTGCATTATTTTCTTGGCTTTCGCTAGGTTGATTTTCATCACAAGCGCAAGCGCAAGTCATCTCATCTAGTTCTGTGCTAGAATCTTGCTCTTTTTTGCAACAATCTTTCATGCTTTTCCTCCTTAAGAAATAGTTTTAAAAAAATGCGTATAATCGCATTCTAATTTTCCAAAGCATAGTAGTTTAGCGCCCAAGTTATTGAGTGAATGCACCACTAACATGCTGTTAGGCTCTATAAAATGCAAGCCCTCTTTCAAACGCTCTAAGATTTTACCCTCTAGCACTTCAAAAAACAGAGCATTTTGCATAAGAGGCTCTAGTTTTGGCACATTAAAGCGTAAGAGATTAGAGTATTCTAAATTCTCTAGCTGTTTAGCCAAGCTTAGAGCATTTACAGAAAGGGCGATTTGACGCACCTCTGTAGCACTCTTGCCTATAAGTTTTTGCAAAAAGTCTTGCATTTTAGCGCTATAGTCTAGCACGCAAGCAAACGCTTTAAAATCTAGGATTAAAAAGCGTTTTTCATGTGCTATGACAGCGTTTAAACACACCAAATTAGGCTTTTTAACTAGACTAAAGATACCAAAACGCTCGCTCGCCTCTTTTAAGGCTTTTTCTTTTAAGTCTAATGGCTCTAATCTCAATGACCTTTGCCAATATTCTTTTAATGCCTTAGAGGTGGGTAAGCGTGCACTGCTACAATGGGCTTGCTTCAGTGCTCCCTCTTTAGAGAGAGCTTGAAAATAGTTCCTAATGGTCGCACAAGATACCTTTAAATCAAGGGCTTCTTTCAAGCGTTTGGAGCTAATGGGTTCTAAGGTCTGCACATAGTGTTTGATAAACAAATCTAACATGCTCTTTTTTTTACCCATTCAAACAACCCTCAAAGCTAAACTTTTTTAAACACCATTAAAATTAAAAATCTCGTTAATTCATACTAGTTTGATGAAACAACGAGTGCATTGTAGCATAAAAAGTTAATAAATTATCACTTGATTGCCAAAAACGCTAAAAATTATGCGATTTTTCTTATAAGTTTAGTCTAATAATATAAAGTTTAATGATACTAATTAAGTAATGATTATTTAGTTTTCTAGTTTAACTTAACCAAGTTTGAAAGGTTAGGATAAAATGGGTTAAAACTTGTTATCATGCTAGGTATGAATATGCACACTAGAGGGATTGATACCGATTTAATTGTTGCGCTTAAGGACATTTCGCTATCTATGTTTAGAAAGGGATTCTTTGGGCTTTATCAAGGCTCTATATCCGCACGAATTGGCGCTAATCAGTTTATTATCAATAAAAGAGAGGCGGTGTTTGACCACCTTAATGAAAATACTTTGATTGTTTTGCATGATAAGGTGGATTATCGTTGGAGAGAGGCTAGTATTGATTCATCAATTCATGCAAGCGTCTATGAGGAATTTTTGGACGCTAAATTCATTGCCTATGCACGACCACCTTATAGCCTAGCATATTCCTTAAGACATGATAAATTATTGCCTATGGATTATTTGGGGCATAGATTCTTGGGTGAAGTTGTGCCTATCTATCACCCTAGAGATTATGATAATTGGTATGAAAGGGCTAATATTGAGATTTTGCGCCAATTACAAGAGAGTGGAAAATTTTTTGTTTTTATTAAAGGTTGTGGGATTTTTGCTTATCATAGAGAATTGCATGGGCTTATGGAGATTTTTGACTTGATTGAAAATTCATGTAAGGTTCTAAGACTAGGCGATTTAATGGATTGCTGTTATAATGATGATGAGCGCTTTAATATTTAAATAAGGAAAGTTTGATGTATATTAACGCTAATTCTTATATGCCTAATTTCACGCAACTTCAAACGCTTAATGATGTTAATAGTGATAGTCGCATTTTAGATAGGAGTCAAGTAGAGCAAGATTTGCAACAAACAAGCGCTCAAGACGGATTTTCTTCAACTAATGCTGAAAATACACCAAACTTTGATAGATTGCAAACTTTAGAAACTATCAATAATGATGGGAGTATTCAAGATAAGTCTTTAGTAGAACCCACACTTTTAGACTCTAAGGGGGAAAATGTGGAGCAAATCTATAATAAACCCCATTTAGATATTTATGCTTAAGTCCATTAAGTGCTAATTAAGGCATGTTATTTTATAATCTCGTTTTTGCTTTTAAAAGGGCTTATAGCTCAGGTGGTTAGAGCGCACCCCTGATAAGGGTGAGGTCGGAGGTTCAACTCCTCCTAAGCCCACCATTCTTTTACAATCCTTTGTTTGGGGAATTAGCTCAGCTGGGAGAGCGCCTGCTTTGCACGCAGGAGGTCAGCGGTTCGATCCCGCTATTCTCCACCATTATCTTATTTGCCTTTGTTTATTTTTTCATTTGAATATTTATAGATGCATACTGCATAATAATTTTTATTTTTAATTAAAACTTATAGTATTAGTTGGCATTGTTTAAAATGGACAAACACCTATTGAGTAACTCTTGGTTATTTAATAAAATGAGATGGATTTTATTTCTAGCCCGTGTAAGATTTTGGAATAGCATTTTTATGGGGTGATAATAAGTTCTAGCATTGTAACCTAATTTGTTATTTTTGTTATAATGGAAGTACTCGTCTATAACCACACACACTTGGTTAAACTCTTGCCCTATTACTTCATGGGCTTTTTTGGCAATGTTGTGCAACATATATTCTTTATGCCTTTCTTTGTTGATTTGTGAGGGGGTAAAGTGTAAAATTTCCCAATTGTATTCGTGGAGTATTTCTAAGTAGGCTCTTACATCTTTATTACTATTAAAATAGGTTATTTCAATATCATCTTTATTTATTTTTTGTTTATCGCTTTGGCAATTTTCTTTTTTGTCAAATAGCATTTTAATGAAAGTGGCTATGCTTGGGTTGGTTCTTATTTTGTTAGTTAAGTTATATTTTATAATAGATGTAGATGGCAGGTAGATGGCAGATTGTTAATTATTTGTGGTATGTTCCTATCTATCTCTTGTGTAGATAGCGTCTGTGTTTCGTCGTAAGAAAAGATGCATTTTTTATTGTGTTTTTTAATTGCGTCTATAATCTCATCCAATTGATTACGATATATTCTTTGAGTTTCGTCTATGATAATTAGATCATAAGAATATAAGTTTTTTACGAAACAGTCTTTGATACCGATAATTTCCCATTTATCTTGCTTATCTATTGTCTCATGCCCTTTATTCAAATTTCCACAATGAATAACCAATACTTTCTTATTATTTTTTATAGCTTTTTTAGCTATATCATAAGTCAATAGGGTTTTACCTGTGCCAGCTTTACCTGTAATGCTGAAAAAAAGAGTAGATGGGCTTTTTTCTATTGCTTGAAGAATGTCTTTTTGTATCGTTTGTTGGCGGTCTGTCAGAAAATACTTATTTTCTAAAAATTTTTCCGTATCATTGAAGGGTGAGACCAAATAATTAGAAGGCTTAAACAATGCATCAATATTGTCTATATGCTGGAGTTCTTGATTGATTAGGTGCTCTATTAAATTCTCAAAGTTTATTTTTTCTGTTATGTCGTTTGAGTTTAGGTAATATAATTGGCCATCACTACTTGTAAAGGTATAGCAATGGATTGTTTTACCTAGGGAGCCAAGATAGTATTTATTTCTTATGAGTTGTTCTTGAATTTTTTCTTCTGATTGTTGCTCTTTTAGTTCTATATTGATAATACAATTTTCTCCAAAGCGCAATAAATCAAATTCTTTACTTATTTGTGGGATTATATACCCGACATAAAAATGGTGTAAGATTGTTTGATTGGAGTTTAGCGCTTGAATCAAATTTTTTAAACTTTCAATTTCATGATTTTTGATAGCTTGTATGCCATGATGATTTAAGAAATTTTTATAAGAGTTTTCATCTAAAGTATCAAATGCTTGTGCTAGAGATAAGAGATTGATAGGTTTCAAATTATTCCTTTTTGATTATTTGTTATCAAAGACTTAAGCTATGAATTATTATTCTCTATTTACAAGCTAAATAATTAGATAATAGATTTATAATTAATTTATATTAAAGTATTATTGGATTTTTTGCGTATTTCTCTTATAAAGCTGTCTTTATACTAAAACCTCATGCTTAAAAACTTAAAGGCTTAATTAGAGATTTTAGGTTAAACTACCCTTAAAAACTTTATTGTGAGTAAAAGGCATGCGTAACACGATTTTATTTGGCATTTTAATGATGTTCTTGGCTAATTTATGCTTTGGTGTGATGAGTGCGTTTGTTAAAATCACAGCCGACTATTTTTCCCCTATGGAAAATGTGTTTTATCGCTCTGTTTCTATGCTGTTATTATTGCTACTTATTTATCCTTTCAAGCCCTATCGTTTGAAGAGTTACAAAAAAGGCGGTTTTAGAAAGCTTGCTTTTAGGGTTATTGTGGGGGGCTTAGCTATGCTTGCGTTTTTTTATAATATTGAAAAAATTTCACTTGGCACAGCGACAGCATTTTCACAAAGCGCACCCATTTATACGGTGCTACTCTCTTATTTTCTCTTGAAAGAAAAGCTAAGAATGAGTGCGTTAATTTCAGCTTGTATAGGGTTAGTGGGAGTGGTCTTAATCTCAAATCCAAGCGTTGAGAATATAGGGGTTTTTGAAATTCTTATGGGAATTTTAAGTGGGGTATTTGTGGCTTTGGCGTATGTAACTTTGAGAGATTTAAGGGAGTATTATGACAAACAAGCCGTGATTTTAGCGTTCGCCTTTGGCATGAGTTTGTTAGGATTAGTGGGCATGTTTATTGATATTCCCTTTTTATCTAATGGTATCCATACGCCTAGGTTAGAAGATGTTTTATGGATTTTTTTAATGGGAATTAGTGGGACTTTAGGGCAATACTTTTTGACTTATGCCTACATGAATGCTCCCGCTGGCATCATCGCCCCTATTGAATACACCCGCATTCTTTGGGGGCTATTATTAGGGCTGTATTTAGGCGATAAATTTTTAGATTTTAAAAGCTCTTTAGGGGTTCTACTCATTTTATTTTCTGGTTTGCTTATTGCTTTACCCGCTCTTTTAAAAGAATTAAGAAGTTTTAAATAATGCAACTAAGCCCTTTACAAAGCACGCTTCTTTACTTTCGCTACTTTATCTACCCTAAGAAAAAAATAAGAAGCTTTGATTTGAGCGACTTAAGCTTTGTGCCACTAGCTATGGGGGTTTTAGCCTTAGGGCTATTGATGAGTAATGAAATTTCTATTAGCTATAACGAAGCTAAGGACTTTTTTTATAACAATGCATGGTTTATTAAAATCGCTCAAAAAAGCACTGAAATTTTTGGGCAAAATGATTTGGCTCTAAGACTACCCTTTTTGCTTTCTCATCTTATCAACATGCTTTTAATTTATCTCATAGGGCGAAAGATTTTAAAAAAACCCAAAGACGCTCTTTATGCTACTTTAACTTACGCCTTATTGCCTGGGGCTAATCTCTTTGCGATTTTATTAGTTAAAAGTGTGTTTGTGCTTAATCTTGGGCTTTTAGTGAGCTACTTATTTGTAAAATCTCAAAAAATCCCCTATCTTAGCATTCTCTTATGTGTGTTTATAGATAGTGCGTTTATAACGCTTTTTTTGGGCTTAGGGGCTTATGCTTTAAGAATGCGTTATTTTAAAAGCGCTTTTTTTGCCCTTGTATGCTTACTAGCAAATCTCATTCTTTTTAATAATAGTTTTAGGGGAATGCCTAGTGGGCATTTTATAGACACTTGTTTAGAACTTATGCTTTTGTATTCACCCCTATTTTTTGTCTATTACCCCTATGTGATTTATAAAACCCTTTTTTCTAAAGAGCCGTCTTTGCTTGCATTTATTAGTGCAAGCGCTTGGCTTTTTCCTTTGCTTTTAAGCGTGCGCCAAGAAATAGATTTAAAAACTTTTGCCCCCTTAGCCTTAGTAGGCTTACCCTTATTTACTCAAGGCATGCTAAGTATTCTTAGAGTGCGTTTAAAGGAATTTAGAGGGCGGTATTATTTACGCATTTTTAGCTTGTATCTTCTAATGCTTACCGAAACGCTATTTTTATGGGGGAGCAAGGTTTCTAATGCCAATGAAAGGTTATTAAATCGGCATTTCTTAGCTAAAGAAATCGCAACAGCCCTTCAAGCAAGGGGTATTCATCAAGTTCGCATTGATGATAAACAGCTGGCTCTAAGGCTTAAATTTTATGGCATTAAAGAGGGAGGGCGCTTAATCCTTGTTGATACCAAAATTTCCAAAAAACGCCCTGATATTGAAATTATCTATGCGGATAAAATCTTGCAATCTTATAGTTTAATGCGCCAATAATAATCAATCAGATGTCTTTTTAATCAATAACGATAGCTAAGGATTTTCAAAACAAATGGCTTATTTTAAATATTTTCCTTATAAGCAACTAAAAATACTTTTATTTTCATTAAAAAACTTGCTTTAACAAGCATTTTATCTAAAAGGCGCTACAATAACTCCAACTAAATATATAAATGTGTGAGAAATAGCATGAGACTAAAACCTATCCATGTGGCGCATGTAGTAAATAAAATTACTAATGAATTTATGCGCTCAAATTTATTAGAACTTAGAACCTCTCAAGAGGTGTTTTCTGAATTGGTGCGTGAGATTTTAGATGCTAGTGTTAAAACAGAAAATGCCATAGATGAGCAAGCACGAGAACTTTTAGAAGAAAACACTGATGAAATAGAATTTATGCGGATGGACGAAAGGCAACTCTTTTGGATGATTAAAAGACAAATCGCTCAAAAAGAAGGCTTTCATTTATCTTGGGAAGATAGGTGCAATGATTTATCGCACCAAATTTTAAATAAAATCCTAGATGAAGATTTGATTATGTTTAGCGTGAGTGAAAATTTGATTAGAAATTTGATTTACAAATCCATTGACACCTACTCTAAGATGTATGAGAGCATTGAAAGCGAAGTGCATGAAAAAATCAAACATTACAAACGCAAACTGCCCGTAGGAAGTAATGAATACGAGCTAGTGTTTGAAAGGCTGTATGAAGAAGAGTTAAGGCGTAAAGGCTTTTTATAATGGTCTCTCTCTACTTAGAAAACGGGCTTTTTTTACAAGCTCAAAGTTTTGGGGCTAGTGGCACTCAAATAGGAGAGCTTGTTTTTAACACTTCTATGAGTGGCTATCAAGAAGTCATCAGCGACCCTAGCTATAAAGGGCAATTTGTGATTTTTAGCATGCCAGAAATTGGGATTGTAGGCACTAATGTTAAAGATGATGAATCCCCTTTTTGTTGTGCGGGTATTTTGGTGCGTCATTACAACGATTTTTTTCTAACGCAAGGGCAAATCTTAGCTTAAGTTCTTATTTGAAAGAGCGAAATGTTTTGGGCATTAGTGGCATTGACACAAGAAGTTTGATAAAAACCTTACGCAACAATGGGTGCTTGATGATGGTAGCTTCCACTATAGAGCATGACAAAAACAAGCTTAAAGAGATTCTAAAAAACGCTCCTAAAATTTCTCACACCCCTTTAGTAGAAAGCGTTTCTACGCAAAAAATCAAAACGCATAAGCACACCACTTTTGATTTCAAAACCTTAGATTACAAGCCTTTTGATGAAAAAATGCCGCATAAAACTATCGCTGTGCTAGACTTTGGGGCTAAGGGTAATATCTTAAACGAGCTTCAAAGCGTAGGGCTAAAAGCTCTCATTTATCCGCATAACACTCAAGCAACAGAACTCATCAAAGCCTATGAAAAAAAAGTTATTAATGGTATTTTTCTCTCTAACGGGCCGGGAGACCCCTTAAGCCTAAAACAAGAAATTGAAGAAATCAAGCAACTTATTGAAGCAAAAATCCCTATGTTTGGCATTTGTTTAGGGCATCAATTACTCTCTATCGCACAAGGCTATCCTACCTATAAGCTAAAATTTGGTCATCATGGAAGCAACCACCCCGTTAAAAACCTAGAAACAAACGCCATTGAAATCACCGCACAAAACCACAACTATTGCGTGCCTGAAGAGATTAAGCAAATCGCTGTTATCACACACCGCAATCTTTTTGACAATACCATTGAAGGCGTGCGTTATATTAACGCTCCTATCATTTCTGTCCAGCACCACCCAGAGAGTAGCCCTGGCCCCAAAGAGAGCCATTATATTTTTAAGGAATTTGTGAAGCTATTAGAGAAGTTTTAGGGGAATAGAGAGTTTTGAGTGGCTGTAAATATTGTAAAGAGACAAAGCAAGAGTCATTTGAGCACCAAAAGCACCAATTAGAGATTTATAAGGTTCTTAAAGAAGAGCAAGACAGATGGACTTATAACTTTCAAGGAATCTATCTCCAAGCTTTAAGCGTTCTTATTTTTGCTCCCTTAGGAGTATTGTGGTTTTTATGGACAAATGCTGATAAAATGAGTTTAGAGACAATCTATTTTGTCATAGAAATGGTGCTTATTTTTATTGTTGGATTTGGAAGTTCAGCTACAAGCAAGTCTGCACGAACTTTAAGGATTAGATTCTATACTCGCTATGAGACTTTACAAACATGTCTAAAAAATCCTAAATTAAGTTTAAAAGATTTACTTGCTAAGGAAGAAAAAAATAATCAAAGAAGAATGAATAGCAAAGTAGCATTCAAACAAGGCGAAAAACAAACAATAAATCAAACGAGCATGATGCTCTATCAAAAATGGATTTCTGATTTCATTATCTTGCCAATATTGATTATGGCAACATACTTTTTGCCCCTTGTAGCATGGCTTAAATTAAATACCGACTTGAATACAGCACTTACAATGTTTGTCATTAATTCGCTTATTATGACCACCATTTTTATAGCTAACACACTTCATATGACCACCAACAAACCGTTTTTCCTTGGAGCTTATTTGCTCATACTTACACCTATTATCATAAAATTAGAATTTTTAAATGCCACAAGTTGTGGCTAGACTCTATGGCTAGGATTAGCATGTTCTCTAGGATTTTTTCTCTTTTCATTACCTTTTATTCTTCAGAGCCCTATAAAAGTTCAAGATTTAATCCAAGAGTGCTTTTCAAGATTATTAGAGCCCAAAACACTATGGTTTATAGCATTCCTTGTTTCTTGCGTGTTAATAACAATGCTTGTGTTTAATGCTCCATTAGAGGACAATAAGTTAGATGGTTATATAAATTGTTATATAACTTATATAAAGATAATTGTGAGTATGTGTGGCTCAATTTTTCTATACTTTCTCATTCTTAAGAAGTTCCCTAACATAAAAGAGTGTCTTACCAAATCATTAATACTAGTTTGTTTGTTTGGTTTTTTTCTGTTAAATGTAAACAACTATTCTATCATGGAAAAGCCTAAGCCTATTATTTTATTTGTCTTATTTGCCATAATATGGTTTGTTCTCTTTTGCTGTTTCGTGTCTAAGGCGGTTAAAAATAATAAAATTGCTTTTATAATGCTTTGTCTCCTTTGTATTGGCTCTTTGATAGCTTGTTTCATCTTTAGCAATGAGATTGTAGAGTCGCTTGCTGGCAAAGGATTATTTAAAATAACGAGCGATGAATGGAATAATCTTATTAAAGCTATAAAAGAAGTTCTTAATATTATCTTTGATTTCACCACTGAAAAATCCCAGCAAATTTGCTGCAAAGTTCCACAAAACATATAATCTCACACCCCCCTTACCCCCTTCAACAAATCCTAAAACCTAGGTTTTCAACTTAAAATCTAGTTAATTGCAACCAAAATACCCTTAAAAATTTCTAAGTTCTAAATTTATAGCACAAACTCAAATTATCACTTAAAAATTCCTAAAAAATTGATTATAATACACATAATTAAAAGGTATGTTTAGTTATCAAAGGCTCATCCCACAACCAAATAATCATAAAAAGCCTTATAAACTCAACCAAAATTGATAGTTAGGAACTTAATGTGCAACCCATATGGAAATTTTTAATCCCCCAATTAACTTTTAAAAATATTGTCATAGCAATTTTATTTATTGCAGTCATTGTCTTAAGCATTTGCTTTTTTATCTTTTATAAAAATGCGCTCATAGAAAGAGAAACTTGCAAAATAGGCGTAGATTTGCAAAATGAGGCTCTAAAAAAGCAAGAATTAGATGTTAAAACCTATAACAAAGAGCATTCTAAAACCGAGCAACAAATCGCCAAAAAGTATTCTAAAGCCCAGAAAGACAAGCAAGTTGAGAAAGCAACTAAAGACGCTACCCCTACAGATAAAGAGCTCAAAAAAGTTGAAAATCTCATTGAGACTTTTAAAAAAGAAGAAAAGAAATAATGCTTTTTAAAAGGATTTGCCATGCTTAAAACCACCTTTCTTTCTCTAACTGCTCTCTTGGCTCTTTCTGGGTGCTACAGAGTGTATAAACCGGTATATATCCCTACAAAATGTGAAATTGAAATGCCTAAACGCCCCGAACTCGCCCACACAGAGATTGATAAAAACTTAGAGGCTCTACTTGTTTATACAGAGACTTTGGAAAAAGACTTAGAATTTTGTATTAAAGGCACTTCGCCAAGCGCAAATAAAAAGAAGTGAAAAGTTTAGAGTTTAGTTTTTGCTAACTCTAAATTTTCTCTAAAAGCTAAGGTTTTTTACTCTTTAGATTTTCTCGCAAACTTTTTTTCTCATCACAACTTTTTTGATCCCCTAATTTACAAGCTTTTTTGAAGTAAAATAGAGCATTTTCTTGAGACATTACATCCAAACCCAATTCTTTATATGGTATCCAATAATAACTAGAGTTTTTATTATCAAGCGAATAGGTCTGTTGGAGTGCTCCTATCATAAAACAAGCTTCAGCATCTTTATTTGTGCACTTTTCTTTCAAAAAAGTCATTGGATTATGAAAACCTTTTATCTTACCCCATTCATAACAATCAGCTATTAAAAAAGGATTACTACTATATGCTCGGCATGCTTTTTCATAATAAAGACTAGCTTTTTGAATGTCTTTTTTAGTGCCTTTTCCATAATGATACATCTTTGCCAAATTGCTATAAGCTTTGAAATTTTCTAACTCTGCTGAATTTAAATAACTCTTAAAAGCTATATCATAATATTTTTCTATTTTTGCCCTATCTTGATTTTCTCTATGCAATTTGTCTGCATACCTTTCGCAAATACTCCCTAACTCATAATAAGCTTCAGATTTGTCTTCTTTGCTAGATTTTCTGTCTCGAACTATTTTGAGAGCTGTATCAAAATTATATTTTGTTCCAAAATGACCGCTATCAATTAACACTTCTTTGGTGATTTTTTCTTGTTTTCCAACAAAGATAAATCCAATCACTACCACCAACAATAACACAAACTTGAAAATCATTTAAAACTCCCTAATGCTTATATTATCTCTTTTTAACAACTAGTTCTCTTAAACCATATAAGGCAGTAAAAGTCCAAAGAATAAATACGCCTAAAGACACCCATCTGACCATCTCTATAGAATCATTTTTAATATCTAGAATAAAGTCTCCTATTGTAACTTGAAAGATATACAAAATAATTACACTATACGCCCAAACCCACCATAAACAAGCATTAAGAACTCCAATAAAATATTTTTTCTCTCTAAAAAAGAGCAAAAAAGGGAATAAAGTTACTGCTAAAAACCTTTTATAAAAAGACTCTAGCCTTAAACCCAAAGACAACAACAAAATATAAGATACCAAGATATACATAGAAAATTTATCATGTCCATAAAATTGAACAATGCAATAACCTACACTATAAACATAAAAAATCCAAAACGAAAACATATTTTGAGATATTTTTAATAATATAAATTTAGCCTTGCAAAACAACCACACCAAGAATTTATTGATTTTTAAATTGCTATCTAACTTTTGTAATTTTTTAGGAAATATAAAAATTATAAAAAATATTATTGGAGGTAAGAAAATAATCTTAAAATAAATCCAAATATTACCTTGAACTAGTTGTTTTATGTGGTAAGGATAGCAATAGTCTGTCAAACATTTTATTCCTTTGTCATTATCTATTGGCTCTATAAACCATACAGTTATCGCAGAAGAAACAATCAAATAAATCATTCCAAAAACCAAATACCCCGCAAATCTAAACGATAAAAGATACATAAATAAATTAAATTCTGTATTGTCAAATTTTTTACACAATAATTGAGATTTCTTGTTTTCTTGGACTTTCTTCATGCTATCTAGAACATTTTTCTCTTTTTTACGAATATCTTTAATTGTTTTTTGTTTATACGGATAGCAAAAATAGATTCTCTCCAAACTTTTAGCCAATGTTTTTTTGACCAAATATTTATCTCTATATCTACAGACAATCTCATCAAGAATTTCACGAGCAATACTTATGACTAGTATCGATAAACCAATAATAAAAATCATTGATAATGCAACATAAAGTTTTTCTAATTTTAAAAAATTAGTAAGAAATTTATAAATAGGGGTAATAATACCAACAATCGAACCAAGAATGGACGCATAAAACAAAATTACCAAACGCCTAGCTTTTTCTTCCATTGTAGTGCTTTCAGATTCTATTTTTTTATAGATTTCAAAGTTATGTATTCTGTTAATTTTGCCAAAAACTTCGGCTATATCATTATTCACTATTGCATTTCTCAAATTATTTTTTGTCCTTATTTGTTTCAGATTATAACACTATCAATATTTTAATCTAAAAATCAAACTAGAAAACCACTTATTGAATATTTTTTATTAATTTTACAAACTTAAAAGATTTAGCCACACTCAAAAATATCGCTTGACTTTTCATCAAGTGATATTATAAAAAATGATAAAAGCCATTAGGAGTGTCAATCTTTTTAAACCCCCAATCTCAACACCCCTAACAAGCCTTCAACATTCAACCCTAACCCTACGCTTAAATTCCCTCTTGAACTTTTAATATAGGGCTTATGAAAATCTTCTAAGCGCACACAGCCTGCACTATTTTGCCATAAGTTACTTTCTAAGTATTTTTCTATCTCGCTAGGATTAAATGCCCTTAAACACACCTTAAAGCTAGAAAAGTCTAGCCATTCTAGTGTGGGGGTAATTAAAGCACAGCAAGTTAGAATCTCTACTTCATTATGGCTTTGAAGTTTTAAAAATTCAAGGGCTTCTTGCTTGTTCTTGGCTTTTCGTTGCATTTTGTTATTCACGCTCACCACACTATCAGCCACAACTACAGCACAATTATTTTTAACTAACTCTCTTGCTTTTTCTAATTTACCCTTACATGCTAGATAGACAAACTCTCTAGGGTCTGTTACATTCAAGCTTTCTTCATCAAAGTCTAATGCCTTTTGTTTAAACTTAATCTTGCACTCTTTTAAAAGATTAGCCCTAGAATTAGATTGAGAGCCTAAAATAAGTTCCATGCTATTTCTCTAAGGCTTTTAAAGCGATACTTTTTGCTAAATCAATCGCTTTTGGCAATTTCTCTGTATCCTTACCCCCAGCACTAGCAAAATCATCTCTTCCGCCCCCTTTACCCCCTAAAATTTGTGCCACTTCCATAGCCCACACATTCGCCTTTAGGGGAGCGTTTTTCACTCCGCATGCTAAACTTAAACGCTTATTATCTTTTTTAAACACCATAGCGAGCAATTTCTCATGCGCTTTTTTCAACCTGTCAATGATTTCTTTCACGTCGCCATTTTCAATTGCACCCACAACCACACTCACGCCATTAGTGTTTTCAATGGGTAAGTCAATGTGAGTAGGAGCTTTTTGAATATTCTTCACGCTCTCTTTAAGCTTGTTAATGCCAGCGATTAAATCATTGTTTTTGAGTAAAACTTTAGCGTTCTTAAGCTCTTTATTTTCGCTCTTAGCTAATTCAAAAAGGGCTTTCCCACACACCGCTTCAATGCGTCTTACCCCACTACTCACCCCACTTTCTTTTATGATTCTAAACCCACCAATGAGTGCGGTATTTTCCACATGAATACCCCCACACAATTCAATGGACGCTTTTTCAAAGCTCACCACCCGCACATTTTCAGCATATTTTTCGCTAAATAAAGCTAACGCCCCCTTATCTTTAGCCTGATTTAAAGGCATATGCTCCACTTGACTTTTTAAGTGCTTGAAAATTTGAGCGTTAACTAAACTTTCTACTTTTTCTAACTCTTCTTCACTTAATGCTTTGGAATGCGAAAAGTCAAATCGTAATCGTTTGGATTCTACTAAACTCCCCGCTTGATTCACATGCGAGCCTAAAACTTCTCTTAATGCGCTTTGTAATAAATGCGTCGCACTATGGTGTTTTGCAACTTCAAAGCGTTCATCACTTACTTTTGCTATTAAATCTATGCCTTTTTTAAGGGGTTTTTGAACTTTGAGAAGCGAAAAATTAAGCCCAAAAAAGTTCTTCGTATCTAATACAAGAGCCACTTCTTCATTATCTTTTAAAAGTGCGCCCTTATCTCCTATAGCTCCTCCACCTTCTGCATAAAAAGGTGTTTTTTCTAACAATACCCAGACTTCTTGCTTAGGACTAATCTCTGTGATTTCTTTAAATTCACTATCAAAAAAACCTAGTGCTTGAGTAGGACACTCTATTGCTTCATACCCTACAAATTCATTAGGCTTGTAAGTGCTTAAAATGGTGCTAAAATCAGCGTTGTTTTGTTTGCCTTTCCATGACGCCTTGGAGCGTTCAACTTGTTCTTGCATGCAACATTCAAAGCCTTTCATATCCACACATGCCCCACAACTTCTTAGCATATCATTCGTTAAATCTAAAGGAAATCCAAAGGTATCATAGAGCTTGAAAGCAATTTTTCCATCAAAGATTTTATTTTCATCTAAATGCTTTAAAGACAAATTAAAGAGCTCCATGCCAGATTCTAAAGTCTCTAAAAAACGCTCTTCTTCTTCAAAGCACTCTTTCATCACATTTTCTTTAGACTCTTTCAAATACGCATGCACACTAGCAAATTGCTCGCACACTACGCCCACAATTTTGTATAGAAACGCATTCTTTAAGCCCATTAAATACCCATGTCTTAAGGCTCTTCTTAGAATGCGTCTTAGCACATAGCCACGACCTTCTTTATTGAAATGCACCCCTTGAGCGAGCAAAAACGCCACCGCTCTTGCATGATCAGCCACTACTCTAAAGCTTGGCTGAAACTCGCTGGTATAATCTAAGCTTGTAAGCTCGCTAATTTCTTGCATTAGGGGTGTAAATAACGAAGAATCAAAATTATTGAGCTTGTTTTCTAAGAGAGCTTGCACCCTTTCTAAGCCCATACCTGTATCAATGCTAGGTTTTGGCAAGGGCGATAAAATACCATCACTAGAGCGTTCGTATTGCATAAACACTAAGTTCCAAATTTCTAAAAATCTATCGCCCTCGCCTCCAAAATAATCTTCACTACTTTTAAAGTGCTTTTCGCCTTGGTCTATATAGATTTCACTACAAGGCCCACAAGGTCCTGTATCGCCCATTTGCCAAAAATTGTCTTTATCGCCCATTTTTTTGATTCTATCCACAGAGACAAATTTTTCCCACAACCTAAACGCCTCATCATCTTTTTCATGCACGCTAATATATAAATCCTTAGGTTTAAAACCTAAATTTTTGGTTACAAATTCCCATGCATTACAAATTGCCTCTTCTTTAAAATAATCTCCAAAAGAGAAATTCCCTAACATTTCAAAAAGGGTGTGGTGTCTTGCGGTATAACCCACATTTTCTAAGTCGTTATGCTTACCGCCTGCTCGCATGCATAATTGCGAAGAAGTCGCTCTAGGAGTGCTAGGCCTTGGCACAATACCTGTAAAAATATCCTTAAATTGCACCATTCCTGCATTAGTAAAAAGTAAGGTGGCATCATTAGGCACTAAGGGCATGCTAGGATAAATCTCATGCCCCTTACTTTTAAAAAATTGTAAAAATTCATTACGAATATCCATAAAATTCCTTTTTGTGTGTGGTTTAAAAACGCTCTTTTAGGGTTTTTAACTGCTTTTTGCCCTTTTAAGTTAATTTTTTAAAAAGATAGTTTATTATACACCACATTCCAAATTAAAGGAGAAAACCATGTTTCATGAGTTTAGAGATGAAATCAGTGTGTTAAAAGCGAGCAATCCGCATTTTGACAAGATTTTTGAGCAACACAACCAGCTAGATGATGACATTAAAACCGCTGAGCAACAAAATGCTAGCGATGCTGAAATCAATCAAATGAAAAAACAAAAGCTAAAATTAAAAGATGAAATCCATGCAATGATTATGGAGTATAAAGAACAGCAAAAACCTAAACATGTTTGAGGCTAAGCCATCTTCTAAAGGTTTTAGAAATACATTCAAACGCTTTTTAAAAAAGCGTTTTGCTTACAGCCTTAAACTAAGCCCACTCGCTTATTTCAAGCGGTGGGTTCTTACTTTTTTCAACATTTTAACTTTCCTATACGACCAAGTTTATTCTCTTAAAAACCCGTATTCATAGACTTTGGGCTGTAATTCTTTGGCTAAGTCTTTTAAAGCGTCTTGTAAATTTGCATAAAGCTGTTTGTAATAAGTATCTTTAGCTTTTAGGGGTTGGTTTAACTTGCCTTGGGCGTTTCTACCTTGAAAAAATTCTTTAATATCATACAAGCTTACATTAGCGTTATAGTCGTGGTTAGTGAAATCTTGTGCGTGGTAATATTTATAAATCTCTTTTCCTGCGTTAAACACGCTTAAAGCCCTTTCGCTAAATTCTAAAGGTTTAGTTTCTTTCTTGGAGCTGTCAAAGAGATTATCGGCTTGTGTTTGTATTTTACCCTTTAAAAAATCTAGCAAAACATGGCTAGAATATCTTTCTTTAGCCCCCACTTCTTCTTCATCAAAGGGTATGAAGTGGTTTACCCCCCCCCCCGTTGTAATGCGGTTTTTTCCATGAAAAAGCATGAAAGCTAAAGCATTGTTTTTAAATTCATCATCACTTTGCCATGCGTCATTATAAGGGGCGTAAAATTGGTCGTTGTGGTTAATCCATGTGTGTTCAAATACATAGCGGACAGAGAAGTAAATCGCACCGATTAAAAGGGTTTTAAGCGTTAAACCAAAAAATTTAATGTGTGCTTTCTTGCTATCATCACCATTTTGGATATAAATCAAATTTTGATTTTGAAAATCAGGACGACCAGGGTTCATATAGCTAAACGCTATGGTTTGTAATATATTTTTGTCTTGGTATTGTTGTAACCAAAAACTAATAAACGAAACGCTATCTAATATTTTTAAAATTTTTATCCCTAAAAATCCGCCGAAACTATCAAACACTTCTAAGCTAACGGAGTTTTGGAGTTTTAAGGGGTTTTGCTGTAGAATTGCATCACGCCCCATAAGTGGCTTTATGGGGCAAATACGCTTAAAGGAGTTTGTCATGTCTAAGCCACATGATAAAAACTCTTGGCTAGTAGTATATCTTAAATTCTCTTTTAAGGGGTTTAAGTTTGTCTTTTTAGTTGAAAGATAGCTAGTCAAAGTTCCCTTAGGCTCTGTGCTTAGGGGTTTCCTTGAAGTAGATTTGCCTATAACTTTTGGGGCGTTTAATGCATTTTCTAAAACTTTTAAAAATCTTTCTAAGCTATACCATTGGATAATTTTAAATTTCTTAAGAGGTTTTGTTGTAGAATTTCTTTGTGTCCCCTTAGTGTTGCTAGCCTTTGGGGACACATTTTGCCACAAAGGAGCGTTTATGTCTAAAAGACACAATGGCTCTTTCAAGGGATTATACTTCAAATTTTCTTTTAAGAAGATTAAGTTTGAATTTTGTTTATCTTTGTGAGAGCTTGCCCCCCTTAAGGGGGTAACTTCTTTTTGGCAAGTATCCCACACTAAAAAGCCGATAGGAAATTGCCCCCTAACATTATCAAAAGAATTAGCTGGCACCATAAAGCCCCCCTTAAACTCTGCTTTAAAGACTTCTCTAAATTTTTTAAAATTGCTAGAATTTAGGTATTTGAGCGTTGAAAAACTAGCTAAAGTTACGCCATTTAATTCTTTATAAATACGCATGAAAAATTGAGCAAAAAGCTCGTTATTAGCCTTGCCTAAATCTGTTTTATACTTTTCACAAATGAGATTATCTCGTGCGACTTTAGATTTATGCTCACCTGTGCCACTCATCTTAGATTTATTGCCTGCTTCTGCATACGGCGGGTTGATATAGATAATGAGCTTTTTTAACTTCTCTTGGTCTTTTAAAATTTCTTGTAGGCTTTTAGGCACTTTAGGCTCAAAAAAATCATCGTTTAAAAAGTCAAATTGAAAAACATGCTTTTCTAGTAGGTTTAATCTGTTGGTAGTGGCAAGTTCTTTTACAATCGCTACATCGTTATTATCTAAAGTAGAGAGGTATAAATTAGCTTTATTTACCAAACCACTGAGTAAGTTGCCAGTCCCCCCAGCACAATCCCAAATGATGTATTCATCTTGGTAGTCTTGCCCTAAGATTTTGGCTAAATATTCTTGGCTCTTTTCTACCCAAATTTTAGGGGTGAAAAACGCTCCTTTTCTTTCTCTAATATCGCTTGGAACTAATAAATCCCGCCTTTCTAAAATTTCTGCCTGAAACTCAACTTGCGGGGGTCTTTCATAAATGCTCCAAAATTCTTTATGAGCCTTTTGGTCGTCTTTAAAGGTGATTTCAAAAAAATCTAATAAGCCCAAATCATTTTTGCCCTTATTCAAGCGATAAGTGGTGTCGCTTAAAATGGTAACTAATTTTTCAATAATGGTCTTATTGCCATCACTGAGCAAATCGGCTAAATAAAAATCAGCGTCTATGATACCCTTAGATTTGGCTAATTCCCAGTTTGGCACTTGAATAGTGGGCTTAACAAACACCAGCCATTTTTGATAAATAGCAAAAAAATTGTTTTTATCAATTTTAATTTTGTTTAAATGGGTGGCGTTTAAATTGCTTTTAATAAATTTTTTGCATTCTGTGCTTTGGGTTTTAAAGTCAAAAACAAATTTAACTGCTCCTTGAGACTTGTCAAACAAATTGGATTTAAACATGCTTTTAAACACATATAAAGCATGTTTAAAGCTCTCGCTATTGTGATTGCTTGGGGTAGTAGAAAAATCTATATCACTTCTATAAAGAAAATTAATAATTGTGTTATCAAAAGCGATAAATTCTATTCTAAAAGCGTTAAAAGCACACAAATAAGGTGGGGTGTAATGAGAGTAAAATTTGTGCTTGCCTATGGTTAAAAGCAGTTGCACAAAAGCTTTGTCTAAATCATCAAAATCGCCCTTTTTAGCCTCGCCCCATAAAATGGGTAAAGTGGCGTTAGTATGCTTGTAGCTTAGCATGAAATCTATTTTATCCCCACTATAGAGAAACTTCTTATCTTTAAAAAACTCGGTTTTTATCCTATCTTTTAGGGTTTCTTCATTAAGAGCGAATAAATTGTCAACCATTTAACTACACACAATTTTTTAAATAATACTCATAAGCTTCTTTAATGCCCTGTTCTAAAGTGATTTCTAATTCCCATTTTAAAGCTTTTTGTTTGGAAATATCCATAAGCTTTTGTTGCATGCCTACTGGTTTAGACAAATCTTTAACAAACTCGCCTTGATAATCTAAAGCTTTTGCGACCATTTTATAATACTCTTCAATAGTGTAATCTATGCCAGAGCCTACATTCATTACGCTAGGAATTTCAGTGATATTTTCATAAGCTAGGGCGATGAATTTGGCTAAATCTTTGGCGTTTAGATATTCTCTTTTTGCACTGCCATCGCCCCACATAGTAAATTCTTTTTCGCCCCTTAGTTTGGCTCTATGCATTCTAGCAATAAGACCTGGTATCATATGAGCTACGCCTTCTTCAAACTTGTCAAACTCGCCATAGAGATTGCAAGGCACTAAGGTTTTATAAAAAACATCTCTTTCAGCACTCACATATTCGCAATACTTCATTACAGAGAGCTTGGCTAGAGCGTAGCCTTCATTCGTTGGCTCTAAAGAGCCATTGAGTAAATCGCTCTCTTTTAAAGGGTTAGGGGCATATTTTGGATAGGCACAAGAGCTTGCTAAATTAATCGCTTTTTTAACCCCACAATTTAAAGCACTTGAAAAGAGATACAAGCCCATAAGCATGTTCTCTAGCATATAAGTTGAAAGGGCGTTCATGTTCGCTACAATGCCCCCCACTCTTCCGGCACAATGGATTATCCCTGTGGGCTTGTGTTTTTCTAAATAGGCTTGGATATTGTCTTTATCTAATAAATCTAACTCGCTTTTTTTGGGGGTTAGCAAGGTAATATTAGGCTTATTTTTTTTAAAATACAAAGCGGTGTTTTGCCCCACCATGCCATAGGCACCGGTGATTAAAATGATTTCATTCATAAAAATTCCTTAAAGTATAGCCCCCCTCTTGTAAGTAAAGGCTTTTTTGACATTCTTTTAAATCATGCTCTAGCATGTCCTTGACTAACTCTTTTAAATCGTATTCTCTCACCCAGCCAAGCTCTCTCTCAGCCTTAGTTGGGTCGCCTAAGAGCAAGTCTACTTCTGTGGGTCTAAAATAGCGTTCATCTATACGCACCACAATTTGCCCTAGCTTCAAATGGCTTAAATCTAAATTTAAAGTGTTCGCTCTTTTTTCATCAATACTTTTAATTAAAGCGATTTCTTTAATGCCTGTATTTTGAAATTCTAGTTCTATACCGATAAATTCAAAACTCATTTTCACAAAATCACGCACACTCGTCGTTTTTCCTGTGGCAATCACATAATCTTGTGGGGTTGGTGCTTGGAGCATTAGATGCATCATCTTCACATAATCTTTGGCATGCCCCCAATCTCTTTTAGCGTCTAAATTCCCTAAATACAAGCAATCATTTAAGTTATACGCCATAGCACTTACAGCTCGTGTGATTTTACGGGTTACAAAAGTTTCGCCCCTTACTTTACTCTCATGGTTAAAGAGTATGCCATTAACGGCAAATAAGTTATAAGCCTCTCTGTAATTTTTAGTGATGTAAAAGGCATACATTTTAGCGACCGCATAGGGGCTTCGTGGGTTAAAGGGGGTGTTTTCATTTTGTGGGGTTTCTAAGACTTCGCCATATAATTCACTCGTGCTGGCTTGATAAAATCTAGTTTTTTCCTCTAAGCCTAAAATCCGCATGGCTTCTAAAATCCTAAGCGTGCCGATACCATCAGCGTTTGCGGTGTATTCGGGGGTCTCAAAAGAGACTTTGACATGGCTTTGTGCGGCTAAGTTGTAAATCTCTGTGGGCTTTGTGGTAGCGATTAGATGAATGAGATTAGAAGAATCAGTCATATCTCCATAGTGTAAGAAAAACCGCCTTTGATGTTCGCTATGCAAATCTTCATATAAGTGGTCAATCCTAGAAGTATTGATACTAGAAGAGCGTCTTTTTAACCCATGCACTTCATAGCCAAGACTTAGCAAATACTCGGCTAAGTAGCTCCCATCTTGCCCGGTAACTCCGGTGATTAAAGCGATTTTTTCTTTCATTTATTTTCCTTATTTTTCTTTATTTTGTCTGTTAAAATCATCAACAATCCTTATAATATCATCTTCGCCGACATATTCGCCCACTTGAACTTCTATAATAACTAAAGGAATTTTGCCATAATTAGCTAGGCGGTGTAAGGTGTTTTTAGGAATGTAGGTGGATTCATTAGCTTGTAATTCAAAAGTTTTATTATCTAATTCCACACTTGCCATTCCGCTAATCACTACCCAGTGTTCGCTCCTATGAAAATGCTTTTGTAAAGAAAGCCTAGAATTAGATTTAACTTCTAAAATCTTAACCTTGTAATGAGAGCTCTCATGCAAGACTTCATAGCTCCCCCAAGGGCGATAAACTTTAGTGTGGGCTTGCAATAGGTCTTTGTTATGTTTTTCTATCTCACCTACCAAAGCTTTTAAATCCTTAGATTTGTCTTTATGAGCGATTAAAAGAGCGTCTTTAGTGTCAATAATAGCCAAATTCTCAATGCCTAAAAGAGCTGTGGCTTTATTAGAAAACACTAAATTATTCGCACTCTCTTTAGCAAAAATAGGCGTTTGATTTAAATTAGCGTTGGTTGCTTTGTCATTAGCCACTTCTTCATAAAGAGCGTTGAAACTCCCCAAATCACTCCACTTAGCGTTTAATTCCACCATTTTGATTTTTTGACTTTGTTGCATTAAAGCAATATCAATACTCACATCTTCTAAATTTTGCATGCTCTCAACACTTAGGCGTGCAACTTTATTCTCAAAAAAATGCGAATTAGTTAGATTTTCAAACGCTTTTTCACACCCCTTTAAAATGCTAGGGGCATGTTTTTTTAATTCTTCTAAAAAAGCGCCTACTTGAAACACAAACATGCCACTATTAAAATAAAAATCCCCACTTTTTTGAAATTCTATAGCCTTTTGTAAGCTTGGCTTTTCAATAAAACGCTTGACATCTATTGCATTGGAGCTTTCAATATACCCAAACTCTGTGTTAGGCTTGTCAATGCTAATCCCAAAGGTAACTAAAAAACCTTGTTTAGCCAAATCAATCGCTTTTTTTATAGCGTCTTCATACGCTTGAGTATCCTTAATTAAGTGGTCACTTGGCGTAACAATCAAAATATCTTCTTTATTACTCATTAAAGCACTTAGGGTAATAGCATTAGCGGTGTTTTTGCTCAAACTCTCTAGCAAAAAACTCACCTTATTGTTTTTATTCTCGCTCTTTATCTCTTCTAGAGCTAAAAAGTAATGTTGCTCGTTACACACTACAAGCGTTTCATCAACTAAGGGGGTGTTTCTTTTAAAACTTAAAAGAAACAAGCTTTCATCATTAAATAGCTTTAAAAATTGCTTAGGATATAGGCTACGGCTTAGTGGCCATAGGCGTTTGCCACTCCCCCCACTTAATAGGATATTTTTAATCATGCATTCTCTTTTAGTTTTTAAGGACTTATTATAGCGTTTCTACTCCAAAAACTCAGCGATGACTTCATTACTTTTTGGCATAGGAAAAAAGATGTCCGTATTTGGCGAGATAAATACTCTACTCCCTTCTCTAATCACTACAATGGGGGCGATTTTGCTCTTATCTCTTAAAATTTGATTAATCACTTGATTGATACCTGTGCCACTTTGTCTTATCATTTGCATTAGGAGATAATCCCCAAAGAAATTCGTTGTGTCTTCTTTATTGCCCTTATTGTTTAAAGCGGAAGTTAAGCCTATCAATAAGCCATTAGTGAGCGTAGAAAGAAGTAAGGGCATGCCATAGCGTTGGAAATTCCTTTCAATGAGTTCGCCTACTAAGCCATTATAGCCCTTAATATCCGCTCCTTTAGCGTTAGTGAGCATGATATTTATGCCATGGGGTGTGATAATTCTAGTCCATACAATATCTAGGCGATACTCCCCCATTTTGTTATTGTTATTGTAGTAGCCTATGACTTTAGAACCTTTAGGAATTAAAACAGCCTTTCCCATGTTTGCAAAAATATCGCTCTCTACTTGGGCGATGACTTTACCAGCGATTTGACTAGAAATGGGCGTGATTAAAAAGGCTGGTATCATTTTATCCGCTGTAATGGTTCTTAAAAGCCTGTTTTCATTCGTGGTTATGTCTTTTTCTTTCAAATTAGTGAAACTATCTATGCCTTTAGAAGAATCTGTAGGAAAAATAAGGTTTTCTTCATAGTTTTTAGGGCTTTCTTCAAAGGGGGTTATACGAGTGGCTAATAAATCTAATTGCTCTAAAGAAAGGTCTTTTTTAGAGTAATTTGTCTTTGTAGGAGGCTTTGTGAAATCTTTTGGGATTTCTTGTTTAGGGGGGCTGATTTTTTGAGAGTTTAAAGTTTTTAGAGCGACTTCTAATTGTTGTTGTAAGGCTTTTATGGTAGCGTCTTTGGAGTTATTCTCATTGTTTTGGTTTGAATTTTGAGCGAAAATATAGTCTTGTAGGGGGTATTTCACCTCATCATCACTTAAAAGATTTGGCTGATTATTTAAGGGGGCTTTTGGCTTTTTATGATAGATTAAAGAAGTAGCCATAATCACTACAAAACCCCCTAAAAAAATAAGCACCCCTTTAAGCCATTTATTCATTTTTGAGCCTTAAAGCGGATACACAAATAATCCTTCCCTTGTCTTAAAGTCCATTGAGTTGAAACATCTTCAGCGATAATGTAATCGCCTACAATTCTTGTATTGACTGGGTTATCATAGCCATCAACGACTTTATAAATAACTGGGAATTTAGAAGACGCTAATTTTTTATCAAATTTAAAATAAGTGAAGTGTTTATCATTAAAAATTTCTTTAGGCATTAAAGAGAGATTAGATTTTTTAGAGCATAGCCACAAGCAATACCATTTTCTTTGAGAGCTTTTTAAGGCTACATAGCCTTTTTTAATATCTTTTTTAATGATTTTCATAGAATTAGTGCTATCGCCAATAATTAGTGTGTCTTCTTCTTTTTCTTTGACTTCTTTAGGGGGTTTTTCAAGGGTATTTTCTTTCTTGATAAAAGCATTAGAATAATAATTCTTATCTTCTATATAGACTTGTAAATTAGGGTGCTTGGAGCTAGTAAAGGTGGTAGAAAACACATAGAAAGAAAAAATCTTGCCTTCATCATCAATCACGCTGATATTAGAATCCACACCAATTTGTAAAGGCTTAATCAACAAAATTCGCTCGTTACTTTCTAAGATTTTTGCATTAAAGCCCACCTTATCTCCTAGCACAAAATCTTTAATGGGCTTTTTGAAATACAATAAAGTCGCCATTGCGTAACGCAGACGGATTTTATAAGTTTGCCCTTGAAAATAATCAATATTCAAAGTGTTAGACATTTTGGAGCGGTTTTTATCAAAAAAGCTGTTTTGAATGGCGTTTAAATCCTGCATGGGGTGGTTTAAATTTGGGGTTTTTTGATTAGATTCTTCTATCAACTCATCAGCTTTTATTAGGCTAAAAACTAACATTAAGCTTAATAAGAAAGTCCGCATTAATCATTCCTGTTTGTAGGCGTGATTTCTGTAATGCTATAACGAGTGATTTTAAAACCGGTAGGGTTTTTAGGCATAGAAGTGTAATCAAAATCAGGGGTGTCAAACATATAACTTAGCACGATTTTAAAACGCTTTTCATACACGAGCTTATTTTCATTCATCAGTTTTGCCACAATAGACACGCTAGCAATGGGGTTATTATCTTGATGATAAATCGCAATGTTTATAATATGGACTTCCCTTTCTAAATGGCTCTGTGCGTAAATGCTGTTTTTTGTTTTAATCAAATCTTCAAAGCGTTGCCACACTTTAGCACTACTTTGTAATCGCACTAATTCATAGCGAGACTTATCATCAATACGATTAATGCTCTCTCTATTTAGCACATACGCCCCTATAAGAGAGCGAGCTAAGGCTTCATTATGTGAAATGCTTTTATCCGCTCTTTGAATAATAGCGTAGTGCTTGTCTTGATTTAAAAAGTCCACAAAATGGTGTTCGGTTTTTTGTAAGGGTAAAAGGCTAATTAATACAATAGCTAAAATAAGAGCGATAACACTCATTAAACCTAAGAGTCTGTAAGCGATTTTTAGGCGATTTCTCTCTAGCCTAAACACGCTCTGTATGTCTAAATCATTCACACAAAAACTAGAAAGTTTGCTTTCTAAATGCTTTTCTTGAGAGTTTAAAATCTCTTCTAAATAGGCTAATTGCTCGCTATTAAAAGGCTTTTCTTTCATGCAAGACTCAGTGGGTTTTCATAGAACGCACAAGGGCTTTTCTTCATTTCATGCACCTTGCTGGAGCAACCAAGCATTAAAAACAAAAGAACCATACTAAAGAAAAATTTCATTAACTTTTTATTTCCTTTCGTATTAAACTTCTGGCTCTATTGTATCCTTTTTAACTTTCTTTTGCTTGAAATCTACAATTTTTGGCATTATAGTGGTCGTTTCTACCCTAAAAGTGGGAGAATGCGTAGAACTCTCTCTTTCTTTAGAGGTATTTTGAGAATTTTGGCTATGTGTAGATTGCATTAAAACTTGATTAAAAGAGCTTGAAACAGCTTGGCTAAGATTGGTGCTTAAAGTAGTAATCAATTGAACGCTCTCTCTAATACTATTATGGGTTTTAAAAAACGCATTGATAAAAAAGGGCACACTTATAATTAAACCCAAACAACAAAAGAGTGCCACCAATAATAAAAGCGCTAAATCCTCTCTTGCATGCATTTGAGCATTCATTAAAACTTGCATAATATAAGCGTTTAAAAAACCTACTAAAAGAATTAAAGGTTTATAAAATCCTAACGCTAGACATTTTTTAAAACATATCCATAGCACACCACGCCATGCTTTAAAAAACCCAAAGGCTAAAAATAGCACCCCTAAAGAGCACCACACATGCACTTCTAGCCACACCAATATAATTAAAGCAAACATCACGCTTAAAAAAAGAGCTTGCAAAATACCCAAAATAAGCCATAATGACCATTCTTTATGAGCTAAATCCCATATAAAAGTAAGCGCAGAAAAAGCATAGTTGAATAAAAAATCCAAACGCAATACAAGCGTGTCTTGCATTTGATTTTCTAAGCTTTGAGCCAATGAGTTAGTTAATAAATCCGGCAAAGCAAAAATTATCTTTTTAAACAATATATAAAAAGTATCTATATGATTAAGCGCATAATTAAATAAGGCAAAAAACCCTACAAAAAACAATGTCTCTAAGATGGTTTGTTTGCTAAACAAATTCTGCTCTTTCAAGCGCTCATAAGCAAATACCATAAACGCTAAAGATACAAGAGAATTAAAAACTAATTGCGCATGCAAACTATATAAGAAAAAATCTGCAAATTGTCCCAAAATCGCTGTAAGTGGTGTGATAAACCAAGAAAGAACCACTTCATAGGCATTTGGTTGCATGCAAAATTCTTTTAGCGGATTTTTAGATAGAACTCAAAACGATTACGAGAAACTAAAAGTTCAATTTTTTCACTACTTAGCGCCTCTCTCAAGGCTTTATCATTTAAGGCTATTTTATGGCGATTAACCCATAAGATTTTATCGCCAATTCTTAGCAAATTCAAACCTTTTGGTAAATTCTTCCCTAGTGCTACAACAATAAAATCTTTATCTAGTTTGATATGATAGCGCTCCAAAAAAGTATCTTTAAGCAAAAATCCCCCATAACGCCTATTAACTCTTACAACAACTTCTTTAATACGCTTATTGCGCCTGATTACTACTCTTGCAAGACTATGGTATTTAAGATTGCTTACTATCCATGCAAATTGCGCATGGGTTTTTATAGCATGCTTATTGATACTGATGATTTCATCGCCCTTTTTGAAAGGATTATGAGTAAAAAAGGGGTCAAACTGCCCCACAATCAATCCTTTATTTTCTTTTAAGCGCACTCCAATATCCCCATAATAGGGCTTTTTTTGGTTTAAAAAACGCTTGATATAGCGTGTTTGGATAAAGGAAGTTCCCCCTATAGTTAGCCCTAACATTTGATAACAAATATTGCTAATCACTCCATTTGGTTCAGTAGGCTGAGAAAATCTAGCATAGTTAGTATAATCTTGTTGTAAGGCAACTAAATCTCCCGATTTTGCCCCATAATAAGATATGCCTACCATAACCCTTTCTAGCGCCATTTTATCCAAGGCTCTCATTTCATAAGCAAACTTGCTTGGCTCACCTTGTAATAAATACAACCCAATAAAAGGGTCGCTTTTTAGCACTTTGGCATGTTTTGGATAAGTTTTAGAATAATATAAATATACGCCTTTAGGTAAAACTTTTAAAGCTACGCCCCCACTTTTTAGACTAGCTTGTTTATAAAAGGCTTGACAATGTTTAAAATCATACGCCCCAAGTAAAATTACATTAACACAAAGAGCGATTAAAATTCTATAGATAATCAAAGCTTAGAAAGATTCCCTAGCATATCAAATGCCATGCTCTTTTTACTCTCTTCTACGCTTTTATACCCCTCATTTAAAGCACTCATCAAATAAATTTGCATAGCCTCTTTATCTTCTAGCAAACTATCATCAATTTGCAAATCTACCAATTCGCCCACACCATTAAAGCTTACACTCACCATTCCACCCCCACTTTTTGAAGTATAAATCGTGTCTTTATTTTTTTCTTCTAATTGGCTAAATTCTTTTCTAACGCCATCTAACAGACCACCAAATTGACTCAAATCAATCATTATTTCCTCACTCTTTTGTTTGAATTTCGTTGTTTTCATTCACCAAGACAATGCTAGGTTTATATGTATTTGCCTCATCTTCGTTCATGCTTGCATAGGCTATAATAATAATCACATCGCCAATAGCAACCTTTCTAGCTGCCGCCCCATTGACACAAATTTCGCTTTTCTTTTTCCCTAAAATCACATAAGTGCTAAAGCGTTCGCCGTTATTGACATTTACAATTTCTACTTTCATGCCCTCTTTAAGTTTGGCAAGCTTTGCTAAGTTCTCATCTATAGTAATTGAGCCTACATAATTGAGATTGGCATCAGTGATTCTAGCTCTATGAATTTTGCTATAAAGCATTTCAAAAGTCATGGTTGTTTTACCTTTTTTGAGTTTTTAAGCGCTTTTAAAACTACTTTTCCCTCTTCTAATAAACAAGTTATTTTATAAGGGGGTTTAAATGTTTGCAAAAGCAATAAATCACATAATTTTGTCTTAATTTCATTATGAATGATTTTTTTAATCTCTCTAGCTCCTAGGGCGTTTTGCTCGCTCTTTTTGGCAATCATTTTAAGCACTTCATCATCAAAACTTAGTGTTATACCTTGCTCTTTAACTAATGCTTTTAATACTTGCAATTCTACCAAAACAATTTGTTTAAAATCATTCAAACTAAGCGCATTAAATGGCACAATCGCATCTATCCTAGAGCGTAATTCTGGGGTTAAAAATTCTTTAATCGCCCTATCATACTTGGTATTTTTAGTATCAAAAAAGCCTAGCATATCTTTATCTTGACTTCCAATATTTGAAGTCATAATCAAAATAGCATGCTTAAAACTTGCTTTATTGCCTAAATTATCACTCAAAGTGGCATTATCCATAACCTGCAAAAGCAAGTCATAGACATCAGCATGGGCTTTTTCAATTTCATCTAAGAGCAACACACAATGAGGGTGCTTTTTAAGCGCATTAACTAATAGCCCCCCTTGTTCAAACCCTACATAGCCATTAGGACTTCCTATTAACTTTGCAATACTATGAGGCTCTTTATATTCACTCATATCAAAGCGTTCAAAGTGCAAATCTAAAGCCTTGGCTAATTCTTTAGCTAATTGTGTTTTTCCTACCCCACTAGGCCCAGCAAACAAGAAACTTCCCATAGGCTTATTGTTTTGACTAAGCCCACAATACTGAATCTTAATAGCATTACTAATAGCCTCAATAGCCCTTTCTTGAGAAAAAATCTTATTTTTTAGTGTTGTTTCTAAATTTCTTAAAAGCGCTTTTTTATCGCTACTCAAACGAGCTTTAGGGATTTTGAGCTTTAAGGCTAAAATCTCTTGCACATCACTAGCGCTCACTTTTTTGCTGTTTTTAAGCGCAATCTTTTTATTCGCCCCCACTTCATCTAATAAATCAATCGCCTTATCAGGCAAAAACTTATCATGCATATAATAGCTTGTTAAATCCACGCATGCTTTAAGAGCGTTTTCATCATAACGCACTTGATGATGAGATTCATAAAGGGGAGCAAGTTGTTCTAAAATAGAATAACACACTTCTTTGCTAGGCTCTTCTATTGTTACAAGAGAAAAGCGCCGACTAAAAGCTTTATCTTTTTCAAAAGTGTTGCGATACTCTTCAAAAGTCGTTGCCCCCATACATTTCAAACTCCCATCAGTTAAAACCGGCTTTAAAATATTGGCCGCATCTAAGCTCCCTGAAGTGCTAGAGCCTGCTCCTAAAATTGTATGGATTTCATCAATAAATAAAATAGCATTAGGGCTTTTTCTAATCTCTTTAAGCACTTTTTTTAAACGCTTTTCAAAATCCCCTCTATACTTAGCTCCAGCTAACATTAGTGCTAAATCTAAAGAAAAAATCTCACAATCATATAAAAATTCTGGCACTTGCTTATTGATAATAGCTAGTGCTAACCCTTCAGCAACAGCACTCTTTCCTACTCCTGCCTCACCAAGCAATAGAGGGTTATTCTTTTTTCTGCGCCCTAAAATTTCTATAACCCTTAAAATTTCATTTTCACGCCCAATTACTGGGTCTAAAAGGTTTTCTTTAGCTAAAATGCTTAAATTTTTAGCGTATTTTTCTAAAGCCTCATTCTTTTTTTCTTGCTCTTCTTTTGGAATAAAGGGCATGGTGTTTTTGGTTAAATACAAACGAGTAATCCCAAAACTAGCCATAACTTTTGAGGCATAGCAATCTTGTTCTTCTAAGATAAAAACAAGCAAATCCTCTATTAAAACTTCCTCTAAATGGCTCGCTTGAGCATGCATTTTATGAAATACTTCCATTAAGACAAAACTTCTATCTGGCACTTTTGCGGGGTCATTTTTTAAAGGCACATATTGCAACAGATAGTCTTTAAGCATTTGGCACATTCTATGATATTCTTTTTCTTCTAAGGCACTAAAAATTTGTGCGCCACTCTCATGCTCTAAAATTGCTAATAGCAAATGCTCTGTGGTGCATAGCGCATGGTTAAAATCTAGGGCTAAAGTCAAAGTGTGGGTAATGATTTCATTTAAGGTTTGATTCATATCATATGCCATTATTTAACCTCTTCTACAACAAGTTGCAAAGGGAAGTTTAAAGCCCTAGCCCTATCTCTTACACATTGTGCTTTATACTCAGCAATATCATAAGGATACACCCCACAAACCCCCTCACCCTCATGATGAATGCTTAACATAATGGTTTGTGCCTCTTCTAAAGGCTTATCAAAAAATTCTCTTAACATAGAAACTACAAAATCCATTGTCGTATAGTGGTCATTAAGCATTAAGACTTGAGACATTTTAGGCGTAGGCATTTCATAGAGCACTGAAGTATCCGCAGAAACCTTATGCGCTGGCATTAGAGATTCAAAAAATTCATGGATTTGTTTCAAACGCACAGAAATACCCTTTTAATTTTATTTGGCAACCATAATAGGAATAGGCGATTGGTCAATAAAGCGATTTTGGTGCGAACCAAATAAACGATACAGCAAATTAGATTCACTCGCTCCAATCAATAACAAATCATAGTCCTTAGCCATATCTAAAACCACATCAATAGGTTCGCCACTTTTTAGCACTTGCTCGCATATAATGCCCTCTTTTTCAAAAAGGGTGCTAAACTCTTGCAATAGTGCCTTAGCCTTTTTTTCTTCTAAAGCCTCTGTAGTGCCATAATCCATCATTCCATTATCCGCATAAATAAATACTTCCATACTTACATGCAATAAAGTAAAACGCACGCTTTTAAGCGAATGAGCTAACTTAATTGCAGACTCTACAGCGTTACGGCATTCCTGAGTGTCGCTAATTCCAAACAAAATGTTCATAAGACCACCCTCAATGATTAGATTATTATCATTATAGCAAAATAACTTCAAACTAAAATTACGCTAACATGAGTTGAGATTTGGCATTTAAAACATGGAGTTAATATGAGCGTGGTTCTTTTTGTTAGTGCGACTAATACCAACATTGGTAAAACTACTTGCGCAAGAGAGCTTGCAAAAATTTGCAATACTCAAGGCATTAAAACGATTTTATTAAAACCCATTGAAACAGGTGTGAGCTTGCTAGATAAATCAAGTGATGCGCATTTATTTTTAAAAGACAATCAAGCATTGAATTCTTCACTCCAACTAAATGATATTTCAATCTATCGCTATAACAAAGCGTGCGCCCCACTCATTGCCCAACAAGAGGAAAATCCAAGCATGCCTATTGAATTAAATAAAATCAAGGATTTAATAGAGCATTTTAAACAGCGCTATGATTTAGTTATTGTTGAGGGGGCTGGGGGCTTATTAGTCCCCATTACTTTAAAAGAGAGCATGCTAGATTTAGCCCTAAAATTACAAGCTAAATTGCTTTTAATTAGCCATGATAATTTAGGAATGATAAATGATTGTTTATTGAATGATTATTTGTTAAAATCTCAAAAATTAGATTATAAAATCGCCATTAATCTAAGAGAGGATAATACCTCTACTTTTGAGAGCGTGAGTTTGCCCTATATTAAACAATTTAACAAACACGCTTTAAACCCTATCTTAATCTTTCAAAAAGACTTAAAAAAATTAATGGATTTTATCATTAAACCACTTACGCACTGAATGTGCGCTAATAAATAACCCCCCTAATAATAGCGCATACAAAATCCAACTAAAAATAGGCTTAGAAACTTCGCTATTTTCCTCAAGAGGTTTGATAGAAATAGCGTTAGCAAACATATCAAATAAATTAATACGCCACCCATAATATTTCACTTCTACACGCTGATTGACTAAGCTTTGAGCTAGAGCTGAAATGTCAGCAGAATTGAATTTGAAATAAAAGGGAAAGCCAAAGCGTGTGTCTTCATTGCGAAAAACTATCACATCTTTTTTATCATTAGGGTTATAGGTTTGGATAAAATACACATCTCTAGTAGGCCCTTTAGGCAGATGAGAGTTATTGACTAAACCATTTTTATCCATTCTTTTGACTTCTATACCACTTATAAAAACCGCCTTATAATGAGGCATGAAATAACTCACGCATAGCATAAGCGCTAAAAATATCATCGTTAAAAAAGATAAAACTATATTACGCACAATTTTCATAATAACTCCCTATTTTGAAGTGTAAATTAAAGCTAGTATTTAAAAAGTATTATAAGTAAAAAATAGAAAAGAGACAAAATAAGGCGCTTAAAAATAAGCGCCCTTTTTAAGAATATATTACATGCATTCAATCATCACATCAGCAAATTCAGAGCATTTAACTTCAGTAGCACCTTCCATAAGGCGGGCAAAATCATAAGTTACTTTCTTGCTCTTAATCGCTTTTTCCATAGAAGATACGATTAAATCAGCCGCTTCTACCCAACCCATATGCCTTAACATCATTTCAGCACTCAAAATAATAGAGCCAGGATTTACTTTATCAAGTCCGGTGTATTTAGGAGCAGTGCCATGCGTTGCTTCAAACATGCCCACCGTGTCATTGAGATTAGCCCCTGGAGCAATGCCAATGCCCCCAACCATTGCAGCTAATGCATCAGAAATATAATCCCCATTCAAATTCATGGTAGCAATCACGCTGTATTCGCTAGGGCGTAATAAGATTTGTTGCAAGAATGCATCGGCAATCATATCTTTTATAATGATTTCTTTTCCGGTTTTGGGGTTTTTCAACGAACACCAAGGACCTTTATCAATGATTTGAGCGCCAAATTCTTTTTGAGCTAGAGCATAGCCCCATTTCATAAACGCCCCTTCAGTAAATTTCATAATATTACCCTTATGCACGAAAGTTACGCTTGGTTTGTCATTATCAATCGCATATTCAATCGCTTTTCTCACTAATCTTTCTGTGCCCTCTTTACTGATAGGTTTGATACCTATACCGCTAGTTTCTGGGAATCTAATTTTAGTAACCTTTAATTCATCTTGTAAGAAAGCAATAAGCTTTTTAGCTTCTTCGCTACCTTGCGCCCACTCAACCCCTGCATAAATATCTTCAGCATTTTCTCTAAAAATCACCATATCCACTTTGTTAGGCTCTTTTACAGGGCTTGGACTACCATACCACCTAACCGGTCTCAAACACACATACAAGTCCATCTTTTGACGCAAAGCCACATTTAATGACCTAAACCCTTCTCCAATAGGCGTAGTCAAAGGCCCTTTAATAGACACTTTGTAATGATTAATCGCATCAATGGTATCAGGGAGTAGCCATTGCTCTTCAGGGCTTAACTCTTTGTGGTCTTTGAATTTGTTATAGCACTTTTCGCCTACAAACACTTCATACCATGCGATTTTTTTCTCGCCTTTATAAGCTTTCTCTACCGCTTTATCAACAACTTTAATCATCGCTGGGGTAATATCAGAACCAATGCCATCGCCCTCAATAAAAGGAATAATAGGGTGATTTGGCACACATAACTTGCCATCTTTAATTGTAATTTCTTCGCCCTCTGTGGGTTTAGATAAAAATCTAGGGTTATAAGCCATTAGAAATCCTTTATTTAAAAGTGTAGTAAGATAGTATCACAAAATTTCAACCCAATATTTAATAGTTTGGTTTGCTTAAGACAAAAGATTACAAAATACCCCACTCCTTTAATCCCCCTACTTAAAAATTCACCACATAGTTAAAATACAAATTAACATTATCTCTATAGATAATAGTCTCTTTATAACCCTTTAGATTACTTGTAAAATAATCATTAGTGATTAAAGGAATTTTAAACCCTAGTTCAATACCACTATGCTTAGAGAAATTACTTCTAAAGCCTATAACTAAAGGAAGTTGGAAAGCACTAGTGTGTAGATGAGCTTTACCACCTAAAGCTTTAATGTCTTTTGCATAATCATTTAATAGAGCATAGTTTGAATTATCCCAAGTAGAACCTAGTAATTCTACTCCTAGTAGAATACCTGTAGTATAGAGACTATTCTTACTCTCATAGAAGTTATATAAGAAATCAAAGCCTGCACCATAAGTATGGTGATTGGTTTTTCCTAGGTTATTGTCTTTATTGTTAATGGCAGTATTAGCACTAGAATACATATAAGAGTAAGTGGCATAACCTCTAATACCAAAATGCTTTTTCTTACCAAAGAAGTATTTATAACCTATTTGGATATCTAGTCCATAGGCTGAGTTATTAGTTCTTTGGGTTTGAGTAGTAGGCTGTGTATAAGTAATAGAGCTTGTGGCTACTTGGGAGACATTGTTTTGTGCTTGATGAACTACTTTACTAGCGTTTTGAATAACTTCAAGGGTGTTAGCTAGTGGCTTTAAATTCTCTTTATTGTCATTGCCATTAGATAAACTACTATCTATAGATTTTTGTATTTGTGTAACTAATGTGTTTAAAGCCTCATTAGCATTAGACATTTGATTGCTTAAAGAAATAAGGCTTACTTTAGAGTTGTTGTTTAATTCAGAAGTAACTTGTTTTATAAGACTAAAGACATTATTCAAGTCTTTGGTAATCTCCTTATAAGCTTTTGTATTCTCATATGAATTAAGTGTAGGGTTTTGATTTTCTAATGCTGTTTTTAACTCACTAAGGTTATTTTGTAATTGCAAGAGAGAAGTAGTGGTTTGATTTATTTTAAAGGAATTTGGAGCTAGAGTGATAGTTGTTCCATTAATGGCTATTTTAGTTGGGGTTGTTGGGTTAGGGTTAGAAGTAGGATTAGCATTCTTGCTTTGCTTAGGGTTAGAGCCACTATTAGGGTTTGTAGTTGAGTCAGCACTAGGGTTTTGGTTCTTGCTTTGACTTCTATTAGGGTTGGGGTTTATTGGGGTGTTATCAGATTTATCTTTTTGGTGAGTTGAAGGAATGGGTGGAGTAGGCGATAGTGGAATTGTTTTAGGTTGTGGGGATTGGTTATTATGTGGGGTTGGAATGCTTGGTGTATGCGATTTGCCACCATTGGTGTTCTTATTGGAGTTATTATGATGTTCTTGACTGCCATTGCCACTTACTATATGTGGGTTATCATCATTTGTTTCCTTGTTAGAACTATCACTATTATTAACTATGACTTTATTATGCTTATCATCTTTAGCTGGCGTATTACCCCCATTCTTATCGTGGTTACTAGAATTTTTAGGATTAATCACAATGCTAGGCACAGCTTGCATTCCATTAACATTGGCAACTTTTTCAACCGAAATGGAATGGTTACTAAAAGTTTCTTTTAAGGTAATGTTTTGACCACCAACATGATAAAGCACATCATAGGTGTTAGTCCCAATGTCCTTATACTCACTCGCACTCTTTCCATTAAGCATAATCAATCTATAACGATTATTGGTATAGCTACTTGCCAATTTGGAATAATCAATCACGCCATTAGTGTTTAGCACTTCATAGGCTTGATTATTTTCTATAGCACTTAAATTAAAGACAGCATTATTCTTTAATTCAATCGTATTATCAGCTAATAATTGAGAAAATGGGTCGTTATTATTTTGCGTATTAATCGTATTTTTCCCTGAAAAAATGATGGTGTTCCCATTACCGAAATAAAATTGTCCCCCCTGATTAAAGGTATCTTTCCCTGAAAAAACTACATCTCCTGTGCCAAAGTTGTAATTAGCACGATTAAAAGTTGTGCCATTAAAGGTGGTGGTAGAGTTAGTAAGGTTATTGAGATTAGAGGCTTGGATATTAAAATTATAAGTCCCCAATGAAGTGGAAATCTCTGTAGGAGCTGTGTTGGATTGCGTGCTTTTTGAATTACTATTTGGTATAGACCCATTGAAAGTTACACCATTATTAAAAGTAGTTATCCCAGAAAAGCTAATGCTAGAAGTGTTATCACTATTAAAAGTGGAGCTAGAAATTTCATTTTTACCACTAAATGAAATAGTAGAATGATTGCTGTTGTTAAAAGTGGAATTATCTGATACTTTATTCTTGCCACCAAACGAAATTGTAGAGCTATTGCTATTGCTAAAAACATCATTGGCAATAGTGGTAATTCTAACGCCAGTAAAATTCAAAGTAGAAATATCTGAGTTGTCAAAATAACTCCCACTAATAAAAATCGATTCTAAATAACCACTAGTATCGACTGAACTTTGATTATTAGAAGTTACTTTGGCATCATTAAAATTGAGCGAGAAACCACCAAGCGATAAACTTACATTATTTTTTAATACAAAATTTTGAGAAATATTGATAGTGTTAGCATTTAAACTCATACTTTGAGAAGGAGAATAGTCTTTGTTTGTTTTGTTTTCAAAAGCATCATTACTTAATGAAAGAAAAGCCTTATCGCCCAATTGAATATTTAAAGAACCATCACCAACATTTGATAAAAACTTTAGAATGTCTTGAAAATTGTCAAGCGTATAATGTTTTGTAGAGTTAGATATGCCATAAATATTAGTATAGTTATTAATATTGGCTTCAACATCAATTTTTGGAAAATTAGACTGATTAGCTTGGCAATCACTCAAAGCACTCGTTATATCAGTAACATTCGCCACTAGATATAAATTTGTTGTTGATGTATATTCGCCTTGTGTAAGGGCATTGTAACTAATCTGACAATTACCACTTGCCAACACTTCCTTTCCACTTAAAAGCACACTTAAGACTAATGAGGCTTTTAAGAATTTCTTATTAAATATCATTGCTTGAACTTTCATTTTATAATATTCCTTTTTCTTTTATTTAGAAATTTAATCAATAGCTTTTATTTAAAGAAAGCCTATAGTTATATATGACTACTGATTTTTTAAAAATCAGAAAAAACTATTTTTTATTTATGTGTATGTGTGTGTGGATAATATTTTGTGCGTTTAGCACAAAAAGAAGTTATATAAGTCTATGTAGGTAATTGGAATAAATAGAGTGTTAGTTTCTTCTTAAGAGAGAGAGAGAGACGGAATTTTTGAGATTAATAATCATTTCTTGTTTTACCTTGCATTCATTTTGTTGCACACTATTGCCTTTTATGGATTTTATGATGTTAAATGTTGGGAATTTAAAAACCAAAGAATGCTAACATAATGTTTCTTAAGATTGAGTGAATTTTGAAAAATATTTTACAAGACTAGAATAAGAATTAAATCATAATCTAATCTTTAAAAAGTTAGAATATCTCAATATAAACTGTTGTAAGATTAAAAATATGGATTAAAAATTCAAGGTTAAAAATAGAAAAATACCACTCTAAAAATCATTAAATCTCTTATAATTTTGATTAGGTATTGTTTTTAAATAGAGTTATCAATATTAAAGGTTTAATTTTGTGTTTAAAAGTAGCGCTTTAAGCTCAATGTAAAAAATGATAGGCGTTTTTTAAAAAAGAGTGTTTAACTTTTTGGCTTATAATCACAAATGTTGCGTAAAAAGTGCGAAGTTTAATACAAAAGGAGTCCTAATGTCTATTACGCTAATCAATAATGAAAACAACGAGCGCTATGAATTTGAAACCATTAAATGCACTCGTGGGCCAAAGGCGGTTGATTTTTCCAAGCTTTTTGAAAACACAGGGTTTTTCTCCTATGACCCCGGATACTCCTCTACTGCAGGGTGTAAATCTACTATTAGCTATATCAATGGTAAAGAGGGTGAATTGTATTACAAGGGGCATAAAATTGAAGATTTAGTCGCTAAATACAAGTATGTAGATGTATGCAAGCTCTTGCTTACAGGCGAACTTCCTAAAAATGCTGATGAATCTTTAGAATTTGAATTGGAATTGCGCCATAGAAGTTTTATCCATGAGACTTTATTAAACATGTTTAGCGCATTCCCTACCAATGCCCACCCTATGGCAAAGCTCTCTAGTGGTGTGTCAATTCTATCTACTTTATATTCTGCGCATGGGGATATGCACAACGAAGAAGATTACCAAACTATGGCTAGAAGAATCATTGCTAAAATCCCTACTCTAGCTGCTATTTGCTATCGCAATGAAGTAGGAGCTCCTATCATTTATCCTGATATTGCACGCTCTTATGTAGAAAACATTCTCTTTATGTTAAGAGGTTATCCGCATAGTCGTTTAAAACACACCATTAAAGGCGAAGTTGAAATCACGCCTTTAGAAGTAGAAGCTTTTGATAAAATCCTAACTCTTCATGCTGACCATGGGCAAAACGCCTCTTCTACCACCGTTAGAAATGTCGCCAGCACCGGTGTGCATCCTTATGCGGCTATTAGTGCAGGGATTTCGGCTTTATGGGGGCATTTGCATGGGGGGGCGAATGAAAAAGTGCTTTTACAATTAGAAGAAATTGGCGATGTTAAAAATGTAGATAAATATATTGCAAGAGTAAAAGATAAGAATGACAGCTTTAAGCTTATGGGCTTTGGGCATAGGGTCTATAAGAGTTATGACCCAAGAGCTAAAATTCTTAAAGGCTTGAAAGATGAGCTCCATAAAAAAGGTGTTAAAATGAACGAACGCTTAGGCGAAATTGCTGCTAAAGTGGAAGAAATCGCCTTAAAAGATGAGTATTTCATTGAAAGAAATCTCTATCCTAATGTGGATTTTTATTCTGGAACGATTCTAACAGCTTTAAAAATTCCGGTTCGTTTCTTTACGCCGGTATTTGTAATTGGTCGCACAGTGGGTTGGTGTGCGCAACTCTTAGAGCATGTCAAAAACCCTCAAGCTAGAATCACTCGTCCAAGACAAGTGTATGTAGGCGAATAAGCTTGACATTAGAACCAATGCTTAAAAAAGCTCATTTTTAAAGAGTGTTTTAGAGTAAGCCTAAAGCTTGCTCTAACGATTAAACCCCTATTATATCAATTAAGAAATTTAGCCCATGCATAATGCCAAAACCAATGGCTAACATGTTTTTGATGTAACTTAAAAATAAGGCATAAAAAAGCCACTAACTTTTCATTAAATTCTTTTTATGGTGCAATAATCTTGCTTGATTTTAAAAAATCCATATCCTTATCAAATAGTTTATCAATGTTTTAATCAAATAAAACCTAAGTATTTTATTGACTTACCTACAAAAAGAGTAACCTTTAATAAAATTAAGCCCCCTTTAAATGCAAAATAAAAAATAATCAAAGCTAAAAAACGATACAATTTTTAAGCATTTTGTAAAAAGCAAGCGAGAATTAATTTTGTGAGATTATTAAGTCCTTTTTTAAAACCCTTTAGTCCCCTTTCGCCCCTAAAGGCAACCTTTTTTTATAGCATTGCTTTTTGCATTCTCTATCATGTGCCTTTATTTCATTATGCTTACACCCATTCAGAGCCTAACACCTTTAGCTCTTATCAGCTTTTAGCAACAATTGCTATTGCTATCATTAGCGCTAATGGCATGCTTTTTCTTGTTCTTAGCCTTATCTCTAGGAAAATCTTACGCTTTTTTGTAATTGTTTTTGCGCTATTTAATTCTATTGCATTATATTTTATTAGCACTTATCACATCTTTTTGAATAAGAGCATGATGGGGAATGCACTTAATACCAACACCAATGAGGCTTTGGATTTTATTAGTTTTAAAATGTTTGTCTTTTTGGTGTTTTTAGGGATAATTCCTAGCTATATTTTTTATAAAATCAAGCTTAAAGATTCTCAAAGAAAGCACCAAATTTTAGCGCTATTTGCCTTAATACTTCTCTTTGCTCTCAATGCTTTTTTGAATGCTAAAACTTGGTTATGGTTTGATAGGCATGCAAAATTTGTAGGAGGTTTGAGCCTACCTTTTGCTTATAGCGTGAATGCTTTTAGAGCTGGTGCTTTGAAATTCTTTGCCCCTAAAATTGAGCCTTTACCCCCTTTAAACCAACAAGCAAAAGTACTCTTGTAGTGTTAGTTATAGGCGAAAGTGCAAGAAAGCATAATTACGCCCTTTATGGTTATGAGCGCCCTACAAACCCACAATTAAACATAAGGCTTTCTAAAGAAGAAATCAATGTTTTAGAGGCAACTTCTTGTGCGACCTATACCACTGCAAGCCTAGAATGTATTTTGGATTCTTCTTTTGAAAAATCTCATTTTAGCACTTATGAAAACTTGCCTACTTATCTTAATAAACATGGCATTAAAGTTTTTTGGCGTAGCGCTAATGATGGAGATAAGAATGTGCAAGCCACTTCATACAAAAAACGCTCTGAGCTTATTAAGGATTGCTTAGAGTGCAAAGACTTTGCGCCTTATGATGAGGCCTTACTTTATAATATGCCTAAACTTTTAAATGAGCATGCTAATGAAAATGTTTTGCTTATTTTGCATTTGGCCGGCTCTCATGGGCCAAGATATGATAAGAAAGTCCCTCTAGCTTTTAGGGTGTTTAAACCCTATTGCTCAAGCGTAGATTTAGCTAATTGCTCTAAAGAAAGCCTCATTAATGCCTATGACAACACAATTCTTTACAATGATTTTGTCCTAGATAGGCTTATTGATTTGTTAGAAAAGCAAGCACGCCCCACGCTTATGCTTTATGTAAGCGACCATGGCGAGAGCTTGGGCGAGGGGGCATATTATTTACATGGGGCTCCAAAAGCCATTGCTCCTAAAGAGCAATATGAAATCCCCTTTATTCTTTATACTAACGAATCTTTTAAAAAAGAGCGCAAGCTTTTTATCCCTAATGCACCCCTTACGCAAAAAAGTATCTTTCATAGTGTTTTAGGCGCTTTTGGTGCAGACAAGAACCCCGATGATGTGTATAAACCCCAATTAGACTTATTTAAAAACAAGGTAGCCCCCCAATGAAAAATCTCTCTTATTATCAAAAATTTAAGTGTCTCTATGTGCAAAGTTTGCCAAAATCTATCTCTAAAAATATTATTGGATTTAATATCTTGCTTATGCTCTTAGGCATCTTAATCCCTTTCCCTAAAGTGCCTAAGCACCATAATGTGCCATTAGTGTTTAATCTAACCGAGCATTACACACGCTTTATCCCTACGATTCTTTCTGTAGCTGTTCCTTTGGCTAAAAGAGATGTTATAGGGCTTTTTCAAGTGGCTAATGCCTCTATTGCAACCACTATTCTCACGCACACTCAAAAAAGAGCGCTCAATGATGTAACTATCTATAACCAACGCTTAGGTGAACGCCCTTATGGGGGTAATCACAACATGCCAAGCGGACATTCATCTATGATAGGATTAGCAGTAGCATTTTTAATGCGTAGATACTCCTTTAAGGGCTATTTGTGGCTCTTTCCTTTAGTGCCTTTGACTATGCTGGCTCGCATTTATTTAGATATGCACACCATTGGAGCAGTGTTAGCTGGGCTTGGTGTAGGAATCTTGTGTGCAAGTCTTTTTACAAGCCCTAAAAAGTCTTAATTCCTATTTTTATAATCCTCATAAGAAAAGTCCTTTAACACCTTGAAGCCTTTCTTGTCTAGTTTGGCTAGACTAGGGAGTGGCACACCATTAAAGGTATTGTTTTTAACAATTGTATAATGCAACATGTCTTTAAAAAGAATTTTATCGCCTCTTTTTAAAGGGGTATCAAAGCTAAAATTTTGCATAAAATCCCCCGCCAAACAAGTAGGCCCACCTAAGACATACGAATAAGTGCCCTTATTTTCGCCCTTTTCAACTTCTATTACTTCTTCATTATTTTCTACAGAAATTTTAAGGATATTAGGGCGATAGGGCATTTCCAAACAATCTGGCATATGAGCGCTAAAAGAAGTGTCTAAAATAGCGATTGTCTCTTCGTTCTGCACTAAATCTACTACGCTTGCAAGTAAAAATCCGCATTGCCACCCAATAGCCTCTCCGGGCTCTAAAATCACTTCTATATTGTTATAGCGGGCTTTAAAGTCCTTAATAATTTGAATCAGTAATTTGACATCATAATCTTCTCTAGTAATATGATGCCCTCCGCCAAAATTCACCCACTCCATTTGCTCCAAATAGGGCTTAAAATGTTTTTCCACATGTTCTAAAGTGCGTTTTAGGGCATCAGAATTTTGCTCACAATGCGTATGAAAATGCAAGCCATTAATACCCTCTAAGCCATGCTCTTTAACACCTTTTTCAAATTCACTTGGTGTAATACCCAAACGACTTACTTTAGCGCATGGGTTGTAAATAGCTGGGGTTACTTCACTATAAAGGGGGTTGATTCTTAAGCCCATTTTAATAGGGCTTAACCCTAAATTTTCTAAGCTTTTATTTTTGTCCAAGATTATATCTCTAAATTTTACATACTGATAAAAAGAATTAAAAACAATGCTTGTAGCAATAGGCAAAACTTCTTTTAAATCTTCTTCTTTAAACGCTGGGCTATAAACACAGATTTCTTTATTAACTTCTCGCCCTCCAAATTCCTCAAACGCTAAATTAGCCTCATAGACCCCACTTGCACAGCACCCACTTAAATATTCTCTTAAAATATCAAATTCACGCCAAAAAGCATAGCCTTTTAAAGCAAGCAAGATTTTTGCGCCACTTTGCTGTTGCACAAAATCTAAAATCTTAGCGTTTTCTTCTAAGCGCTCACTTTCTAATACATAACAAGGGGTAGGAATAGAACTATACATTGAAAAACTCTTTTTAAGAAACCATAAATTGTTTCACGACTCTTTCAATATCTTTGGGGTTAGATTTGGAAATGAAATCATCAGCTCTTAAACTCCTAGCCATATCTTCATTAGAACTCCCACTCATAGAAGAATTAACTACAATAGGGATTTTAGAAGTTAAAGAGTTAGCCTTAACCTGCTTAATCACTTCAAACCCGCTTGCCTCTGGCATTTCTAAATCCGTGATAATTAACCCAATATTGCTCACATCAGTTTCAGCGCTAAACAAATAATCTAATAATTTCTTACCATTAATGAAGTCAATATGATGCACCCCAAGCTTATCTAAAATCATTTGCATAGTTTTTAATACGCTTGGAGAATCATCAGCGAGCAAGACGCATTTTTCAGAATGCACTTTAGAGAGCTTTTCTAAATCATCATGCTTTTCATCTTCAATCCAAGGGAAGACATCTACAAGCATTTTTTCAATATCTACCACTTGCACCAAGCGCCCATCAAAATAGCGTGTGCGACTCACTAGCTTATTGTTTCCGGTTGAGCCACCCACACCAGCACTTTGCTCCATTTCAGTCCATTTCTTATTTAAGATTCTATCAGCCTCATAAATACGCACCCCTATTGTCCAGCGAGAAAACTCACAAATCATAATGATGTCATCTTCGCCTTCTTCTTTTTCTATCTTATAGGGGCGTAAATCTTTGGTTTTATTCTTACTATCATAATAGAACCATTTTTTCATATCAATTAGAGGGATTGTTAATTCCCTAATAATAATTAAACCCTCTACAAGCGAACTACTATCATGGCTAATAATCGTAAGCCCTCCATGATATTTCACTACCTCACGGATTTTAAACACATTTACCGCATACAAATCTTTATTTTTCCCAAGCCTAAAACACAATAATTGCAATTCATTATTTTTATGCAAACTTGTAACTTGGTCAATGCCTGCTAAACTATTAGCCATGCTCACCCCTTATCTAGTAGGTTTTTCATATAATGTATAATTATATCGTTTTTGTGCTTAACTCAACGACACTCTAATACAAGGCTTTTTTATGACTAATCTTTATGGCATTTATGCAATCAGTGATGAGAGCTTAACCCCCTATACTACTTTAATCGCACAATTAAAAAGCGCCATTAAAGGGGGGATTAAAATCTTTCAACTAAGAGATAAACATAATAATGATGCTAAATTGCTACCCATTGTGCAAGAATTAAATGCTTTATGCAAGCAACATAATGTTGCCTTTTTCTTAAATGACCGCTTAGAGCTTGCTATCAAAGCTCAAGTTTTTGGCGTGCATTTAGGCAAAGAAGATGCCACTATTTTGCAAGCTAAAAAATACTTTAAAGGAAAAATAGGCATTTCATGTTATGGCTCTTTAAAAGAGGCGCAAAAAATGCAAGATTTGGGCGCTAGTTATGTTGCCTTTGGTGCATGTTTTAATTCCCCTAGTAAGCCTTTAGCCCCAATAATAGATTTAAATCTTTTAAAAAACGCTAGAGAGAGTTTAAAAATCCCTATATGCGCTATTGGTGGCATTACGCTATCTCTTTTAAAAACACATCATTCTTTAAAATATGCTCATATGTTAGCGTTCATCTCTGATTTATGGGGCTTAAAAAATGAAAGAAGTTTAGATGAAATTACAAATCATGCCAATCAATTAAATCAAGCTTTCAATATATAACGCACCTTTAGAGCTATTTTAAATGCTTTAAAATAAAGCCATTTTTAAAGCTACGCACATACAAAATATTATTACGATTAGAGCAAAACGCTTGGGGTGTGATAACAAATTCAGAGGGCAACTCTTTGGCATTAATAACTTCAGGGACTTTTAGAGATTTTTCACAAGGTTGCAAGCTAAAAGAAAGCGCATTGATATTTCCCGCTTGAATATTATAACGCTCAAAAGCTTTATTGTTTAAGCGAATGGCATAAAATTTATGCGCAAAAATGCTTGTATTTCTTGTATCTGCAAAAGTGCTTGCTGCGGCATATAAAGAAGTTGCTAACCCTCCAATAAACCCTAGATAATGATTGGCTACTGCCTCTACGCCTACTTTAAAAGCTGCTGAGAGAATCGCTCTTGTAATAATGTAAGGGAGTTGCTTTCTAAATTCACTCGCTACAACTGCATCCATTAAAGAAATGACTTCAAAAGACCTTTGCTTATTGTTTCCTACTTGAAGACTAAAATTTTGATAAAAAGTTTCCCCCTCTTCTAATCTAGGCACAGCCAAGCTTGCATCATAAACTGAATCAAACATAGGAATTGGCACATTCACTTTAAATTCACTCTTTTGGGGTTGCTTGCCATCTTCAATAATAATCCAAGTAAATTTATCTTTAGTTGGATTTTGAAAAAACAATAAATCCTTAGCAATGATAGGGCTTTGATTAATTCCATAGGCTTCTTTAAGATAATCTATCCCTTTAGCCCTATCCCCTTCTAGTGCATAAAACAATCCTGAAAGATAGGAAATAACCGGATTAAGCAAGCCTTGATAAGCTTGATATTTATCCAAATTAGAGTAAGTAGCGTTTAAAATTTCGCCTACTTCTTCTCTGGAGCGCTCCATATTGATACGATGATTCTTGCTTGAATCAATCTCTTTAATCGCTTTTTGCACTTCTTTATAATAAAACTCTTTAGCCCTTCTTTGACGCTCATTAGCACGATTAAATTCCACTCTTGCATTCGCATTATCATCTAAAAGCATGTAATCAATAGCTTTATAATAATTAATAAGCACGCTTTCATAAATATTGCCTACATAAGCACGCACATTATCATTAACAATCGTAGCACCCACATAGCCTGCAGATTTAATAAACGCATTTTGTGTGGTATCAAAACGCTTTTCAGCCATATCAAGCATCATCAAAGAGTCCTTATAATCCCCTGCATAAAGTGCGCTCAAACCATTTTGCATATCCCATAAAAGGGCGTTTTTCTTTTGTTTGGTGAATTGCTTAGACCATTCATAGGCTTTTTTGGGGCTTTCTTCATAATAGATAGTGTTGAAGTGTGCCAAATCCATGCGATAGCCTATACAACCTGACAACAACACCCCAAAAATTGCCCAAATTAGTAATACTAAGCGTCTCAATGATTCCCTTTTATAGAAAAGTGATGCAATTAAATTTGAAAACTATCATAGCATTTTTATTAAAACATAAGCTTTTTATTGATAGAATAAACCTTAAGCTCTTATTTAGACCTATGCAATAGGATTTTAGGGTAATGCTTCAGGGTAGGAATACAGCAGAGCCCCCTAATTTCTTGTGTGCCTTAGTTATCTGGATAGGGGCGTTTTGACTCGCCCTTTTAAATCTCATTGATGATAGCCTTTTGTTTTATCAAAGATTGATGAAAATTATGATTGTTTTTTTAATATGCCCCCAATACAACCAAGAATAAAACATAAAAAAACATTCACTTTTATCACAAAAGAACCTCTCTTTTTGTTTATATAAATTATTAAAAGACGAAATAAATGTTTTATGCGATATTTATAAAAACCTTTTTAAGTTAGTGCTGACCTATTTTCCTATCATTTTTTCACGCCAATTTTTAGGATAATCTCTTTGCAAAGCTTTAATGCTATTAACATGGCTAGAATCAGAATTAAAAACCTTTAAATACTCCCCTAAAATATCCAAATTAACATCAATCATATTAGAACTCCCATCATTTAAATTCTTGACTAAGACTTGCCTAGCGTATATGGGAGTATTTTCCAAAAAAGAGATTTCCGCCTCACTTAAAGGCACATTAAAATTTTCTTTCAATTCTTTGGCATTTTTTTGAGGGTATAAGATAAGCGTTCCCATGTTGCTTAAAAAACTATGAGCGTTTCTTACCCCACTTAATTGATGAATGTCTTGCAAGGCTAAGACCACCACCCCATTAGCCTTTCGTGCTTGCGTGATAAGAGCGTTGATTTTAGTATTAAGCAAATCATTTTCTACATAGGATTTAAACTCATCTAAAAAAACCAAAAACCCACCATCATTTTTCCTAGATTCTTCTAAGATTTTATAAAATAAATAGTAAGCTAAAAGTCCCAAGTCTTTGGGGCTTTGAGTGATAGCGTCTAAATTGATAACATTTAAAAAAGCGTTTGTATCTAATTTGTCATTAAGAGCGTTAAAAAGGGGGTTATTCAAATACGGCTCTAAACTCAAATTCAATTGATTAGATGAAGTTCTTTTAAGCGTTTCTTTAAAATCCTTTAAATCAAAAGCTTTAGGATATAAAGTGTTATAAAGGCTCATAATAGCATTAGAAATGGCATTCACATCTTCTGTCAATTCCTTATTGCGTGAAATAGGGTCTTCTATGTTTAACATCGCTTGATAAAAGGATTGCAAAAATTGTATGTTCTGTGCGTTTGGCTCTAATGAAAAAGGGTTAATGCTAAAACTAAGCCCATCATGATAATGCCCCCTAAAAAACTTAGTGAAAGAATACAATCCTTGCATTCTATCAAAGGCTAAGATACGCATTTTTTCATATTTTAAAGCACTCATCATTAAAAAGCTCATTAAAGTGCTTTTGCCACTTCCTGTTGCTCCTATGATTAAAGTATGCCCATTGACTTTAGCAATTTCTTTAACCCCCTCATGCTTAACTTCTTGGTTATGAAAGTTAAATAAAAAAGCGGAGTTATCCAAATTTTTAAACACACTCAAAGGACTATTCCCCCATGAATTAGCTTTAAAGCCTGAATTTTGCTTTTCAAAGACCATTAAACATGCTAAAGCTTTAGAAGTTAAAAACCGCAAGCGGTGGTTTAAATGAATGCGTTCAGGGAAAAAGGAAAAATACCCCCCCTTTCAAACCAAAAGTTTCTATTACACCCACTAAGCCTTCTTTAGATAAAATCCCTAAAACTAAGCTTGTTTGAGCGTCTAAACTCTCTAAACTAGGGGCTTTTACAAGAATGTTTAGGGCGAATTTTTGCATAGATAAACGCCTTGTTTTAACCAACTCTTCATATTCTAGCAATTCATTTTTGACTAGATTAGACATGCTAAAGCGTGAGCGCTCTTTTAAAAAATTTAAAGCCTTATTCACGCTCATAGGCTCTATAGAAAAGATAATATCTAAATTGATTTCTTGATAAAGTAAGTTAGCCATAATAATGGAAGTAATGCGTTCACTCTCATAAGCCTTAATGCCAATAAGACGGCTATAAATCTTATTTTGAGACATCTCTTGAATAAAATAATCTTTTTCAAAAGTTACCGAACTAGCAATATAACTATCGCTTAAATAACGCCCTATTAAAGGCTTTAGGGGCAATTCAAACCCATTGATATATTCGGCATAAAAATTCAAAACTTCTTTAGAATTTAAAAGCTTAGGGCGATAATTTTTTAGCTTAAGCTGTAAGCTTTTAAATGCCTCTTCTAAAAGATTCGCCTTATAAGAAAGCGTGTCTTTAAGCCTTTCTGTTTCTAATTCTTTAGAGACTTTTTTGTGCAACAAGCGCTTTTTCTTGTATTTTAAAAACCCTTGTAACGAGCTTGTGCTTTCTAACACCAAAAAATATTGGTTTTCAAAAATTTCTTGATTATAAGAACGCTCCAATAACGCTTTTACATATTCACAACTTGCTTGAATATCTTGCTTATAAGCATATTTGCGCCTTTTAGCAACAATCCTTACGACCACTTCTTCTAAAGAGTCCAAAGCCATTTGTCGTTCTGTGAATAAATCTTGCAGCTGCTCAAAACTCAAATGTGAGTAGCTTGCGCCCTCTAAACTAAGAATACCTACTAAATTTTCATTTTTAGTGAGCAAAAAATTTTCATCATACAAGCCTAAAATGTTATTTTCTTCACTCATAGAATAGCTTTTAGGCAACGCACTAGAAAGCCATGATAAAACTTTTTGCTGCAAAAAGGAAGTGATTTTTTCTAACATACTTTTTAAGCCCTATAACACTTAGTTTTAGTCCTAATCTTTCCCCTAGCTACAATAATATCTGCAATATCTTCATCAAAAAATTCTAGCACACTAAAGAGTATTAAAAACCCTAAATACAACAAAAAGGCGTTCAGCAAGTCAATCCAAGGGAGCAATATAAAAGGCACAAAAATAGAAATGAGATAAGACTTTGCATTCAGCCACAAAAACTTTTCTTTAACAGAAATTTCACGCAAATTTTTGACACTTATTGCTACGACCACTTAAAACACCCCCATAAACCAATTAGCCAAACTTGGGGCTTTAAAAAAGAGAAAAATCCCAAGCACCACACCAAGTATAGTAAATAGAATTTCTTTCCACCTATCCAAATTCCTCCATACATAAATAGCAATCCCTATAAAAATCACCATTAAAATGCCTTTAGCTGTAGGGCTTTTAAGCTGACTTTCTAAAGCGTTGAAAAACCCTTCTAACCCTTCTGCAAACAAATTTGAAAAGCTAATTGTCATTAAAATCATTATTCTTAAAAATAAAGCACTCATAAAAAACCTTTTATTTAATATTGATTAACTAATTACTTAATATTTTTTCTAAAAAGTGATTAAAGGGTTCTAAAAAGCGTTAAATTCTTGGATTTTTAATGTAAAAAGGGTAAAAAGGTTAAACACATCATGCAATTATCAAAAATCTCTTATTGATGAAACTATTCTTGCTAATACTTTTTAATCATTTTTTTAATAGAGTAGTGATGTTTTGCACCCCAAAAAGGGGCTTGTGCAATCTTAAACAATAAAAGGCAATAACTTATTGCACCTTTTGTAAAATGTAAGAGATATTGGCATAATTTTTAGATTTCAATACCTCTTCTTCCAACAGCTTCTGAATTTTTTCAAAACTATATTGCAAATGGTTATAGGCAATAATTGCCACCTCATCACCCTTTTGCAAGAAATGCGTTTGAGCAAAAGGCATATAGGGGGTTGCACCAATGGTTACAATGATTTTAGTGGGAAAATTATGACGCTCTAAAAAAGGTCTTAAGGCCTCCAAAGAATCGCAGTCTTCTTGATGATTAAGCCTATCTTTAATCCAATCTAATAGTTTTTGATAAAAAAACTCATATTTCACCAACTTGCTATTTTCGCCATAAACATGCCAAACATTATCACGCTTTAAAAATGAGGCGATAGAAAAGTTATTGCAAACACCGCCATAAACAAATCTATCAATCATAATCTTTTGTCCCATGCCCTTAGAGGCACTAGAAAAGTTTTTCTTTTGAGACAATTTTTGTGCCATTGGGTCATTACGCACTGAAGTATCATTAAATGCCATAAAAAAATTAGGCGTTATTTGAGAGACCAAATGTTCTTTATCGTATTTTACATCACATTCTAAAGCAATCTCTGGTTCAGCTTGCACATGCATGCTAGGGTCATCGGGCAGGATAATCTTTTCATTATCCACGCAAAAACGCCCCAGATACGATAATTCATGCGGAACATAAAAAGGGAATAACCCCTTAGGAGCGTCCTTTTCGCAACTTTTCATATTGATAAAAGAATGACTCTCTCCTGCTTGTTCTAAATGTCCCGCAAAATTCCCTACCACGCCAAAACCTAAAAATTCTTGCATACAAAACCTCCTAGAAAATAGCGTCTTAACTTTATACGAAACCAAGGCGCATTATAGCACAAAAAAGAAAGTGCCAAACGCCACAAAACCTATCGCTTAAAGATTCAAATAAGCCCATCAATTAGCCTAGTAAATATTGCCTAGCACTCTCTTTATCCAAGGGATAGAGCTCGCATTTTTTACCCCCAATTTGAACCAAGTAAGTTTGCTCTTTTAAAGTCTTTGCATAGCCTAGAGCGATACGCCCCGCCAATTCTTTATCTTCCTTGCTAGCGTCTTTATCCACCAAACTTAAAGGACCTTTACAATTTAATAATTCAATCTTATCCATTAAGGGGTGTTTAATATCAAGCTTGTGATTTTCTTCTTCATTTCTTGCCACAACCAAGCGAGCGTTATTAGGCAAGACAAAATAGCGCCCCATTTTAACAATCACACTATCTTCAATCACCATATCTCTATGCTCTTTTAGATTTTTTATTTTATTGCTCACATTAATATCTGTAAGTAAGCAACCCCCACCGGGCTTTTCATAGTATTTCAAGCCATAATCTTTTACCATTTGCAATTGCCTACTCCGCCCCCTACCACTCACATCTAAAAGCTTTTCTCTACTAACTAAACCCTTTTTTTCCATAAAGGTAGGCTCTAAGAGTTTAGCACTCATAGGGCGTAGTAACAACTCATCTAAAAATTGCGGTTTTTCATCGCTTGCTTGCGTTCTGTCTAAAACCCTATCAAAACACTCTTCTTCGCCCACACTTCTTACGAGTTTTCTTACTTGGTCTAAAGCCTCTTTTCGTTGAGATTTGGGGCGTTGTCCTAGCACTTCCCCACTCAAAACAAAATCAGCATTTAATTCAAGCATTTTATAAAACGCATTTCTAAACATGTTTGCATGGCAATCTATACAAGGGTTGAAATATTTTCCATAACCATATTTTGGCTTAAACAACACATCATTAAAAAATTGTTCTCTAATATCGCACACTAAGAGTTTGGCTCCAATCTGAGCGGTGGCGTTTTCAAAATACTCTCTTTTATCCTTGTTCCCCCCAAATCCTATATTGAAATGCAAAGCGGTTACTTCAATGCCTTGCTCAATGAGTAATTTCATAGACAACAAACTATCTAGCCCCCCACTAAATAAGGCTAAAGCTTTAATTTTTTTCATACAGCGACTAATTCTCCTTGCTTTAATTTGATAATGGCTTCACGAGCCTTTTTTAAAAAAACCATTTTTTCACTAAAAGGAAGTGAGCTTTTAGGAATTTCTTTTAATTGCCGTTCATAATAGCGTAAAATCAACAAGCACAATTCCTTTTCAAACCCCCCTTGTTTTAGGGGTAAATTCGTGTCTAATAATAACGCAACTAACTTGGGGTCATCTAATTTTTCTTGGCATAGGGCTTCAAATTCTTGTTTTTTATGCAAGAATACCCCACTATGAATATAGCCTATGGCTAAATCTAGCAAACTCTTATCTTCTAAAAGGTAGCGAATCACTAATTTTTCTAAAAATTCTAAACTCAGCGTGTTAGAATAGTTTACAAATTTTTGAGCATAATTTGGTGTGGGTTTTTCTATTTTATGATTAAAAGATTGAAAGGGCGTAGACTCTTTAATCCCTAAAACATGCAAAGGCACTTGTAAAAGAGTAGCAATTAAAGGCTTATATTCGTTTTGTAAAAGTAAAGAAAAGTTTTTTAAAAAACCTAACATTTCTTTAAGAGCCTTATCCTTTTCTAAAGGGTCATTTAAGGCATAAGAATGAGCCACATGCCTTAAAACAAATTCAATAAAGGCAATAGGATGCATAAACTTTTCTTTTAACGCCTCTATTTTATTATTAGCCACCATATCTGCTGGGTCTAGGTTATTATCAAATAAAACCACTCCGCCACTTTTTTGCTCTTTAGCCAACATTAAGCTCGCTTTATAGGCGGCGTTTTGCCCCGCTTTATCCCCATCATAGCTAAGAATGATTTCAGGCTCACCTTTTTTAAGCAAGGGTAAGTGCGATTGTGTTAGAGCCGTTCCAAGTGTAGCTACAGCGTTATTAAACCCTGCTTGATGCAACAAAATCACATCTAAATAGCCCTCTGTGATAACGATTTGCTTTTTCTTATAAATAGACTCTTTAGCCAAATGATAGCCATAGAGCAAACTAGATTTATCAAAAAGCTTGGTTTGAGGCGAATTGATATACTTAGCAACCCCCTCTTTTAAAGTGCGCCCCCCAAAACCCACCACCTTAGCACTAGGATTATAGATAGGAAACATAATGCGTTCTAAAAAGCGTAAATATATTTTATTGCTAGGATTATTTTTATCGTTTCTATTACCATCACTTTTGCCAAGCACTCCAAGCTCAATCAATTTGTCCTTATCTAAGCCTTTATGCTCAATATCAGGGAGTATTGTTTTTGTGCATAGTCCTAGTTTGAATGCCTGAATGCTTTCTATACTCAGTCCCCTTTGTTTTAAATAGTTTAAAAAATAAGGGGCGTTAAAAAGCTGTGCTTGATACAACGAACTCACTTCTTCTAAAAGATAGTAATCCTCTTGAAGTTTTTTAGTGTTATCATAAGAGCCTTGCTCATACTCTAAAGCCACATTGAATTGGTGAGCCAATTTTTCTATTGCCTCTGTAAAAGAAAGCTTTTCATGCTCTCTAAGAAAATTAATCGCATCTCCATGAGCCCCACAACCAAAGCAATGATAAAAACCCTTAGCTTGATTCACACTAAAGCTTGCACTACGCTCCTCATGAAAAGGGCAACGCCCCATATAATTCACCCCAGATTTTTTTAAATCAACATAAGGGCTTACAACTTCTACAATATCAATAATTTGTTGCAAACGCTCAATGGAGCTTTTAGTAATCATTATTTACGCTTTCTTTTGTTATCAATGCTCATTTTTTAATTATACTCAATAAACAAAAGCTTGGGTTTCTCTTTTTATTATCTAAACATATTCTAATCTTTATACTTTTAAGCTAATGAAACTTTATACTAATAGACTAAATAATCTTTATAATTATAATATTAGACTTTGTTTTATCGCTTGACTTATAGCCAAAAATGCGCTATAGTGGTGGCGCTTAAAAATACTAAGCGCTAAATTTCTATTTTAATTTTGAACTTAGGAGAACTAATATGAAGTTTCAGCCATTAGGAGAAAGAGTCTTAGTAGAAAGACTTGAAGAAGAAAATAAAACAAGCTCAGGAATCATTATCCCTGATAACGCTAAAGAAAAGCCTTTAATGGGTGTAGTAAAAGCGGTTAGTCATAAAATTAGCGAAGGTTGCAAATGTGTGAAAGAGGGCGATATTATCGCTTTTGGTAAATACAAAGGCACAGAAATCGTTTTAGATGGCACAGATTACATGGTGTTAGAATTAGAAGATATTCTAGGCATAGTGGGTGTAGGCTCTTGCTGTCATAGCGGTCATCATGACCATAAACATGGTGCAGAACACGGCTCTTGCTGTCATAACCACTAAAAAATTAATATTATTAAATAAGGATACAAAATGGCAAAAGAAATTAAATTTTCAGATACCGCAAGAAATCATTTATTTGAAGGCGTTAAGCAACTCCATGATGCTGTAAAAGTTACTATGGGGCCAAGAGGTAGAAATGTATTGATTCAAAAAAGCTATGGCGCTCCAAGCATTACTAAAGACGGCGTGAGCGTGGCTAAAGAAATTGAATTAAGCTGTCCTGTAGCTAATATGGGCGCTCAACTTGTTAAAGAAGTGGCAAGCAAAACTGCAGATGCAGCAGGCGATGGCACTACAACAGCAACGGTTTTAGCTTATAGCATTTTTAAAGAAGGTTTGAGAAATATTACTGCTGGGGCTAATCCTATTGAAGTGAAGCGTGGTATGGATAAAGCCGCTGAAGCTATCATTAATGAGCTTAAAAAATCTAGCAAAAAAGTAGGCGGTAAAGAAGAAATCACTCAAGTGGCTACCATTTCTGCAAATTCTGACCACAATATCGGAAAACTCATCGCTGATGCTATGGAAAAAGTAGGCAAAGACGGCGTGATTACCGTTGAAGAAGCTAAGGGTATTGAAGATGAATTAGATGTGGTAGAAGGCATGCAATTTGATAGAGGTTATCTCTCTCCTTATTTTGTAACTAATGCGGAGAAAATGACCGCTCAACTAGATAACGCTTACATTCTTTTGACTGATAAGAAAATTTCTAGCATGAAAGACATTCTTCCACTATTAGAAAAGACTATGAAAGAGGGCAAGCCCCTTTTAATCATCGCTGAAGATATTGAGGGTGAGGCTCTAACAACTCTAGTAGTGAATAAACTTAGAGGCGTATTAAATGTAGCCGCTGTTAAAGCTCCAGGCTTTGGCGATAGAAGAAAAGAAATGTTAAAAGACATCGCCATTTTAACCGGTGGTCAAGTCATTAGCGAAGAATTAGGTCTAACTTTAGAAAACGCTGAGGTAGAGCTTTTAGGAAGAGCTGGAAGAATTGTGATTGACAAAGACAACACCACTATCGTAGATGGTAAGGGACATAGTGATGAAGTTAAAGACAGAGTCGCACAAATCAAAACTCAAATTGAAGCTACAACAAGCGATTATGATAAAGAAAAATTACAAGAAAGATTAGCCAAACTCTCTGGTGGTGTAGCGGTGATTAAAGTAGGTGCTGCAAGCGAAGTAGAGATGAAAGAAAAGAAAGACAGAGTAGATGACGCATTAAGTGCGACAAAAGCGGCTGTTGAAGAAGGTATTGTCATTGGTGGGGGTGCAGCGCTTATTCGTGCGGCTCAAAAAGTGGATTTAAAATTACACGATGATGAAAAAGTGGGCTATGACATTATTATGCGTGCGATTAAAGCTCCATTAGCTCAAATTGCTGCTAATGCGGGTTATGATAGTGGCGTAGTCGTGAATGAAGTAGAAAAGCACGAAGGACACTTTGGTTTTAATGCAAGCAATGGCACTTATGTAGATATGTTTAAAGAAGGGATTATTGACCCCTTGAAAGTAGAAAGAATCGCTTTACAAAATGCGGTTTCAGTTTCAAGCCTGCTTTTAACTACAGAAGCCACAGTGCATGAAATCAAAGAAGAAAAAGCAACCCCAGCAATGCCAGATATGGGTGGCATGGGTGGAATGGGAGGTATGGGTGGCATGATGTAAGCCCCCTTACTCCTATAAACGCTTTTTTACAATCTCTCTTTTTTAGAGAGATTGTTTTTTTACAACTCCTTAATCAAACTATCAACAAGACTTTTTAAACCCACTTAAACCAACCAACAAAAAATCAAAAGTTTGAGTAACTTATTGCCCCATTCTTTATTAAAATTAGCTTGTTTATAAGCTATCAAATATCCCCTTAACCCCCCTTAAGCTTAATCATTATGCTATTGTGATAAGATGATTTCAAAATTTTAATATTTAAGGAAGACTTATGCCAAACACTTCTACACCCAAAGATTACTCCCAATACAATGAAAAACAACTCTTTAATTTTTTAAACTCTGTAGATAAGCAACTTATTAAAGCAGAGAACGAGCAAAAAAAAGCAATAGAAAAATTTAAAGAAATCCAAGCCAAAAAACAGATGATTCAACAAGCCTTAGCCAAGAAGTTTAATGAGACACCAATTATAAAAGAGCCTTGTAATTTATGCGAGCAAATTAAAGACAAAGATTATAATCAAGAAACCATACAAGCCTTACAAGATGCTGAAAATGGCAAAAACTTAGAAACAATTGAAGATTTTTCCACATGGATAAAAGAAGTAAAAAAGGAAATGAATGCTAAAAATTAAGTATCATAACCTTTTTAAAAAAGATTTTAAGAAACTTGTTAAAAATGGATTTGATGATAGTCTTTTAAGCGAAGTTATTACAACTTTAAGAAAGCAAGAGCCACTAGAACCAAAATATAAAGACCATTCATTAAAAGGCAAATGGAAACCCCATAGAGAATGCCACATTAAGCCAGATGTTTTACTTGTTTATCTTATTAAAGATGATACTCTTATTCTTTCACGCCTATGCTCACATAGTGATTTATAAAAACACCCCTAAAAATAAAACAAAAACCTCCATTCTTATGACTTCCAACAACTCACAATCTTTTATCAATTAATCCCAACCAATAAGAGCTAATCAAAGCCTAAATACCACTTTAAGACTTTATTAAAGCACCACCACAAGAGCGTTGTTAGCAAACTTTAATCTATGATTAAATATAATTAAGTAATCAATAAAGGAGAAAACCCCCTATGAAACTGAATGCTCGCTTAATAAGCGTTATGATTGTCCTACTAAGCTCCCTTGCAGGCTTTACACTTTTACTTATCAAACACACTCAAAATAACGCTTTAGAAAAACTCATCACTCTTAAAGACCCTTCTAATGAGGCGCTTTCTGCAGTCTTTCAAGAACAAATCACAGATTTTAGCTTGCTGTTTATTGCTCTAGTTATTTTATGTGCGCTTATTTTAGGGGTTTTTACCAACATTCAAGTATCCCCTTTTGAAAAATTGATTAAGCGCTTAAATTCAAACGCCAAAGACAGCGACCTTTCAAGCACCACGGCTAATGCCTTGCTCCAAGCCTCTAAGGGCAATATTACTACACTAGATAACCTTAAACAAGCCATTGCTACCACAATGAAAACTATGGCAGAGCGCAACACTCTAATCTCAACGATAGATAAAAAAACTATAGCCGTTAATGAAAGCGTGCATACCTCTATCACAAAAGCCCAAGCTACAAGACAAGATTTAGAGAGCGCTCAAGCTATTGTAGAAAAATCCTCCCTTACCTTGCAAGATTTATTAGAGAAAGTTAAGCAAAGCGCTCAAACCGAAGAAGAGCTTTCATCACAAATTGAGCTTTTAAGCAAAAATGCTGATGATGTGAAAATCATTTTAAAACTCATTGATGATATTGCTAATCAAACCAATCTTTTAGCCCTAAATGCTGCTATTGAGGCTGCAAGAGCAGGTGAGCATGGTAGAGGCTTTGCTGTAGTGGCTGATGAAGTGAGAAATTTAGCTGAACGCACTCAAAAATCCCTAACCGAAATCAACTCTTCTATTGGCATTATTGTGCAAGGAATCCATGATGCCTCCACACAAATGAGTCTCAACTCTCAAGAAATTGAAAAGCTTTCTGAGATTAGCACTGAAGTGCAAGAGCAGTTCTATGGCATGAATGAAAACCTCAAAAATGTCATTGGTTGCGCTAATCAATCTATTGATGATTATGCCACTACAGGCAAAGAATTACAGCATATTACTGATGAGTTGCTTAAGGTTGAGAGCTTTAATCAGCAAACCGCTAAAGACGCTCAAAACATTGTTACCACCCTAAGTGCATTAAGCAATCAAAGTATAGAGTTAGACCAACAAATAGAAACTCTCACCAATAAGGCTCTTTAATGCTTTCTTTTAAAGCGCTCTCTCTATCAAGCATTATTGCCCTAAATGCTTTAGCCCTAAATTCCCTAAATGCTAAGCCTCATAATTTTGCTGAGGCAAAAAGTGTTCTATCTAAATTCTATGCTAAACACCAGAATTTAGATGAAACCTTTTATTGTCATGCGCCCTTTAGAGCCATTCATAAAGGCAAGAAAATCAGCTTTGAAATCTTACCCTCACAAAATTACAAGCCTCGCCATGCTATTACTAAAAAAGGCACTACTAATAAACGAGCATGGAAAGTGGAATGGGAACATTTAATGCCTGCTGAAAACTTTGGCAAGCACTTAGCTTGTTGGAAAGAGGGCGGAAGAAGAGCATGTCAAAAAGACCCTATTTTTAGGGAAATGGAGGCAGATTTGCATAATCTTGTGCCAAGTGTTGGCGAAGTCAATGGCGATAGAAATAATTATAAGTATGCTGAAAGTCCTAAAGGCATGCGCTATACCCAATATGGAAACTGCCAAGTTTATACAGATTTTAAAAACAAGCGCTTTTATCCAGCTAATTACTCCAAAGGGCAAATCGCACGAGCTGAACTCTATATGAGTAAGACCTATCATATTAATTTAGGAAAGGCTGAATTAAAGCTTATGCAAGCATGGGACAAAATGTATCCTAAAAGCAAAGTTGAGATAGAAAGAGAAGAATTATTTCAATAGCTTTTAAAAACGCCTTTTAGCACTTTTTTGTGCTTTTTCCCTACCTCTTAAAAAGTCCAAAGAATTAACCTCATAACAATTCTATATTATCACTACACTTAAAAAGATTAGCATTTTAATTAAGATATGCCCTTGTTTTACAAGAGAATAAAAACAGATAATCAATAACACAATCAAATAAAAAACATTAAAGAATAAAGAATAAAAGTCTTAGAGTTTAATCCCTAAGACTTAAAAAAGTGCTTGAAAGCTTGTTAATAAACTTAAATCCCCCCTCCTTTTTTATTATAACATCTACTTAAAAATTCACCACATAGTTGAAATACAACTTGATGTTATTCTTATAGAATGTGGATTGCTCAAAGCCATCATAGTTACTTCTAAAATAGTAATTCACTACTAAAGGAATCTTAAGACCTAGTTCAATACCACTATGCTTAGAGAAATTGCTTCTAAAACCTACCACTAAAGGAATTTGAAAATAGCTTGTATTCATACTAGCTTTTCCACCTAAGGCTTTAATCTCTTCCATTCTAGCATGCCAAATAGATTGACCTTGATTGACCCAAGTAGAGCCTAAGAGTTCTGTTCCTAGTAGAATACCTGCAGTATGAATGCCATCTTGACTTTCATGGAAGTTGTATAAGAAATCAAAGCCTGCACCATAAGTGTGATTATTTGCTTGTCCTACTCCTAGTCCTGCACCTTGAATATTAGTAGTGTGTCCTAAGTTAGATTGCATGTAAGCATAAGTGGCATAACCTCTAATACCCCAATGCTTTGTTTTACCAAAGAAGTATTTATAACCAATTTGAACATCTACACCATAGGCTGAACCGCTAACTTTTTGGGTGTGGGTGCTAGGGAGAGTAATGGTTGGCACTATCCCTAAACTAGCCTCCACACTAAAGGCATTGCTTTGTGCTTGATAAACTACCTTACTAGCGTTTTGAATGACCTTAAGAGCGTTTTCTAAATTGGTCTTTTCTTCATCAGGGATATTCCCTTTTATCACATCATTAAGCGCATTTTCCACATTAGAGAGAGCCTCTTTAGCATCTGTGATTTGATTATTCAAATGATATACATTGACTTGAGGATTGTTTTTTAAACTAGAAGTGATTTGATTTACAGCATTAAAGGCATGTTGTAAAGATGAAGTTATCGCATTATCACTAGGATAACTAAGATTTTTTAGAGCGCCTTGAAGAGTTTGGAGGCTATCTTGCATGTGTGTTAAAGAAGGTTCAGTTTTATTGATAGCAAAGGGAGTTGGGGTTAAGGGTATGGTTGCAATATTTGGGGTTTGAGGCTGTTTAGTTTGAGATTGGGTGTTACCATCATTTTGAGGCTGTGGTTTTATAGGGTTTTTGGGCTTAATGGTTGGACTCAATTCATTGTAAAGGTTTTCATACTTTACTAAATTCTCAAAATCGTTAGCAAAAGTTTGACCATCTAAAATTACTTGTCCGTAGTTATTTGCTTTGTTTTTATCTTCTTGCATTTGCATTAAATCTAGTTGCACTTTTTCTTTATAGTTTTGAACTTGTTTAGCATACCCATCAAGTTGCTCTATAGTCTTATTGACATTGCCTTGATTTTCTGTTGTAGTATAATCTTTGGGACTACCACTAAATTGACTTATACTTGATGCACTGCTGATTTGATGTTGACCAATTTTGTTATACAAATCATATTGTATTTTTGCATAGCTATCTTCTAATGCTAGTATTTTTGTCTCATCAATTGAAACCTGATTACCACCCCCACCACTACCTCCTGAGGCCTCTAAAGCTTGTTGATAACTTTCTATTTCAATTTTAATCCCACCTGCCTTAGAGATTATATTGACTATATCTTGCATAGCAACTTGTTGCCCTATGTTAAAAATTTCCCCACTACTAATCTGTGGAAAATACCCTAATTGCTCCTTCACACTACCTTGTTGAATACAATAAGCACCTATTGGATTGCCCGAACAAGGATTGCTTGCCCCTAATATATTTACACTTCCTAAAAGTGCCATACTGCCTACTATAGAAACCAATTTAACACATTTCATCTGTTCTTCCTTTTTGCTTGTATTACTAAGGGGTTAAGTCTAAATAGCCCTTCATTCCCCAAAAAATCATTGATTAAGTTTAAAAATCAAAAATTGCAATCAACCAAGTTGGTATATATGCGTGAATATTGCTTGTGCGTTTTAGCGCAACAAAAAGTTATAAAAGCCTATGTAGGTAATTGGAATAAATAAAGAGATAAATTCTTCTTAAGAGAGAGAGAGAGAGAGAGAGAGACGGATTAATAAGATTAATAATCATTTCTTTCACATTATTGCCTTTTTTTGATTTTAAAATAGCTAGACTATAACATAATTTTCTTAAAAATAATTTAATATAGAAATTATTTTGATAAAAAACAAGTATTAAATAACAATAAAAACATTAAAAATATTTAATTATAAAATTCTTTAAAACGAATAAGTTAATTGGCAACGCACCCTATACATGCGCACTTGCCCAAATAAATTCGCATAATAGAGTTGGGCTGTAAATCTATTACCTACTTTATAAGAAATGCTTGGCGTGATTTCTCCAAAAGTCGCATTTTTGGTTGCTCTAAAGCCTCTATATGCTGGGTCCCAACCACGATATTGGCTCAAATCAGATAGATTTGTATCCCCCTCCCATAAAGTGAAGTTATTCTTACCACCAATAAAAACCATATCCAAAGCAAAAATCAAATTCTTAAAGCGATAATCTAATTGTGAATACAATGAATAAATGCTTGTATCTTTAGTTGCTCCCCCTCCAATAAGCCCAAAACCCATGCTCCCATGCCCTTGGCTACCATTCCATAATTTACCGGCTGTTTTTAACCCCCCAACATTATCAATCAAGCTCGCATAGCCTTGAGCAAAGCTCCCAAAAGTCCCAAGCATGGCAAAAAAACGACGCTTTTTGAAACTCACTTGAAAATTATAAACCCCCCTATTTTGAGCCAATTCTTGAGGCGCATGCCCTTGCATAGTCTCTCTTTGCACTTTATCTTGAAAATAAGTGGATAAAAACTGCGAACGATTGGTTTGAAACTCCGCCTTATTATTCAAACCAGTGGCTGAAATTTGAAATAACACATTCACAAATCCATGCCCCTCATCAAATTGATAACGATAATTTGTCTCTGCAAAAAGCATGTAATTGATGAGCTTGTGGGCGTATAAATCATGAAAGCTTGCTTTAAATTGGTGCTTTTTGTTAATGCCAAAATCTTTTGCATAACCCACACCCCCTATTAAGAGCGCATTGCCTATACCTGCCCCCCAAATACTCCCCTTAGCATTCGCCCCTATAGCCTTTCCTTGACAATCAAAGCGCCCGGTTTTTTGGTTTAAACCCACATTAGCTAAGCTCCCCGCACATTTAGCACCATTTAAATCATAGCCAACCCCCGCACTATATAAATCATCTGCCATCCAACTTCCAAAAGCTGAAAAATCAAAGACAAAATTTTTTAAATCTCTACTTTTAAAGCTTGCTCCAATCCCTCTATCCATGCTTTTATCATAAAAGGGGGCGCTTAAATTCATCTCGCCCACTTGTGCGTAAGATTTAAAAAAAGTTTTTTTTACAAAAAGATTATTGAAACTAAAAACATCATATTGGCTCTTCATTCTAACCCCCCTAGAGCCTTGAATATCGTCCCAAATTTGCCTATTTTTTGACGGAACACCTGAGTCTTGCGAAAAGAATATTCCTGCAGTGAAAGAAAAACCCTTGTATTCACCGGTAGCTAAATCCGCCTTAATGCGAAATTGCATGCCATTCCCATTGCCCGTTTTACCCCCATCTTGAGTGAAACGCCCAAAAACAAATCCGTCTAAACTCGCATTTTTAACTAAATCTATTAAAGGGGTTTTAGCCTCCAAGCAAGAAAATCCTAATAAAGCTCCTAATGCGCTCCTTAAGCCAAAAAGCGCTATTTTATTGGTTTGCACTTCTAATATTCCTTGTTTATGAATTAAGATTGACCAAAAGACTAACAATGAAAAGTTAGAGATAACATTATCAAAAAATAATAGTAACAACACTCAATAAATCATCAGCCATTTTTAAACCCTATTCAAACATGAATGAAGTCTATTAAGTTGAGCTAAAAGACAATGGATTTTCACACACAAATAGTCAAAATTAGTGTGCTAAAATCCACAAATTCTCCCCCAAAAAAGCCTTTAAAAACTAGAATAAGAAAAACATTGCCGCATAAAACGACCAATTACGCTTTAAATCCTCTTGATACGCATGCGTGCCATCTTTGGTTTCAAAGCGCAAATAAGGTGTGTTTCTCATAGGGATTTTAACCCCCGCCTCAATACCCACATGCTTAGCAATCACACTTCTAATACCGGTATTAAACATCCATTCAAACTGCGTCTTTTTCAAATGCAAATCCCCACCTACTAAGCCACTACCATTTGCACCCTCAGGAAGATTAGATGGCCTTGTTTCTAAGGGTTTTTGATGATTAGCTGAATACCAAGTATTGCCCCCAATCGCAACGCCTCCAAATACCCCTAAACTAAAGTGCGTGAAATTGACAACATTTAATAATAAATCAATTCCCACACCATAGCTAGAAAGGTTGAATTTTGAATTTAAATTGATAATATCATTATCATCACGCATGCTAACATTTTTAAAATTGACTACCCCCCAATCATAAAAACCATAATAGCGAAAACCCGCCCAACCCTTTTTTCCAAAAAGTTGGTTATAGCCCATATGAATCCCAAAACCCTCAATCATAGAATTATGCGTTTGGGGAAACGATTTTGCAATGTTTTTGGAACTTCCTGAATATTCTATGGTTTTATTCTTAAGGGTAGCTATGCCCACTTCATACATGCCCCCTATAAAGAAAGCGCTTTTTTCCGCTTGTAGTCCTTGAATAGCTAAAGCCCCTAAAAGAATGCTTTGAAAAGTTTTTGATTTTAAGTTTAGTTTCATTATTAATTCCTTATGTTTAAAAATCATCAAAACAAAGAAATCATAAGAAAAAGAAACTTTATACACCCTTAAAAAATAAATGATTAGTTAATAAATTTTAGCGCCTCCTTTTTAAACGCCTTACAATAAAATCCCCTATCGTTTGAATGATTTGCACCAAAACAACAATGATGATTACCGCATAAAATAAAATATCGCCCCTATAAGTTTGATACCCAATCCTTATAGCCAAATCCCCTAAGCCCCCAGCCCCTAAAGCCCCAGCCATAGCCGAATAGCCTATAAGTGCGATTAGAGTGATAGTGATATTATTCACTAAAGAGGGCAAGCTCTCTAAAAGCATTATTTTTATGACTTGCATATTGCTTGCCCCTAAGCTTAGAGTGGTTTCAATCTTGCCATGCTCTACTTCCATAAGCGAGCCTTCAAAAAGCTTAGCCACAAAAGGAATGGCTGAAATTGCTAAAGGGATAATGCTTGCACTTGAACCAATGCTTGTGCCAATAATCAAACGAGATAAAGGTAAAAGCAAGATGATTAAAATCACAAAAGGGAATGAGCGAGTGATATTAACGAGCGTATCTAAAATTTTATGCAAAAAGGGCTTGTTTAATAAATGTCCCTTTTGGCTCACTATAAGTAGCACGCCTAAAGGCAAGCCAAAAAGCACGGCTAAAAAACTCGCTACAAACACCATATAAAGAGTCTCTAATGTGGCTTGAAAGAGTATTTGAGCTATCATTACTGAGCCTCCATTTTTTCAACATGCAAATTTAATGAATGCAAGTATTCTAAAGCCTTTTTTACTTCTAAAACTTCGCCTAAAAATTTCACTACTAAATAGCCCACATTCTTGGTTCTCAATTCTTCAATATTACCCGAAATAATGCTTACATCTACTTTAAAACGCCTAATTAGATTAGAAATAATAGGCTCATCAATTTGAGTGCCTAAAAAGACAATTTTATAAAATTCTTCTCTCGCATTTTTATGCGTTAAAATATGCTCACTATCTATGGTGGGCGATGAATTTAAAAGCTCTTTAGTTACTGCATGCTTAGGGTTGGCAAAGATTTCATCTACCGCACCTCTTTCTACAATCTCACCAGCACTCATCACGCACATTTGATTGCAAAGTTCTTTAACCACTTCAATATGGTGTGTGATAAACACTATGCTTAAATCTAATTTTTTTTGAATATCTTTTAAAAGCGCTAGAATAGAATGCGTGGTTTTTGGGTCAAGTGCAGAAGTGGCCTCATCACAAAGCAATAAACTAGGGCTATTAGCTAAACTTCTTGCAATAGCTACTCTCTGCTTTTGCCCTCCACTTAATTCTTTAGGATAAAATTGTGCTTTATCTTTTAAGCCCACTAATTCTAGTAATTCATACACTCTTGGCTTAATCTCTGTTTTTTTCCATTTGGCAATTTCTAAAGCAAAGGCGATATTATCAAACACATTTTTAGCACTCAAAAGATTAAAATGTTGAAAAATCATGCCTATTTTTTGGCGTGCCATTTGCAATTCTTTAGGCTTTAGATTCAATAAATTGATTCCATTAACCCAAACTTCTCCAGAACTAGGCCTTTCTAAGCAATTAATTAAACGAATAAGCGTAGATTTCCCAGCCCCTGAATAGCCTATCACGCCTAAAACATCGCCTTTTTTAAGCTCTAAATCCACGCCCTTTAAAGCATGAAAGCCATTTGCATAAATCTTTTGAATATTTTTTAATTCCACTATCATCTTATTCACTCATTTTGACATTTGCGCATCATTTTCTACGCCATTAAGCCATAAAAAAACCTCAACCACACTTTGATACAATTCTTCGGGTATCGCACTATCTAATTCCACCTTTAAAAGCGAATCTACCAAGATAGGATTAGAAAATAATGCTATATCATATTCTTTGGCTTTTTGAATAATTCTTTTAGCCACTTCACCTACCCCACTAGCTATAACTTTAGGCGCATAATCTTGCCCCATGTTATAGGCTAGAGCCGCAGCTTTAAGAGATTTTGCCATTAAAACCCTAGTGTTAAAGCATCTAATTCTGCCCAAGAATGAGTATTCTTTAACTCATTTTGACGCTTTAATAAAGAGGCAATGCTCCTTACTAACAAATCTGTTTCAATATTCACACGCCTTTTAACTTGATAGGTTTTAAAAAGCGAATTTTCAAAGGTATAAGGAATGATTGTAAGCCAAAAGCCCTCTTTTTCAACACTTGTTAAAGTTAAGCTTACCCCATCAATCGTAATAGAGCCTTGTGGGATACATAACATTAAGGTTTCTTTGGAGGCTTTGATAAAAAAATCCACTTGATTAACATTTCTTTGAATCTTTTCAATAACCCCTATCGCATCCACATGCCCTTGCACAAAATGCCCATCTAATCGTGCATTAGCTTGCAAGGCTGGCTCAATATGCACTAAATCTTTATAATTTTCTAATGCCACACTTTTTTGAGTTTTTTGACTTAGCTCTACACTAAAATGTGTTTTTGAACTTTCTATAGCCGTTAAACACGCCCCATTAATAGCAATGCTATCCCCAAGCTTTGGATATAAATTGCTCTCTAAGGTAAGAACATTATTTTTAAAACTCTTTACTTTAGCCACTTGAGCTATGAGACCACTAAACATAATTTTTGCTTATTATTTTCCTTACGCTAGAATACTAGAATTGTTTATTCTAACATATTAAAGTTTCAAACCTAAAAAAACACCCATTAAGAAATAGGATAAGAATGTTTATAGATACCCATTGCCATTTAGACCATAAAGATTATGATAATGATTTAGAGATTATCTTAAAAGAGAGTTTAGAAAAACAAGTTTCATATTGCTTAATTCCCGGGGCTGATATGAAAGACTTGCCAAAAGCTATAGAAATTGCCAATACGCATGAAAATGTATTTTTTGCTATTGGGGCACACCCTTATGATGTGGATAGTTTTGATTTGTCATTATTTGAAAATTTTGTTAGCCATAAAAAATGCCTAGCTATAGGCGAATGCGGTCTTGATTATTATCGCTTACCTGAACTCAATGAACGAGAGGCTTATAAGAATAAGCAAAAAGAAATCTTTATCAAGCAAATTGAATTTGCTATTAAGCATGACAAGCCTTTGATTATTCATATTAGAGAGGCTAGTTTTGATAGTTTAGAAATTCTAAAAAGTTACCCTAAGGCTAGAGGGGTGTTACATTGTTTTAATGCTGATAGCATGCTTTTAGAATTGAGCGAACGCTTTTATTATGGTATTGGTGGAGTTAGCACTTTTAAGAATGCTAAAAAACTCGTAGAAATTTTGCCTTCTATTCCTAAAGAGCGCCTTGTTTTAGAAACTGATGCACCCTATTTGACCCCACACCCTTATAGAGGCACAAGAAATAGTCCCACTTATATCCCTTTAATCGCTGAAAAAATTGCCGAAATACTCCATATTGATTTAGAAAAACTTGCTAAATTGACTACAAATAACGCCCAAAAGCTTTTTAACTTCCCTTTAAAAAGCTCGGTCATTTATTAAGTTTAGGTATAATGCGCTTGGTTTAACGCCCTTACACTTGGCAACAAAATCAATCAGCGCTTTGGATTTGCATAAGGATTATAATTTATAAGCACAATGAAGTATTTTAGTAAAAAATGGTTTTTGTCTGTTGTTATTGGCTCGCTTGCACTAATTTCTACAAGCTATGCTGAAGTGGCATTTGAATCTGGCATAAATACCAAGATTTTAGAGACTTTTGGAGTGAATGCAAGCTTTTTAGCCCAAATGCCAAATGCCCTAAAAAATGTGAATGAAGAGGAAGAATGGCAAAAATTAGTGCATCGCTTTGATTCTAATTACCAATTTATCCCAATCATTAAAAGCATGCTAAGAGAGGCTAATGTGCCTCAAGAATTTTTATTCCTAGCTATGGCAGAATCTCGCTTTTCAACAAGGGCTTATAGCAAAAAAAAGGCTGTAGGTATTTGGCAATTTATGCCAGAAACTGCTAGAGAATTACGCCTCAAGGTCAATCACTATATTGATGAAAGAAGAGACCCTATCAAAAGCACTCAAGCAGCGATTGTCTATCTCAAAAGACTCTACAAACAAACCGGACAATGGTATTTAGTAGCTATGGCTTATAATTATGGCTTACGCAATGTGCAAAACGCCATTAGAAAATCTGGTAGCTCAGATATTAAAGTCTTGCTAGATGAAAATAAAAAATACCTCCCCAAAGAGACACGAGACTATATCCGTTCTATCTTAAGTCTTGCTTTAAGGTTTAATAGCTTAGATAATCTTAAGAATAAAGAATACTTGCTCAATCGTGGAGCAAGAGTGAGTTTAGTTGGGGTGCAACTTAAAAGACACACTTCTTTAGAAAAAGTCGCTCACAATTTACAACTAAGTTTAAAAACGCTCAAATCTTATAACCACCAATTCCGCTATAATATCCTCCCCTCAAAAGCGCCTACCTACACGGTCTATATCCCTTATGAAAAGCTCGCTCTTTTTAGACAACGCCAATTTAACCAAAATTTTAGAAAAAAGACTCCTTCTATCCAAAGGCAAGCTAATCAGTCCTATAGGCATTCTAAAAATCTCTTTCTTACCCATGTTGTTTTGCCTAAAGAAACCTTATTTTCTATTGCCAAGCGCTATAAAGTTAGCATTTCAAGCATTCAATTAGCTAATAATCTTAAAAATTTTCATATCACTATTCATCAGCGCCTTTTAATCCCCCTTGATAAAAAATTTGCTCGTAATGAGGCTTTCTAATGAGAAAATATCCTATCTCTTTACTCATCTTAGCACTTATTATGAGCGCTTGCGCTCACAAATCAGAAGACCAAGTGGTGAAAAAAAACTTATTCTATAAACATGAAAGTTTGCGTGCGTATGAAAATGCTAGAGATTATGACCCCACAACTAAAACTGCCACTTATAAGCGTAATTTCTTTGAACGCCATTTCAAACACCAAGAGATTCCACAAACTAATAACACAACCAATCAAGCCCTAGATAGTGGCATGCGTGATTCTAGCGCCATTCAAAGAGCCACTATGCGCCCTTATCAAGTAGGCGGAAAATGGTATTACCCCACCAAAGTGGATTTAGGCGAAAATTTTGATGGCATTGCTAGTTGGTATGGTCCAAACTTTCATGCTAAAAAAACAAGTAATGGCGAGATTTACAACATGTATGCACACACTGCAGCACATAAAACTTTGCCTATGAATACTATTGTAAAAGTGATTAATAAAGAGAATAATCTAAGCACCATTGTGCGCATTAATGATAGGGGGCCTTTTGTGAATAACCGCATTATTGATTTGTCTAATGCGGCTGCTAGAGATATTGATATGGTTAAGAAAGGCACAGCCAATGTGCGTTTAATCATTTTAGGCTTTGGAGGCATTATCTCTAAGCAATACGAGCAAACCTTTAATGCTAATTCTTCAAAAACTTTGCATAAAGAATTTAAGGTTGGCGAAAGTCAAAAAAGTGTGAGTGGAGGGAGATTTTCTTTGCAAATGGGTGCGTTTAGACGCAAAGAGGGTGCTTTAGAATTAGCAGAAAAATTAAAAACTGAATACAAAAACTACTCTACTAAAATTATTGAAATTAATGGCTTAAATAAAGTGCTTATGCAAGGTTTTCAAAGTGAAGAAGAGGCAAAAGACTTCGCCTCTTCTCATCATAAGGGAGCGATTTTAGTTAGAGAATGATTAAGTTATTGCTTTTAGATGTAGATGGCACACTCACTGATGGCGCATTGTATTTTGATGAAAATATGCAAGAAATCAAAGCTTTTAATGTTAAAGATGGGCTTGGCATGGTGCTATGGAAAAAGCTCAATAAGGAAATTGCTATTATTACCGGCAGAACTTCGCCTATTGTAGAAAAGCGCATGCAAAGTTTAGGTATTCAACATGTTTTTATGGGGGTTAAAGATAAGGGCGCTATTGTTAGAGAGCTTAAACAAAATTTGAAACTTAGCACCCAAGAAATCGCATGCGTAGGCGATGATTACAATGATTTAAGCATGTTTAAAGAATGCGCTCTAAGTTTTGCGCCCTTTGATGCGCATGCTGATATTAAAAATAAAGCTAGTAGAGTATTGCAAAGCTTAGGAGGTAAAGGGGCTGTTAGAGAGGTTATTGACTATCTTATAGAATTAGAGGGTTTAAAAGATGAAGCATTTAGGCTTTACCTCTAATAGTGTTTTAAATTTTTTTATTATTCTCTCTATTATAACTATTGGCTTAATTTTTTTCTTTTTACGCTCCCAGCCTACTAGCATTATCTCTAAAGAAAACATTCCAAAAATTGAACTAGAAAATTTTAAGGCTTTTCAAATGAGTGAAGATGTGATTGATTTATCCATTCAGGGTAAAAAAGCCTTGCAATATGATGATTATGAAATTTTTTTTGATTCCAAAATTAGTCGCTATAACGAAAATGCCATAGAAAGCGTGCAATCCAAAGAGGCTAAACGCCAACAAGATTTGTATTTTTTCCCTAAAGGCGTAACTTATACTAGAAGTGATAATTCTAGCTTTTGGAGTGAAACAGGCGTTTATAATCATAAAGAACAAAACTTTAAAGGCAAAGGCAAATTTGTGCTTGTTTCAGATGAGGGGGAAATCAAAGGGCTTGATATTAATTATTCGCACAACGCCCAACGCATTCAAGCCCAAAATGTGCAAGCCGAATTGCTTTTAGACGAAATCAAAAAAAGTCAAAAAGAAAATAAAAAATTCCCCTCTTTTCAAGGGAAGTTTTAAATGCGCTTGGTATTGTTACTTGGTGTTTTATTAGGGCTTTTAAGCAATGCTCTCATTGCAGAGCCACAAAAAAAGGGGCTTTTAGCTAAAAAAGAGCGCTTAGAGATTACAGGCAATAAATTTGTAGCCCAAGATAAAACCAAGATGGCTATTATTCAAGGCAATGTGCAAATTAAAAAGGGCAAAGACAGGCTTTTTGCCGATAAAGTAAGTGTGTTTTTGAATGACAAAAATCGCCCTCAACGCTATGAGGCAACCAAAAATGTGCGCTTTATTATTTTTACAGAAGATAATCGTGAGATTCAAGGGAGTGCTGACAAACTCATTTATAACGCTCTTAGTGGAGAATACAGACTGATTAAAAATGCTATTGTTAAAGAGATAGGAAAATCTAATACCATAACGGGTGATGAAATTATCCTCAATAAAACCAAGGGCTATGCTGATGTGCTAGGGAGCGAGAACCACCCAGCTAAATTTATCTTTGATATTGAAGACATTAATGAAGAAAATCGCAAGGCTAAATTAAAACAAAATGCTAAAAAAACCACCCAAACCAAAAAACCTAGCCAAGAGCTAAACCAAAAATCCAATAAGGAAAAGCCATGATACATATCAAAGAGGCACAATTTGTAACTTCTGCGGCCAAACTCTCTCAATGCCCTGCAAGTGCGGTATCTGAAATGGTCTTTTTGGGGCGTAGCAATGTGGGTAAAAGCACTTTTATTAACACCTTATTAAATAAAAACCTTGCTAAAAGTTCTGCAACTCCGGGTAAAACTCGTCTAGCAAACTTCTTTACTACCACTTGGGAAGATAAAGAAAAAAACTTTCAAACCACTTTTAATGTCATTGATTTGCCCGGATTTGGCTACGCAAAAGTGTGCAAAAGTTTAAAGAAAGAATGGGAGGGCTTTTTATGGGAATTACTAAGCACTAGAGTTTCTATTAAGCTATTTGTGCATTTGATTGACTCACGCCATTTGAATTTGGATATTGATATAAACGCTAGAGACAATCTACAAGCGATTTTAAGACCAGACCAAGTTTATTTGCCCCTTTTTACTAAATTTGACAAACTTAACAAAAATGAGCAACACCGCCTTTTAGCCAATTCTCCTCAACCTTTCTTAATCAATACAAATGATTTTAGCGCTCTTTCTTTTAAGTTTCCTAATCTTAATATGGTGCGCCAAACTCTCTTAAATTACTTGCTTAACCCCATACAAGCGATTTAAAATGCACTCACACCAATCTCTAAAACACAGCCATTTTTATACCCCCTTATTATGGTGTGCGCTCTTTTATATTTATAGTCTCTTAAGGGATTTATTCCCTATTTTACCCCCTATGATTGGGGTTTTATTCTTAGTTTATGCGAGAGTGCATGAGCGCTTTTTGCTCTGTATTGGTGTGTTTGTTTGCTTATTTTCGTTTGAGAGCATGCATATGCAAACTTTAGGGATTTTAACCCTTCTGTTTATTGTTTATCATCAAATATTTTATAAAAATTCATTGCGCTTTTTAAATAATAGTTTTATCTTTAAAAGTTGGCATATCTTTGCGATATATTTCTTGTATTTATCGCATTTTTTCTTTGATATACCAAATTGGAACACTCTCTATCCTTTTGTTATTTTTGCGCTCATAGAAAGCGCCTTATGGAGCTCTTATGAAAAACTTGCGCTATAACCTATTGCTATTTCTTTTTGTCGGCGTTTGGACTATCCTTGCTCTCAATCTTTTTGTCTTAAGTGTAAAAAATCAAGAATACTACGAAAAATTAGCTGAAAGAAACATGACTAAAAAAGAATTTTTAGTCCCAAAAAGAGGCAATATCACTGATAGAAACAACAAGTATTTAGCTGTAAATGAGCTTGTTTTTGGGATTTTTTTACCGAGTATGCTCAAAAAAAAGGAGCTTTTAGAAAAAATTAACATTATCCAACATTATTTTCCCCATTTTACCAAAGAGGCTCTTTTAAGCAATTATCAAAAAGAAAATTCACTCTACAATCATAATCTTATTAAGGTTATTGGCTTTATTCCCTATCAAACCATGCAACCACTTTACACCAAACTCATTCAACATGATGGCATTTTTGTGCATCCCCTAAACAAGCGCCACTACCCCAACAATGCACTTGCCTCGCATATTCTAGGCTATGTGGGTGTAGCAAGCTTGCAAGATTTAAAAGATGATGAAGAAAATCAATACAGCCAAATTGTAGGCAAAATTGGCATTGAAAAAGAATATAACAAACATTTAAGGGGCAAGGTTGGCTACAAGATTATGCGTGTGAATGCGCTTAATCAAGAATTAGCCACTTTAGAAGTTGTGCCTCCTAGCACAGATAATCATTTGCAATTAAGCATAGACAAACGCTTGCAAGAAGAGGCAAATGAGCTTTTTAAAGATAAGCAAGGCGCACTTTTAGTAATGAATGTCAAAAATGGCGAATTATTAGTGGCTGGAAGTTATCCTGAATATAATTTGAATGATTTTATTGGAGGCATTAGCCAAGAAAAATGGCAAAAACTCCAAAACGATGTTCATAACCCCCTTTTAAATCGCTTTAGCAACGCACTCTATCCGCCAGGCTCGGTAGTAAAAATGGGTGTGGGGCTAAGCTTTTTAGAGAATTTAAATATCACTGAAGATACCACTATTTCTACACCTCCTTTTATTGAGGTAGGCAAGCGTAAATTTAGGGATTGGAAAAATACAGGGCATGGAAACTCTAATCTTTATAAAGCCATTAGAGAATCTGTAGATGTGTATTTTTATAAATTTGGGCTTGAAATTTCTATAGAAAAACTCTCCAAAACTTTAAGAGAAGTAGGTTTTGGGGAAAAAACAGGCATAGACTTACCCAATGAATTTGTAGGGATTGTGCCAGATAATTTATGGAAACTTAAGCAATTCAACCAAGATTGGAAAGTAGGCGATACGCTCATTACTGCTATAGGTCAAGGCTCGTTTTTAGCTACACCTTTGCAAGTGCTTGCTTATACCGGTTTGATTGCTACAGGCAAGCTTGCCACCCCACATTTTGCTATGAATGCCACACACACGCTTAAAGACCCTCTTAGTGATTTTCAAAAAAAGAAACTAGGGGCTTTACGCATGGGCATGTATGAGGTATGCAACCATAAAAATGGCACCGCTTATTATTCTACAAGAGGTTCTAAGGTAACTTTAGCTTGCAAAACCGGCACCGCTCAAGTTGTAGAAATCCCTCAAAGCATGATGGTGCGCATTAAAGAAAAAGATATGGAATATTTTCATCGCTCCCATGCATGGATTACGGCATTCTTACCTTATGAAGACCCAACTTATGCGATTACTATCTTAGTAGAACATGGTCAAGGAGGCTCAAAACTTGGGGGGCTATTAGTCAAAATGAGTAATAAGCTCTATGAGCTTGGCTATATTCCTCAAAAGAGTTTAAAAACACCCTCTCTCTTACAAGAGGACTAAACCTCATTTAAATATTGATTTTGCTTAATAAGTTCTTTTTGTAAAAAAGCTTAGAGATTATCCCCCCATAATCACTTCTTTTTTGGATATATTTCTAATTGGCTCTGTTATAAATCAATATTAATACTTAACAATCTTTTTAATAAATTAATTTCTTTGATGATAAAAACTCTTTTTTTAAGGGAGGGTTTTTAAGCCTTATTTTGTTTGATTCAAGGCTCTTTATGTGTTAATACACACAATTAAGTGCTTTAAGATTAAAGGCTAAATTCGTATCCAATGTGCTTTTAAGACCTTGTTAGATTGCTCAAACACCTACAAGGTTTTCAAAGCTAAGAGTTTAACGCTAAAAAAAGCGTTAAACTCTTTTGTGTTTTATTATCAGCGCTTAAAAAATAAGTTAAGGCTTATACCTATCAAGTTAATATAAAAATCAAAAAGATTAAAATGCTGGAATAATCTCACCCTTGTAGGTATCCATAATAAAACGCTTGGTCTTATCGCTCTGTAAGGCTTGGATAAGCTTTCTAATCCCCTCATTTTCAGCATTATCTTCACGAGTAGCTAAGATATTGACATAAGGCGAATCCTTGCTTTCTGAAAATAAAGGGTTCTTAAGCTTACCCTGTAAAGCATAATTTCCGGGCACTATAGCGCCATCTACATCGTCTAAAATCTTAGGCAACATCGCAGACTCTAAGGGCTTGATTTTGATGTTATAAGGATTTTTTACAATATCAAACTCATTGGCATATAAATTGCTAGGGTCTTTAAGTGTAATGATTTGTTGCTTATGCAATAAAAGTAATGCTCTGCCTTGATTGCTTGGGTCATTTGGCACAGCAATCACAGAGCCTTTTTTCAAATCTTTAATATTAGTGATTTTTCTGGAATAAAATCTCAAAGGCTCTAAATGAATGCTTGCTACATCAATTAAATGCGCATGCCTATCCAAATTGAATCGGTCTAAATAAGGGCGGTGTTGGAAAAAATTCGCATCTAATGAGCCATCCATTAAGGCTAAATTAGGCGCAACATAATCAGTAAAAGGCACAATCACTAAAGCAATGCCTTGCTCTTTTAAATCTTGCACGACTGATTGCAAAATTTGAGCATGTGGAATAGGTGTAGCCCCTACTTTAATCTCTTGGGTTATTTCATATTTTTCTTTCTTTTGCTTGTGCTTATGGGCTTCTAAAGTATTCAAACAGCCTAAAATCACCATAACCATACAAAAAACACGCTTAAAAATATTCATTAAAATCCTTTAATAATAATCTTTTTGAATCAAATTCAAAAAAGCTTAAGACAAACATCTAAATTAAAAACAAAAACTAAAAAATGAAAAATGAAGAAACAAGAGAGCCAAAGCTCTCTCGCTAAAAATAAAAGCCGTTAAATCAAAGCAACCAATTAAAGGTTTTTTGCGTGGTCTTTAAGGTATTCTGCAACGCCTTCAGCAGTAGCTTTCATACCCTTATCACCTTTTCTCCAACCAGCTGGGCAAACTTCACCATATTCTTCAAAGAATAAAAGTGCATCAGCCATGCGAAGCATTTCATCTACATTTCTACCTAGTGGTAAGTCATTGATAACTGCGTGGCGCACGATTTGATTTTTGTCAATTAGGAAAGAACCTCTTAAGGCAACTGCCTCATTAAACAAAATATCATAATCTCTTGAGATACTTTTGGTAATATCAGATACCATAGGGAAAGATACTTGACCAATACCGCCTTTTTCTACAGGGGTGTTCTTCCAAGCAAAATGCACTTGCTCGCTATCAATAGAAACACCAATTACATTGAAACCTTTATCTTGGAAATCTTTCACTCTGTGGTCAAACGCAATGATTTCTGAAGGACATACAAAAGTAAAGTCCAAAGGCCAAAAGAAAAGAACCGCACCATTTTTACCTAAATTCTTAGATAATTCAAACTCTTTATCAATTTGGTTATTCCCTAAAACAGCAGATGCTTTGAAATTAGGGGCAAGTTTAGTAACTAGCATAATATACTCCTATATTTAAATATTATTATGAATCAATAATTTAATTCATTTTTCCATTTAAGGAAACAAAGAGAAGTATATTCTTAAAAAGTTAATACCCATAAGCTTTTCTTATTAAAATACCTATAATTGATGAAAAATAGTTTCATTTTTACTATTTTTCACTTTTTCACTTTTTTAGATAATGTTTCCAATTAACAAATGATTTTTTAAGAGTGTTATAATATCCCCTTAAATCATATCCACATGTAAGAAAGGTTGCTATCTTATGCTAATAACTCGTTTTAAAAAACCTATTGTCTCTTGTTTATTGAGCGTATTTTTAGGCTCTATGGCTTTACCTAGTGTTTCTAGTGCTACTACACAAGAAATCAAACTCAAAGATTATTTTGGAGAGCAAACTTTTAAGCTCCCTATCCATAAAATGGTTTATTTGGGGAGCTATGCTGAAGTGCCAGCAATGCTTGGCACTTGGGATAAGGTTGTAGGGCTTTCTCGCTATGGTTTTAGAATTGATATTAACCAAGTAACCGCCAAGAATCTTAAAAGTATTCAATCTATTGGTGGAGACCATCTCTCAGCCCTAAATACTGAAGAGCTTAAGAAGTTATCTCCTGATGTTGTAGTAACTTTTGTAGGCAACCCTAAGACTATTGAATATGCTAAAAAATTTAATATTTCGTTTCTTTCTTTTCAAGAACAAAGCATAAAAGAGGCTATGAATAATATTAAGGCACAAGCTAGTCTTTTGCAAATTGATGCCTCTAAGAAGTTTCAAAAAATGCAAGAAACTTTAGACTTTGTCAAAGAACGCTTAAAAAATGTCAAACGAAAAAAGGGGGTAGAATTTTTTCACAAAGTCAATATGGTAAGTGGCTATCACACTATTAGTTCTGATATTTTAGAAAAAGGTGGTATTGATAACTTTGGCTTAAAATATGTCAAATTTGGGCGTGCTGAAATTAGCATGGAAAAAATCGTTAAAGAAAATCCAGAAATTATCTTCATTTGGTGGGTAAGCGCCTTACAGCCTGAAGATGTTTTAAATAACCCACAATTTGCCACTATTAAAGCTGTAAAGAATAAGCAAGTTTATAAACTCCCCACTATGGATATAGGAGGGCCTAGAGCGCCTTTAATTAGTCTCTTTATCGCAACAAAAGCCTATCCAGAAGCTTTTAAGGGTGTAGATATTCAAAAGATTGTTAAAGAATATTATGAAGTTGTATTTGGATTAAATGAAAAAGAAATAGAACAATTTCTTTGGAAATAACCTATCTAAGCCTTGCTAAGAAATCTCATCTTTAGCATATCTTGCAAGGCTTAAAACTAGCCCAATTGCTATGCAGTTGGCTAGTAAAGAGCTACCTCCATAGCTTAAAAAAGGCACTGCTAACCCCTTAACCGGAAAAATCCCTCCAACTCCAAAAGCATTGATGACTAAAGAAAATCCCAACAATAACGCTACCCCCACACAAAAAAGCGCATGTTTTGGCTCTTTTAGGCGATTAGCAATCTTAAAAATAAACACCATTAATACCACAAACACCATCACACAAAACAACAAGCCTACAAAGCCCAATTCTTCTGCAATTCCAGCTAGAACCATATCTGTATGCACTTCGCTTAAAAACCCTAGCTTAATTTGCCCTAACCCTAGCCCTTGCCCTAAAAATCCACCATTATACATAGCATTTCCTGCATGGAAAATTTGATAAGACTCAGGCAAATCATTCATTCTAAGCGCATTAGCTAGTTTATCTGGCAAAAAAGCAAAAAATGAATTTTGTAAATTTGACCACCATAATTTTAGGCGCAAAATCCTATGTGCACTTGTAACAATAGCTATCACGCTAATTGCAAAAGCCCCTGAAACAATTAAGCCAAATAAGTGCGCACTTCCTCCAGAAAACACCAATAAAACGGCTAAAACTGCTCCCAAAAGAACAATTTGTCCTAAGTCATTTTGCATAACCCCTACTACAAATGCTAAAAGCAAAAAAACGAGCGAATAAGGCACAAAAGTAATCACCTCTTCTTTCACGCTCGCCCTATCTTGCAAAACAAAAGTGCGAGACAAACTCCATGCTAAAAAGAAAGTAAAACCAATTTTTAAAAATTCTAAAGGTGCTAAAGAGAAAAATCCTAAACGAATCCAACGCTTTGCTCCTCCTGCGCTACTAGAAAGACTTTCTGGTAAAAATACCATGCCAATTGTTAGTAATAATGGAAGAAAGAAAAGTAAAAAACCCAGACGACTAAACCATTTTTTTGGGTCTAGCTTGGAAAGCCCCCACATAATTCCTATACCCAAGAAAGCACTAAATAATTGGCGCACAAAAAAATGAAACTCTCCATAATGATACAGCACAACACTTGTATAGCTTGAGAGAGAATAACTCATTAGCACCCCTAAAAAAATCAGTGCTGAGACACAAAAAAACAGATTTCTATCTGCAGTCATTTTCTTTCCCCATATTTCTTACTAACTATCTAAAAACCTTTAACTCAAAAACCATTGCCAATAAAATTTAAGGCACTTTAGAAGTATTTTACACTATAATAGCCCAAAATTTTGCTCGCTTTTTAGCGTCCCTTTAGGGTTTTTGTATTGTTTTATGCACTTGCTTAGGCTAGTTTGGTTATAAATAACTCAAAGTTGGAATAAATTTTGCATACTGCAATAGTCGTGTGAATAGCTAAATTGTCAATAATAGGGTTAAAGGGGTTTTAAATGGATTTTTCTAAAGCGTTCCCACTTGCTTATAAGGCATTAGATTATAGAGCGTTACGCCAAGATATGATTGCCTCTAATATTGCTAATGTGGATACGCCCTTTTACAGACCTAAAGATTTAGATTTTGAAAGCGTCTTAGCACAAAAAAAGGCTGAAATCTTTGATGATAAATCTAGTCAAGCCCTATCACTAGCTTATACAGACCCTAAACATTTAGGGTTTGTAGATAGCGATTCACAAGGGGCAAGTCTCTTTTATAGAGATGGGCATTTAGCAAAAAATGATGGTAATAGTGTGGATTTGGATATTGAAACAAGCGAAATGGGCAAGAACTCTACTATGTATCTAGCCCTAAGTGCTGCGTTGAAAAAATATCGTGGCGTAATTAATTATGCCATTGAATCTAGTAAGAGTTTGTAATTTTAGTTTTATAAGGAAAAAACATGTTTTTATCTTCTTTTGATATTAGTGGTTATGGGTTGTCAGCTCAACGCTTAAGAGCCAATCTCATTTCTTCTAACATTGCCAATGCTAATACTACACGCACTAGCGAGGGCGGTCCTTATAGAAGACAAGAAGCCGTATTTAAATCTTTTGATTTTAATGAGATTTTAAATCAAAAATTAGCTCAAAACAATACTATTGTGCCTTATGAAGACCCCTTAAATGAGGGCGATGAAAACCCGCTAACTCCTATAACAAGTGTTTATGTGGATAAAATCGTGCGTGATGACAAAGAACCATTAATGAAATATGACCCCACACACCCTGATGCTAATGCTCAAGGCTATGTAGCTTATCCTAATGTGAATGCAGTGGTAGAAATGGCAGACTTAGTTGAGGCAACAAGGGCTTATCAAGCCAATGTTTCAGCATTCCAAAGCGCAAAGAATATGGCACATAATGCAATTAGCATGTTACAAGCATGAGTTAAATTTGATATTTAATAGGGTTAAAATTACGAGCGTTAACTAAAACATGGATAAAATATTTTATAAAATAGACGATTTAGAAAAACTAAAGAGCTTAAGGAGGTTCTATGCAAGCCATACATAATGACAAAAGCTTACTGAACGCTTTCTCTGAGCTTAATACTGATAATAGAGCCAGACAGGAAGAGACAGGAAACGCTTTCAAAGAGCAAAAAGGCGGAGAGTTTTCACGACTTCTCAAGCAGTCTATCAATGAGCTTAATAGCACACAAGAGCAATCTGATAAAGCTATCGCTGATATGGCAACAGGGCAAATCAAGGATTTACACCAAGCGGCCATTGCGATAGGAAGGGCTGAAACAAGCATGAAACTTATGCTTGAAGTGCGCAATAAAGCCATAAGCGCCTATAAAGAACTCTTAAGAACACAAATTTAGTTTTTAAGTGTTTTGTTTAAAAAAAGCTTTAACACTCCTTTTATACCCCTTTTTATTGGGGTGTGCCTTAAATAAACGCTTAAAATTTTTCAAAATAATAGCTTTTGTTGCCCATGCCTTTCTTTTAATCTTTTGCCAACATAGCCCACTAAATTTTTCAAAACGATTGAGAACTTGATATGGACTTACAAGAAAATCCCCAAGAAAATTCATCAAGCCCTTTTGATTCACAAACCTTTCTAACAAGTCAAAAATATAAAAGCGCTATAGCTACGCTCGCATTTTTAGTGCTTTTTTTACTCTTTTTAGCTGTGGCTCTATTTAAAGCCACTTTTCCTAAAAGCAACATGCCAAACTTAATAATCAATAAGCAAGATATTGCCACAAGAGGCACCATCTATAGTCAAGATGGCTATAGCCTAGCAAGCTCACAAAAACTTTTTAAACTCGGCTTTGATACAAGGTTTTTAAACCCCGAAAAAAAAGAATTTTTTATAGATTTTCTCTCTATTTATAGCAATATCCCTAAAACATCTCTAAGAAATTCTCTCAATACTAATGGCTACACCACCCTAGCTTATAATCTCACGCCAAATACGGCAGCTAATCTCAAAGATTTAAATAAAAAATTCCTTACTTATGGCGTTTTTCAAAACTTTAAAGATAAGAATAATAAAATTTGGCAAAAACAAGGGCTAGATATTGAAGTAAGCGGTGTTTCTAGGCATTACCCCTATAAAGATAGTTTAGAGCCAATTGTTGGCTATGTGCAAAAAAAAGAAGAAGATAAGCTCACTATTACCACCGGAAAAAAGGGGATTGAAAAAGCTCAAAACAATTCGCTTGATGCCCAACAAAATGGTGAAAAAATAGGCAAAAGAGATGTGAGCTTTAATTTTATTCAAAACCGCTCTTACATAGAAAAAAAGCGCCTTGATGGCTTTGAAGTGTATTTAAGCATTCCCCTAAAACTCCAAAAAGAGATTGAAGTCCTTTTGGATAAAACTAAGGCCAAACTCAAAGCCAAGGAAATTTTAGTAGGTATTATTAACCCAAAAAGTGGGGAAATCCTATCTCTAGCTACAAGCAATCGCTTTGACCCAAACACTATAAAAACAAGCGATTATGAGAGCTTAAATCCTAGTGTAGCTGAAAAAGTTTTTGAGCCCGGTAGCACGATTAAACCCATTGTATATTCTTTATTATTAGATAAAAACCTTATCAATCCTAAAGCACGCATTGATTTGAATAAAGGTTTTTATCAGCTTGGTAAATACACTATTAAAGATGATTTTATCCCTAGTCAAAAAACCATTATAGAAGATATTCTCATCAAATCTAGCAATGTGGGCATGATAAAAATTAGCAAAAATCTAACTCCTGAAGATTTTTATAACGGGCTTTTAAATTATGGCTTTTCGCAAAAAACAGGCATTGATTTATCTTTAGAAAGTCAAGGGAAAATCCCTCCCTTAAATGCCTTTAAGCGTGAGGTTTTAAAGGGAAGTATCTCTTATGGCTATGGATTGAATGCCACTTTCTTGCAACTTCTTAGAGCCTATGGCGCATTCTCTAATGAGGGCAAATTGGTTACCCCCTACTTAGTGCAACGAAAAACTGCTCCAAATGGCGATATTTATATCCCCACACAAAAACCTATTATTCAAGCTATTAGTAAAAAAAGCGCTCAAAAAATGAGAGAAACCTTGCTTAAAGTAGTGCGTTATGGAACCGGTAAGGGCGCTCAATCTGAGGGATTATGGGTTGGAGGCAAGACAGGAACTGCTAGGATAGCCAAAGGAGGTGGCTATAGCGAAGAATCCTACAACAGCTCTTTCTTTGGTTTTGTAGAAGATGAAAGGCGTGTTTTTACTATTGGAGTAGTTGTCTTAGGCTCACATGGTAAAGAAGAGTATTATGCTAGCAAGGTTGCTGCCCCTATTTTTAAAAATATCACAGAAATTCTTACTTATTATCGTTATTTAACCCCTTCTATGTCTATTCAAAACGCTTTAGAAAAACGCCACTTAAAGTAATTTAAGTCTTTAAGCTAAATAAAAAAGTTTTTAGATAGAATAAAAACTCTTTTTGTATTGTAAAAGTGTTATGAATTTTATTGTAAAGGGAATTGATGTTAGCTACTTATCAAAAGTGTGTTCAAATTGCTATATTGTTTATGTTAAAGCTTTTAAGAAAGTATCACTTCCAAGCTTTTTGGATGGGTGTTATTGAGATGATAGCTGATAGAAGTTATGAGCCAGAAAAACTTCTTATGGGAGTCAAAGTTAAGACAATTGAAAGCTTGTTGCCTAGAAAAGACCGCATTGTAAATATGAGAGCTTGCTTTAAAGCATTTTTGTGATTTTCGTTTTAATAACTCACAAAATTTAGCTTGTTTAACCACAGATATGCGTTTTTTGCAAGATTTATATTTAAAGAATTTAGAAACACATCAAATTGCCCCTTTCTTAGAAATTAAAACAGCTACTTTTCATACCGCTACAACAGAACATGGAAAATATGAATTTAAATTTGGACTTTTAGAAACACCCTATATTTTTGAGGGTTCATGGGGCATTACCATTCAATACATAAACGAAAAAGGTAACCACTTTCTTTATAGAATTAGTTTTTGTAAAACTCATCACAATCACTTGCTTATTGGCGCTATTCAAGGTGTAAAAGATTTAAATGAATTGCATTATCAATTTTTTGCCAAATATTGCAAGACTAGACCAAACTTTTTCTTAATCAAATTAGCTAAAGAATTAGGAGAGGTTCTAGGATGTTCTAAAGTGCTTGGTATCCCAAATAACGGACAAATTTCTCTCAATGGCAACAACCAAAAAGTTTTCCAAGACCATGATAAATTTTTTGCCAGCTGTGAGGCACAATTAGTAGAAGTAGACAATTTTACCTATTGGGAAATTCCAAAAATTGAAAAGGCTATTGAAGAATACCCTCAAAAGCACCGTGCTAAGCAACGAGCTAGAAGAAAAATTATGCAAACTTTTAGGGAAAGTTTGCAAGATATTATTGTTTTAAAACCACAGAATTTAGCAACCAACCCCCCCCCCAAAAAAAACAGAACTTATATAAACATTTTATGGCATCTTAAAAGATTCTTTGAGACTGCCTTTTTACAAGATTCACTGATTTTAAAATTTTTAATTAGATGAATTAAAAGCCTATTTTTTATAGATTTTTTATGAGATTATTTAAATCAAGCCCAAATCTACTATACACAGAGAAAATGCCCTTAATGCTCATAGTGTTTTAAAAATTAACCCTCTTTTAATGCCCTTTCTAGCCAATCAAGCATTTCTGTAAGCACTTCTTCTTTACTATGTTCATTTAATATCTCATGTCTTAAGCCACCAAAAAGTTTTATCATTACATTAGAAGCGCCTTGTCTTTGCAAACATTCCATAGCACGCACCACGCCTTTTGAAAAATCCCCCGCCACATCATCGCTCCCACTCATAAATAAAACCTTCAAATCTTTAGGCACTTTTTGAAAGCGAGAAAAACACTGCCATGACCCTATTAACAGATTAAAAAAGCTATTAGTAGTAAAAGAAAACCGACATAATGGGTCATTAATACACTCTCTAATTACATGTTCATTTTTACAAAGCCAACTCCCCCTTAAGCCTTTGCCAAAGCGTTTCACTCTAAGATTTTTAGAAAAAATCTTTCCCATATCCCATGGATAATCAATCTTTAATAATTTTGCTAAACCAACTATCATAATCCCAATAGGTATCATCAAAATAGGCGAGGGTGTGCCTATTAAAATTAGCGCATCAGGTTTAAATGCGCCTCTTTGCACCAAGCGCCTAGAAAGCATTGAGCCCATGCTATGTCCTAGTAAAACATGTTTGTGGTTAGGAAGTTGCTCCTTAATAATAGAACCCAATCTTTCCAAATCGCTTATTGCCTCTTCAAAACCATTTTTTCCCATTTCGCCTAAAAACACATCGCTTTTATTAACACTCTTTCCATGCCCTCTATGGTCATTGATAAAAACATCATAGCCCCTAGCACACAACTCTTCACATAACCATGCGTAGCGCTCCTTATGTTCTATCATGCCATGAGCAATTTGCACGACAACACCAATAGGATTTGTAGGCGTGTATTGATGGTAGTGAATTTCTAGATTTGAGGTGCTTTTAAAGCGTAAGTCAGTCTGCATTAATTAATTCCTTGCAAAAACTCTTAATGAGTTTTTAATAAAACAAGTCTAATTGTAGTGTAAAAATAAGAATAGTTAAATAAAAATAAGACAATCCCCCCTAGAAGTAGTCCCCCCTCCTTACCAACAAACTAATGCACTTCACTCCAAACTTTCTTTTTCCAAGCATAAGCTAAGAATGCCAAGATAGCAAAGAATGCCATAATCTTAATGCCCAACGAGTTTCTCTCATCTTTTTTTCTATCACCCGCTTTTTCTAAATAAGTGATAACTTGTTTTTGAGCTTTTTCACTCAATCCCACTCTAGGCATAGCTGTGCCTTGCAAAAGCTTTTGAGGGTCATTAATAAAGACATTTAATCCATGCTCGCCCTTAGCTCTAATCATCATGGATAAATCAGGCACTTCAGAGCCTAAATAGTGCACTAAATCTTTAGTATTACTAAAGGCTTTATCTTTAGCATAATCTAGGCTATGACATCTTTGACAGCTTTGAGCAAACACTTCCTTATCGCTCAACTTTTCAGGCAAAATAGAAGTGAGATACGCCACAATATCGCTTAAATCTTTATCGCTAAACTGACTAAACGCCGGCATAGGATAAGGTTTCTCATCATTGAATTTATGACTCAACTTTGCTGTTTTTACAGGGTCTTTGATAAAGTGGGCTAAGAAATTTAAATCTAGCACCCCAGCAATATGGCTTAAATCTGGTGGCACCACCCCAAAAGAGCTACTCTCACTAATAGGAGCTGGAATGTTTTGAGATTTAATGCCATGGCAAGCGGTGCAATTCTCTGCTACAAGTTGCTTACCTTTATTAACATCGCCATTTTTCAAATCCATAGGCTCTAAGTCTTTGAAAGCAAAGTCTGCCGGAGCGACTTTAGGATGCATTACAGAATGCGCATAAGGCTCAACCCCATAATAAATCGCTCCAATAACAACAATGAGTAAAACTAAAATCTTAAACTCTCTCATCTAACACCCCCTTGGTTTTTTCTCTCAGCTATCGTAATAATAGGTAGCACCACAAAGAAAAGGGCTAGGAAAGTTACTGAGCCTACCAAGCCAATATACTTACTCATACCAAGTGGTGGCAATTTACCATAGATAGTCAATACAATCATATCTACAATTAACACCCAAAACCATACCATAAAGGCTTTACGCTTATGTGCAGGAGCAACCACTTGACTTCTATCTAAGAAAGGGAGTAAGAAGAAAATCACTTGTGCCACACCAAAAGCCGCCAAACCTAAATCAGCATTAAAGAAAAAGCCTCTTAAGACTTCATAGCTCCATAAGAAATACCACTCAGGGTAAATATGATGCGGAGTTTTAAGGCTATTAGCTCTTTCAAAGTTGATAGGGTCCATAGCAAAATCATAGTGATAGCACACCAAATAAAAGAAAAAGACCATGAACGCACAAACCACAAAAATATCCTTAGACAAGAATACCGGCCAAAAAGGAATGACTTTAGATTCTTTTTTCTTGCCTTCAATAAATTTTTTCTCTTCTAGCTCAAAGTCAATTTCTTCGCCCTCTTGATTATTGACATGCGGAATGCGTAAAGAGTAAAAATGCACCCCAATGAGTAAAATGATTGTAATAGGTAGCAAGAATACATGGAGCATAAAAAAGCGTGTTAGAGTCGCATCAGCTACAACATAATTACCCCTAATCCACTCAACCACATCAGCCCCAATAAAAGGAATGCCCCCAAATAAATTTGTGATAACGGTTGCTGCCCAATAGCTCATCTGCCCCCAAGGTAACATATACCCACTAAAGGCTTCCGCACTAAAGACCACAAACAAAATCATTCCGCTAATCCAAATCATCTCACGACCCTTTTTATAAGAGCCATAATAAATCGCTACAAACATATGGATATAAATGATAACAAAAATCATGCTCGCTGCCGTAGCATGCATGTGTCTCCAAAGCCAGCCATAAGCCACTTCTTGCATGATAGTGAAATTCACGCTATCAAACGCCATTTTCGCATCAGGCTTGTAATACATGAGCAAGAAAATCCCTGAAACTACAAGCACTCCAAAGAGCGTTAACAAAATAACCCCCATTGCCCATAAGAAATTGATATTCTTAGGAATCCAATATTCTGTCATTAGCACTTTAGCGAGCTTTTTTACTCCTAAGCGCTGGTCTAACCAATCTATAACGCCATCTGCTTTTCTAATCTCTGCCATTTGACTCTCCTTATGCTTTGCCCATCATTTTCTTATACTCAGCCCCTGCCTCACCAAAAGTGATTTTAGTGCCCTCAATCTTAAAAGGCGGAATATCAAAAGGTCGTGGGGGGGGAGTGCCAGCGATATTCACGCCATTAGAAGTGAAACGCCCCCCATGGCATGGGCACAAAAACCCTTTATCCTCACCCTCATAAGCAGGGATACAACCTAAATGCGTGCAAATTTGAATCGCTGTGGTAAAAACGCCATCGCCAATTTTAAAATCTCGTTTTTCATTAAAGCTCTCTTTTTTAGAACGCTTTAAGATATAAACCGGCTTACCACGCCATTCTACGGTGGAGAATTGCCCCTCTTGCATATTAGCCACATCTATGGTCGTAAAACCTGCTGACACAACGCTTGGAAGCGGGTCCCAAGTCTTTTTCATTGCTACTAGACTAGCCACTGCTCCAACAGCTGTAGCACCAGCTAGGCTCATTCCTAGAAAATCACGCCTTTTAATATCCGCCATGATTACACTCCTTGAATTAAAAATTCCTCTATGATGATTTAAGAGCATAGAAACAAATATTTTACAACAAACTCTCTTAATAATCTTTTTAAAATGAAAAAATAAGCAAGAATTTAGCGCTTTTTCTAGTCTTAAGCCACACTTAGAGCATTTTTAGTGCGCAAATAACTTAGAAGTGTCTCTAAAATATCGTTATCATCTTTGCTAGGAGCTTTTAAACTCTCTTTATTTTCATCATTATAAGTAATGGTAATGTTTTGATTAAAATTAGAAAGCTTTATAATGCCAAGCTTATTAGCCAAAATTTTAAGCATAATAATTTGCAAAAACTGCAAACTTAGAGCATCTAATTTGCCAAATCTATCTTGTATTTCTTGCTCAATTTCACCTACCTCATCAAGCTCTTCACACAAGCTCAAACGCCGATATAAATCTAATCTCAAACTATCACTTGCCACTAACTCAGGGTTAATAAACCCACTCACACTTAATTGAATTTCTACGCTTTTTTCAAGTCTTTTCTTCCCACCACTAAGTTCATAAATCGCATCTTCAAGCATGCGAGTATAAAGAGCGTAACCGATATTTTTAATATGCCCGCTTTGGTCTTGCCCAAGCAAGTTTCCACCACCTCTAATCTCTAAATCATGATAAGCGATACTCTCCCCACTGCCTAAATACGAATTTTTTTCTAAAGCGAGTAAGCGTTTTAAGGCTTGTTCGTTTAAACTTTTTTTATCCTCTATGAGAAAATAACAAAAGCCCTCTTTTTTACCCCTACCTACTCGTCCTCTTAATTGGTGCAAATCTGCTAATCCAAAACAATCAGCCCTATCAATAATAATCGTGTTAGCATTAGGCAAATGAATGCCTGATTCCACAATAGAAGTGCATAATAAAAGCTGATAAACCCCTTGAGAAAATTTCAGCATAATTTCTTCACTTTCATTAGCACTAATTTGTGAATGCAAAATGGCAATGTTAAGCTTAGGAAAGAGATTTTCTAATTCAGTCTTTACTTTTGGAATACTTGCAATATGATTATGGATATAAAATACTTGTCCGTTACGGCGTAATTCCCTATGAATAATCTCTTTTAATAATTCATTGCTCTTTTCTTTTAAGAAAGTGCGATTAGCTTGACGCTCTAAAGGTGGGGTTTTTAAAGAACTAATCCCCTTAATTTGAGAGAGTGCCATATTAAGCGTGCGTGGAATAGGAGTTGCTGACATGCTTAAAAAATGCACATCTTTACTCATCTCTTTTAAAGCCTCTTTTTGTTTGACCCCAAATTTATGCTCTTCATCTACCACCATTAAGCCTAAGTTTTTAAACTTCGCACTTAAAATAGCATGTGTGCCAACTACTACATCAATTTTACCATCTTCAAGTTGTTTGAGAAGTCTATTTTTTTCGCTCGCTTTAACATACCTATCTAGCCTTGCTATCTTAACCCCAAAAGATAACAAACGCTCTTTTAAGGTTTCAAAATGCTGGTGTGAGAGCAATGTAGTAGGCACTACCAATGCGCTTTGATAACCATTTAAAAAGGCTGTAAAAATCGCATGCATACTCACTTCAGTTTTTCCAAACCCTACATCACCACTTAATAATCTATCCATAACACGCCCATTATTCAAATCGTTTGAGATTTCAGTAATGGCTTTTTCTTGATCGCTTGTGTATTCAAAACCAGAAGTTGTCTTAAATAAGCTGAGTTCTGCTAGGTTTGTATCCATAACTTTCCCTCGCACTAAATTACGCTCTGCAGCTAATTCTATAATCTTATCTGCAATTTCTAGGAGCTTTTGGCGCACCTTAGATTTTAACTTAGCAAAGCTCCCTTTGCCTAGTCTATCCATAACAGGCACACTATCGCTTTGTGCGACATAGCGAGCGATTAAATGCAAGTTTTCAACCGGTAATAGCAGTTTGTCTTCGCCTAAATAAGCGATTTCTAAAAAATCTCTTGTGCTTCCTAAAATGCTGTGTTGCACTAATTTAGTAAATATCCCAACCCCATAATCCTCATGCACTACCCATTCACCCACACTTAGTTCATTTAAGGCGAGTTTGGACTTTTTGCGTGCCTTTTTTCTTGCAAAAGAGTTAAGTGAAATAAAGATTTCTTTAGGTGTGCTAAAACGCAATACAAAAGGTGCAATCTCACATTTAATAACGCTTTTATCTATTGTGGGGAGTGCGTTATCTAAAATCGTTTTGCTAGGGGCTAAAAGCGTGATTTGCTTGTGTGAATTTAAAGCAATAAAATTTTCTGTAGCATTTACATGCACTTCTAAATCTTCATAGCCCTGCTTAGTTTCTAAAACCTTTAAATTTTTAAAACGCTTTAAATCTAATTCTTCAAAACTTGCTAATTCTTTAAGCTCCTCTAAAGCCCCATTGCTTAAAATAGTCTTATAGACACTTAATAAATCTTGCGCATAATCTTCTAAAAACCACAACCCCAAAGAAGTTAAATCCTTAGAAAAACTATTAAAATCACTCTCTTCTATTTTTTCTTTTAGATTCTCATATAAATCGCTTGTTAAACTAAAAAGTGCTGGAGCAATTTCTAGCTCTAGCAATTCTTCGCCCACACTCATTTGCGTTATAGGGTCAAATTCCTTAATGCTCTCACAAAGAGTATCAAAAAAGCTTAAGCGATACGCCTTAGAACCCGGAATATAAATATCTACAATATCTCCCCTAAAGCTTGCCTCCCCTTCTACTTCTACCAAGTCTAAAATTTCATAGCCGTAGTAAAAAAGCTTGTCTTTTAAATCTTTTAAATCATAATTTTCTGTAAGAGTGATTTTAAAACTTTCTAAAAGCTCTTTTTTGGGCAAAGGGTGTAATAACGCAGAAATAGGGGCAATAATTATGGCTTCTTGATTGTTTTCTAAGGCTTGATAGAACTCTCTTAAGGCACTTAAAAGCCCCATAAACTCTTCATAAAACGAACGTAGGTCATCGCCTTTTTTAGCCCTAAATTCAGGGAAAAAAATAACTTTAGCATTAGGTCTAAAATAGGAAAAAACCTCTCTAGCAAGCTCGGCCTCTTTAAAGTCCTTGCAAGCAACAATACTCTCTTCAAAGCCTTTGTTTAAGGCATAATAAAGACTAGATTGAATCATTCCTTAATTAGAGCTATCTTTCTCTTTCTTATCGCTAATAAGCATTTTGCCCCCATTTATGCCTTTTGGGCGACTCTCTCCTACCAAGATACCTTTTCTCTCAATCACTAACTCTTGGCTAGAAACTTTACCATCAATATGTCCTAAAGGCATAATCTCTACAATTTCAGCCTCTATTACACCATTAAATTTTCCACTAACCACTAATTTATTGGCATAAATTTCACCCACTATTACACCGGTTTGTCCAATAACTACCGTGCTAGAAGATTCTACCTTACCCTCTAATTCACCATCTACATGTAAATGGCAATTTAAGTGCAACTCACCCTTTATTTTGGTGCCTTGAGCGATAATGGTCGCTGGTCCTGCTTTTGTATTAACTGGTTTATTATTGTTATCAAAGATTGCCATGCAATACTCCTTTCTTTAGTAAAAATATCTTCAAAGTCTTTCATGTTCCACTTGGTAAAATTCATAGGATTGATAGGCTGGTTTAAGAAACGCACCTCATAGTGCAAATGCGGTCCTGTGCTCATTCCTGTGCTACCACTATAGCCTACAATTTGTCCTTTTTTAACAAATTCACCCGTTTTTACCACAATTTTATTCAAATGCGCATAATAAGTCTTAAAGCCAAAGGGGTGGAATATCTTAATTAAATTCCCATAACCCCCATTCCACCCCATACTAGCTAGTCCTGCCACTCCACTCGCACTCGCATATACAGGAGTGTTTATAGCTGTGCTTAAATCTAAACCTGTATGATTATGCAATACATGCAAAATGGGATGAATGCGCTTGCTAAAGGCTGCTGAAACACGCCGATAAGATTCCAAAGGATAATCATTAGGAATAAGGCGCATGATAAAACCTTTTTGTAATCCTGTAATACCTGCTAAATCCAAGCGACTAGAAAAATCACTCTCTTCTTGCTCTTCAGGCTTACTTACCCCCACCACATCTTCTAAATCATTAATGCGTTCACCTGAAAGTTGCAAATCTTCTAAAAATTCGTCCATTTTTAAAGAAAGTTTTTCGTTAGTTTGCTTTTTTTTCTCAAATTCTTCCGTGATTAAGGCATGCTGTTTGCCAATATTTTCAATCTCTTTGTCAAACACCCACAATGAAGTCCCCAAAAAGAGCAAAGAACCCACAATGCTTAAAAGCACATACAAACAGACTTGGCGAAATACCATATGCACATTGATATAACGACTCCCTTTAGAATCCGTAATCATTACAATCAAGCGTCTGTCTAAAAACATGAAAGAATTTCCTTTACCTTATCTCTCCAAAAAAAGAGCATCTTTACCGACATGCTCTTGAAGTTGGGCAATATCTTCTAACACCCAAAAGAGATTTTTCCACTCTATAAATTGACTTTCTAAAAATACGCTTTGAAAATTTTCAAAATTCCATTCCAAGAAAGCATCACTATTTAGAATTTTACCCAAAAATCGCACTTCATAATGCAATTTTTCACCATCGCTATTCCCACTCTTCCCACTATAGCCAATGAGTTGCCCCTTATGCACAAACGCCCTATAGCGCACTACAATATGGTCTAAATGCGCATATACCGAGCTAAAACCAAAAGCATGGTCAATGCGCACCACATTCCCATAACCTACAGAAGAATTGGTTTTGACAAAATCTACAATGCCATCAGCACTCGCATAAACAGGCGTATTAATTGGCACAATAAAATCAATTCCTGATTCAATACCCTTTATGCGTTTTATGGGGTGTAAGCGCTCTTTTGTAGGGACTTTAGCACTATAAGTTGTAAGGGGAGCGCCATTAGGAATAAGCATAAGAGCTAAATTTTTTTGCGCTAGACTGAGATTTTCTAAATCCACCTTATCATAGAGATGATTGCCACCGCCAGCGCCCTTTTTGACCTCAATCAAGGATTCTAAGCCACGAATTTTTTGCCCTACAATAAAAATTTCTTCTCGTTTATTTTTAATCTCTGTTTTTAAGGCATGGTTTTTTTGATAAAGCTTGCTATAGTCTGACAAAACTGCATTACGCTCTATAGTCAATTTATCCATTTTATGGATTAAAAACCGCAACACAACAATGCCAAGCCCTAGCAATAACAAAACAACAAGAATCAATAGCACCACATTGCGCTTTAAGTTCTTAGAAAAATTAAGTTGCTTTGAGCCTTGCTCATCAATGATAGTAATCATTAGCTTATCTTGTAACATGCTTTTCCTTTCGCATTCAAGCTTTCACAAAAACCACGCACTACAGCAAATGAGCCATAAACTAAGTAATTTTGGCTTGTCTCTAAATGGCTTGACTCATACAAATCATATTCTAACTCAAGGCTTTTTAAAATTTCTTTGAGTTTTTCTAATTCTATGACCCTTTCTTCAAATAACTCCAAAATTAAAACCTTTTTAATGAAGGGCTTTAAAATCTCTAACACCTTAAAGGCGTCTTTATCCTTGTAGCAATTATAAATCAAAGTGATTTTTGACTTAAAAACACGCTTGATTTCTTCTTTTAAGGCTTTCGCACTATGGGGGTTATGCCCCACATCAATTAAAATATTAGGTCTTAGAAGCTCTGAGCGCCCCCTTAAATCTAAGGGCTTTAAATGTTGCAAAATGTCTTGCTTGTCTAAGTTATGCTGCATTAAAATTTCAAACGCTTTCAAAGCCACTTCTAAATTAATAGCTAAAAAATTGGCTAAATGATAGCGTTCAACATAGGATTTTACTTCTTTTGAAATTTCATTTTTAATAAAAATCAATTGTGCTTGCTTATCTTTAGCTATCTTTTGAGCCACATTTAAAACAAGCTTAAGTTGTGGAGCCATAACATTAAGGCTACTCATAGCATTTAGCTTAGTCTTTGCAATACTCTCTAAACTATCCCCTAAAAATTCCTTATGGTCATAATCAATAGGTGTAAAAATACTCAGAGTTTTTTTTAGAGCGTTCGTGCTATCAAATTCCCCCCCAAGTCCTGCTTCTAAAATCAAACAATCACAATCTTTGGCTAACATTATGGCGAGCAAGGTAGCGTATTCAAAATACGAGCAAGCGTTACTAAAAGCGTGTTCTTGTAATTTTTGATGGGCGTTTTCTAAGGTCTTTTTATCAATAATAGAGCCATTCAAATAAAAGCGTTCTCTAAATTCAAAAATATGGGGCGATGTGAAATGCAACACCCTAAAATGTTGTTGCAATAATAAAAGAGTGAGAAATCTCCCTGTGCTACCCTTACCATTAGTGCCTACAATATGAACTACTTTCGCTTTAGTCTCAAAAAAAGCACTTTTAAATGCTTTGTAAATTTGAATGAAACGATTGGGGTTAAACTCTTGATATTCTTTACCCTTTAGCCTTAAAAAATCCTCCAAACGCTTATTTTTCATGATTAAACTTCCCCTCATAAGCAATTTGGGCTACAAATTTGGTTAAAGTCTGCTCCACTGCTTGATTGATAGCATAATAGCGGTTATTATAAGTGGCTAGGGGGTCTTGCAAATTCACCGCATAATTATAATACCCACTATCTTGAAAGGTCTTTACTACCCCTCTTTTATTATCATAAGTGTAATTTACATCTACAGTAGCACGATAGAAAGTTGTAAATCCCTCTTTATTTTGCGCGATACTTGTATCAATCACTCTAGTAATTTCTATCGTAATAATAGAATCTGCATCTTTTTCACTTGCTAGGCGGTTTTGAAAGCGTTGTATGATTAAGCGATTGGTTAAATCTTTAAACTCTACAGAGTTTTCGGGGTTAGGCAAATTGACAATGAGTTTCACATACACGCTATCGCCCAAAGCATTTTGAGCGTAAGTTGCAATAGGCTTATACCCACAACCCTTCAAAAGTAACAACAGAATAAAAAGCGCTAAAGCTCTAAAAATCATGCGATGACAAAATTAACTAATTTATTAGGCACATAAATTTCTTTTTTAATACTAGCCCCCTCTAAATACTTCTCTAATTCTTTTTTGGCTAAATCAATTATTTCTTCTTTACTAGCATTAATATTTACTTTCAATTCTGCACGCCTTTTGCCATTGATAGTTAATGCTAAAGTTATCGTATCTTCTATTAAGGCACTCTCATCTATCTCAATGGGCTTAAAATTCTCTCGCTTGAAAAGTTGCTCGCTTAATTCCCAAGCCACATGCGGAATCATAGGTTCTAAAACTTGCAATAATACAAAATACCCTTCACTTAAAACTTGCTCATTAGTTTGTGCATTTAGGGCATTTAAAGCCTCCATACAACTTGCAATCAAAGTATTGAACGCATAAGTGCTTTCTTCTTTATTAAACAATTCAAGCGATTTTTTCAAGGCTTCATAGACCTTTTTACGAGCTAGTTTTTCATTCTCATTCAAGCTAATTTCTTTAAACTCAGGCTTAGAAGTTGTAGGCTTAATAGTGCTTGCTTTATCAAACAAACGCTTGATAAAGCGGTATGACCCTTCTAGTGCGTTATCATTCCATTCTAACTCTTTAGCCGGTGGGGCAGCAAAAAGAATAAAAAGTCTAGCCGCATCGGCACCATATTTTTTAAGGATTTCTTTAGGGCTAACTACATTACCCTTAGACTTACTCATCTTAGCCCCATCTTTTAACACCATACCTTGCGTAACAAGCTGTTTAAACGGCTCATTAAAATCTACATAACCTAAATCTCTTAAAGCCTTAGTAAAAAAGCGAGCGTATAGCAAGTGTAAAATCGCATGTTCAATGCCACCGATATAAGTATCTACTTGCATAAAATACTTCAAATAGTCTTTATCAAACGCTTGATTTTCACGCTTATCTTTTGGGGTTGTATAGCGTAAAAAATACCAGCTAGATTGAATGAAAGTATCCATAGTATCTGTTTCTCTTAGAGCGTCTTTTTGACACTTAGGGCATTGAACAAATTTCCAAGTAGCATGTTTTTCTAAAGGATTACCTTCGCCATCAATAACAATATCTTCAGGTAAAGTTACAGGCAAACGAGTTTCAGGCACAATCCCACAACTCTTGCAATGAATCATAGGAATGGGTGCTCCCCAATACCTTTGACGGCTCACTCCCCAATCTTGTAAGCGGTAGCTTGTAACTCTTTTGCCTAGATTTTCTTTTTCAAAATAAGCCATAATTTCTTCTCTAGCCACCGAACTAGAAAGATTACTCCATTTCCCACTATCTTTTAAAATTTCTTCTTCAGTGCGAGGTAAATTTTGAGAGTTTTGAGTAATGACTTTAATAGGAATGTTATAGAGATTAGCAAACTCAAAATCTCTTTCATCGCATGCTGGCACGCCCATTAACGCTCCAGAGCCATAATTGGCTAGGGCAAAATTAGCCACCCAAACAGGAATTTTCTCTTTTGTTAAAGGATGGATTGTATAAATGCCTAAAAACGCCCCTTTTTTCTCTAAAGCTCTTTCTCTTTGACTCGTATTTAAAATCGCTTTTATGGTCTTTAAAGTCTCTTCATCAATTTGTTTAATGGCATGCTCTACTAAGGGGTGTTCTGGAGCTATAGCTATATAAGTAACTCCATAAATAGTGTCTGCTCTTGTGGTAAAGACTTCAATTTCTTTAATTTTATTACAAGCCTTCAAACACTCATCAGCGATTTTAAAGCTAAATTGTAATCCGCTAGATTTTCCTATCCAATTTTTTTGCATAAGCAAGACTTGAGAAGGCCAATGATTTTCTAAACTCTCTAAATCTTTTAACAATTCATCTGCATAATGCGTGATTTTCAAATAATATTGATTGAGTTCTTTTTGAATAACTTCGCTATCACAACGCCAGCATTTCCCATCTACAACTTGCTCGTTGGCTAAAACGGTTTTATCGTTAGGACACCAATTGAGCATGGCTTTCTTGCGGTAAATGAGTCCTTTTTCCCATAAATCAATGAAAAATTGTTGCTCAAATTTGGTGTAGTCAGAATCTGAAGTAGCCAACTCCCTACTTTTAGCAAAAGAAAAGCCTAGAGCTTCAAACTCTTTTTGCATGTTCTCAATATTTTGATAAGTCCAAGTTTTAGGATGAATACCATGCTTAATGGCGGCATTTTCAGCAGGCATTCCAAAAGAATCAAACCCCATAGGGTGTAACACATTGTAATGATGCAAACGATAATATCGTGCTAGAGCATCACCAATGGTGTAATTACGCACATGCCCCATATGGATTTCTCCACTAGGGTAAGGCAACATGCTTAAAATGTATTTTTTGGGAAGATTAAAATTGTCCTTAGGTTCAAAGCTCTCATTTTGTTGCCAAAATTCTTGCCATTTCTTTTCTATACTTACAAAATCCATTCAATCTCCTAATCCGTATCGCTTGTTACAATGCTTTCTACAATCAAAAATATCAAACAAAATGCGTTGCTAATCAAAGCGCCTATCATCAACACATAAGTTAATGCGAGGTTATTTAAAATCTGCATAAAAATAAATGCTGGCACAATATGCATAATGGCGGCTAAAGAACTAGCTAATAATTCAGAGGCAAAACGCTTGCATACCCCAATCTTAAGCGTAGTAGAAATCAAATTCAATGCCAATGCGCTAAAAAGCACCACAATATTTGGCTCATATAAAAACCCTGCAATGGTCGTCAAACTTACAAGACTAAAGAATACATGAATAACCCGACCCCAATCCATAGAAACTCCTTAAACTTGACCGCCCTCATACAAACGGCGCATTTTTTCCTTTTCTTGAGCTTTCTTAAGCTTTTTAGCCTCATTTTCATAATATTTTTCCATATCAAAGCCCAATAGCACCGCCACTTTAGGGGCAATAAACATAGAGCTATAAGTCCCTACAATCGTGCCTACTAGCATCGGTAATGAAAAACCAATGATAATTTTGCTCCCAAATAGACACAAAATCAACACTACAAAAAACACGGTTAAAGAAGTTAGAAGTGTGCGACTTAAGGTATTAGAAATGGCCTCATTAATCGCACAAGCAACATTGCTAGACCTCTTAGCTAACATTTCCTCTCTAATCCTATCAAAAATAATAATCGTATCGTTGATAGAATACCCAATCAAAGTAAGAAGTGCGGCAATCACCTCTAAATTCATATCAATTTTAAAAACAATCACCGAAGTGGCTACAATAATAACATCATGCACTAAGGCTACAACACTAGCAAGCGCAAAACGCCATTCATAGCGAAAACTCACATAAATCATAATCGCTATTAAAGCTAAAATCAGCGACAAGATTCCCTTTTCTTTTAGCTCACTTCCTACTCTAGGACCTACGGTGTCAAATTTACGGATTTCAAAATCACCACTAGGTTTTAGAATGTTAGCTACTATGGTATTTAAATCTTCGTTTTGAGCTGTTTCTATGAAAGGAAATTTAATTAAAATCTCTTCTTTAGAACCAAATTCACTTACTTGCACACCTTTAAAACGAGCCTCTTTCTCAAATAGTTCACGCACTTCTTTAATAGGAGCATTTTGAGCATAACGCACTTGCACCACGCTCCCCCCAGCAAAATCAATCCCTAAAGAAAACCCCTTAAAGAATAAAAGCCCTAATGCCATAACAACTAGAATTGCTGAAATTACAATCCCATAATTAGAATAACGCATAAAATTGAGAATTTTAGTCTGCTTAAAAATTTCCATTCAAAATCTCCTAAGCTCTCTTATTTTTTATGCCAAACCAAAAATAAAGGCTCTTGGTTTGAGAAAGTTTGGGTAAAAGGGCTTGATAAATCCCTTGTGTACCTACAATAGCAGTGATAATAGAGGCTAAAATTCCAATTCCTGTTGTAAGGGCAAAGCCTTTAATCGCCCCTGTGCCATAGGCATATAATAATACTGAGGCAATTAAAGAAGTGATATTAGAATCAAAAATTGCCCTACTAGCATTAATGTATCCTAAGTGAATAGCCTTAGCAACACTCTCACCCTCTCTTAAAACCTCCCTAATACGCTCATTAATAATGATATTCGCATCTACAGCAATTCCTACGGTCAAAACAATTCCTGCCATTCCGGGTAAGGTCAAGGTTGCTCCAAAAATAGCCATAACAGCGATAATTAAGAATAGATTCACAACAAGTGCTAAACACGCAATCACGCCTGCCATTGAATAATATAACACCATAAAGCCCATAACTAAAATAAAGCCCCCAATTAGAGCGATAATAGAAGTTTTTATACTATCTTTTCCTAAGCTTGGACCTACAATTCTTTTTTCTAAAACTTGAATCGGCGCACTCATAGCCCCACTTCTTAACGCAATTGCCAAATCGCTTGCTTGAGCCACACTAAAGCTCCCACTAATTTGTCCGCTCCCCCCACCAATGCGCTCTCTAATCACTGGAGCTGAATAAACTTTATTATCCAAGACAATTGCCATACGCTTATTGATATTAGCCCCAGAGAAATCTCCAAAAATCTTAGCCCCTTGTGCATCTAAAGTAAAGCTTACTACCGGCTGATGATTTTGGTCATAAACTACTTTAGCATCAGTAAGCATTTCGCCATCTAAAATAGGAATGGCTTTCAATAAAATTTTACCCCCCATTTCTACATAAGGCAAAAGCACATCGCCTAATTTTTGAGCCTCCAAATCTGTCATGTGCATGGCATTTTCATTATGCTCTTCATCTACTGCCATCATTTGTAAATGCGCTGATTTAGAGACCAACTCTCTAGCACGCTGTTCTTCTTCTAAAGTTTTAATACCGGGTAATTGCACTGAGATTTCTTCTTTGCCTTGCTGAATTACCGTAGGCTCTGCTAAACCAAATTGGTCTAAACGATTACGAATGGTTCCAATTACTTGCAAGATAGTGCTTTTACGCAATTCTTCTTGCTCTATAAGAGTGAGTTTCACGCTATAAAACTCTGCCTCTTTCTTAATCTCAAACTTGCTATTGCCTTGCAACTCTAATAAAAGCTTGTCTAACTTGGTAGCATCATCTTCATCTAAAAGCTCAAAAGTAATACCCTCCAAACTAGATTGCACACTTTTGAGTAAAATATTTTGTTTTTTAGCATTATATTCTAAGGCGGACGCTAGACTTAAATACTTGTTTTTTAAGGCCTCATCAGTTTGCACCCCTAAAAGCAAGTTCAAACCCCCTCTTAAATCCAAACCTAGAGTGATTTGAGGCCCTTTGATATGCAACAAAGAGGGCAAGGAAAACCCTACCCCAACCACAAACGCTAAGAAAAAAACCCATAAACGGGCATTAGAAAGTGCTTTCATTAGTTGTTATTAGCGGACTCTTCGTCTAATTTATATGCCACATGATGCTTAGAAAGTTTAACAATCGTTTCATCGTTTAACTTCACGCTAAAAAAGTTTGCCTCAGCCTTGACTACCTCACAAATTAATCCGCCTTGAGAGACAATCTTATCTCCCTTACTTAAGCCCTCAACCATTTCTTTATGTTTTTTTTGTTGTTGGCGTTGGGGGCGAATAATCAAAAAATAAAAGATAAAAAATAGTGCCACCAATGGCAAAATAGAAGTCAAAATTTCTTTGGCTTGTCCCATAAATTTCCTTTTAAAAAGATGAGAATTAACTTTACATTATAACATTTTTATCTTTTTTTAATCTTTAGAGACACTCCCCCTACTATTTTTCTAAAGCTTTTGAGAGGATATACCCTCAATAAAATGCAAGCCTATGCTTGTTTCCTACCCAAAATAGATAAATATAACGCTCCTAAAGCCCCTGAAATCAACGAGCCAAATAAAATGGCAATTTTTGCCACTTCCATAGCGTCTTTATGCTCACTTGTAAAAGCCAAATTAGAGATAAACATAGACATTGTAAAGCCAATTCCAGCTAAAAGCCCCGCTCCTAAAATATGCCACCAACTTATGCCTTTAGGGCGTGCAGTAATTTTTAGTTTTTCGCCTATAAAAGTGATAAGAAAAATTCCTAAAGGCTTACCCAAACAAAGTCCTAAAACCACACCTAAAAAAACTTTATCCACTCCTAAATTTGTATCAGAACTAATGCTTACCCCAGCATTAGCAAACGCAAATAAAGGCATAATAAAATAACCACTCAAAGGGCTTAAAAAATGCTCCAATCTCTCTAATGGGCTTTGCAATTTTGAGGCTTTTTCCTTAAGAATATGCAATAAATCCATTTGCTCCTTATCCAAAAGAGGGTTAGTGTGCTTGTCTTGATGTAATTTCTCAAAATTGCCAATTGCCAATGAAAGCTCTTCAACACTATGCTTTTGCTCTATAGATTTGTTGGGGTTTTTTACAGGAATCATGAAAGCTAAAATAACAGCTGCAATCGTAGCATGGATTCCGCTTGAATGCACAAAAAACCACAATAAAACCCCTAAAAGCAAGTAAGGCGTAAGAGCACGCACATTCAAGCGATTTAGTAGCATTAAGGCTAGAATAACCCCTAAGGCCCCAAAAAGCCATGCAAGTTTTAAATTGGTTGTATAAAATACCGCAATCACTACAATCGCCCCTAAGTCATCAGCTACGGCTAAAGTAATTAAGAAAACCTTTAAAGCCACTGGCACTCTCTTGCCTAAGAGCATAATCACTCCTAAAGCAAACGCAATATCTGTTGCCATAGGGATTCCAAAGCCATGATGAGAGGGCGTATTAGCATTAAGGGAAAAATAAATTAATCCCGGAACTACCATGCCACCAATAGCTGCAATGACAGGAAAAGAGGCCTTTTTAAAATCTGATAACTCCCCAAATAAAAGCTCTCGTTTGATTTCTAAACCAATCATTAAAAAAAAGAGTGCCATAAGCACATCATCAATCCAATGATGCAAGCTAAAACCAATAAAAAAATCGCCCACTTGAAATCCAAAAGGCGTATGCCATAAAGCAAAATAATATTCTTTCAAAAATGAATTAGCTACTATCATAGCCATTACAGCGTTTAAAAAGAGAAAAACCCCTCCAAACGACTCGCTTTTAATGAAGTTTTTTAAAATACCGCTTAATCTGTTTTCTGGTTTATTTTTATTCATTAACTATCCTCTATTTAATAACTAAACCCATAATATCTCAAGCAATTCCTTATTGGCATAGACAATACCAGCTTTCACACTACAAATTGGAATTTGAGATTGGATAAATTTAGCATAGCCATGCACTTGTTGGATATGACCTTGCTGATGATTCTTAGAGCTTTTATAATCTAATACAAAAAAATCTTGTTTTTTATCCCATAATAAGGCATCAATTCTTTGAATAACCCCATTATTTAGAAAAACCACTTCCCCTCTAAGCTTGCAATCTTTAAGAATCTTTTGAAACTCCAAATTATTTTCAAAAAGATTCAAACGATTTTTTAGCAAATTCATATCTAAAGCATAAAAACCATAATGATAATTCAAATATTCTAGCACACTTGTTTGAGGGATATTATACGCATACTGATGTTCCAAGCCCTTATGCAAGGCAATTCCAAAATTAATCGCCTCTTGATTATCGTTCTTTTCATAGTTCTCATCTTGTTCTTCTTCTATCTCTTGAACTTGTTTGCCATAAGCATGAAGATTAATAAATGCGCTTTCTTTTTGAGGCACTATTTCAGAAGAATCCACCAATTCAATCTTACCCTCCTCTAAAGACACAAGCCCTAGCTTTTTACACATGTCTTTTTCATTTTTAGCTACAACAATAAGCCCAAGCCTTGCTCTAGTGAATGCCACATAATAAACATTCATTTCTTCACAACTCTTGCGAAATTTCTCTGCCTCTATAGCCTTTTGATATGCCTCATCAACTATTTCACGATTTTTCATTCTATAATAAAGGCGCTTAAGCTCTGTTCTATCATATTCTTCAAGCAATTTATCTTGATGTGATGTAGCCCTACCCAAACGCTCGCATAAAATCACATAAGGAAATTCCATGCCCTTAGACTTATGAATGGTCATAATCTGTGCGCCTTGCGCTTTCAATGAGGCAATCTCTTTAGCCTCTAGTTTTTCTAAAAATTCATCAGCATCTTGACAAGTAATGGCAAGCTCTAAACAACTCTGTGCCGGCTCTTCATAAAGCTCAAATTGATTCATCACACGCCACACAAAGCTTGCTACGCTCTCTTTTTTTGGCTCAAAGCTAGGCAAAGCTATCACATCATTATGCAAGTATCCGGCAAGCTTTAAAACACTATGTTTATAGAAAGGCTTATAAGGCTCTTTGGCTAGTGCATATTCTAAAGCATTCTTAATAATCTTAGATTCTACAAATTGAGACAAGCTTGCACTAGATTCGGTGCTTGGGTGGATTTCGCTTAAATGCTCTTGTAAATATTGTTTAATCTCTAAAGCATTGTCATTTGTGGCGCATAAAATCGTAATGTCTTTAGGGGCGATATTATGCTCCAAAAGGTTTTTTGCCTCGCATAAAACTTGCTCTAAAAGCATTTCTTTTTCATCAGCCACTAAAGACACTTTCACATAACCTTTGGGTTCTGTTGTCTCTTTGGGACATTTTTGTGGAATATAAGTAGTAGAAAACTTTTTATAGGCTTTTTCAAAGATTTGATTCACATAGGCGATAACTAGGGGTGAGCTACGATAATTAAACTCTAAATTATCTTGATAAAAATCTTTAGAAACTTCTTCAAATAGCGAACTAAAGCTCCCCCTAAAACCATAAATACTTTGCTTTACATCGCCTACAAAAAACACACTTCTTTGCCATTTGGACTGCCCTAATCCGGATTTAATCTCTTCAATAAAGGGAGATAAAATCTCATAATCACTCAAACTTGTATCTTGAAATTCATCAATTAATATATGAGAAATTTTACTATCTAATCTAAAATAAAAGAACTCTGCTGGCATGCTTAAAGTATTTTCATCTTTTAAGCTCAATAGTGCATGCACCTTTTGCTTAATTGCCAAAAAGTCTAGCTCTTGAAACCCCCTTAAAGCTTGTTTATACCACTTAATAACCTTTGGGAAAATTTCAAAAAACTCCCGCTCTCTCACTTCATAATAATGCCTTAACTCCTCTTCAATAGCCTCACATTCTGTATCTAAAGTAGGAACTTTATCCCTAAATTTTTTAAAAAACCTATATTCACCCTTTTGTTGTAGCCAAGTTAAGGTGCTGTTTAAAAATTCTTGCAAACTCTCGCATTTAATAGCCTTTTTAGCGCTATCTGAGGCCTCCTCTATAGCTAGAATTTTATCTTTTAGATTTCTTAATTTATTAAGCAAGCTCTTTTCATCAAAGCTAGGTTTAGCTTGAGAAAAAGATTCAAATAAATGCGCTCTATTTTCCAAAGAACGAATAAGCTCTAAAATCTGTTGGCTTTGATAACTCTCATGGCTTAAACAACGCCCCACAAAAGCACCAAGTTCTTTGAATTGCACTTCATTTAAAGCCCCTAAAAACCGCTCATCTAATAATGCTTGATATGCTTTAGCGTTTTCATTCACATCAAAATTAGCGCTCAAATTAGCATACCAGCAAAACTTTCTTAAAATGCTTTGGAAAAACGCATCAATGGTGCTAACCTTAATATCTGCATTCAAAAACAGCTGATATATATTCTTGGCACGCTCTAAGACAAAAGTAGGCTCTAGGGCATAATGAGACTGCAAGGTCTCTAAAATCGCTGTTGTAGTCTTGTCTTCTTTGTTGTAATTTTGCAAATCTTTTAGGGCGTTTAACACACGATTTTTCATCTCAGCAGCTGCTTTCTTAGTGAAAGTAAGCGCTAAAATCTCACTAGGATTAGCCCCTTTAAAAAGTAACGCCAAAAACCGCACGCTTAAAGCAAAAGTTTTTCCACTTCCTGCTGAGGCCTTTAAAGCCATGCATTGTCTGTTTGTATCCATTGAAATAGCCCTAATCTCGCCCTTTTAAATAAAGGTATTTTGTTGTCATTATATCTAAAAGCACCTAGTACTTGAAAAATCTCTCACTCGCCCCTATAAAATAACTATAAAATAAGGATAATTTTGCTACAATCATGGGGTTTTGTCGCTTTTTTACAAAAAGGACAAAAACAGCGTCAAATTCACACATGCTAATCCTTATTTTAGGTGTTCTTAAAGACTTTTAAGAATTAAATGAGCATGGAGGAAGAGAACCAAAAACAACTTTAAGGAGCATATTCATGGTAACCATGAAAGATTTATTAGAATGCGGTGTGCATTTTGGACACCAAACAAGGCGTTGGAATCCTAAGACTAAAAAATTTATTTTTGGTGTTAGAAAGAATATCCATATTATTGATTTGCAAAAAACTTTGCGCTACTTTAGATACACTTATAACATCGTGCGTGATGCTACTGCACAAGGTAAGAGTATTATGTTTGTAGGAACAAAAAAACAAGCGAATGAGACTTTAAAAGAATTTGCTGAAAGCATTCAAGTTCCTTATGTAAACTATCGCTGGCTTGGTGGAATGCTCACAAACTTCAGCACCATTAGAAAATCCGTAAGAAAATTAGAAATCATTGAAGAAATGGAAAATAGCGGTCAAATTGACTTATTGACCAAAAAAGAAAAGCTAATGATTCTAAGAAAAAAAGAAAAATTAGACAAATATCTTGGTGGTGTGCGCCATATGAAAAAAATCCCTGATATGATTTTCATCATTGATGTGGCTAAAGAAAAAATTGCTGTAGCAGAGGCTAGAAAACTTCATATCCCTATTGTTGCGCCATTAGATACTAACTGCGACCCTGATTTAGTAGATTACCCAATTCCGGGAAATGATGATGCGATTCGCTCTATTAGATTATTCTGCAAAGAAATGAGTGAGGCAATTTTAGAGGGAAGAGAGCTTATGCAAGAAGAAATCGCTCATTCTGATGAAAACAATCAAGAAGTAGAGTTTGTAAGTAACGAAGAAAAAGAAGAAGTGATTGCAGAAATCAAAGAAGAGCTTGCTCAAATTAAGGAGAGTGAATAATGGCAGAAATTAGCGCACAATTAGTCAAGCAACTAAGAGATTTAACTGATGCGGGCATGATGGATTGTAAGAAAGCCCTTGTAGAAGTAGGTGGAGACCTACAAAAAGCGATTGATTTCTTGCGTGAAAAAGGCTTAAGCAAAGCCGCTAAAAAAGCTGATAGAGTCGCTGCTGAGGGCGTGGTTGCTTTAGAAGTGGCGAGCGATTTTAAAAGTGCGGTTATGGTAGAAATCAATAGTGAAACAGATTTTGTAGCTAAAAATGAGGGCTTTAAAGAATTAGTTAAAAAGACTTTAGAAACTATCAAAACCCATAACACCCACACCACAGAAGAGCTACTAAAAAGCTCGTTAGACAACAAGCCTTTTGAGGAGTATTTGCATTCTCAAATCGCAGTTATTGGCGAAAACATCTTAGTGAGAAAAATCGCTAATTTTAAAGCCCCTAGCTCTCATATCATCAATGGTTATGCGCATTCTAACGCTAGAGTGGGCGTGTTAATCACCATGAAATACAATGATGAGAAAAACGCTAAAAAAGTTGCTGAACTAGCAAGAAATATCGCTATGCATGCAGCAGCGATGAAACCCCAAGTATTAGATTGCAAAGACTTTAGCCTTGACTTTGTCAAAAAAGAAACTCTAGCTTTGATTGCTGAAATTGAAAAAGACAATGAAGAAGCTAAACGCTTAGGCAAACCTTTAAAAAACATTCCTACTTTTGGCAGTAGCATTGAATTAAGCGATGAAGTTCTAGCTAATCAAAAGAAAGCCTTTGAAAACGAATTAAAAGAGCAAGGCAAGCCTGAGCAAATCTGGGATAAAATCGTTCCAGGGAAAATGGAAAGATTTATCGCTGATAACACACTCATTGACCAACGCCTAACCCTTTTAGGACAATTCTATGTTATGGATGATAAAAAGACTATCGCTCAGGTGGTCGCTGACTATTCAAAAGAATTAAACGATTCTTTAGAAATCACTGAATATGTGCGTTTTGAGCTAGGCGAAGGCATTGAGAAAAAAGTAGAAAATTTCGCTGAAGAAGTTGCCTTACAAATGAAATAAGTTTGATGAAATAGTTTTTTTAGAAAATAACCTTAAAAGGTTATTTTCTCTCTACTTTTTTAACCTACCCTATTTAATCTCATTTTTTTAACTCTTTTATTATTCCTTATTTTTTTAAGAAAGCCTACTTTTAAACTATAATCAATGCTGTTCTATCAAGCGATTTTACACCCCTAGATTTAAAGAAATTTTTATGTTTGCCATTATTTTTTAGCTATTCAACCAACCCTTGAACCCCCAAAATTTAGGCACTCTTTAAGCTAAGTCTAAGTCTACTATAATCAAAAGATTTTAAAGAAAACTTAAAATTAAAAGTGTTTGTAAAAATTTGATAATGAGTAAAAAATAAAAGGAATTATATGAAAAAAGCCTTTGTGGTTGACTTAAGCAAAGAAAGTCAAAGAATTTTAGCCACATACTATACAGACCATAGCACAAGCAATCAAGCTAATGAAGTAGCTAGAAAAATTTATGAACTGATTAAAAAAGCCAAGCATTCTAACAATGATATAGCTTTAAATCACAATGAAATTAAAAAAGCCTTTTTTAACCCCTTTATGCCACAGCTAAAAAATGCCCAAGTGTTTCTCTCACATTCACATAGAGATGAAAAACAAGTCTTAAAGGTCAAAAATTATTTAGAAAGCAATACAAATTGCAAAGTGTTTGTGGATTCACTCTTTTGGGATTATAAAGATGAAATTCTAAACGAAATAGCGGAATACGATGATGATATCAGCGAGATTGAAGATGCTTTCACGCTCATTCTTAGAGAATCTTTAGAAATAATGATTCAAAAATGCCCTTATTTTGTGTTTCTACAAAGCAAGAACAGCATTTCCTATCAAGGACTATCAAGTATTACTTATTCAGCATGGATTTATGAAGAGCTAAAAATTGTTAATGCCTTTCTACAAAAACCACGCATTACAGCCATGCGTGTTTCTCACAACATCACAGAATTATTAAAAGGATTTGAAACCATCTCTCTTGATAATTTATGTGAATTGATTATAAAAAAATGAATTTTAATCTTATAACAAAGGATACAGAATGAAAACTTATCAAAAATTACTGGGTGCAAGCTGTTTGGCACTATATTTAGTAGGCTGTGGTGGTGGCGAATCACCGGTTGAGATAGTTAACTATGGAACTAAACTGCAAATAAACTCCAAAATAGATAATATTACTCTTGAAAATCTCAAGCTCAATCGTGGGAATTGTGAATATTCCACTCTACAAGTCCCCATAAGTTTAGAAAGGCTTACGCGAGAAAAAGAAGGGCTTGAAAACACTAAACAACGCTTTGAAAAAGCCTTAAACGCAACCCAACAAGAAATCACTCTTGAGCAACAATCCTTAAAAGAGTTTGAAAACAAAATGAAAGGACTAGACACAATTGAGAAATACTATGATTGGGATTTTAGCACAGAAAATAAACTTGATACACTAGATGAAAACTCTAAGCAATACATGCAACTACAGAAACAGAGAGCTTTTATATTTGATTATCTCAAGAAATCACTTTCAAGCGAATCGCTTCCTGATATCTATTATGCACTTAAGTTCTTTTATGCCCTTAAAAAAGATATTGCAAATATATTTACTGCAAATGGAATTAAAAAAGACATTGCGGAAAAAGCAAATAGAGCATACAATACAGCGAGAAAAGTTAATGAATATACATATCTTAATTGGATGCACTATTATCAAGGAGGTCCAGGTATAGAGTTAAATGCAGAGATAGAATCAGAACTAAAAATCTTGAAAAACTACGCTGATTATATCAATAACCAAAAAATTTCCACAACTGCATCAGAGCTTATTGCAATCTACAATAAGATAAAAGACCACTATAGATTTAACTCATCATTTATAAAGTCTATCAATGAAAAATTACCCACTATAACCAACTTTCTTTTTAAAGAAATTGTGAGTAGCGCCCCAGAAAAACTTAGGGCAATAACAGATAAAGAACTGCAACCATTGACAGAAGACTTGCAAAAAATACCAAGCTAAGTTAAATGAAGTAACCAACAAGCTCCAAGAGATAGACCAAAAAATCAAAGAGTTGCAAGACAAACATATCCCCATGCTACAAGAATTGAAGTTTGGCGAGTCTGCAACTATCTCTTATAAATGCTCAAAACTCTTAGAGGCTGAACTTCAAACCAATAAAGGCACTTATAAATTTAACTTTGAGAAAAAATAAGCCATAAGCAATGGATAACAACCCCATAGACAGAGAAAAAATCCTTGTAGAAGAGCTGAAAATTTTGCAAGGTGTTATCAATAGAATGGCACAAAATTCTTTAGAATGTAAGAAATGGACTCTTGCTTTGGCTGTAGGGGTCTTATCTCTTAAAATAGAGTCAATTTCTAATCTTTATGGATTATGTGTTTTAGCGGTATTGTTACTATGCTTTTGGTTTTTAGATGCGTATTATCTCAAACAAGAAAGGTTATTTAGAGAGCAATATAAGTGGCTCATAGAAAATAGACTTAAGACTGATGAAAGAATGTTTGAAGTTTTACCTATTAAGAAAACTTGCAAACTACTGCAAGTCTTATCTGTCATGTTTTGCCATAAATCAATTAGTCTTTTCCCCTATATGGCGTTAACTTTGTGTTTAGTGGTCTATGGTCTCTGTTTTTTTATCAAATAGATATTGTAGTTTCTTTAATGCTTTTGGCTTTGATTGGCTATTCTTTATAAAAGTCTTTCAAATATTTTGTTCTAAACTTTAGCCTTAAACAACGCTACGCATCCCACTATTTCTATTTTTACTTCTTTAAAATAGTGTTCTAAAACACGCTTTAAGCTTTCTTTGTTATCGTGGAGATTAGAGAAGATGCCTTTTTGGTTGTAAATTTTCATAAGCTTTGAGCCTAGTTTGTTATGATTAAAATTTAAAATCGTGCTACCAAATACGCATGCCCCCTTATTCAATAAGGGTCGTAGATATTCAAAGCACTTGCCTTTTTGCTCCAAATTCCCGGGTAAGCAATGTAATAAATAATTCACGCTCATTGAATCAAAAGGCTCACAATCTAGCTTAATGGGCTTTAAAACATCTACTTGATAAGCCTTAGCTTTTAGGGGTAAAAGGCGATTTTGTGTCATTTCTAGACTATTAGGGTTTAAGTCTAGTAATGCAATTTTTTCTAAAGGGCATTTTTTGAGATAATAGCCTGTCCCTACGCCGACATCAGCGTGATTAGAACTGACATTTTGCAAAAACAAATTTTCTATCCTTTTAGTTTCACAACGCCAAAAAAAGCGGTTAGATATGCCTAAAACCCATAAATCATAGATTTTTAATACCCATGGATTATAAATAGCCTGCCCTTGATGAGTATCCAAGAAAAATCCTTATTGTATAAAAGTAAATGGATATTATACAAAAGAATGATTTAACTAAGTTAAAAAACGCCTATTTTGAATCACTTAACAAGGATATGCAAACATTCCTTGGTGTGCGTGGCTTTTTGCGCGCGTTTGCTGTCAGCTTTAAAGCGTGTGTAAGTTTTTGTGGCTAATGAGTAAGTGCCGTATTTCTCTAAGATATTTCTAATCTCTGTTTCACTCATAAGCCCTTCGTTGTTGTAGCTTAAAAAGATGTGTTTGAATCGGGCTTTTTTTATCAAATTTTCAAAAGCGTTTAAAATTTTAGCACGAGAGCAATAAGATGATTTTTGATAGTTAGGCAAGCCGGTTTTTCCCTTTGGAATGAAAGGCTTGTAAGTGGCAATCGTGTTTAATAAATGGTAATTCGCTCCGTATTGTCTCGCATTATAAGGGGGGTCTAAATACAAAATATCCCCCGAAATCTTTTCAATCAAATCATTAGAATCTTGCTGATACACTTCGTTTGAATTTTGACTCAAATCAAAATGAGCGCTTTCTAATATCAGTTCTTTTGATGCGCTTCTTTTGAGTTGCTTTAAAAAAGCTCCATAAACCGAAGCGGTGTTAGCCACCTTATCCGCACTCTCTAATAATGAAGCGAGCAAAAAGTAATAGGTGTTGCTATCAATGCTTTGAGAAAGTTTGAGTTCTTCAATTTTTAAACGCATCGCATCAATTTTTTGAGCGTTTATTTCGCTAAAATATTGCCTTTTGCTCCCCCCTAAAGAATAATGCGAATAGATAAAGCCTTTTTTTAAAGTAACGCTATTAAGCATGTTAATGAGCTCTTCTTTATTAGGAATTTCTTTAGTGTTATAAATATAATTTTGATTCAGCACAAAGCTATAATACTCCAAATCATTAGAAATCACTTTTCTAACAGCTCGTTTAAACGCACGACCCACAATGCCTGTGCCAGCGAATAAATCACAAAAAATAGCGTTAGAGAGATTGTTGCCCACAACAGCGTGAATATTTTCTTTGATAAAAGCAATGAGCTTGTATTTAGAGCCGATGTAGTTCATTATTTGGTGCTTGTATATTGGATTTTTTCAAAAGAGATATCGCTACCATTAATGCTAAATTCTATGTATTGTAACATAACTTGATTGCGATTGTTGAAATCTAATATCTCATCTTTGAAAAATTGCCATTCTCTTGAAGTCTTATCAATCGCTCTTGCAATAATCATAGGAACTATCCTTGGATAACTATGATTAGGAAGATAGTATTGCTTTAACCAATCACAATAACGCTGTAATTGACAGCTAATGCCTCCATAAATAGGTGTAGATTTTAATTCAATAGGGATAATTTTCCTTAAATTATCTGCCCTATCTATCACATCTATTAAAATATCAATGCGTTGCATGCCCACACCACAAGAAACTTCATTGCCAATCCAATTAATTTGCCAATTAACCTGCCAACTAGGAAGTAAATTTTCTAAATTTTGCAAGATATAAGCTTGCAAATGCGTTTCAAACTGATTGCCTTTATTGTATTTAGTGAGCAATCTGGGTAATATGCTAATTGGTTCTTGTCTGCCATCATAAAAAGTCGGAGCATCATTTTGACATGCTTTTATGGTTTGGCTCTCTTTGTCAAAATAAAAAGAGTTTGGCTGATTAAAACAATCATAAATGGCTTGACTTTGATTTTCATATGCCAACCATTTGCGCAAATATTCACTTTCATATAGCGTAATCATAGTATTGCCACGATTTCCCTTAAGTTTGCGATAAATCAAACTCCAACACATTTGATTAGGTTCTTGTATGCATGCGATATTATCCAAAGCGTTGTATTCGCTAACCCCCTTTGGATAAACCAAATAAGGCTTAATTAAAACTCTAAAGGTTAAAGATTTGCCTAAATCATTTTTTAGATATTGCAAACCATCATTATTATCTAAAAACAATCTTGATGCAGCTTGAAAGATACCATAAAATTTCCCTTCATAAACCCCTTCACTAAAATTTTGTTGCAAATAAAATAGAATAAAATCACCCTCTCTAATCCTAGAACCATCTGCTATCATTCCTAGTAAATTATTTTCCGTTGCAAAATGGATAGGGGTCTCAAAAGAATTATTAAAATTTATTACGCACTCTCCTGCTCCTGTCCCAGCAAATAAATAACGCAAATGAATATCAAAAGTCCTTGTATCCACAATAAAAACATGTGTAGTTGCCATTTCTTATCCTCCAAAGCTATATATTTTATAAAAATAGAACTATATTTTAACATATTGCAAAAGCGAAATCTTAATCAAGCAATCCTAATTAAGTGAGTTTTAGCTAAAAAAGTCTTTTGATAAGTCTAAAAATTTCACAATGAAGTTTAACCTAAAGCCCACAAAGAGCTTTGGTTAATTAAAAATGAAAGCTTACACGAATTCAATCGTAGCGAGCGTAGAAGCATCCCCTCTTCTAAAGGTGGTGCGTTGGATTCTTGTATAACCACCATTTCTTTCTGCATATTTAGGTGCGATTTCAGTTACAAGCTTGTGAGTAGCTTCCTTATTTTGCAAATACGCAAAAACATGACGGTGTGCGTTAAAATCACCATTGCGAGCCACTGTAGTTAGTTTCTCAATATAACTGCGTAATTCTTTCGCCTTGTAAATTCCGGTTTCAATTTTATTGTGTTCAATCAAAGCAATCGCTAAATTTTTTAACAATGCTTTTCTGTGTGAGCTTGTTCTGCCAAGCTTGCGGTATCCATGCCTATGTCTCATTAGTCATTACCTCCCTTGTCTTCTAGTCTTTCTAATCTTTTTTTCAAATTTTCTTTCTGTTCAGCACTCAACTCTGTGCCTATAGGATAGCCTAAATCACTAAGCTTTTCTGCGATTTCATCATAGGACTTCTTGCCCATATTTTTTACGCCCTTAAGCTCGTCTTCACTCATTAAAACGAGTTCACCCACATACTTAATGCCAATTTTATCCAAGCAATTAAAACATCTAGCGCTTAAGTTCATAGTTTCAATCTTAGCGAGCAAGTCCTTAGAATCATCTTTATGAGAATAATCGCTTGAATGCTCAGTATTTGCAATAGGGGTCTCGCCAAAAACACCCAATTGCTTACCCATAACCTTTACTGCTGCTAAAAACGCATCATAAGGGTCAACTTGTCCATCTGTTTCAATATTGAAAATAATTTTTTCATAGTTAGGGTCGCCCTCAACCAAAACATTTTCAATATCATAAACCACATTCTTAATTGGTGTAAAAGAGCAATCTAAAGGCATGTAATCCTCTGGCACTAAATGGCGCACATTTTCACTAGGCACATAGCCCATACCCTTATAAATAATAAGAGAAAAATTTAGTTGCGCATCTTCATTGATAGTTGCTAAAGGCATCTCTGGATTTACAATTTCTACATGCTCAGAGGCTAAGTCTTTAGCCTTAAGCTCTCTAGGCCCTTTAAAAGAATAATCCACTACAACAGACTGAGATTCTTGAGTCATTTCTTGGTTGTCTAAAGCCTTAGCCACGAAACGAATATTCTTTAAATTCATAATAAAGAGAGACACATCTTCAGTAACTCCCCTTAAAGAATCAAATTCATGGTGAACACCCTCAATTTTCAGCCCTACGGGTGCATATCCCACAGAGCTTAAAAGCAATAATCTTCTAATAGGGTGAGCAAGTGTAACGGCATAACCAAACTCAAACGGAGCTAGAGAAATCTTGACACGATTACCCTCTTTCTCTAGCACCTTGATTTCTGAGGGAATCAAGGGCGCTGTTTTGATAAATTTCATGCTCTAACCCCTTACTTAGAATACAATTCTACGATTAGTCTTTCCTCAATGGGGATAACCACTTCTTCTCTTTCAGGATAGCGAGTAAAGATACCATATTTCTTATCTTTCTCTACATCAATCCAAGGAACAATGCCTGTTTGAGCAGTTAAATCCATTGCACGCATTACTTGAGGATTATTCTTAGTTTTTTCAATAATCTCAACTTTTTGACCTGAACGCACAAAATAAGATGGAATATCTAAGCGCTTACCATCTACAAGCACATGCCCATGTGTTACTAATTGTCTAGCAGAACTTCTAGTCGTAGCAAATCCCATGCGATAAACTACATTATCCAATCTTCTCTCAATCAAACGAATGAGATTTTCCCCCGTATTACCATCTAAGCGGTTAGCCTCTACAAAAATACTTCTAAATTGCTTTTCAGAAATACCATACATCATTTTGGCTTTTTGCTTTTCTCTTAATTGCAAACCATATTCAGAGATTTTAGCGCGTCTTTGTCCATGCTGACCCGGTCCATATGCTCTCTTATCAAGAGCGCTTTTTCCACTTAGTCTTCTTTCGCCTTTTAATGCTAAAGAAACTCCAAAACGCCTTTCTAATTTCTCTACTGCACCTCTATATCTTGCCATAAAACCTCCTTATACTCTTCTTCTTTTAGGCGCTCTGCAACCATTATGAGGAAGAGGGGTAATATCTTTAATCCAAAGCACTTTAATGCCCTCAGTTGCACCTACACTTTTAATGGCAGTTTCACGCCCACTTCCGGGACCTTGAACCTTAATGCCTACTTCTTTAACACCATGTTCTTTAGCTTTGCCTAAAGCGCTCTCTACAGCTTGCTGAGCTGCATAAGGGGTAGATTTTTTAGAACCCTTAAAACCTAATCCACCCGCTGTGCTCCAACAAATCACATTGCCCATTTCATCAGTAACTGTGATGTTGGTATTATTGAAAGTTGCTGAAATATAAACAACCCCTCTAGCGATGTTCTTTTTGACGACTTTCTTTTTAGTCGCTGTGTTTCTTTTAGCCATAAAACCATAATCTCCTTAATCTTTGCTACTTGCTACCAACGGTTTTCTTCTTACCCTTGCGAGTTCTTGCGTTATTCTTGGTAGTTTGACCACGCACAGGAAGACCCTTACGATGTCTAATACCACGATAACTTCCCAAATCCATTAAAGATTTAATATCCATTTGGACTTTTTTACGCAAATCACCCTCTACCAAGTAACTTTGCTGGATTTTCTTGGCAATGCTAGAAACTTCATCTTCACTCAATTCATGCACACGCTTGTCAAAAGAAACGCCCACGGCCTCTAAAATTTCTCTTGAACTTTTTAGACCAATCCCATAAATATAGGTAAGCGCATACTCAACTCTCTTTTTCTTTGGTAAATCTACACCAGAAATCCTTGCCATGCTTTATCCTTGTCTTTGTTTATGTTTAGGGGTAACACAGATAACTCTGATAACGCCCCTTCTCTTAATAATCTTGCACTTATCGCACATCTTTTTTACTGATGGCCTGACTTTCATAATTTCGCTCCTTTGATATTAGGCACTACTAAAAACTTTTATAATATCATGTTTTCGTTAAAATAACTCTTAAGGCATTACTTATACCTAAAAGTTATTCGACCTTTGTCCAAACTATAGGGAGTAAGCTCTAACTTCACCCTATCACCTAAAGAAATCCTAATGTAATGCATGCGCATTTTTCCAGAAATCCTACACAGCACTACATGCTTATTGTCTAACTCTACCTTAAAGGTAGCATTAGGCAACGCCTCAATCACTTTCCCATCAACCTCTATAACATCATCTCTTGCCATTAATACTCCGTAAGAATTACTGCTTGATTGCCAACAATGGCGATAGTATGCTCATGATGGCTTGTATTGAGCCCATCTACTGAGATTACACTCCACTTGTCTTGTAAAATTTTAGGCTCGCCTTTTTGCTGACAGACCATAGGCTCCAAACAAAACACCATGCCCTCTTTAATTTTGGGACCACTACTAGGCTTGACACCTTTTTCCAAATAATTAGGAATTTCAGGTTCTTCATGGGGTTTTCTACCAATACCATGCCCACAAAAACCTTTCAAGGGAACAAAGCCACGCTCTATAATTGCTTTTTCTAGCACTTGGCTCAATTCCTTAAAATGCATGCCCACTTTAATAGAAGAAATAGCCTCTTCTAAAGTCTCCTTAGAACAAGCCAACAACGCCTTATCTTTAGAGCTTATATTGCCCACAGGAAGAGTAAGGGCTGAATCACCATAATAACCTTGAAATTCTACTCCCAAATCCAAACCTACAATGTCGCCCTCTTTTAAGGCATAATCTGTAGGAATGCCATGTATAACAACCTCATTGACTGAAATACACACCGTATTTGGAAAACCATATAGCCCTTTGAATGCAGGCTTAGCTCCAAGAGACAAGATAAAATCTTCTGCTATTTTATCTAGCTCTAAAAGCGTTATGCCTACACGCACATTTTCTTTGAGAAGTGCAAGGGTTCTACCCGTAAATTCACCCGCTTTTCTTAATGCTGAGATTTCCTTAGGGCTTTTAATAGAAATAGCCATGAGGCTAAAAACCTACCGCACTCAAAGTCTTATATTTACTCATATAGACTTGCGCCTCAATCTTTTTCATCGTATCAATCGCTACTTGAACGACAATCAATACTGCTGTCCCCCCAAAATAGAAAGGAACACCCATAGCCTTAACTAAAATCCAAGGCACAGTAGAGATTAATGCTAAGTAGAGTGAGCCCCATAAGGTAAGCTTACTTGCTACAGAATTTAAAAAAGATGAAGTTCCCTCTCCGGGTCTAAGTCCCGGAATATACCCTCCATTACGCCTCAAATTATCCGCAATATCTTTAGAATTAAAAACGATAGAGGAATAAAAATATGCAAAGAATATAATAAGTAAAAACATCAAAATATTATACGCATACCCTTGAGGACTTAAAAAATCTGCAATAGCTTGCAAGGTTTTATTAGAAGTAGCTTGTTGTAAAATAGTAGAGGGGAACACTAATAATGCTGAAGCAAAAATTGGTGGGATTACCCCGCTCAAATTTAGCTTAATAGGAATGTAATTCATAATGCGCTTATTTTGGTTTTGCATAACTACTTTACGAGCATAAGAAATAGGGATTCTTCTCTCAGCCAACTCTACATAAATAATAGAAAAAATAGTTGCTAAAACAATCAGCACAATACCAATCAACATTAAAACATTGATTACGCCCGTATTAACTAAATTAAATGTCCCAGAAATTGCTGAAGGAATACCAGAAACAATTCCTGCAAAGATAATAAGACTAATCCCATTGCCAACGCCTCGTTGCGTAATCTGCTCTCCTATCCACATAAGCAACATTGTTCCTGTAAGCATAGAAAAAGCTGCAATCACCATAAAAACTTGCATATCAATCATGATAGCACCATTAGCACCACCACTAATACTTCTTAGACCCACTGATACGCTTACTGCTTGTATAAGAGTGATAACAATCGTAGCATAGCGCACAATTTGCATGTATTTTTGCATACCATCACGCTCTTTCTTCATCTTGGCTAGATTAGGGAAAGTAGCGCTTAAAAGTTCCATAATAATAGAGGAAGTAATATAGGGCATAATTCCTAAAGAAATAATGCTTAAGCGAGAGACTGCATCCCCACTAAACATATTAAATAAGCCTAAGGCGTTATTTGAGTTATTATCAAAAAACGCTTTGATAGCGGCTAAATCCACGCCGGGAATAGGAATATACGCAAGAATTCTATAGAGAAATAAAAAACCTAAGGTAATGAAAATCTTACTTGCAATTGCTTTATTCATAATCCTAACCTACCCTTAATTTCTCTAATTTAATTAAGCCAAAGCTCACTAAGGCTTGAATTATTTTTATCATTACTTTTGCCCGCTTGTTTTAATTCTCTCATCTTTGATTTTAGAAGCTAGAGCTAAAGCACCTTTTCCAATCAACTTCACACCCTCAATATAGAGAGGAAAATGATGCAACGCACGCAAGCTTGAAAAAGTAATTTCTTCTAAATTCTTAATAGCCTCACATTTCTCTACATTAATAGCATAAATATGAGAGTCTTTAGTTCTAAAGCCTACTTTAGGAAGACGGCGCTGTAAAGGTTGCTGTCCGCCCTCAAAACCTCTCTTGGCTTTATAACCGGTTCTTGCTGTTTGACCTTTGCCACCTCTTGTAGCCGTCTTACCCATGCCACTTCCTTGACCACGACCAACACGCTTAATTTTTTTAACACTACCAACTGCTGGTTTTAAATTTTCTAGTCCCATTACAATCCTTTAATTATGCTTTAATCTTGGCTAAAGCGTCAAAAGTCGCACGCACAACATTGTAGGGATTATTTGAGCCTAAAGACTTGGTTAGAATATCCTTAATCCCTGCCAATTCAATAATGGGGCGTGTTGAACCACCAGCAATAACTCCTGTTCCTTCACTTGCAGGTTTCAATAAAATACGACTCGCATTGTATTTATGCTCAATATCGTGGGCGATGGTTGTTCCCTTGATAGTTACATGAATAAGGTTTTTAAAGGCATCATCTACAGCTTTTTTAATCGCATCAGGCACTTCTTTAGCTTTACCTAGACCAAAACCTACAAGCCCATTTTTATTGCCCACAACCACCAAAGCGTTAAAGCGAAATCTTCTACCACCTTTAACAACCTTAGTTACACGACCAATATTAACGACTACTTCTTGAAATTCTTCTCTATTAATCTCTTCCATACTTTTCCTTTCCATTATAGGACAATCCCATTCTCTCTCAAAGTCTCTGCAAATGTTGCAACTACACCATGATAGAGATAGCCATTCCTATCATAAACCACTTGCTCAACTCCTGCTTTCTTAAGTTGCTCTGCAAAGAGTGCTCCTAGTTTTTTGGCATCTTCTTGAGTGTTTTTTAGCCCTAATTTTCTGCCATCTATATGTGCTAGTGTGTGTTGCTTAACATCATCAATGGCTTGAGCATAAAAATAGCGATTTGAGCGAAACACACTCACTCTTGGTCTTAATGCATCGCCAAAGAGCTTGCTTTTAATTCTTAATTTTCTGCGCTCTCTTAAGGCTTTCTTTTTATATAATGCTTTCGCGTTCATAGCTCTACCTTACTTATTTTTTAGCCGTTTTACCAGCTTTTCTAATAATCACTTCATCGCTGTATTTCACGCCCTTACCTTTATATGGCTCTGGCGGTCTGAAACTTCTAATTTCTGCAGCAACTTGTCCTACTTTTTGCTTATCACTTCCTTTAATGGTGATAACATTCTTCTCTACAGCAATCTCAATTCCCTCTGGAATAGGATATTTAACCGGATGGCTAAAGCCTAAGCTTAAATCTAAAACCTTACCACTTAAAGCGACTTTATAGCCCACTCCATTTACTTCTAAAGATTTGCTAAAGCCAGTGCTCAAACCAATAACAATATTATTGGCCAAAGCACCATAAGTCCCCCAATACGCTCTTGATTGTGCGTCTTCGCCTACAGGTTGAAAACTTAATTGGTTGTTTTCAAGCACAATTTTTACTCTAGCATGAGTTTCTAATTCTTGCTTTTCTTTGCTATTTTTAAAAAGTAACTTGCTCCCCTCAACATTAACTTGAACAGAGCTAGGGATTTCAATGATTCTTTTTCCAATTCTTGACATCTTTTAATCCTTTACCAAATACTGCAAAGCACTTCGCCACCGACATTTTGTCTGTAGGCCTCTTCGTTAGTGATAACACCCTTAGAAGTGCTTACTACAATCACGCCATAACCATTCTTAAAGCGCTTTAATTCACTTTTTTGCTTATATACACGACGACCGGGCTTACTTAAGCGCTTTACTTCGCTAATTTTTGAATGCCCTTTTTCATCATAAGCCAACTGCACAAAAATAGATTGTTTCTTATCTTTATCTTTGATATTGTAATCTTTAATAAAACCTTTTTCTTTGAAGATTTCTAAAATAGAAACTACAATTTTGGCATAATAGAGCTGAGTAACTTCTAAGCGACGCATAGAAGCATTTCTCAAGCGAGTTAATGAATCTGCAATTACATCATTTACCATATTTTATTCCTTACCAACTAGCTTTTCTAAGACCTGGGATTAAACCCTCATTGCCCATTTTTCTAAGGCATACTCTACAAAGTCCAAAATCTCTATAAACAGAGTGAGGTCTGCCACAGATTCTGCATCTTGTGTAAGCTCTTACCCCAAATTTTGGTTTTCTCTGAGCCTTTGCTATCATTGATTTTTTAGCCATATCTTAATCCCTTATCTTACTTTTGCAAAAGGCAATCCAAGCAACTCTAACAACTTGAATGCTTCTTTATCGCTATCTGTGGAAGTTACCATAGTGATATTCATACCATGACTTACCATAATATCATCATAAACTACTTCTGGGAAAATCAACTGCTCATTGATACCAAAAGTATAATTCCCACGCCCATCAAAGCCATTTCTTGAAATACCTCTAAAGTCTTTCACTCTTGGCAAAGAAATAACGATGAGTTTTTCTAAGAAATTATACATGCGCTTATTTCTTAAAGTAACCTTTGCTCCTACAGCCATACCTTCTCTAATTTTAAAACCTGCAACAGATTTTTTTGCTTTAGTAATCACGGCTTTTTGACCCGCAATTAGAGAAATAGTTTGAGCGATATTTTGCATAATTTTCATATCTTTTGAATGCATACCAGCACCCACACTAATAACAATCTTCTCTAATCTAGGTAAAAGCATAGGGTTTGTAATCCCTAATTCTTGTGCAAGCTTTGCTCGCACTTCATCTTGATAAAATTGTTTCAAACCAAACATAACAAGAGCTCCTTATGCTTTCTTCACATTAGAAATATGCATGGGCTTTTCTTTTTGAATAAAGCCCCCCTTAGGGTTATCATCAGTGGGCTTAATTGCTTTTTTTACCACTTTGCACCCTTCTACAATCACTTCAGAAGTCTTAGGAAACACCGCTAAAACCTTAGCGACCTTTCCCTTATCGTCTCCTGCAATGACTTTAACCATGTCGTCTTTTTTAATCTTGCACTTCATTATAAAACCTCCGGAGCTAAAGAGATGATTTTCATAAAATTAGCATAACGCACTTCTCTGCTCACTGGTCCAAAAATCCTTGTGCCAATAGGGTCTTTTTTGGCATCTAAGATTACGGCTGCATTATCATCAAAGCGCACTAAAGAACCATTTTTTCTTTGAATTTCTTTTTTAGTTCTAACAATAACTGCTTTTACTACTTGACCACGCTTTACCTTACCATTGGGAATAGCTTTTTTTACAGAAGCTACAATCACGCTACCTACGCTCGCATAGCGCTTATGACTTCCTCCCAATACTTTAATACACATAATTTCCTTAGCACCACTATTGTCTGCTACGGTTAATCTTGTAAAACTTTGTATCATAACCTTACACTCCCACTACTAAAATTTCTTTAAGCGTAAAAGATTTGGTCTTAGAAATAGGTCTGCACTCAATCGCACTTACCACATCTCCTACTTTTACTTGATTGTCTTGGTCATGAATAGTATATTTCTTAAACTTCTTAACAATCTTGCGGTATTTTGCATGCACTACTTTCCTCTCTACAAGGATAACAGCGCTCTTATCAGCTGATTTGCTGATAACCTTGCCTTGCACTAGCCTCTTATGTGGCTCTTTAGTATTCATAACTTTTACCCTTTTTTAACTAAACATTTGAAGATTGATGCGCATTAATAGCGGTATTAATGCGAGCAATATTTCTTCTAGCTTTCTTAATCTCGTTAGGATTACTCAATTGCATAGCCTTTAATTTAATGCGTAACTCAAAAAGTTCCGCTTTCTTAGCATGCAACAACTCTTTTAACTCCCCAATACTCTTGTCTTTTAACTCAGTATATTTCATTTTCACTCTCGCTAGTTACAATTTTAGTTTTAAAAGGGAGCTTGCTTTGAGCCAATGCTAAAGCTTCTCTAGCTAAACCTTCTTCAATGCCTAACATTTCATAAACGATTCTTCCAGGCTTAATATTCATTACCCATTTTTCTACAGAACCCTTACCTTTACCCATTCTAGTTTCTAAAGGTTTTGCTGTTAAAGGCTTATCTGGGAATACTCTAATCCAAACCTTACCTGCTCTTTTAATGTGTCTAGTCATAGCCACCCTTGCAGATTCAATTTGTCTTGAGTCAATTCTTCCATGCTCTATAGCTTTAATCGCAATATCTCCAAACGCAATGGAATTGCCACGATAAGCTTTACCACGATTGCGTCCTTTCATTTGCTTTCTATATTTTGTTCTTTTTGGCATTAACATAATTATTGCCTCCCTCTTCTACTTCTTCTAGGCTCTCTTTCTTCTCTAGCTTCTTCTTTCTTTTCAAATTGGATGCCCTTTTGTAAAACTTCCCCTTTGAAAATCCATACTTTTACGCCAATAATTCCATATACAGTCATTGCCTCTGCAAAACCATAATCAATCTTAGCTCTTAAAGTATGCAATGGAACACGCCCTTCCATATACCATTCTGTGCGAGCAATTTCAGCGCCGGCTAGACGACCAGAAACACGCACTTTAACACCTTTGGCACCAGATTTTAATGCACCTTGCATAACCTTTTTCATTGCACGGCGGAAAGCCACTCTTTTTTCTAATTGAGTTGCTACATTTTCTGCTGCTAATTGAGCATTAGCTTGTGGGCGTTTAACTTCTTTGATATTGATAGAAACTTCTTTTTTGATAAGCTTTTTTAAGCCCTCTTTAACTTTCTCAATATCTACACCTTTTTTTCCAATGATAAGTCCCGGGCGAGCTGCAACAACTGTAACACGCAACTTCTTAGCTGCTCTTTCAATTACAATTTCACTCACACCTGCATAGTAAAGCTCTTTTTTAAGGAACTTTCTAATTTGATAATCCTCATCAATATTAGATGGAGCAGTGCGAGCGCTAGGAAACCATCTAGAAGTCCAATTCCTATTGATACCTAATCTCAAACCTATCGGATTAACTTTTTGTCCCATACGCTACTCACCTTTTACTTTTGTTTTTTTATTGCTCTTAGAAGACTGCACAGACTCTTTAGCCTCTGCTACAACCACCAACACATGCGAAGTAGGTTTTCTAATCGCTGTGGCTCTACCCTTAGCTCTTGGCATAGAGCGTCTAAGCACAGGACCTGCATCAACTCTACAAGAGATAATTACAGCATTCTTAGCGTCTAATCCTCCATTAGCTACTGCAGAAGCAATTACTTTTGAAAGCACTCTAGCAGCCTTATTGGGAGTAAACTCTAAACTAGCAATCGCTAACTCAGCATTCATACCTTGAATTTGTCTAGCAATCAATCTTGCCTTAGTAGGAGATAATCGCACAAATTTTAATAATGCTCTACTCATTCTATCCCCTTACTTACCAATCTTCTTTTGGACACTACCCTTGTGTCCTTTAAAGGTTCTAGTAGGAGCAAACTCTCCTAACTTATAACCTACATGGTTTTCAGTAACATATACAGGAACAAAAACTCTTCCATTATGCACATTGTAGGTAAAACCAATCATTTCAGGCAAAATGGTGCTTCTTCTTGACCATGTTTTAATAGGGCGATTATCTTTACCCTCTTTTGCCTTAAGCGTCTTCTTCATCAAGTGGTCGTCTATAAAAGGACCTTTCTTAATTGACCTAGCCATTCTTTAACCCTTTATTTATGTTTCTTTCTAGAAATAATAAGCTTATCACTAGCTTTCTTGCGTCTAGTTTTATAGCCCTTAGCTGGAATACCCCAAGGTGATACAGGATGACCGCTTGTTCCTGTTTTACCTTCACCACCACCATGTGGGTGATCTACTGGGTTCATCGCACTACCACGAGTTTGTGGGCGAATCCCTCTATGACGATTGCGTCCTGCTTTACCAATAGAGACATTGATAAAATCTTCATTCCCTACCACGCCAATAGTTGCCATGCACTCACTCAAAATGTAGCGCATTTCAGAACTTGGCATTCTAAGGATAGTATATTTACCCTCTCTACCCATAATTTGAGCGCTCATACCCGCACTTCTTGCTAACTGACCGCCAGCTCCGGGGTGCATTTCAATGTTATGAACCACCGTTCCAATAGGAATGCTTTTTAATTTCATGGCAAAACCTACTTTAACATCTAGACCGCCCTCAGCAGCAATAATGCTATCTCCCACTTTCAATCCACTTGGTTGTAAAATATAGCGCTTATCACCATCAGGATAAACCACCAAAGCAATGCGTGAATTTCTATAAGGGTCGTATTCAATCGCAGAAACTTTACCCTCAATATTATACTTATTGCGCTTGAAATCAATAATACGATAAAGCTTTTTAGCTCCACGCTCTTTATGACGGCTTGTAATGCGTCCATTATTGTTTCTACCTGCAGTCGCTTTGAGCTTAGTTAATAAGCCTCTAACGCTACTTTTTGCTGTGATGTCTTTAGAGTCCAACACAGACATAAAACGCCTACTTGGCGTATAGGGCTTATAAGTCTTAATAGCCATGCGCTTTCTCCTTTCTACTAAGCACCAAGGGCTGCAATACTAGCGCCCTCTGGAACTTTTACATAAAATTTCTTAAATGATTTTCTTTGCCCAAGCTTGCCTCTAAAACGCTTGACTTTACCCTCTTGTTTCAAAGAATTGATTTTAAGGGGTTCAAAACCAAAATAAGTTTTAAACACTTCTTTGAGCTGATTCTTAGTAACATTTTGTGCTGTTTGCACTACTAAAACACCCTTCTCTTGCAATCCTAATGATTTCTCGGTGTAAAGAATTGACTTGATATCCATGATGTCTGCCATTTTTTACTCCTCTGTCTTTTGCTTATCTTGCACAATATAATTGAAAGCTTCTTCTTCCATAACTACTGAACTAAATGCCGCTAGAAGATACGCATTTAATTCATATACATCAACGATAAGACATTTTTTAAGATTATTGAATGCCAACTCGGTGTATTCGTCCATATTCATGCATACAAATAAAGTATCTCTTTGCTTTAATGCAGAAAACATTTTATGCGCTTCTTTGGTTAAATGCTTTCTTTTTCCATCTTCAACAACGCCCTCTATGGCAATTTTTTCCGTAATAAAAAGCTTGTTAATTTTTGCTTTTTCTTCCAAAGCATATTCTAACGCTAAACGCTTTTGTTTTTTATTGATTTTAAGGTCGTAATTACGATTATTTGTAGCACCATGAGATACACCACCACCCACAAATACTGGAGAGGTGATACTTCCTGCTCTTGCTCTTCCGCCACCTTTTTGTGCCCAAGGCTTTCTACCACCCCCACTTACTTCAGAGCGATTCTTGCTCTTAGCAGTATTAGCACGCATAGATGACAAATAATGTTTTACATATAGATAGAGGTTATGACTATTGATTTCCTCATATCTTTTGGGTAATTCAACATTACCCTTTTCTTTCAAATGGCTGTCTAAAACGATGGCCTTACTCATTGATTAACCCCTTATTGTTGATTGCAAACACAACTTATAGCGCTCTAATGCGCCCATAAGCTCCAGAAAAACCGGCTACTGAGCCTTTAAGCACTAATACCATGCTTTCTTTGTCAAAAGAGATAACTTCATTTTGACCGGTTACTAGCTCATTACCATAATGACCTGCCATTTTCTTGCCCTTTTGCACACGACCTGGCCATTCTCTGTTACCAATAGAACCTAAACGACGATGGAATCGGCTACCATGCGCTGCAGGACCACCTTGGAAATTCCAACGCTTCATTGCACCCGCAAAACCTCTACCTTTTGTCTTAAAACTTGCTTTAACTTTTTTAAGTGTTTCTAAAACGCTTACATCTAAATCGCCAAGCTCTTGTTGATGAGAGGCTTTTAAAGTAGCAAAATGATTAAACTCTTTGCTGAGTTGGTATTTCTTTTGCTGACCTTCAATCGCCTTATTATATTTCTTATGCATAGCATAGGCAACAAGTGCTTTGCCATTCTCTAGCTGGCATACTTTAGCCTCTAAAACCTTAAGCAAAGTTACAGGAATGCTGTCAGCGCCAACGGTGCGACTCATACCTATCTTTTGAACTAAAAATTCCATGATTTAACCCTTATAATTTAATCTTAAATGGTCTTAAGCCCTATTTGGCTTCCATAGAAGTTACTTCTACATCTACTTCAGGGGCTAAATCCAACTTCATCAAGCTATCTACTGTTTCTGGTGTCGCTGAAACAATATCAATCAATCGGCTATACACCCTAATTTCAAACTGCTCTCTTGAATCCTTGTTAATGTGTGGAGAGCGTAAAACAGTGTAGCGCTTGTTTTTTGTAGGTAAAGGAATAGGCCCTCTAATTTCAGAACCAGAACGCTTTACTGCCTCCACAATCGCTACAACTGAGCGGTCCAACACCCTGTGGTCATAAGCTTTGAGCTTTAACCTGATTTTTTCCATATAAAACTCTCCTAAAGAACTCGTTTCGCCCACTCTAAGAATAGGACAAAACAATAAATTAAAAACTAAAATACTACTAAAATTGCGCTACTTAGTCAATAAATCTAACGCTTTTTAGGCACTTTTTGGAATATTTTACTTCCTTTTTATAAGGAAATAATAAAGAAAACATGGCATACTTTCACTTGTGAGTTAGACATTCTAAAAATAAAGATTGGGAGATATTATGCCTTTTTCTTGTTTAAAGCCCTTTGGCCCTTTTGAGACTTCTTCTAATGCCTTCTTGCAAAACCCCCTTTTAGATACAAGTAGCGATAGGATTTGTCTTTTAGGCGCACCACAAGTGGGTAAAAGCTCATTTGCTTTTGAAATGACTAAGCATTTTAAAAGTCCCATTTACATAGATTATAATGACATGCGTTTGAATAAAAGCTCTCTAAGCGCTTGGCTTTTAAAATGGCATTTAGAAAAGAAAATGGACTTGCTTATTTTGGATAATATTTCTCAATTAGATTTTAGCCTACCCAAAATCCCCAAAATTGTTCTAATTCCTAGCCTTCTAAGCCCTTTTAAAATCCCACAAGACTTTACCCCCTACTACACATTAGGACTGATTTTTAAAGAATATATAACCTCATTTAAACCAAATACTCCCAAAAACATGCTTTTTAATCGCTTTTTAAAAGAGGGCAATACACTAGATTTACGCTTTTTTGAAAGCCACAACGAGCGAGAAAAAACCCTACAAAAACAAAAAAATATTAAACTTGCTTTTCAAACTTATGCGCCCCTACTCTCTAAAATATGTATCCATCAATCGCATTTCACAACAGCCTTTTATCTCTATACGCAACTAAAAAAAGAGTTAAAAATCTCTAAAGATACCCTTTATAAATTCTTGCATATTTTAGAAGAAAAACGCCTTATTTTTTTAGTGCCAAATTTTGAAAACAATAAAACCAAGCTCTATTTATATGACTTTGCTCTCCCCTATCATTTAACTTCTAATCCCTCACTTTTAAGCGTATTTGAAAACATGGTTTTTTTGGAGCTTTATAAGCAATTCCCTTATTATCAAATTCGCACTAAAGATAATGGTCTTTTTATTTTGCTTGAAAATTCAGTGCCAAAATTGGCTCTTATAGCGCATGTTTTCCCTACTCCAGCCTTTCTTAATAAACAACTTTTATGGTGTGAAAAACATGCTTTAAAAACCCTTATTGTATCTATCAATGGGGATTCTAAAAGCGATAATCAAATATTCTCTAAAGCTTATAAGCATATGAGTTTTATAGAATTTTCTTTAAATATTAAATCAATTTTAGTATAATCTAAATACTTAAATACTTAAATACTTAAATACTTAAATACTTAAATACTTAAATACTTAAATACTTAAATACTTAAATACTTAAATACTTAATTATAGTTTTTTACAATTCATTAAACTATGAAACATATAATTCACATCACTTCTACTTTTGGTTGTGCCAACAACTTATAAAGTAGAAATATTTTATTATTACAAGGAAATTTTATGAAAAATTTCAAGGCTTTGAGTTTATGCGCTCTTTTGAGTTTAGGGTTTTTTAGTTCAGTTGCTTACGCAGAAAAGTTGCAAGATGTTGCAAGCTATCCTAATTGGGTGAAAGCCAATCTTTTTGCTCAAGACAATCCGCTTAATCAATACATCGGTTCTGCTTCAATTTCAGATAAGCACCAATTCTTGTATTCTGAATACATTCATTATGAAGACAAACTTTCACCAGAAAAGAATGCTGAGAAAATTGCCCTTTTAAGAGCTAGAATGAATGCTTATAGCACCTTAGAATCTCTTTTTCTTGCTAAAAAGGCTCGTGAGCGTCTCTACAAAGCTCTTAAAAAAGAAAATATCAATGCGATTTTTACAATCATTGATTTTTTAGTGTCTAAATCTGTTGCGATTGAGACTTTTGTTGATAAGAAAGAAAATCGTGTGTATGTGATGACTCAATTCCCTCATATTGAGCCTAGCGACTTAGTCAATTACTTTTCTTCAAGAGGTATAAAAATCTCTAAAGAAACCGCTGGTAGTTTGAGTGTAATTTTAGAAAGCTTACTCTTACTCTCATAAAAATTTTGAGCTTAGAAAGGGGAGGCTAAGCTCTCAAAATAAAGTTTTTTGAGAAATTTTGTAAAGATGAAACTTTTATTACTCATCAAAGGCTATTACATATCTCTATCATCTCTATATCTCTTTTTATTGAGCCTTAATCTTATAATAGTCCCTTGTTTAAAGGTTTCAGTAGGTAATAGAGATGATAAATAACATGGTTTTTAATAAACATGAAATAAAATTTTACACCATTTATTTATTTATTTATTTATTTATTTCATGTTTGCTTAAGACAATTAGCTATAAACTCCAAAAAGCCTATTTTATGGTCGTTTGAAAATAACCTTTCATTATTTTCTAACAAAATTAAAATAGGAATGATTTTAAATATATTTTAAAGGAATTTAACATGAAAATCTTCAAAACCTTAAGCTTATACGCCCTTTTAAGTCTAGGTATTTTTAGCTCACTTGCTTACGCAGAAAAGTTGCAAGACATTGCCAACTATCCTAATTGGCTTAAACTTAATTTCTTTGAACTAGATAACCCTCGCAACCAATATGTGGGTTCAGCCTCAATCAATAGCGGGAAACAAGACTTTTATTTTAACTATATCCCCTATGATGAAAAATTGCCCCCAATAAAAAATGCCGAAAAAATCGCTTTCTTAAGAGCCAAGTTAAACGCCTATAGTGCTTTAGAATCCATTCTAATTACTAAAAAAATGCGAGAACGCCTCTATGAAACCCTCCAAACTCAAAATAAAAATATCAATAGCTTGTTTAAAATCGTTGATTTCTTAGTGTCTAAATCCATTCTGGCCAAACAATATGCAGATACTACCAACCATCGCTTATATGTTATGGTGCAATTCCCCTTTATTGACCCTAAAGAGCTTAGCGCCTATTTCAAAAAGCAAAATGCCGAGCTTTCTTTAGAGAATGCTAAAGCTATAAGCGCTATACTCAATAAGACCTTATTTAGTAATCCAACCTCTTTTAGGCTTAAAACAAGGAATGGTGTTTTTTAATCACAAAACTACGCCGATGAAAGGGCGTAGCTCCTAATGTAGTTAATGCCTCTATGTGTGCCTTAGTCCCATAACCACAATTTTTATCCCAGCCGTATTGTGGATACAACGCATGCAAATCTAGCATTTCTTTATCTTTTGAAGTCTTAGCTAGAATGGATGCCATAGAAATTTGAGTAACCTTATCATCGCCTTTAATAATTGTTTGTAAGTTAGGATACTTTTGATTGAAACCAAACGCTGTATTGCCGTCCATATAAATCTCTTTAGCATAAAGGCTTAGATTTTCTAAGATTTCTTGCATAGCAAGTTTCAAGCACGCCCCTAAACCCCAACTATCAATTTCATCCGCACTTTTTGTAGCGATATGAAATTTCACACTATCGCACGATTTGATTTTGTCTTCTAAAAGAAAGCGTTTCTTTTGAGTGAGTTTCTTGCTGTCTTTAACACCCATTTTTAAAAATTCTAAGGCTATCTCTTCTTTACACACCACCCCAGCTACAAAGAGCGAACCGGCTAAACACCCCCTACCCGCCTCATCAATGCCTAAGGTCATTTAACTATCCTATTTTACATACAAAAGAGTGCCGAAAGTTTTTAAAATATCACGCTCTAGCTGTTTATGACTATTACCATCGCTAGGCGTGCAAGAAAAAGTTAAGCGATGTTTTCCACACCTTAAGCTTGCATGCTTTTTATTCCTAGTCGTTTTTAAACCAAGGAGTTTGCCATACTTTTTGATAATTTTATTAACTTCTTTATGGTTACTTACTCTTTTCACTATTCTTTCTCCTTTGCTTTTTCTTATTTAAACAATTTTTATTTCATAACAAAGTCTAAAACCCCAATTTTAGTTGGTTATCAAAGCCTATTAAAAAAGCAACATTTTAATGAGTTAAATTAAGCCATAATTAAGAGCGTGCAAAACCTTAAAATTATCAATTCTCCACGCCCCTTATGTTAGAATCCTAGCTTTTTCATATTGTTCCTAACAACTAGCAAGCTACCTAAAACTTAATACCATTAAAAATACACATTTAACTTACCCTATCCTACAAAGGACTACCCTTAAGCATTTCAAGAAACCTTGCTAGTTCCTTTTGAAAATTTTTCACGCTTTTCCTATCACTTGGCGATGAAGGAATAGGAAAAGAGTGTATTCCATTAGTGAGCTTTGCATGCTTGCCTCCCATATCCAAATACAATCCTAAGCTTTTATTATTATTTAATACTTCCCTCAAAAGCTCACGAATTTCTTTAGACTTAGTGGCTTGATTAAGTAGCATTTTTTTCTCTCCTATGCTAAAAACCTTTTTAAAAATCAACTTTTAAAATATTCTCTTTAAAACATTTTAAAATTTTTCTTAGCTCTTCTTTGGAACTTTTTCCCACATACTTTATAAAACGCTCATCATCTAAAGTCCTAATTTGAGACACATTGACATGCCCTTCTATCCCTTTAACTTGACATGCAAAAATATTTTGTTCTTTTTTGGGGCTTGTGCTCATAAAAAATCCTATGTAGGTTTTTGATTTTTCATTATAGGTGTTACAAGAGATAATATAAAAAGGGCGTGAGCCTCTTTGCTCATGCCCCTTGCAATTAGAATTTCCAAGTTCAACCATCCAAATTTGACCTTGCTCTTTTGGAAATTTTTCTTGTATTGTATGCACTAGTTACGCCTTAGGTCCTATCATTTTTTCAGGCACCACAAATTTATCAAAGTCAGTAGCACTCAATAGATTTAACTCCACAGCGCTTTCTTTTAAAGAAATGCCTTTTTTATGGGCGTTTTTAGCAATTTTGGCGGCGTTTTCATAGCCCACATGCGGATTGAGAGCGGTTACTAACATTAAAGAATGGTGCAAGTAATAATCTATCTTTTCCCTATTAGGCTCAATGCCGCTCGCACAATGGGCATTAAAACTCTCCATACTATCTGCTAATAGCCTTAAACTCTGTAAGAAATTATAAATAATCACAGGCTTAAAAACATTCAACTCAAAATTACCTTGACTTGCAGCAATACCAATGGCGGTATCATTACCCATAACTTGCACGGCTACCATAGTTATGGCTTCACATTGTGTAGGATTAACTTTTCCGGGCATTATAGAGCTACCGGGCTCATTTTCAGGGATATTCAATTCGCCCAAACCACAGCGTGGTCCGCTAGCAAGCCATCTAATATCATTAGCGATTTTCATTAAATTTGCAGCTAGGGCTTTAAAAGCCCCATGGGCATAAGTGAGTGCGTCATGGCTAGTGAGTGCGTGGAATTTATTAGGGGCTGAGATGAATCTCACGCCACTAAATTGCGTCAATTCTTCAGCCACTTTTTCACTCAATTCTGGGTGTGCGTTTAGCCCCGTGCCTACCGCTGTGCCACCTATGGCTAATTCTCTTAAATGCTCCAAACTCTCTAAAATCTGGGCTTTATTATGCTCTAGCATGCTCACATAACCGCTAAATTCTTGCCCCAAAGTCAAAGGTGTAGCGTCTTGTAAATGCGTGCGTCCGATTTTAACAATCTCTTTAAATTTCTCGCTCTTTTCTTTGAAAGTTTTTAATAGATTCTCTAAACTAGGAAGTAATTTATGCGTGATTTCTAGCACGCTCACAATATGCATAGCGGTAGGAAAAGTGTCGTTTGAGCTTTGAGACATGTTCACATCATCATTAGGGTGGATGAGTTTCTTCTCTCTAAAATTACCCCCTAAAATCTCGGTGGCTTTATTAGCTATCACTTCATTTAAATTCATATTAGTTTGTGTACCAGAACCCGTTTGCCAAATAGCTAAAGGGAATTCGCCACACAACTCACCTTTTAAAATGCTATCGCACGCTTTAACAATGGCTTGTGATTTTTCTTCACTCAATTTTCCTAGCTTATGATTGACAATGGCTAGACTTCTTTTAAGCTTTGCAAACGCTCCAATTAATTCTTTTGGCATTTTCTCTGTGCCGATTTTAAAATTTTCAAAACTTCTTTGTGTTTGAGCCCCCCAATATTTGCTGTCATCTACTTTAACTTCGCCCATAGTGTCATGTTCAATTCTAAATTGCATGCTAATCCTTTAAAATTTAAATTTAAAAACCATAACAAGATAGCATAAACTCTTATACTAACCTACAACTGACCTTATAAAAATCAAAAACCTAGCCCATTATTTCCACAATTTTTACACAAAAGACCATTAGAATGGCTCGCATAAGCAAGGGTATCCTTGTAATCTTAATTGGAAAGGTGTCATTATGAAAAAATTGGCAACACTAGTTTTAGCAAGCTTGTTAAGCGTTACAGGTTTGAGCGCATGGGAGCAAACTCTCAAGGCTAATGATTTGGAAGTCAAAATCAAGTCTGTAGGTAATCCTACTAAAGGCGAAAACACTTTTGTGCTTAATCCTACTCTAAATGGCAAGGCATTAGAAAAAGCTCAAGTTCGTGTGCAATTTTTAATGCCTGAAATGCCCGGTATGCCAGCGATGAAAGAAATGACTAAAGTAAGCGAAAAAGATGGTGCTTATGAGGCTAAAGCAAACTTATCTATGAGTGGGACATGGCAAGTGAGAGTAGATATTAAGTCTAAAGAGGGTAAAACTTATCGCACTAAAACAAGTGTAGATTTATAAGGGTTTTGCATGTGCACGCTATTTTTTAAAAAAGGCGTGTTCGCACGCTTTTTGGGACTTTTTTTAGTCGGGCTTACATGCAGTGCAAAGCTTTTAGCACAAGACAATATTCAAATAACTACAATTTATTCTAAATATCTTTCAAAAAACCAAAAAATACAAGCCTTGCAAGACCAAATTGATGCTCTAAGTTCTAAAGCAAAAGTAGTCAGCAAATGGGATAACCCTATTCTTTACCTAGGTTATAACAATGCTAGTGTGAGCAACTTCTATAGGCTTGATAGCACCTTAATGCAAAACATGAGTTTAGGTCTATCTCAAAAAGTAGATTTAAATGGTAAGCGTTTCACTCAGTCTAAAATTATAGACTTAGAAAAACAGAAAAAAATTTTAGAACTCAAAAAAACCAAACAACAATTAGCGATTAACTTGATGATAAATGGTATTGAAAATTATAAGAACCAACAAGAACTCAAGCTTTTAGAAGTAGCGATTAAAAATTTAGAAAATACTCTCTATAAAGCCAATAATTCTAGCTCGCCCAATCTTGTAGCGATTGCTAAATTAGAAATTTTAAAATCGCAATTAGAAATCAAAAAGAATAATTTAGAAGACGCTTTGTCCAATAGCCATTATGTAATGAGTGAGCTAACTTTTGGAGGAAATGAGCTTTTAAGCATAGCTCCTAAAGATTTTGAGCTCAACAAAGAACAAGAAATGCAAAAAATCAATAATACCAACTACGACATTGCTATGGCTAAAATTGACGAACAAAAAGCGCAAAAGGATATTACCCTTGCTAAAAAAAGCTTTTTTGATGATGTGAATATTACCGGCGTGTATTATTTCCGTAGCCAACGCTACTATAACTATGATATGTTTAGTATCGGTATGGCAATCCCCCTACCTATATATGGCAAGCAAGCTAGATTAGTAGAGCAAAAAAAAAGAGAGAGTCTAGCCTCTAAAAGCGAAGTGGAAAACGCCAAAAACCGCACACACCATTTAGCACTAAAGCTCATCAAAAAAATTGAAACCCTGCAAAAAAACTTGCAAGCAATCAATAAAATATTAGAGCAAAATGAAAAAATTGTGCAAATTTATGCGTCTGATTTGCCATCTGGTAGCGATTATAACGCTTATTACAATTCTTTCAATGACAAAATCAACATTGAAATCACTCAAATTGAAACTTTAAGCGCTTTAAATAGCACTTATTTGTCTTTACAAAACCTTAAAGGATTAGAATGAAACTTTCTTTAATTTTAGCGCTAACATTAGCATTCACTTCTTTAAATGCTACTCTCAACCAAGCCAATAATGAAACCCCCAATAATAAAGAGAGCGCTCAAGCGCCTACACCCAAAAGCAAAACCCATTTTAACATCTCTACTATTAAGGTCATAGAAAAAGAATTCGCTCAAAGTAGGCGCTATTATGCGACTTTAGAACCCGATGAAAGATTGATTTTTTCTCAAAATGTGCGTTTTGATGGCTATGTAGAAAAACTCTATACCAATAGGACTTACACGCCCGTTAAAAAAGGCGATAAATTACTTACTATCTATTCGCCCGAATTAGTGAGCGTGCAAAGCGAATTGCTATCATCATTGAAATTTAATCATCAAGTAGATGCCATTAAAGAAAAATTACGCTTGCTAGGCTTGGAAAACTCTAGCATTGAAAAGGTGATTAGCACCCATAAAGTCCAAAACGAAATCAATATCTACTCTCGTTTCAACGGGATTATTTTTAGAAAAAGCAAGGATTTAAACGAAGGGAGCTTTATCAAAAAAGGACAAGAGCTTTTTCAAATCATAGATTTAACTAAACTATGGGCAATCACTAAAGTTAATCAAGAGGACTTGGAGTTTTTAAAGGGCGTTAATAAAGCCACTTTGTTTGTAGAAGGGGTTAAAAACAAACAAGAAATCACGCTTGAAAACATCAATCCTATTGTCAATGAAAAGGACAAAATGCTAGAGGCTCGTTTCAATGTGCCTAATACCAAACTACTCTACTATCCTAACATGTTCGCTCAAGTGGAAATCTTTCAAAAAGCTAGAAAAATGAAAATCTTGCCTAAAGAGGCGGTGCTAATTAAAGAGGGTAAGGCAATTGTGTTCAAGAAAGATGATTTTGGCTTAACCCCCCTAGAGATTAAAGCCACTCGTTTAAGCGATGGGAGTTATGAAGTTTTAGAAGGGCTTGATGTAGGCGAAGAAGTCGCTAATAACGCTTTATTTGTGCTAGATGCGGACGCTCAAAATAATGGGGATTACTAAAAATGATAGAAAAAATCATTGATTTAAGCGTTAAAAACAAGCTTATAACCGTTCTAGCCACTCTGCTGATTTTCTTAGGCTCTATGTGGGCGATTAAAACCGTGCGTTTAGACGCTTTGCCGGATTTAAGCCCCGCACAAGTGGTCGTGCAAATCACCTACCCCAATCAAAGCCCAAAAATTGTGCAAGAGCAGGTTACCTACCCCCTAGTCTCTACCTTTATGAGTATTGCTAATATTGACACGGTTAGGGGCATTTCTAGCTATGAAAGCGGGCTAATTTACATCATTTTTAAAGATGGCGTAGATTTATACTGGGCAAGAGATAGGGTCTTAGAGCAATTAAATAGAGTGGGTAATTTGCCTAAAGATGCTAAAGTAGAAATAGGAAGTGATTCTACTTCTATTGGCTGGGCGTATCAATACGCCTTGCATAGCGATAGCAAGAATTTAAGCGATTTGAAAGTCCTACAAGATTTTTATTACCGCTACGCTCTTTTAGGCGTTGATGGGGTGAGTGAAGTAGCAAGTGTGGGGGGCTTTGTCAAGGATTATGAAGTTACGCTTAGAAATGATGCTTTAGTGCGTTATAACCTAAGCTTAGAGCAAATCACAAATGCGATTAAAAAATCTAATAACGACACCGGTGGGGGTATTATCTTAGAAAATGGGTTTGAAAAAATTGTGCGAGCGTCTGGCTATATCAAATCCTTGAAAGATTTAGAAGAAATCGTGGTTAAAAAAGAAGGGGCAATCCCTTTAAAAATCAAAGATATAGCCAGCGTGAGATTAACACCAAAACCACGCAGGGGGGCGGCTAATCTCAATGGCGATAAGGAAGTGGTGGGCGGAATTGTAATGGTAAGGTATCACGCTGACACCTATAAAGTCTTAAAAGCTATTAAAGAAAAAATCGCCACCTTACAAGCGAGTAACCCTGATGTGAAAATCACAAGCGTATATGATAGAAGCGAATTGATTGAAAAAGGTATTGACAATTTAGTCCATACGCTCATAGAAGAAAGCGTGATTGTTTTAATCATTATTGCGATTTTCTTATTGCATTTTAGAAGTGCGTTAGTGGTGATTATCACTCTACCCTTAACCGTGTGTATTTCTTTCTTGCTTATGCGGTATTTTAACATTGAAGCAAGCATTATGAGTTTGGGGGGCATTGCGATTGCTATAGGGGCTATGGTAGATGCCGCCATTGTTATGGTAGAAAACGCTCACAAGCATTTGCAACACATTGATATGAATGACAACACTCAAAGAGTTAATGGCATTATGGAAGGGGTTAAGCATGTGGGGGGGGCGATATTCTTTGCCTTAATGATTATTGTGGTCTCTTTCTTGCCTATTTTTGCACTCACCGGTCAAGAAGAAAAACTTTTTGCTCCTTTAGCTTATACCAAAACTTTTGCCATGCTTGTAGGGGCATTATTATCTATTACAATAGTCCCCATTTTAATGGTATGGCTCATTAAAGGGCGGATTTTAGAAGAATCTAAAAACCCTATTAACGCCTTTTTCATCAAAATTTATGGCGTGTGCTTGAATTTTGTCCTTAAGTTTAGATACGTCTTTTTAGCGGTTAGTGTGCTAGGTTTAGGGGGCTTGTATTTCACTTATAAGAAACTCCACTGGGAATTTATACCCCAAATTAATGAAGGGGTTGTGATGTATATGCCTGTAACGACTAATGGCGTAGGCATTGATGTCGCCCTAGAATATTTGAAAAAAAGCAATACCGCTATTAAGCAACTAGATTTTGTCAAACAAGTCTTTGGTAAAGTGGGGCGAGCAAACACGAGCACCGATGCTGCAGGCTTAGCCATGATAGAAACTTACATTGAGTTAAAACCACAAAGCGAATGGAAAGAAAAGCTTACTTATAAAGAAGTGAGAGACAAATTAGAAAAAACCTTACAATTAAAAGGCTTGACTAATTCATGGACTTACCCCATTCGTGGCAGAACGGATATGCTCTTAACCGGTATTAGAACCCCACTAGGCATCAAGCTATATGGGAATGATACGGATAAATTACAAGAATTAGCCATAAAAATGGAACAACAGCTTAAAACTCTCAAAGAGAGCTTATCTGTCTTTGCAGAGCGTTCTAATAATGGCTACTACATCACACTAGATTTGAATGATGAAAATCTAGCTCGTTATGGCGTGAATAAAAGTGCGGTGCTAGACACGATTAAATTCGCCCTAGGCGGAGCTACGCTCACAACCATGATAAATGGTGTAGAAAGCTACCCTATTTCTTTACGCCTAGAAGATACAGACAGAAACACCATTGAGAGATTAAAAAATCTCTACATCAAAACCGCCTACAATTACATGCCCTTAAAAGAATTTGCCCATGTATATTATGACAACGCTCCAGCCGTGTTAAAAAGCGAAAAGGGCTTGAATGTGAATTTCATTTACATAGTCCCCCAAAATGGCGTAAGCTCTGATTTGTATAGAGAGTTAGCCACAAAAGCTTTAGAAAAAGTCAAATTGCCTAGTGGGTATTATTATGAATTTAGTGGCGAAAGCAAGTATTTAGAAGATGCGTTTAAGACTTTGCAATACATCGTGCCAATAAGTATTTTTATCATCTTTATTTTAATTGTCTTTGCTTTAAAGAATTTCACTAATTCTTTACTATGCTTTTTCACTCTACCTTTTGCGTTCTTAGGGGGGTTAATCTTTATGAATGTGATGGGCTTTAATATGAGTATAGCGGCATTAGTGGGCTTTTTAGCCCTTTTAGGGGTAGCGAGTGAAACGGCTATTGTAATGATAATCTATTTAGAAGATGCCTATCAAGCGTTTATTAAAACACCCTTAGTAGAACAAACTAGTAGCAAACTAAAAGACGCTATCATGCATGGAGCGGTGCTTAGGGTGAGACCCAAGCTTATGACTTTTTTTAGCATTCTTGCATCACTTATTCCTATTATGTATAGTCATGGCACAGGAAGTGAGATTATGAAATCTATTGCCGCTCCCATGCTAGGGGGTATGATGAGTAGCGTTGTCTTAACGCTTTTTATTATCCCTACAGCGTATTTTGTGATTAAGAATGTGAAAATTAAAAAATAGCCCCTTATACCCCTTTCTCTAGGGGTTAGCCCTTTTTTATCATTTTTTGAGCTTTCTTTTTGCTACAATACCCCCATGCAAAAAAAGATTTTTTTACTAGAAGATGACTATCTCTTAAGTGAGAGTATCAAGGAATTTTTAGAGCATTTGGGCTATGGAGTAACTTGTGCGTTTAATGGCATAGAAGCTTATGAAATGCTGTCTATTGAGCGTTTTAATCTCTTGCTTTTAGATGTGCAAGTGCCTAAAATGAATAGTTTAGAATTATTTAAAAATATCAAAAACGATTTTTTAATCTCTACACCTACGATTTTCATCACCGCTTTACAAGATAACACCACTTTAAAGCACGCCTTTAGCTTAGGGGCGAGCGATTATTTGAAAAAGCCTTTTGATTTGGACGAATTAGAAGCACGCATTAAGCGGTTTTTTAATGATGAGCCTATAGAGATTATGCCTAACATTTCTTATTATAATGGCGTTTTAAATATCCATAATCAACAAGAAATTTTACAACCCAAAGTCGCCAAGCTTTTAGAATACTTTTTAGCTCATAAAAACCAAATCATTAGCTCTCAAGTTCTAGAAAATAACCTTTGGGAGCAACCTATTGATGGCTCCACCTTACGCACTTATATTAAAGTGTTGCGTAAGCTTTTAGGCAAAGATTGTATACAAACGCATAAGGGGGTGGGCTATTGTTTTAAACCACTATGAAAAAAAATCTCTCAAACTCTTTTTGGGGACTTATTTAGGCTCTTCGTTTGTTTTAATGCTAGTAATTAGCGTGTTGTTTTTTTCTTATGAAAGGAATGCTCAATTAGTAAGCATGCAAGAGAATTTACGCTCATTAGCTCATCAAGTTACAAGCGAAATCATAGAATTACACATGCAATCTCATGGGAAGTATCAACAAGCCCTAGAAACTTTTATCTCACACCACAAAAATACTGCACTTGCCCTTTTGGATAGCAAAAGGCGTATTATGTATTCTACAATCCCTGAGGCTCAAGAAATCATTGCTAAACACAAAGAAATAGGATTTTATCATTTTAAAGACCACTACTATTTGATAGGTGATAGGACTTTTGCGCATTTAGGAATCGCTAAAATCCTTTTTAAAAGCCCTAAACCCCTAAACTTTTCAACGCTATTTTTTAATATTGTTTTGGTATTTATCTTGGCTTTTTTATGCGTGATTGTTACAGCTGTTTTTCTAGCACGCTTATTTTTAAAACCCATTAGAAATGAAATCACCCGCATAGATAATTTTCTAAAAAACACCACCCATGAACTCAACACCCCCATGAGTGCCCTACTCTTATCTTTGAAAACCTTAGAAGATAACAAGCAACACCATCGCATTAAAATGGCTATCAAACGCATAAACTTTTTGTATCGTTCGCTTTCTTTTTTGGTCATGCAAGATATTAATAACGAAAAGCCTACATCTTTAGATTTAAAAGCCTTGATTTTAAAGGAAAATGAGCTTTTTACTGAGATGATAGCCTATCATAAGCTTGAATTTAAAAGTGAGCTTGCAACAATCAAGCTTAAAGCTAGGGAGCAAGATTTTATTTCGCTTTATAGTAATTTGCTGATGAATGCGATTAAATACAATGTAATCAATGGACATATTCATGTAGAGCTAACGCCTAAGTTTTTAAAAGTTAAAAATTTGGGGCATGAAATTCCTAAGGATAAAATTACAGAGCTAACTCTTCGCTATGTGCGCTTTAATTCTAGTGTGTTAGGCTATGGTATAGGGCTAGACTTGGTTAAAAGGGTGTGTGATAATTATAAAATGCGTCTAATCATTACAAGTGAACCTTATTTAGATGGTTCTTTTTATGAAAATTCGTTTTGTGTAGAATTTAGAGACTAAAGAAAGTTTTTTCTAAAACATGGCTTTGAACTAGCCACATATAAAGTGCAGTAGGTAAAGTAATGCTTAAAACAAATGCCTTAAAGACTTGATGCAATAGCACAACTGACAATAAAGCAATCATCTCATTAATCCCATAAGGGGGTTGTAAAATTTGAGTGTCTTTAAAGCCATAGACAACTAACATGCCAATGACTGAACATGACAAGGCTCTACCCAAATAGCGCACAAAATCACTTGGTGGGTTTTTAGCGTTAAAAAAGATAAAAGGCCAAATACGAGTAAAATAAGTTGTAAGCATAACCACTAGAATAATCAGCGTTGAATGTTCTAACATTCTAATTTCTTTCTAAAAATAATTAGAGCCATTATCATGCAAATTAAGGCTATCAATAAAAAATATTTAGCCCCAAAAAGCACCAAACAAATAATGGCAATTATTATGCCTAGCCATGCGTTTTTATGGTTAGTGGTGCGCTTGTATTGCTCCATAAATAGCACAATAAAAATGGCTGTCATAATAAACCCCATGCCCTCTGTATCTATAGAAAAATGCGAGCCTAAAAGCGAGCCAATCAAACACCCCATAACCCAATAAGAATGATTAAGCAATGAAACACTAAATAAAAAATCTTGTTTATTGACCCCCTCTTTAGGCTCATACAAATTTAAGAGCGCAAAAGTCTCATCGGTTAATGCATGCGCTAAATAGGGCAAGCGCCATTTAGCGTTTTTAAACCTTTCTAGCATAGAAATCGCATAGCAAGTTTGTCTTGCATTCACTAAAAGCATGACTACAAACACATTAACTAGACTTGCTTGCATGCTTAAAAGTGAGAGTGTAGCAAACTGCCCTGCTCCTGCATAAATGAAAAGCGCCATAAATAAGGCGATTTTATAATCATAACCATGCTGGGCTAAAAGCACCCCAAAAGTCATTCCCATAAGCAAATACCCCAAAAAAATAGAAATGGTATAAGGGAAAGCGCTTTTAAGGGCTTTTAGAAAATCATTCATTTTTTAAACAAATCCTTAAACTTACCAATACAAGTTTCTAAAACGCCTTTATGCGGTTCACTCTCATAGCCAAAACTCGCATGCAGTTTTTGTAATAATTCTTTTTGCTCTTCATTTAAATGCTTAGGATAGATGACTTTTAGCACTGCCACTAAATTCCCCCTATAAGAGCTTTGAGGGTTTTTAACCCCCTCATTTTTAAAAGTAAAGGCTTGTTTATCTCTAGCACTAGGTGGAATCTTTAGTTCTAATTCGCCTTTTAATGAAGGCACTTTAATAGTAGCTCCCAAAGCCACTGAAGTAAAAAATACCGGTGCCTCAATAAATAGGTCATTGCCTTGTCGTTTAAAATGCTCATCTTCTTCAACAATAGCCTCTAAATATAAATCCCCTCTTCTATTTTTCTCATATTCATTGCCCTTGCCTTGAAACACCATGCGATTTTGATTATCAATGCCTTCAGGAATTGGCACTTCAAGTGTTTCTTCTTTAATAATGTAAGTTTTTCCCTTACAGCTAGAGCATGGGGTTTTAATCTTAGTGCCTTCGCCTTTGCATGCCGAACAAGGCATAGCCATAGTCATAAAACCTTGTCTAGTAAAGACTTGCCCCTTACCATTACAATGCTTGCAAGTCTCTAGGGCTTTATCCTTAGCCCCTGTGCCAGCACAAGTTTCACAAATAGATTGGTAATTAATCTTAATGGTTTTTTTGCAACCAAAAACGGCCTCTTTAAAACTTAGCTCAACCTCATGTAAAAAATCAGGCTCAATAGTGCTTTGACGCTTTTTAGAACCCCTATGTGAGCCAAAGCCCCCAAAAGCACTCTCAAAAATAGAGCCTAAATCTTCAAAGAAATCACCAAACCCGCCTTGAGAAAAGCCTCCTTGCTCTACGCCCTGCTTGCCATATCTATCGTATAAGGCTCGTTTCTTTTCATCACTTAATACCCCATACGCCTCATTAATAAGCTTAAACTTCTCTTCAGCCTCTTTGTTGCCTTGATTTCTGTCGGGGTGGTATTTTAAAGCGAGCTTTCTATAAGACTTTTTAATGGTCTCTTGATTGCTATTTTGCTCCACTTCTAGTATTTCATAATAACTTAATTCCACATTCACTCCAAAAACGAAATAAAAATTTCTTATTTTATCTTAAAAGAATAGGTTTGTGCCTTTTTAAACCCATAAAATCAAGTAGAATAATGCCATATGCTAGATTAAAATAAAAGGCAAAAGATTATGCCCTTAATGATTCTTATCGCACTATTTTTAGCTCCACTAAACGCTCAAGTAATGCTGACTTTAGATTCACAAGCAAACGCTAAGCTTGCTCGCTCCAACGAACAACTTGCTGATATGCTAAACAAACTCAATGAGAGTTTAAACATTTATCACAATTTGCTAACTAACAGCCAAGCAGAACTTGAAGAAATCAAAAAGGCTAATAGCACCCTAGCAAGTCAAAGACGCTTTTTAAATGCAAGTCAAATCCGCCTTATGGATATTCAACCCTTGCTAGATAAAAGCGCTTTAGAATTAGAAAAATTACAAGCCTTAGAAAAACGCTTGAAAGACAACATAGAAAAAGAGCGCTTAAACAAACAATCTAAAAGATACTACTTAAAAGAGCGTTGCCCCTATTTAAGCTCTGTTAATAACTTAGATGAGGCGCATAATATTTTAGAGATTCAAGGAAAAAACAGCGCCCTTTTCTTACTCAAAGACCAAGCAACTTCTAGCTTGCTCTTGCAATTAGATTTGCTTGATTCTCTTAAAACTTTATGCGAACAAGCCCTTAAGGACACGCACAACCAACATTTTGAGGAAAACAAAAGGCTTGAATACAACGCTCTAATGCAAGCAGATTTTAAAACCTATCAAACCTTGCGCTTAAAAAAATTTCAAAATCTTTTAAAAAAAGAATTAGAAACTAAAGAAGATGCCCTAAAAGCCTTTTTGCCCTTAGAAAAACGCCTAGAAACTCTTAAATCTAGCTTTTTTTCACAAGGTTTTTGTGAAACAGAGTCTCATTCAAAGAAAAAATCTCGCTCAAAATCCCCTAAAGCCAAAGAATGTTTAGAGCCTAATTTATCTCACAAACATTTACAGCAACGCTTACAAAATGCCCTAATTAAGCGAGACGAAGAATTGAAAAACGCCAAGAATAATAAAGACAAGCAAGCTTTAATCTTAGCCAATTATGAACATACCCTAAAAACCTTGAGCGTAGAATTTTTAAGCGAATTAAATCAACAAATGGCATTTTTAAATGAAACTATGGCATTAAACGCAAAAGTTCTAGCCACTCTAGCTAAAGGGCATTCTAAAACTTCCTATCCAAAGCCTTTAAACTCTAATGATGAAAGGGTTTTTATCAAAAATATCCCCTTAGATTTGCATGGTTTTCCTAGCTTGGAAAATTTTAAATAAAAAGGGGTTTAAATAATCACGCCCCCACCAAGCACCACATCATCTTGATAAACCACCAAAGCTTGTCCGCTTGCCACTCCATAAAAAGGCTCTTTAAATTCCACTTCAATCATATCGCCCTTTAAACTTACAAACGCTTTAGCTGGCACACTTCTATAACGAGCTTTCACTAAATATTCGCCACTTTTAAAATCTTTCATTAAGGATTTGTTGGTGGCTTTTATAAAATGCGTGGCTAAATCTTCTTTTTTACCCACAACTAGCTCGTTATTCTTAGCGTCAATCTTAACTACAAAATGCGGTTCTAACGCCCCCTTGATGTTAAAACCTTTGCGTTTGCCGATAGTGTATTGCATATAGCCTTTATGCGAGCCGATGACTTCGCCTTGTAAATTCTTGACTACGCCTTCCTTATCCACTTCAACATGTTTTTTTAAAGTATCAATGTAACTTTTTTCTACAAAGCAAATTTCTTGAGATTCCTTATAAGTCTCTAAAGTGCCTAAAAAAGGCATCGCATTCAAAGCTAAAGGCTTAATATCATTTTTTAACAAACCCCCTAAAGGAAACACTAATTTAGCAATCACTTCATGACTTAAAGCGTATAAAAAATAGCTTTGGTCTTTAGACTTGTCAAAGGCTTCTTGAATGTAACTGACTTTATCAATCTCTTTAACCCTTGCATAATGTCCGGTAGCGATTTTTTCACACCCTAATTTTAGAGCGTAATCTAGGGCTAGTCCAAACTTCATTAAAGGGTTGCATAAAGCACATGGATTAGGGGTTTGCCCCTGTTCATAAGCTGAGATAAACTCATCATAAACCGCACTTTTAAAATCCTTTTGAAAGTCTAAAACTTCTAAAGGAATGCCTAAAAACTCGCATGCTTTTTGAGCGTTTTTAATGTATAAGTCATGCTTTTTTTCACTCGCATGGAGTTTAAGATAAATCCCCACTAACTCATGCCCTTCTTCTTTTAAGCTATAAGCAGTATATGAGCTATCCACACCCCCACTTAGTAATACGGCTATTTTCATCTTCTATTTCTCATTATCAGTTGGTTTAATTATGCTCATAGTCTAGCACAAAAATAACGCATAACAATAAGTTTTTCAAACTATCCTTATCTATCATGCTAGAATAGCCGATGTATAAGCCATTAATACATTAATAAGGCAAACCAAACGCTTATGAAAGCCCTAAAAAATTTAAACAATATTTCTAAAATGTTTTACAAAAGAACTCTTATCTCTGCCCTAGCGTTTCTAGGGATTTTTGAAAATCAATTAGTGGGGCAAAGCTATAACTTAGGAAAAAATAGCAACATTGTTAGTTGGATGAATGCTAATAACTACTATGGCAACAATAGTATAGGTAATCTCTATAACAATGGTAGCTATTATTGCTTTGGTTGGTATTGCGGAACAAGTTGGACTTTAATTGGCGATAAAGGCATCCATTACACGCTCAATAACTTCATTTATGCGGGCGGTAATTTAACTCTTAATTTAGCGCAATCTAGTATTTCTTTAAGTAACGATGATTTTTATAGCTATTATGGCAGTCAAGTTAATAATGCGATTAACGCTCAAGCTATCAACTTAAGCAATTCCCTACAAGTAGGCTTAAATGCAGGGGGTAACTATAGTGGAGGTCCGGGTAATACAACCCTAAATCTAAACAGCTCTAATATTAACGCCAATAACGCTAATATCCAAGTAGCCAATAACTCTAGCCTAACTTTTAATGGCAACACTACTTTAACTAACTCCCAATTAAAGAGCGATAATACTTCACAAATTGATTTTAAAGACCAAGCAACTTTTAATAACACGACTTTTAATAGTGGGGTGTATAATTTTAGTAGTGGCAATCTAACCTTTAATGGCGATACTTTTAATCAAGGGGTTTCTTTTAATTTTGGCTCTAATGATGTTATTTTTTCTCACACAAACACCTTAACTTCAAGCACACCTTTTACTGACCTTAAGGGGAATGTGTCTTTTAGCCCTAACGCTGTTTTTAACATCAATCAAACGCTTTCTAAAAATCAAACTTATGATATTCTTCATACAAGTGGGACAATCAATTATGGCAATAATTCCAATTCTCTATGGGATTTGATTGATTATCAAGGTCAAAAAGCTATTAGTGATAAAGAAGTAAAAAACGATGTTTATGATGTGGTTTATGATATTGACAATCAAGATGAAACTATTCAAGAAACTTTCTCTTCAAATTCTATCACAACCAAATTTTTAGGGAACACACCAAAACCCAAGCCAAAGCCAATCACACCAACTCCACAGCCTAAACCAACACCTACCCCAAAGCCAAAACCCGCCCCAACACCTAAACCAATCACACCAACTCCAACGCCCACTCAAAGCAATTCGTTTAATTTGGATAATCCTAATGATATTACAAGTAATGGGCAAGCGGGGTTTTTTAATCCATCAACCTATTACTTACCTAAAACAAAAACCTTTGATACCTCTAATGCTACTTATTATCTTATGTCATCTAGTGCTAAAAACCCACTCATTCTTTGGAACTCTGGCACGCCCAATATATCTCTTGGGCAACCAACCTCTTTCACACAAACAATTACCGGTAAAAATAGCGCTTTAGTCATAGGGGCTAAAAATACATGGGCAAATAATTTAAAAGCCCCTAAATCTAATAGCGTGGTATCGTTTGGAGATATTGTAGGCAAATGCACATTGGGCATTATTTGTGCCGGAACTATTAATGGCACTTATAATGCTCCTAGCATATATATTACCGGCACTTTGCAATCAGGCAATGGCTCTACGGGTGGAGCGGCCTATTTGACTTTCAATGCTACAGATAGCATCAATATTGCCAATGCAACCATTAAGCAACTTGAAGATGGCGCTTACAAATCTTACATGCACTTTAATGGCAATAATATTAATATTTCAAACAGCGATTTTAGTAGTGCCGTAGGCAAGTCTGGCGAAAATGCTTTTAGTTTCAATGCTAAAAACACCTTAAATGTTAATGGAACAAACTCTTTTACCCTCAAAGATGGCGGACAAATTAGTTTTAGTGCCAACACGCTTAAATTCTTGGGAAATAACTCGTTTAACTATAGCGATGGCGGAACTTTAAATTTTACAAGCAATACTGATAATTTGAATATGTTAGGAGACAATTCATTCAACTTCACTAATGGAGGCACAATCAATTTTAAAAGCGCTAAAAGCTTGAATCTTAGCCCTAAAACTAGCTTTAATTTTCAAAATGCTAGTGGGACTTTGAACTTGCAATCTAGCACCCCCTCTAACATACAAATTCAAAGCATTAATGCTAATAGTGGGATTAATATTATTTCTCAAAACAATAACCTCAGCATAAATCAAGGCACAATCAGCGCTCAAAATAATTCCATAGAAATCACAGCCAAAAATTTTGTAGATGAAGGGAGCATTAATGCTAACGCTCAAATTACTTTTAATGCTAATGCAACTATCAATAACCTTTCTTTAGGTGCAAATGCCATTTTGCAAGCTAATAATCTTAACATCTTGCAATCTATGGCATTACAAAATAACCAAGACATTCAAGGCAATTTCACGCTCTCTAATGGGGCTAATCTCTCCCTTAGCAACAATGCCACCTTAAGCACTCAAGGACAAGCTAATATCTATGCCTCTAATAAAGCCTTTTTAAGTTTCAACACTAGCACTAACAACACCACTTACACGCTTTTAAATGCTAAAAAGGGCATTAACTATTTTTTAAATGGAGCTGATGTTTTTACAAATTTGAATGATTATCTCAAGCTTTATACTTTAATAGATTTTAATAACCATCATTTAACTTGGGCTAACGGCAAGCTTACTTATGATAACAAAAGCGTTCAAGTTTTGGATAATGGGCTTATTGTGCGTTTTGATAACGCTCAAAATGAGCCTATGGAATTGAGCCTAGGTTATAATCAAATTCGTGTTGCTATAGGTAATGCTAGTCTTACTTCTAATGCCCCTAACATCTCACAATACATCAAAAATATTTTAGGGCAAAATGCCTTAAATGAAGTCAAAGCCTATGGAGGCTCTCAAGGGCTTAAGTGGCTCAATCAACTTATCATAGAGGCGCATAGCCCTCTTTTTGCCCCCTCTTATTTAGAGCATTCAAGCGCACAAGATTTAAAAACTATTCTTAAAGACCTTAATAGCACTTTAGAACAAGTCTCTAGCATTTCGTTAAGAACTCAAGCGAGTCAAGATTTGCAAACTAACACTTATATTAATCAAATGAATCGCTTAGTTAAGCTCTCAGATTTTAATGCTAGAGAGCCTTTTATCTTTGATGAAAGCATTGAACGCTATAAAAATATACGCTTAGCAAGTGCCTCTAATAAAGATGTTCTCTCGCTCATTAACTATAAACCCTCTAAAAAAAATTATTACAACCTTTGGCTTAGCGCATTAGGGGGAGTTAGCCTAATTTCTCAAGGCTCAGGCACTCTTTATGGAGTCAATATTGGGGCTGATAGCCTTATTAAAGACATCATTATTGGAGGCTATATTGCTTATGCTTATAGCAATTTTAATGGAGGTCTTATACAAAATGGCGCTAATAATGTGAGTGTAGGTCTTTATGCAAGAAAGTTTTTTAAACGCCAAGAATTGAGCTTTAGAATCAATGAAACTTATGGGGGCAATCATTCTAAACTTTCTTCAAATAATCCTATTCTCTCAGCACTTAACCAACAATACAATTACAATTCTTATACCACTCAAATTGCAAGTAACTACGGATATGACTTTTTATTCAAACACCGCTCTATTGTGGTTAAACCTCAATTAGGTTTGACTTACTATTATATTGGCGTAGGGCAATTATTGGGGAATAAAATCAACCCCCTTTATGAGCAATTTAAAATTCAAGCTAACCCTGCTAACAAGCAAGTTTTAAACTTAGAGCTTGCCCTAGAGACACGCCATTATTATGGAAAACACTCCTATTATTTTGTTATTGCTGGGATTAGCAGGGATTTATTCTTGCATTCTTTAGGTGATAAGGTAGTGCGTTTTGTAGGTGAAAATTCTTTAAGCTATAGGAACGGACAGATTTATGGCACTTTTGCTAATCTTACCACCGGAGGCGAAATGCGCTTATGGCGCTCATTATATATCAATTTAGGTGTTGGCATGCGTTTTAATCTCAATTATACCAATATTAGCACTATGGGTAATCTTGGTATGCGCTATGTGTTTTAAGATTAGATATAATTAGGATTTGAGTAATTTTAAGGAGAGTTTAAAGGCAATGGCAAAAATTGAATTGTTGGCGAGATACACGCAAATTTCGCTCCCAAACAATCATTCGTTGCTTAAAAAAGTTTTAGCGTATGCTAAAAAACACTTTAGCCAATGCCATATGCTCTCTTCATCATTATTGATTTTAAATGATATGGAATGCTTTAAGAAAAATTACTTGCTAAATTGGGTCTATCATGCGCTTGATTGCGAGCATAATCAAGAAATTAGCGAGCATTCTTTAGAAACTATCTTACAAAAAAGCCACTTGCCTATACGCATTAAAATCACTAAAGAAAACGCTCTTTTAGAAAATGCAGAAATTAAAGTCTTGGCTTTTGGTGTAGAATATGTGCTTTTTATCACTGAACACCCCACTGCTAAACGCTTTTTGTGTCAAAAATTTGCGCCTTATATCATTTTAGAGGCTGATAATGAATTGCATACTAGAAGTAGCACCGAGCATTTTTGGGAATTAGTGCTTTCATTGAATAAAGATAGGATTGTGCATAATGTGTGCTTACATTTTAGCTATCCTAATGGCTTTGACAATGAGAGCTATACCACTATGGCAGAACGCAAACTTAAAGAGTGCTATAAGACGCTTGGATTTATCAAACACGAGCATTTTGATATTGTTAAAAAACGCTATTTAGAGCTTGCTAAAACCTACCACCCAGACTTACACGCCCATAAAGAAAAAAAGGCGCTCTATGCCCAACGCTTTGCGATTATTCAAGAGGCATACCGCCATATTAAAAAATACGCCTAAAGCAAGTATTTTTGTCTAATAGCGCTTGATGAAATCGGCACTTCAATGCCCTTTAGGGGAAAATAAAGCCCCCTAAACTCAACTTTTTCATAACCAATGCGCTCAAAAACAACCAACTCTACTCTCTCTAAAAGCTCTGTAGCGTTTTTCCATGAGGGCAAGCTTGTTAAGCAATCAGCTCCAACAACAAGATAAAGCGTTTTTGGTTTTAAAACCTCTTGAAAATAACGCACGCTTTCTATGGTTGGCACAGCACGCTGTTGCTTAATCTCAAAATCGCTTAATAGCACCCTATCAAAATCTTTTAGCACCTCTTCTAAATGCCTAAAACGAGTGTTAGCATCTAAAAAACATGGCTTTTTAAAGGGGTTTTGATAAGCGGGTAAAACAATGAGTTGAGCTATTGGCAATAACTCTAAAGTTTGTTTAACAATAGCTAAATGCGCTTGATGAAAGGGGTCAAAACTCCCCCCATAAAGAGCTATCTCTTGTTGCTCAAGCCCTAAATTGTCTAATTGCAAAAACTACTCACTAACCTCAAAACTAGAGGCTTTGGTCAATTTGGCAAATTTCACGCCCTTAAGTCCACCAATTCCCAATTGCAAGCGTTGGATTTCACTAGAATTACCCTTTAAAATAATAGTCTCTAAACAATTATGAGCGTCCATATGAATATGTGTAGTGCATAAGACATGCGTATCGCTCGCATGCTGAATATCTATCATGCGTTGATTTAATTCTCGCTGATGATGGTCATAAATTACCACTAAAACAGCAACCTTATCTTCTTCGCTAGGGTCGCCCTCTTCCCAGCTATCCTCCACTAACTTCTCTCTAATCATATCGCGCACCAATTCTGAGCGAGAGGAATAGCCATTTTTAATAATGCGAGTATCTAATTCATCTAATAAATTTTGTTGTAAAGAAACAGAAAAACGAATCGTTGATTCTTCTTTAAAAGTATCCATAAAAAGCCCCTTTCTTAAGGACAAAAGCCCTTGTTTAATTCTATCTAAATTAGTCCTAAAACAAACAAAAATCTACTCAAAAATCCTAAAAATTAGATAAAAATATCATTAAAGCATTTTGTTAATTTCTTAAACAATCAATGCCTTTTTATGCTACTTTGTTTGCATTAATTTTAATCTAATCATTTTGCAATTTAAACCATTCGTTTAGAATATTCTAATAATATTTTAAGTAATACTGAATTAAGGTCGTAGTTCAACATAATGATAGTTAAAATTGGTTGTAGTTATCAAAGACGATTTATTGACTTGTTATTATGAAATCAATATAATAAACAACCTAGTTTTTATTTATCATTTTGTAAGCATTTATGCAAATTTTAACTGCATTCGCAAGTATGCTTTGATAATTTTTGCTCTCAATGTTTGCAACTATGATTCTTTAATTTTATTAACAATAATGAGGAGTTTTTATGGAAGTAGGCTTATCAGCTCAGCTAAAAGACTATGTAGATATTTTTGTCTTTGCAGTGTTAGGAATTGCAAGCTTTTTGGCAATATGGTTTGTAATTGAGAGAGTTATTTTCTATTCCAAAGTTAATCTCTCTGTTTATAATGATGTTGATGCGCTCAATATTGATTTAACCAAGAATTTAACGATTCTTTATATTATTTATTCTAATGCCCCCTATGTAGGACTTCTAGGAACGGTTCTAGGCATTATGGTAACTTTCTATGATATGGGCGTTAGTGGTGGCATGGATGCTAAAACGATTATGGTTGGACTATCCTTAGCTCTTAAAGCAACTGCTCTAGGACTTGCTGTAGCGATACCTACTTTGATTGCTTATAATGCCTTGCTTAGAAAAGCTGATGTTTTGAGCGAAAAGTTTAGGATTATGACCAAATGAAAAGTATCAAACGAGGCGATGGGCTAAATATTGTCCCCTTTATTGACATCATGTTGGTATTGTTGGCTATTGTGTTGAGTGTTTCCACTTTTATTGCTCAAGGCAAAATCAAGGTCAATCTCCCTAGTGCTAAAAGCGCTGAAAAGTCTCAACCAAGCGAGCAGAAAGTTGTTGTCATCTCTGTAGATGAGCATGATAGTATCTTTGTAGATGATAAGCCTACAACCCTAGAGGCACTCAGAGAGACTATCAAGCAAGTTGACCCCAAAACGCTTATAGATTTAAAAAGTGATAAAAATTCACGCTTTGAGACTTTCATTAGCATTATGGATATTTTAAAAGAGCGTAACCATGAAAACTTCTCTATCTCCACACAAGCTCAGTAAAATCTCAACCCTCACGGGTTTTGCCATTACTTTTGTGCTTTATGCGGGGGGTTTGGTCTATTTTTTATTGCGTGAAGATGCGCCTATGTCTTTAGCACAAGCTGGCACCACTAAAGTTACGATGAGTTTAGCTAGTATTAACACTAACTCTAATGTAAAAACCAATGCTGAATCAGCCAAACCTAAAGAGGCGGAGCTTAAAAAAGAAGAAGAGCCTAAAAAAGATAAGCCTAAGCCCAAACCAAAACCAAAACCTACCCCAAAACCCAAGCCTAAGCCAAAGCCTACCCCAAAACCCAAGCCCAAAGAAGAGCTAAAGCCAAAACCTGAGCCTAAACCTAAAGATGAGCCTAAGAAAGAGGATAAAAAAGAAGAGGCTCCCAAGAAAGACGAGCCTAAAAAAGAAGAAAAAGAAGAGGCAACAAAAAAGGCAACCACCAAAGACCTCACCAAAGATAAGAAAAAGGACGAAGAATCTAATAAGACTTCTGAGGGAGCAACTTCTGAGGCACAAGCTTATAACCCCGGTGTCAATGATGAATTTTTGATGAAAATTCAAATGGCAATTTCATCTAAAAACCGCTATCCAAGAACCGCTCAAATGAGAGGCATTGAAGGTGAGGTGCTAGTAAGTTTCATAGTAAATGTTGATGGCAGTGTAACAGATATTAAGGTTGTCAAAAGCAATACTAGCGAAATCTTAAACCATGCAGCCTTAGAGGCAGTAAAAAGTGCAGCTAGTCTCTTCCCTAAGCCTGAAGAAACCGTGCATTTAAAAATCCCTATTGCCTACACCCTAAAAGAAGATAGCTAAAATACCCAAAAAGAGTTGGTTGGGTAAGCCAACTCTTTTTTAAATTTCAAATCCTACCACTATAAAAATCTTTTTAACAAATAGTTTGATTTCTTTTTTATAGTGTTTTTTAAGGAGACTAGATTTTAAGCTTTGTTTTTGTAGTGTGGATTTATTTTGATTATAAAAACTTATTTTCTTAAAGGGAGGTTTTTTAAAAAGGCTTACGCCTTTTTTGCTTGTTTTAAAAGTGCGTTTAGCACTTCTAAAACAAGCTCATTGACTTAAACATGCCCTTATCTCCCTTTGGTTTAAAAAGACATCTAGTCTTTTTAAACCCTAATTAATGCTGTTTTATCAAGCGATTTTATACCCATAAATTTAAGGGAATTTTTGTGTTTACTATTATTCTTTAGCCATTCATACAACCCTTGAACCCCCAAAATTTAGGCACTCTTTAAGCTAAGTCTAAGTCTACTATAATCAAAAGATTTTAAATAAAACTTAAAATTAAAAGTGTTTGTAAAAATTTAATAATTAGAAAAAAGATTAAAAGGAATTGTATGAAAAAAGCCTTTGTGGTTGACTTAAGCAAAGAAAGTCAAAGAATTTTAGCCATATACTATACAGACCATAGCACAAGCAATCAAGCTAATGAAGTAGCTAAAAAGATTTATGAACTAATTAAAAATGCCAAACATTCTAAAGAGGATATCATTTTAAATCGTAATGAGATTAAAAAAGCCTTTTTTAGCCCTTTTATGCCACAGCTAGAAAATGCCCAAGTATTTCTCTCGCATTCGCATAGAGATAAAAATCAAGTCTTAAAGGTCAAAAACTATTTAGAAAGCAATACAAATTGCAAAGTGTTTATAGACTCACTCTTTTGGGATTATAAAGATAATGTTTTAAGAGAACTAGGCGACTATGATAACACTATCAAAATAGACACAGAAAGTAAAAAGACCAGTGAAAATTTTAATCTTAGTAATTTTATCAGTATCTCAGATGCTCTCACGCTCATTCTTAGAGAGTCTTTGCAAGATATGATTATGAAATGCCCTTATTTTGTATTTTTGGAAAGTAAAAATAGTCTAATAAAGAGACTAACTGCCGACAAAAAAGACTTGTTAGGCATGACTTATTCAGCATGGATTTATGAAGAATTACAAATCGCTCATTCTCTTAGCAAGGATAACTTAACATTTTCAATGGAAAATTTCAAAATAGAGCATGATGTATTGCCATTGTGGAAAAAATTTGACTCTATAACTCTTAGTGATTTATCAGACCAAATCAACTTACAAGGACAAATATGAAAACAAATTTATTCAAAGGATTAGGAGCATTAAGCCTAGCATTAGCCATGCCACTATTTGGGGGCGCACCTATTGATGTGTCTATGAAAACAGAAAAGAAGTTTAACAATATTACTAATGATTTTTACCAACAATCTTATCTTAACATTCAATCTAATGTGGATAGCATTGTTATTCAAAATATTGAACTCAATCGTGGGAATTGCAAAGATGAGGTGTATGATGCGGTTATGCAAAAGCTTGGCTATAAAGATAAATATGCTATCCTAAAAAATATAGAAAATGAAAGAGATGAGATTTTAGAACAACTTAAGGGTATAAAAGAAGAAAAGAACATGGAGGGGGTTACAACTTCAATGGGTATGCAGAACGCTACAGCTGACATAAGATATGCTATAGCAAACCTTGAATATACTATTAAAAATAATGAAAAGTTACAAAAAGAGCTCAATACCATCAACACTTACGAGGAATTGCGAAAAAGATTAGACAATCCTAATTTCCATTACTTTCCACGACTTGATAAAAACGGTTTTGCGCCTAGTACTAATGAAGAACCACCCAAGAGTAAAGAACTCTACTCTTTAATGGCTTTTCACGAAAGTTTGTTTGAAATTCTTAAAGTAGTTTTTAGCCCTAACAATGACAATTTTAACGGAAAAGTGGAGAATCTTGATAAACTTAGTAGTAGAGGGTGCAATTCTTATGCTTATGGTGGTTTTAGCATTGTATCAACAAAATGTATCTCAAGGAATTCATACCATAGAAAATACTATCTTAATGACTATGTTAAAGGTATCGTGGGCGATGCGAATTATAACGACTTTATGGATGAGGATTTTTGGAAAGAGACATTAGAAAATTATTGGGGCAAAAAAATGTCACAAGAACAACTTGGTAAACTTAGGCAAGATTTAGCCAATGCAGAACAAAAAATTTACACAGCTTATCTTAAAAAATATAAAGAAGTTGTTTTAACCCAATCAAATGCAACGCTTAAGATAGCACAAGCAAAACTTCTTGAGTTTCGCAAAGAACACCAACGAGAACAACAAGAATACAAACAAAAACATCAGCAACAACGACAAGAAAACATAAAAGAAGAAAAACAACTCACTCAAAAACTCGCTCAATTGAATCAAAAAATCAAAAACATGAAAGAGCAAGGCAACACCATAAGAGTCCCTTTAAAATTTGGTCAAGTCTTTAAAACGAGAGCTTGTAGTAACCTCAAAGAGGCTAAGATTAAAACCAATAAAGGCACTTGGACTTTCAGCTTTTAAAGAATAAATCATGGATAAGACCAACAACAAACCCATAGACAGACAAACAATCCTTGTAGAAGAGCTGAATATTTTGCAAGGTGTTATCAACAGAATGTCCCAGCATTCTTTAGAATGTAAGAAATGGACTCTTGCTCTAGCAACGGGGGTTTTATCTCTTAATTCTATCAGTTCTTCATCTTTTGCAATAGAAAGCCTTTCTTATGGGTATTTGTGTTTTTTAGGGGTATTACTAATATGCTTTTGGTTTTTAGATGCGTATTATCTTAGATTTGGAAGAATGTTTAGAGAGCAACATAAATGGCTCATAGAAAATAGACCCACAACCGCCCAAAGAATGTTTGAAGTTCTTCCAAGAGATGATTTGTTAGAAAAAGACCCTTGCAGGTTTAATTATTTATCTATCATGTTTTCTGTAAAAGGCATGGCAATTTATTGGATATTGTTCTTATCTTTAGTGGGCTTGATTTTTTATAAAATGGGTGCTATAGGTTATTTACTACCTTTATTGTTGCTATGCTGTCTTTTGTGCAAAATTTTTCGTTCATTTTGCTCTAAACTCTAGCCTTAAACAACGCCACGCACCCCACTATTTCTATTTCCACCTCTTTAAAATAGTATTCTAAACACGCTTTAAGCGTCAAATTCTTTGAGACCTTTTACCATCAGCATTCAATTAGAGACTTTAAAACCAACACCTTTTACAAACAGAGCCAAACAGATTATATAACTCTTTCTTTATGGCATATATTACGCTTAGAGATTACGCCTTTCTATGAAAATATTCAAGCACTCTACTAATAGCGCAAAGCCTATACCTGCATATAAATATGCCTTATTGATAGACACATGCACGCCTTCTAATAGTAAGACCAAGCCCACAAAGAGCAAAAATACAAACGCTAAGGTCTTTACTCGGTGGTATTTCTCAATAAAATCCCCTATGATTTTAGAAAAAAATACCATAACAATTACTGCCAAGATTATAGCCCCTATCATCACTTCTAAATGTTTAGCAATACCAACGGCTGTAATCACTGAATCTAGGGAAAAAACAATATCTAAAAACATGATTTCTATTAAAGTAATCAAAAATCCTAAACTTTTAGTTTGATAATTCTCTTCTGTAGCATAAGCTTGAGCTTTTAGCTCCATAAATCCCTTATACATTAAAAAGACTCCCCCAAGAATTAACACCATATCACGCCATGAAATTTCTAAACTCGCTACAGAAAATAAAGGCTTTTCTAAATGACTTATCCAAAATAATGCCCCTAAAAGCGCTATGCGAGCAAGCATAGCTAGAGTAAGCCCTAAAATGCGGGCTTTATTTTGCTGATGCTTTGGCAATTTACTTACAATAACTACAAGAAAAATAATGTTATCAATCCCTAGCACAATTTCTAAAAGTGTTAGGGTAAAAAGCGAAAATATTCCATGCCAAGTTAAAAAAATATCAGAAAAATTAGCGAATAAGGTTTGAAAACTTTCCATAGAAAGGCTTATAACCAGCCTTTTTTCTTAAAATAAATCACGGGTAAAATCGTAGAAATTGCCATAATAATAAGCGCAAAAAGATAGCCATATTGCCATTCTAATTCAGGCATGAATTTGAAATTCATGCCATAAACGGTGCCAATAAGTGTGGGAGGCATCATTGCCATTGTAGCCACCGTGAATACCTTAATAATCTCATTTTGTTCCACATTGACTTGAGAGGCAAAAAGATTTTGAATATTATCTAAAGAGTTGAGATTCACCGTTGCTGATTCTACCAAAGAACTGAAATCTTTCATAATGATATTCAAATTGTTTTTTGTATCTTTATCTACCTTATCGCTACGCAATAATGCTGTAATGATACGACGCTTATCAAATAAAGAATTACGCAACACCATGTTAAATTCTTGCAAATTAGATAAATGCACTAGCACATCATCATGCTTGCAAGAAGTCTTTCTAAACACAATGCTTTTTCTCAATAAGCTTGTTTGCTTATTAATCCATTCTAAATATTCCACACCTCTTTCAAAATCTGCCTCAAAAACCTTGCTAAGCACATCAAAACCATCTTCAAATTTCTTAGGGCTAGCTAAAACCTTTTTTTTGGTTTCATTAAAAATTTGCAAAGTGCCATAATAAACGGTAAAAAGAATGTTGTGCGCCAAAATAAAAGTTGCCATTTCAGTATGAAACAATTCCCCCTCATCTTGATTGACAAAAAGTGCGTTAATGGTTACGCTTGAGCTATCTTCCCAATACTTTGTTACTAAAGAAACACGCTCTGATTCATCTACTTCATAATCTATAGAATATTGTTGGCTTAAAGCGATAAGCTCACTTGGCGTAGGATTAATAAGCTCAAACCATAAAACTTCCTTTTCTCCTACATCAAAACCACTAAAATCATTAAAGCGTTTTTTTATTACAAATTCTTGGTGCTTGAAAAACACATTTACCATTACACACTCTCCTTATAAAGGACTAATGACGCCTATCTAGCACTTCAAAACAAGGTAGAATCTTACCCTCTAAAAGCTCCAAGCTCGCTCCACCGCCCGTTGAAATAAAGCTCATATTATCCTTTTCGCCCGCACGATTAATTGCATCAATAGTATCGCCCCCACCAATTAACGAAAAGGCATAAGTATCAGCAATCTTATGGGCTAAAAAGGTTGTCCCTCTAGCAAATTCTTGTTTTTCATGCACGCCTAAAGGACCATTCCAAATGATTGTAGGCGCACTTTCTATGACTTCAGAAAATAATTTCACGCTCGCAGGTCCTATATCAGCGATTTTATGCTTAGGCTCAATATCTTGCACAGGCGAAATCTTAATTTGCTTAGGATTTAAAATATCATCAGTAGTAATCGCATCAATAGGCAAATAAACTTTGACCTTTTTTTCTTTCGCACTTTTTAATAATTCTAATGCCTCATCTAATAAACTATCCTCAACAAGAGATTCTTGCACATCATGTCCTAAAGCCTTTAAAAAAGTATTGCTCATAGCCCCTGCAATAATTAATTTATCAACTAAATCTAAAATATTTTTTAATAAGCTAAGCTTTGAGCTAACCTTTGCCCCTCCAACAATCAATAATAAAGGACGCAAAGGGTGATTAAACGCTTTATAAAAAGAATCAATTTCTTTTTTTAGCAAGAAACCACTCACTTTAATGGGTGCAAATTGTGCCGCACCATAAGTGCTTGCATGCTTTCTATGGCTTGTGCCAAACGCATCATTGACATACACATCACACAAGCTTGCTAATTCTTTTGATAAACTCTCATCGTTCTTTTCTTCACGCTCATCAAAACGGATATTTTCTACAAGAAAAATCCTAGAATGCAAACTCTTTTCTTCTAAAGAACGCTTGGCTTGCTCTAAGTTTTGTAAAAAGATTACTTCATGATTTAAGAGTCTTTCAAGGCGTTTTAAAAAGGGCTTTAAGCTCAAATGACTCTCAACACCCTTTGGACGACCCAAATGACTTACTAGAATAATATCTTTAGCATGATTGTCTATGCAAAACTGAATCGTTGGCAAGCTCTCTCTTATACGAGTATCATCAGTAATGTTGAGATTTTCATCTAAAGGCACATTAAAATCTACTCTAATAAGCACTCGCTTATTATTAATCTCTACTTCTTGAATATTCTTAACACTTTGCATAAAAGTTATTTTAGCTAACATAAAAATCCTTTAATTTTGTAATGAAAACATTTCTTTTAAATACGCTTTACCAAACTCTACTGCCGGCTGGTCATAAGTATTTATCTCAAATAAAATCCCTAGCGCTGAAGTTAAAAGCTCATAATAGGCAATAAGCATTCCAACGCTTTTCTCATTTAACTCGGCTATTTCAACACAATCTACCAATAAGCCCTCTTCTACCAAGCTCTTTAAAGTGGCTAATTTTTGCAAATCTAAAAGGCGTGTAAAACTCGCTTGATTAACAAAATTGGTATTTTCAAAATAGGGTAAATCTAAGCTAGGCACTAAAGGCTCATCAAATTCTAAACGCATATTTTGGCACAAGCTTAAAAAGGTTATGCTCTTATCTTTAGGTCCATGTTTTAAAAGCTGTAAAAATGAATGCTGGTCGCTACTGCCAATAAGAGCTATTGGGGTTAAGCCCACTTTTTTATTATGGATATTAATCTTGCCAAGTGATTCACCTACAAGTTGCACAAACCATGCGTTGAACCCTCTAAAGATATCTGAATACGAAAAAAGCGCATGCATGGGATATTTCAAAGATTCATCAAATAGTTGGCAAGCCTTATTTAAAAGATGGTCTTCTTGGCGTTCAAAAAAACTATCCATAAACAACCTTGCCCCTTTTAAAAAACCCTCTATCTTATATCCAAGCAAAAATAAAGGCACTAAGGCAATGCTAGAAAGCACCGAAAAGCGCCCCCCTATATTTTTGTCAATCGTAATGGTAGTAATTTGCTTATCTTTCCCTAGAAGATGCAAGGCTGAATTTTCATCAGTGATAAATAGCAAGCGCTCTTTATGTTTTAACAAATCATAGCGTTGCATGGCGTATTTCATTAGACTAGAAGTTTCAATAGTCGTGCCAGATTTAGAAATCACAAAAAACAAGCATTCTTCAATATCTAATTTTAGTTGAGAAATTTTAATCGCATCAGTGTATTCTAAAAAAACTAATTGAATACGGTTGCGCCCTTGCAAACTTTTAAGCATTTTATCAATTGCTCTTAATCCTAAAGAGCTACCCCCAACCCCTAAAATCACAAGTTTTTTCACACCCTTTAAAAGCTCAAAATGATTATTGGCATACTCTTTGGCATCTTCTAAAGCACGAGTGCTATAGGGCAAATGATAATAACCACTAATTTGGTGTTCTCGCTCATATACTATCGCATTAAAAAGCTTATCTAGGCGCTCTTTAGTGATTTTAGAATCATAATAAGAGCGAAAACACAACACTTCTAAAACCTCTCTTTTTAAGCTTTGGCTACATAGATTGCCATATCTATTAAGCGCTCACTATAGCCCATTTCATTATCATACCATGCTAAGATTTTAGCGCTATTTTGCCCTAAAACAATAATTTGGTCTTCAATAACTATCGCACTTAAAGGCGAAGAAATAAAATCACTTGAGACTAATTTTTCTTCATCAATACCTAAAATACCTTGCAACTCACTCTCACTTGCTTGTTTGAAAGCTTGCAAAATGCCCTCTTTAGTAATTGCTTGCTTAAAAGTAATAGATAAATCAATCAAGCTTACATTAGGTGTAGGCACTCTAATAGCAAGTCCACTTACTTTTGGGCCTAGATGTGGCAAGACTAAAGAAATTGCCTTGCTCACACCGGTGCTTGTAGGAATCATATTTAAATTAGCAGCTCTTGCACGACGAATATCTTTGTGTTTAGTGTCTAATAGGTTTTGGTCGTTGGTATAGCTATGAATAGTCGTTAAAAGCGCTTGTTCAATCAAAAAAGTCTCATCTAGCACTTTTAAAACAGGAGCAGTGGCATTTGTAGTGCAAGAGGCATTAGAGATAACACTTTCTTGTTTATAATCCTTGTGATTCACGCCATAAACAAAAGTAGGTGTATTTTTAGCAGGAGCAGAAATCACCACCTTTTTCACACTCCCCTTAAGATGTGCTTGTGAGGCCTCTAAGGAGTTGAATTTTCCCGTGCATTCTACCACCACCTCAGCATGCGCATTAGAAAAGTCAAGTTTATTAATATCTCGCTCACTTAGCACTAAAATGCGCTTACTATGCCCAATATTAAGCGTTTTGTCATCATTAAGTGTTGCCTCAAAACGACCATGCACGCTATCATGGCGTAATAAATGTAAAAGTGTTTCCAATTCGCATGTAGAATTAATAGCTACAATCTCTATATCTTTACGCTTACTAGCTACTCTTATAGCACAAAGTCCTATGCGTCCTGTCCCATTAATGGCAATTTTAATTGGTGTTTTGATAGTGTCCCCTTTATCCTAAAATGCCCCATTTTAGCACAAGTGAGCTTAAATTAACCATTCATAAACTATTAGACCAACGCTATAGTTATTCAAAAATTAAAAAGAATAGTTTTTAAAATATTTTACAGATTAAAATCAAAATCCTTGCCATAAATCCCTCTATAAGCCTCTTGCAAGCGCACAAAGATATTACTCCCTAAAAAACCTCTTGACAAGGGGCTTGGGTGCGGTGCCTCTAAAACAATATGTTTACTTCTATCAATTAAAGCACCCTTTTTTTGAGCTACTTTTCCAAGCAAAACTACAATTAAAGCCTCTCTACTTTCAAAAAGGCGTTCTAGTATCCTATCGCTAAATCGCTCCCAACCAATGTGTTTATGTGAATTAGGCTTATTTTTTTCTACACTTAAAATGGCGTTCAATAAAAGCATGCCCCTCTTAGCCCATGCGCTTAAATCCCCATGTTTAGGAATAGGCACGCCCAAACTAGCATTTAACTCTTTATAGATATTACGCAAACTTGGAGGAATGGGTGCATCTTTATTTACGCTAAAACTTAACCCCATAGCCACAGGCAATTCAGCACCATTTTGCCTATAAGTTGAATGATAGGGGTCTTGCCCTAAAAGAATAATTTTAACAGCATGTGGGGGCATTAAATTCAAGGCTTGAAATAGATTAGCACTTATAGGATAGACACAACTTGTTTGTTCTAAAGCCTCTAAATAACGCCTTTCAATTTCTAAAAAATAGGGTTGTTTAAACTCACTTTGTAAAAACTCACGCCATAATAAAGTGAGTTTAGCTCTAGTTAGCATTGAGCTCATGATAATGCTTTAAGTATTCTTTTTGCATAAGTTGCTCTAACTCTTCATACCAAGTCTTAGAATTAAAATCAGGCGTATAACTCTCTAGCATAACCAAGCGAGTGCGTGCCTTATAGGCCTCTAAGGGCTTAGAGTTAAAAATTTTACGAGAGTTGATTAAAACCATAGGCTGGATTTTAAGCTGAAATTTTTCTGCAATCATCTTAGCCCCTTGCTTAAAGGGCAAAAATTTCTCTTGCCCTCTCCCACGAGTGCCTTCAGGGAAAATCACCAAAGGACGCCCCTCATCTAATTTTTGCTTGCTCTCCTTAAGCAATGACACTAAGCCTTTTTTATCTTCTCTATCAATTAAAATCATTTGTGTGTCAGTTAATGCATGCCCATAAAAAGGGATTTCCCCTAATTCTTTTTTAGCAATCCAACAAATGTTTTCGGGGTGATACGCCTCTAAATAGATAATATCCAACAAGCTTTGATGATTTAAAACAATAAGTCTAGCCTCTCTATCAAATTCACCCACTTTTTCTAAAGTAACCCCCGTTAGAGTAAAAAAAGAAGAGCAAGTTTTGCGTGTGGAGCGAGCGTTATTATTTTTACGATTAAAATAGTTAAAGACAATAATAATAGCTAATCCTATAGCAATCACTAGACCTCTATAGATAGCTCGTATTTTACTTGATGTCATGGCGCTTTACCCATCCTATTTGTTCATGTGTGGTCATAATTTTATAATAGTCTTTGTGCGAACCGATTATCTTAATAGGCATTTGAGCTTTAGAAATGCCTAAAATCGTGGAATTTTTTGTCGGTAAAATGCGTATCTCTTTTTGGGCGAGCAAAGTCGCTGAACGCTGTTGGAATAATAAATTATAGAGAGCAAACCCTAGACATAGTATTCCAAGCAATAGGAAAATAATTTTGCGCCCAAAGAGCAAAAAGAGCAATAAGAAAAACACACATAAAACTAATAGAGCTACATTAAAAAATACCAAAAAATTATTTTTAGGGACTAGCTCGCTTTGCACATTAATCGCATCATTGATAGGCACAACAGAAAAATGCAAAGTTTTAAAACGCTGTTCTTTTAAAGAAAAATAATCAAATGAAAGGCTTTGGATTTTTTTAGGCAACACACAATAATAAATCACGCTCCCTTCTTTGGTCTTGCTTTGAGCTATTGAGGCATTATCAAATCCTTGCTTAATTGCCTCTTTGATTGAGAACTTTTCCCAATTTGCTCTTTTAAAAGCCATTTCTATTACCAAAATATTATGCTCACTATCATAATCTTTGGTCTTGTATTGCACTACATCTAAATCTTGCGCCATAACTCCTGCATAACGAGGATTTTGAGATAAATCACTCACTTGCAAAGAAATACTAGGGGCTAAAGAATAATCTATATACTTATCCTTATTGGAAAACGCACTAACTTTAAGAGCCGGAATGCTCGCTTTAACACCCTTGATTTTATAATAATACACCGCTTTAAAAAGCTCTTTTTCTACCCCTCTCCATGTAGGCACTTTATTTAAAAGCTCTATTTGGTCTTTATCCACTTCCCCCTCAAGCTTTGCCTCTAAAAACTGCGCATCAAATAGCAACAAACTATAAGTTACTGCAATAGTCTGCCCTACATAAGCGGGGGTATTTTCTAAGGCATCTAAATTTTCTGCCTTAACATAAACTACCTTAGCCTTAACATCTTCATCTTTTTCATCAAGCACTTCTGCATTGACAAACCCTACACAAAGGGCTAACAATAACCATATTATTCGCATTTAATATGCCTCAAGCAAGGATAAAAGCATTTTAACTCCATCTATAGAGGGTGTTTGCAAGATTTTTGCAATTCCTAACGCCCTTTCAGGGTGGGGCATAAGTGCAAAAACATTCTTGTCCTTATTGCAAATGCCAGCAATATTATTTACAGAGCCATTTACATCATCACTATAGCATAATAGCACTTGTTTATTCTCATATAAACGCTCCAAAGTTTCTCTAGGTGCATAAAAATTCCCCTCCTTATGCGCTATAGGTAAAATAATCTTTTCTTTTATTTGATAATCTTTTAATAACGCATTATGATTATTTTCAACATACAGCTCTTGGTTTTTTGCAATAAATTTCAAACCCTTGTTTTTCATTAAAGTCCCCTCTAAGAGCTTGCTTTCTGTAAGGATTTGAAACCCGTTGCAAATACCTAGCACACGCCCCCCATTACTAACATATGCTTTAATAGCTTTCATAATAGGCATTTGGCTTGCAATACAGCCTGAACGCCAATAATCCCCATAGCTAAACCCTCCAGGAATAACAACCAAGCTCGTTTCTTTGGGTAAGGAATTTTCCCTATGCCCCACTATCACGCTTGAAATCTTGCAAGTTTTATTAGCCTGCACAAAATCAAAGGCTTTTTTCATATCTCTTTGACAATTTGTGCCTAAAAATTCTAAAATAGCTATCATTACCTTAACAATATTTCATAATGTTCTGTTATAGGATTTACTAGAAGTTTCTCTGCCATAAGCCTTGCCTCTTGTAAGGCCTTTTTTTTATCCGTAGTTTCTAGTTCTAAAAGCACGCTTTTACTTAAGGCAATTTTTTTAATCTTATCAAAACCCAATGAATTCAATGAATTTTCAAGCGCTTTGAGCGTTGGGTCTAAAACGCCCTCTTTTAAAAAAATACGCACTTCTACTTGCATAATCTCCTCATGCTTATTATCTTTTTAATCTTTTTGATTTTACACTCCAAACAACAACTCAATCATTGATAAAACAAGCCAAACTAGTCTCTTAATAAAACTATCTTAAAGGCTTGCAATATGTCTTAATAGCCTTTTAAAAGGCATTTATCATTATCTAAGACTTCTAATCATCTTAATGTTTTCTTCAAGTGCCCCTATGTTTTAAACTTGCTTGATTTTTATCTTAAAAAAGAATTTTTGATGCCCTTAAGCCAAAAATACCCTTCTTAAATAAACCAAATCAACCTAAATGCCCCATAATCACAACAACCACATTTTTAGACTTAATAAAATGTCTTAAAGCCAAGGGGTCTTTGATATGCCATAAAAAGCATTGCCCCTTATAGCCATATCAAGCGTATTGTTGCTTAAACTATCTCTTTATTTCTTGGTTTCAACCTTTTTAGGCTCTTCTATGATTGTCCAAGTTTTTAAACTATCAATAGCGACTTTCAACTGAATGTCATTACTAATAATCTTTGGTGTAATATCTTGGTCTTCTTCACTCTTTTGATTCTTGGTAGCGTTCTTAGAGGCTGGATTTTTATCATCAATCTTTTTAAGCTCTTGCTCTAAATGGTGTTTTAAATCTGCCTCTTTCAAACTAAACTTATTCTCGTTCTCTGGCACTTTACCCGGATAAATCACAATATCAGGTTTAATACCGGTAGCTTGGATAGTGCGCCCACTTGGCAAGTAATAGCGTGCGGTAGTGATTTTAATGGCCTCGTTTCTATTGACAGGCAAGAGCATTTGCACACTTCCTTTACCAAAGGTATTTTCTCCAATAATAATGGCTCGTTTATGATCTTGCAAGGCTCCTGCTACAATCTCGCTCGCACTCGCTGAACCCGCATTGACCAACACCGCAATAGGCAAGTTCGCATAAGGCGCTCTACCATTAGCCTTGTATTCTAAATTCTCATCTTTATTCTTGCCCTTTTGAGAGACTAAAATGCCGTCTTTAATGAATAAATTAGATAAACCTACCGCTTGATTGAGTAAGCCTCCGGGATTTCCTCTTAAATCTAGCACAATGCCCTTAGCTTTAGGATTAGCCTTCAAGCCATCTAAGACTGATTTGGTTACATTCTTATCAAAGGAATTGACTCTTACATAGAGATAAGGGGTTTTTTCAATCTTTTTGACATATACAGACTTAACCTTAATAATATCTCTCACAATATTGAATACTAAGGGCTTGGGCTCGTTTTTTCTCACTACAGTGATTTGGATAGAAGTCTTTGGCTTACCACGCATAAGATTGATAGCATCATCAATATTCATATTAAGAGTGCTTTCTTTATTGATTTTCAAAATCGTATCGCCAGCTTTAACCCCCGCTTTGTAAGCTGGAGTGCCCTCTAAGGGTGCAATAACGGTTAAAACGCCATCACGCATGCCCACTGTGATACCAAGCCCTCCAAACTCCCCATCAGTTTGAGCTTGAAACTCTTTAAACTTCTTTTCATTCAAATAGGCTGAATGCGCATCTAAATTAGAAAGTAAGCCCTCAATAGCCTTTGTCATAATTTCAGAAATACTGATTTTATCCACATATTTTTTTTCAATTTCTGAAACCACATTGGTGAAACGGCTGAATGCCTCAACCCTTTTGGCTGCTAATTCTTGGGGGTTCTCTTTGACTTGCTTATTTTCCTTAATCTCTGCACCATGCAAGCTCAAAGAAAGCCCTACAGAAACTACTAATAACCCCTTAAATAACCGCTTTGTCATTTTTGCTATAACCTCATATTCAAATATAACCCAACTTCCACATGCAACACGCAAAATTTAATGGGGTTTTTCATTTTAATTTTCTTCCCTAATTCTAGCAAGTTTTGAATAATATCACAAAGTAAAACTTAGTGCCACTTCTTATCTTTATAATTTGAACGCCCTCTTTTAACACGCCCCAAGATTTCAATATTAGCCCTATAGCGTTTGGCTAATCGTTTTAAACGCACCTTATATTTAGGCGCGCAGCAAAACAACCATTCATACTCTTCCCCACTTTTATAACGCTTATCTTTTTTAAATAGCTTAAAATCTAGTTGATTAAGTTTAGAAAGCCGATTGCACTCCGTATAAATGCCATCAGAAATATCTAACCCCACGCTAATAAAGCGAGTCAAATTTTTAAAAAACCCTACATTAAAACTTAATTGAAAAAAGCGAGATTTTTTACAAGCATTCCCCCCTCTTAAAAGCGAATGTAAGGCTTTATAGCTAGAGCCAACTCTAGCGCTACTTATAATCAAATCTCCTTTTTTAGCCCCTTTTCTATACAACACTCGCCCCCTAGTCTCACCTATCATCGTAATAGCAAAACTAAGCGTATTAGAACTAATCGTATCGCCCCCAATAAGCTTAATCCCCCATTTTAAGCACACTTCTTCAATGCCCTCTTCTAAAAGAGAGCATTCTTTTAAGCTAAAGCTTTTTGGCACACTCAAGCCCAAAAGAGCGTATTTGGGTATAGCATTCATGCATAAAATATCAGAAATATTGACTAAAAAAGCTTTTTTAGCAAGGGCTTTTAAAGAAAACCACTCCCTTTTAAAATGCACCCCCTCACTAAATAAATCTAAGGCTAAAACTTTGTCTTTAGAATTTGTAGAGATAACTCCAAAACGCTCTTTTAAAGAAGTGCTTAAAACTACGCCATCATCGCCTATTCCTTTAGCAATAGGCGTTTTTTTAAGCCATTTAAAAAAATGCGTCTCTAAGTCCATTTTTTAGGACATTTTCATATGCATATCAATAAAAGTAGCTTGATGGATTAAGGCTCCCACACTAATAGCGTCCACGCCACTTTGAGCGTATGAATGAATTGTTTCTAGTGAGATATTACCGCTTGCTTCTAATAATACAAAAGGGTAATGCGTGTTTCTATAGGCTACAATTTCTTTGGTTTGTTCGGTTGTCATGTTATCACACATCACAATATCCGCTCCCGCACTCATAGCGTTTTTAGCTTCTTCAAAGCTCTCGCATTCAATTTCAATTTTAGCCGTAAAGGGCAAGCTCTTTTTGGCATGTTCTAAAAAGTTTTTTAAATCTTTCACATGTTTTAAATGTGTGTCTTTAAGCATTAAAGCGTCATCTAAACCTAAGCGGTGGTTACTTGCCCCCCCATTTAGCACCGAATATTTTTCAAAACTTCTTAAAAGGGGTCTTGTTTTTCTTGTATCTAACAAACGCACTTTTTTAGAATTTAGCGCTTCTACAAAACGCCTTGTCAAAGTAGCGATTCCGCTACTATGTTGCAAAATATTTAAAAGGGTGCGTTCAACCTTTAAGAGCATGCTAAAATTCCCCCTAATCTCCATTAAGGTGTCTTTGGGCTTAAAACACTCTTTGTCATTAATATTTTTAACGCACTCAATGCCTGTCATCTTAAGCAACTCTAAGGCGTATTTTTCGCCTGAAAAAACCCCATTTTCCTTAGTCCTAATAAAAGCTGTGGCTTGAAAATCTTTTTCTAACACCCTTTCAAATAAATCCCCATGCCCCAAATCTTCTTTTAAGGCATGTTCTAAAAAGGCTTTGATATTCATTATGATAACTCCATCATTTTAGTTAAAGCGATTTTGGCATAATACGCTACTTCATCTTTTAATTCAATGGTGTTGATAGCTCTATGGTTTTTATAGGCTTTTAGCACTTCAAACACATCTTCTAAGGTTGTTTCATTCATAGTGGGACAAAGAGCAAGAGAGCTAGAGAGAATAAAGGTGTTTTGATGGTTTCGTTTGGCTTTTAGGCGGTTGACTAAATTGCTTTCAGTGCCTATGGCTACTTTTTGATTTAGGCTTAGATTTTCTACAAATTCTATGATTTGACTTGTAGAACCGCTAAAATCAGCGTTTTGAACCACACTAGGCTCACACTCAGGATGCACAGCAATTAAAATATCTGGGTATTTTTGGCGGTAAAATTCTATATCTTCTAGTTTGAAGAGTTGATGCACCGAACAAAAGCCATTATAACAAATGACATCGGCGTTTTGTATTTCTTCTTTACTATTTATGCCTAAAATCGCACTCTTTAAGTCATTTTCAAGAGCTAAATTTTCGCCTAAACATTTATCTGGTAAAAAAAAGATTTTTTTATTTTGTTTTAGGGCATAATCAAAGATTTTAGGGGCGTTCCTGCTCGTGCATACCACGCCATTATCCTGTGCGACTTTAGCTTTGACTTCAGCATTAGAATTAATATAAGTGATAGGATAAAATTCCTTAATGCCATATTCTTTTAATAAATCCACGCTTTTATTATAGTAGTGGCTATCTATCATTCTAGCCATAGAACAGCATGAGAGTTTTGGCATAATCACTTGTTTTTCAAAAGCTAGGGCTTTCACGCTTTCGCCCATAAAATGCACCCCACAAAACACAATGAGATTTTTATCGCTTTGACTTGCCTTTTTAGCTAACTCTAAGCTATCGCCCACATGATGAGCTAACTCTACAATCTCATCTTTTTGATAAAAATGAGCGACCATTAGGGCGTTTAAATCATTCAATAGTTCTAAAATAGAAGCTTTTAAATCTTTTTTAGTCTGCATTAAATTCCCCTATACTTTCTCCAAACTTCACGCATTTTTCCCTTAATTCTTTAAAGGCTATGTTTTGAGCAAAGATTACTATAGTAGAACCCATTTCAAAATTCCCTAAAAGTTGTGCTTTTTTAATTAAAATGGGGGAATTATAGCTATATTTTTGAATTTTTTTAGTTATGCCCATATTTTTGGCATTAGTTTGGATACGCTCATCAAATAAAAAGCGCATTTTACCAACATTTAACGCCCCAACAGCTACAAAATATAACTTATTGCCTTTAACATCTCTTGCAACAAGCACCACTCGCTCATTACCCACAAATAAATTCTTGTTTTTGTATAGCGAAGGCATATTAACCGGCAATAATTTACCCGGAAAATAACGAGCCTCTAAAATTTCTAAATCACAAGGGGCGTGGTAGTGGTGATAATCCTTAGGCGAGAGATAAAAATTCATATAAGAATAAGAATTATCCAAAGGCTTATCTTCACCCACCAATTCATTTGCATAATAGAACATGCCCTTAATCTGTAAGGCTTGATTATCTTCTAAAACTTTGCATTCAGTAATGAGGGAATCACATGGCGCAATTAAGGTATTTAAGCTAGTATCAAAATCTCGTTCTTTTTTTAAAGAGCGAGTGAAAAGGGCGTTCAAACTCTTATAGTTTTCTAAAGGCTCAAATTCGCTCAAATCAATTTTAAAGATTTTGACATAAAGGGCATTGATTTGTTTTTGGATAAAGGGGGGGAACTCATAGTGAGCAAAAGAGCCAAAAACCCTTGAAAGAGTATTGCTTAAAGCCACTATTTTAACCCTGCCATATTGAGTATAAATTCAATTTCGCCCTTACTCACTTTAAATTCCTTAGAAATAGATTCCACACTAAAGCCATTTTGATACATTTTCAAAACTTGCTTTTCATTAATCTCATCACTTCCTGCATAATGCCCCATATCTTTAAACTTATTCTCTAAAACAATGATTTTTTCTTCTAAATAATCACGCTCTTTATCCATAGACTTTTGGATTTCTTGCAATTGATTATACAGATGCGACAGAGTGGTTCTAAGGGCACTATCATCTTTGCCATTTTGCTCTATAGCTACATTTTCTAAGCGCCCCTCTAATTCTTTCAGTCGCTTAGAATGGACATAATTTTCTTGATAGGACTCATCTAAGGTTTTTTCCAAGCGCCTCATCTTATGATAAAACTCTTTTTCCTTAAAATATAAATACCCCACCAAACATACTAAAACCAATAAAATAGCCCCTAAAACTATCATAACCAAATCATTTGTTGCCAACATTATTCTCCCTTCTCTTATAATTTCAATCTTTCAGCGTTTGCAATATGCTTATCATAGCGCTTTATATCCAAAGAGCGCATGCGAGTGATTTCTAAAAAACTCTCATCTTTAGCTATGCCAAAAAAAGCTAAAAACTTTCCTAAAAATAAGCATCGCACATAGTAGTTCTTAGAAATTATAAAACTCTCATTTCTCGCACAAATAAGTCCATGCCCTAAAGCCAAAATACTGCTACTTTGTTTGAGCTTAAGCAAGCTTTGGCTCAATAACAAACTCTCTAATTTTTCTAATTTAGAATACATAGCCTTTAATAATTCTAAAGTGTCGCTTTCAATATTTAAATTAGAAAAGTCAAACCCCAAATCAAGTCGTTCGTATTCTTCTAAAAGCTCAAAAGAGCGCTCACTTTTAGGGATAAATTCTTCATAAGCAAAAGCTAAATCGCATTGAACTAGGCGGGTTTGAAAACCTAAGGCTTGAGATTTTAAAACCAAATCATGCATGTTTTAACCCCACATCAAGAACAATAAAAATAAAAAAGATAACCCCCAAATAGCCATTACTCACAAAAAAGGCTTTAGGAATATTTTTATAATCTCTAGTTACTAAGATTTGCTCATACAATAAAATCAAAGCTGAAACTCCTAAGCCTAAATACGCAAAAAGCCCCCCATCATAGTTTTTCACAAAACCTAGCCAGCATATTAGAGCTAGAAGGTGTGAGAGCCTTGAAAAATTTAAGCACCACTCTTCACCTAACTTGCTTGGAATGGAATGTAAGCCCCTTTTTTTGTCAAACTCCATATCTTGTAAAGAATACAATAAGTCAAATCCAGCCACCCATAGCATAACCCCCAAAGCTAAAAAGACATTCCATAAAGGAATAGCTCCTAAGATTGCCACACTTCCAGCAATGGGGGCTAGTCCTAGTGCTAAACCCACGATAAAATGAGCCAAAGAAGAAAAGCGTTTGAAATACGAATACCCCCCTAAGATGATTAAAAAGGGTAAAGAGAGCTTAAAGGCTAAAGTATTAATGCAATAACTCACAACCACAAATAAAAGAGCGTTTGAAAAACTAAAAATAACCATGCTTTTAACACTAATTCTTCCATCTACACTGGGGCGATTTTTGGTTCTTGGATTATCTTTGTCAATGTCTCTATCTACTAAGCGGTTAAACCCCATAGCAAAGTTTCTTGCACTTAATAATGCCAAAGAGCAAAGGATTAAAATCTCTATGCCAAAAAAGAGCGTTTGATTTTTTTGATACGAGCTAACAACCATAGCTATAAACAAGAACATGCTAGAAAATATGGTGTGTTCTAAAGCGACTAATTCACTTAAGGCTTTGATTTTATGCGTGATTTTTTTAATCAATTATTTAATTCCTAACGAAATGACTTTTCTTAAACCTTGAGACACGCTCAAATCAGTCAATTTCATTTTTTCTTTAGGGATTTTTAATAACAGCCCTGAAATAGGGTTTGGGGTTGTAGGAATAAAAACCCAACAAGATTCATCTTCTTCTTTCTTGGTAATAAAGCCTATGACTTCACTCCCCCCAAATTCTACATAAACTACCCCTAAATATTCCATGCCCCCCTTACCAGAAAATACTCCTATCATATCTTTTAAAGCCCCATATACTGAGCCAATGATAGGAATCTTGCTAATGATGTATTCAGAAGCCTTGATAAGCAAAAACTCTTTGTTTTTTTCAAACAAACGCCCCACATACACTAATAATAACGCACTTAAAAATAAAATGCCCATGGTCGCACTCAAGCTATTTGCGGTCGTGTTAAAAATAATTTCTATGAAATTTTTCACAAAGCTATAGACAAAGGATAATAACCACAACAAAATGATAATCGGCAGTAGCACCAAAATGCCCTTACCCATAAGCCGTAATATGGTATTCACTCTTAAGCCCTTAATTCCCTACAATTAAACTAGGCATTATAATATATTGATAGCAACAATACAAGAAAAAGCTAACGCTTAAAATATTCATGCTTAAATAGGCTTTAAAAAAACGAACACTAAGAAGTGTTAAGCACAAAAACACCCCTAAGAGCCACAAAGGTGTATGAATTGAAATAGTAGGAATTTCTAAAGGCGTATTTAAAAAATTATCTAATAGATGCCCCAAATTGATTGCATGCAAGAATAAACTCAAAGGAAAAAACACCACAAAAACAAAGCCTAAAGGAATGCTAAGGAGTTGATAAAATGAAAACATAGGAAAAAAGGCATGCACAACAATAAGCATGTTAAAAAACACCAAAACGCTTAAGCTTATGGCTTGAATAAATCGCCTTAAAAGAGAGTTATCTTTAAAAAAAGCTTTCGCATGTTTTAAAAATAAAAAGATATACCACACCCCACAAACTGAGAGCAAAAACCCCACACTAAAAAGCAATTTAGGTAGTAGGGCAATGGCGATAAGGCTTGCTAAAATCAAGAGCTTGAAACTTAGTAGCCTTATGCCAAAAAAGCATGCTAAAAACCCTAGTAAGCCCATTAAAAACGCCCTAAAAAAAGATGGCAAAAAATCTAATAGCACTAAATAACCTAGCATAAAAACCCAGACTAAAACCCCCACATCAAAAAAGGCGTTCCTATAGGGAAAATAGCGATTTTGCAAGGGCTTATAAAAGAGAGACAAAAGAAAATAAAGTGTGGCACTCAAAATGCCTAAATGAAACCCACTAATGGCTAGTAGGTGGTTAATGCCTAAAGAATTAGCCCTATCTCTTAAATCTTTATTCAGACTATCGCCCAAAAACAACGCCCGATACAAATTGCTGATAAAGTCGTTTGAATGCATGCTATCAATAAAATTGCGTAAATGAGCTTTAAAATCTTGCTTGTGCAATAAAGAAAAAGAATAGGTGTGAAAATAGCATGATTTCAAAGATTGCAAAAAATTACAAGGCATAACCTTACCAAAAAATCGTGCGTAGCGGTATTGAAGATTTTTTAAAGGCTCTTTTGTAGTGGTGTAAAAAATATGACCTTGAGCGGATTTGAGTTTTAAGACAAAATAAGATTTTTGGTTTTTCATCTTAGGGTATTGCAATAAAATTTGAGCGTTGAAACTCATGGGCTTTGAAAAATCAAGTTTTTTGTAATTAGAGTATTCTAAATAGAGATTAAAAGCAAACAATAAGCCTAAAATGACAAAACATACTAAGCTCTCTTTGGGGGTTGTGAGTAAATCAAACGCCCCCTTAAAAGATGTGGTTTTCAAATGGGCATGATATTGATTTGAGTTTCTTGCTCTTCTAAATGAGTGGTATCTATAGAGATGTCTTCATAGCGAGTGAGCGGAGCGTTATAGCGTGTATAAACCGTTCCTGTAGCCCCATTTCTGTTTTTAGCCACAATGATTTCAGCATCTTCTACACTTCCATTTTGTTTGTGAAGACGCCTTTCTTCATCAACCTTTAAACGCAAAGTCTCTGCTTCTTCAACCTTGCCTTCTCTTTTGAGTTTGTCTATTTTATTGTTTTCAGCTTGAATCCTATACCAATAATCTCTATACACAAATAAAACAATATCCGCATCTTGTTCAATCCCCCCACTATCTTTAATATCCGAAAGTATGGGGCGTTTGTCATCTCTACCTTCTAAAGCACGATTAAGTTGCACTAACGCTACAATAGAAATTCCTAATTCCCTAGCTAGAGTTTTAAGCTCCCTTGAAATCTCAGCGACTTGCTCATGGCGTTCTCTATTTATTTTAGCCTTGCTCCCTGACATCAGTTGCAAGTAGTCAATAAAGGCAATTTCTAAGTCCTTATGCTGGGCTTTAAGCTTTCTTAGTTGCAAGCGGATTTGTTCTATTCTCACATAACTTTTATCATAAAAATAGAGTTTTTTTTGAGAAAACTCATCAAATCGTTTGGCTAAAATTTCCCATTGATTATCATCAAGTCTTCCACTTCTTAAATCGCTCATGTTAATAGAAGTTAAATCAGACAAAGCCCTTATAGCTAAATCTTCTGCATCCATTTCCAAGCTAAAAACCGCTACCCCCTTATCCTCATTAAGAGCGGCTAAAACCATGTTCATCATCAAACTTGTTTTACCCATAGCAGGTCTCCCCCCAATAATGACTAAATTCCCCTTATTAAATCCGGTGGTATAGCTATCTAGTTGGGCAAATCCAGTCGGCACACCTGTAACTTCTAAGCTCCCTTTTTCCATGTTTTCTGTAATCATTTTCATAGTGCTACTAAGCACTTCTTTAATATCCCTAAAACCATCTATCGTGCTACCATTTAATAAAGCATAGACTTCTTGTTCTACAGCGTTTAGAATATCACTAGATTTTTGTGGGCTTTCTAAGGATTTTTCTCTAATGGTATTAGCTAAACTAAAAAGCTTGCGTTTAATGGAAGCGTTTTTAATCTCTTCTACATAAGCTTCAATATTATCCATAGGACTTGCGGCAAAAATAGCGAGCAAATCTTCTTCGCTGATTTGCTTATCGCTTGGCATTTTTTGACGGATAAAATTCTCATCAATAGGGTATCTTTCTTCATAGAGTTTTAAGGCGATTTCAAAAAACAAGCCATTAGGCGGATAGTAAAAATCGCTAGGCTCTAAAATGCTATGAACTTCTTGAATCTTATCATTAGCAAACACAATGCCTGAAAGCACAATGCGTTCAATGTTTTGCAATCGTTGTAATTGTTCTAATTCCATTCTTTATCCTTTGATAATATTTTAATCTTTTCTATCAAATCTAGGGGTGTTAAAGCGTAGTTATTTTTAAACTCTAAGCTTGCTAATGCATGGGCCAAACTCGCATTAATACTAGCTTCTATTGGCGAATAATTTTGAGAAAGTAAGCTAACAATCAGTCCGGCTAACACATCACCACTCCCTGCTTTTGCTAGAGCAACACTCCCTAAATTGTTAATAAAAACTTGCCCTTGATGAGCGATAATAGTATTAGCTCCCTTTAAAAGCAACACAACCTTTGGGTAATCTTTAGAAAAAGCCCTTGCAATCTTTAGCTTATTATCCAATAATTCTTGCATGCTTATTTTGACCCCCATAAGCCCTAAAAGTGATAAAAATTCTTTAGGGTGTGGGGTAAGTATTACTTCATAATCTAGGGCTTGTAAAATTTCTTTGTGATAAAAAGCCCCAGCATCTAAAACACATGGGGCAAGTTCAAGCCACTGATTAAAATCCTTTGGCATTACTTCTAATCCCATCCCTAAAGCAAACGCACTAAGCTTGTTAGGAAAATTCTCACAAAAGACTAATTCTAAAGGCTTATTACTAGGATTAATCTCACATTCTAAGACTTGAATACTCACAACTCCTGCTCCAAAACTTAATGCACTCATCGCACTAATTAGCCCTGCTCCACTATGCTTACCTAAAAGCACATGTGCATGCCCATAATCGCCTTTATGAGCGTTTTTGTGCTTCCTTAGGGGTAATCTCAAATCGCTTTTTTCTAATAAAAAGGTGTCTGTCTTTGTCTCATAAACACTAGAAGCAACGCCTAAATGCCCTACTTCTAATTCCCCCACATAATCCTTAGCCCTATCACTTAATAAACATGCTTTTAAAGCTCCCATGCTTATAGTCATAGTTGCTTGAAACGCCCCTTGAGAGATTCTACCTTGAATATCTATCCCGCTAGGAATATCACAAGCGATTTTAAATTTTGCTTTTTTAGAAAGGCTTTCAAAACAATTAATTAGAGACGAATTTAATTCGCCCTTAAAATGACTCCCTATAACACAATCTATTAACACATCGCATTCTAAATCATCTAATGGGTTATATTTTTTTATTTCTACCCCTATTTTTAACGCCCTTTCTTTTTGTAATTGACACATAGGGCTTTTTGGGGGTCTCATTTCAAAAACTAGCACTCTAAAATGCCCCACTAAGCGTCTGGCTAACGCATAGCCATCGCCCCCATTATCCCCACTCCCACATAGTATAATGACTTTAGAATTTAAGGGAGCGTTTTTAAAAACCGCCTTTTCTAAAGCTATAGAAGCGTTTTCCATTAAAATATCTTCGCTTAATTGCAATTCTTCAACAGCTCTTTTGTCTAAGAAATCTACTTTTTCATACACTGAGCGCATTATCTATCCTAGTGAGAAAATTATCAAAAGATTTTACTTGAATTTAGCTTGATTTTTAAAAGATTCTTTTACTTCATGCCATTTGCTTACCCCATAAAGAAACCCCCCTAATTTAAATTAGGGGGAAACCTTTGGCTTAATAGACTTTTTTGACTACCAATTTAACCCTATACTTGAAAAATGGAAATTTCAAGTATAATAGCACCAAAGGTTTTTTGCCATTTTTTTTACTCATGGCAATTCCTTTGCGGTAAGATTTTTACCCCCTAACTTCTGCTAAAAACTAGGGGGTAAGTGTCATTTTACAAAAATCTTTCTTAATTCTTAAAATAAAGTATCTTTTTTAAAACTTTGCGTTTTATCTTTTTCTATGACTTGTTTAGTGGCTTTGATTTTATGGTAAGATTTTATCACGCCCCATAGTTGCAATATGGGGCAAATTACAGACATAGGAGTTTGTCATGTCCAAACTACATGATAAAAACTCTTGGTTAGTAGTATATCTTAAATTCTCTTTTAAGGGTTTTAAGTTTGTCTTTTTAATTGAAAGATAGCTAATCAAAGTTCCCTTAAGCTCACGCTTAGGGGTTTTCCTTAAAGTAATTTGTCTTAACTTTTGGGGCGTTTTTTAAACAAAGCGTTATGTTTTCATAAAAAGCTATCATTTTTTTCTTTTTCTATCACTTGTTTAGTGGCTTTGATTTTGGCATCGTTATATTCTGCTATGGCTTTTATGAATTTTGTTTTTTCTAAGAAGTTTTTTCAAATCATATTTTTATTCTTAGCAAAATTTTCTAAATTCATTCTTTAAGGGGGACTTAGGACGCTCTTCATTGCGTCCTTATCCCCCTTAACAACCCCCAAACACCCACAAGGCTTTTAAAGTTATCGCTTTAAAACTTTGTTTTAAAGCTCTTTTATATTTATCTTAAAAAGCTATCGCTTTTTTTCTTTTTCTAGGACTTGTTTGGTGGCGTTTATTTTAGCATCGTTATACTCTACTACGCCCTTAATGATTTGCTTTTGTAAGGCGTTAATGCAAAGGTGCATGAAATTAAAATCAAGGTTGCCATGTTTTGTGGTGGGTAGTAAAATATTGATTTCATCGGCATCTTTTGCGTAAAAATTGCGTGAGTAATCAAATTGCCCTGCATGAGTAACCTTGTGGATAGCACTTGTGATAAACAAAACGGCGTTTTTTTCTAAGTCTTGGGTATGAACGACGGCGATATGGTCGTCTGCTCCGTAGGGGTAATTCCTGTATTTTGCAGAACCAAACATATCAATGGTAATCGTATTTTTAGGGAATATCTCTACTTGATTGCCGATAAAGGCTGAAACGCCCTCTTGATTTTCTCCAGCGGTTACAAAAGGTAAATCCCCTAAAATACGGTCGGCACTTTTTAGGCGTTTGCCCCTTGTAGATTTACCAAAAAGATTTTTAAGGTTAAAGCTTTGCCATTTTAGGCTACCAAGCGTTTCACTGAATTGTTTAAGAGCATTTTCTTCATCGCTTGTTAGAGTGGTGTTTTTTAGCCCTGTAGCTTGTAAGTAAGCGTCAAGTTCGGCGAGCCGATGCTGTTCAAGTTCGGCGAGCCGATGCTGTTCAAGTTCGGCTATAAAATTTTCCATAAAATTAAAGTCAATGTCTTCTAGTGTGGGGGTGGTAGCATTAAGGGTGCTTGGTTTTAGGGGTAGAATGACCTTGTCGTTTTTAATTTTTGCCCATGAACACATGTTTTCATAGCCGAATTTTTTAGGATAACCAAAAAATAGCGTGGATAAAAACAAACCGATTTTATGGTTAATCTCAAATTTAGGTTTGAGAGAAAATACCCTAGCGTGTGTTACCATTTTATAAGCAAAACTGCGATAAAACGCACAACCAAACATGTCAATAGTAATGGTATGACTTTCAAAAACTTTTGCTTTTATATCGCTTTGTCCTAAAACACCATTATTGCTAAGTCCTGCGGTAATGACAAAATCACCCCTATGATTGATGTGGTGTTTTTGAATGTCAAAGTCGCCATTACCTGCATCAAACAAATCCCCTAATTTAAACTCACCCCACTTAATAGCGTTTAATTGGCTACTAAGGGGGCTTACAACTTTGGGGGCGTTTGGCTCTTTAAGATTAAACTCACTTCATAGGCGAGATAATCGCTAATGGTCTTTTTAAAATCTTCTAGGGTGGGTTTAGTCTCATTCTTTTGGTGGGCTTCAAAATTAAAGTCTTTGGCGTGTTTATTTTCCTCTTCTTTAGCGATAAAATCTTCAATATAGATGTTTTCTAAATCCCCCCATAATTCTTTAGAAACTTCTGCTTTCAAACCGGCTTTATAAATTTTGATGATTTCTTCATAGCGTTTGTTAGGCTCGCTGATTTCATTCAAGCCCCTTTTAGTGCGTTTAAAGCCATCGTTTCTAAAATCTATGAATTTGACTAACCTTTCATAGTCATGCGCTTCGTGGGCTTTGAAAATATAAATGCTGGTTTGTACCCCTGCCATAGGCATAAAAAGGTCTGTTGGCATTTTAATGCTCGCTAATAAAGAATGCTTTTTTAAAATCTCTTTGTTAGACTTGAGAGCTTGTCCGCTTCCCGCACTATCTTGAATGATGATAGCTCCAAGACCGCCTTTTTGCATGCAATCTAGCCCAAACTTAATAAAGGGCATGCCGTTTTCTTCGTAGCTAAAGGGTGGGTTTAATAAAAGGATATTAGGCTTAAAATCTTCATAGATTTTTTGGCTTGTTTCAAAAGTGTTGCCCTTAATGATTAAACTTGAGCCATCGCCTCTTAAAATCATGTTCGTAGTTGCTAGAGAAAACATTTCAGCGTTGAGTTCTACGCCTAAAAGTTGGGATTTTTTCATGCTCTCTATTTTTTCTTTGGCTTTTGAAGTGTTTTTACCATAGGTTTTTTCTATATTTTCAATCATTAAAACCATAGAAGAGATTAAAAAGCCCGCACTGCCTGCGGCTAAGTCCATGACATAAGAATTAGCATTAACCCCTAAAAGTTCGCTCATCATTTTAGTTACATATGGGGGTGTTAAAACAATGCCTAATTCCTTGCCATCGCCTAAGGCGTATTTTAAAAATTCGCTATAAAGTTCGCCTATGATGTCTAAATGTCCGGTGTTATCGCTCTCATTAATGGGTTTATGGACAAATTCATAGAGAAAAGAAAAAATTTGTTTGGTGATACTCGCATGTTGAGTGAGTTGCGTGCTGATAGCTTTATCAAGGCTTGTTTTATTGTCTCGTTGGGGGTCTTTGGCTATTTCTTTAAAGCTAGAGAGCATTAAATCGCGCTTGTCTTCGTTTAAGCCCTTAGCTTTTAAAAATTCCTTGATTTGATTAAACACTAAAATACTATCTCGGCTTGTATTGGCTAACTCACCTTTCAAATCGCTTGGTTTTAAGCCCTCTTTGACACCTTTAATTTCTTGCATAGATAAAAGCATGCCGCTTACATATAGCACTCGTTGGGGGGCGGTGATGTTGTGGTTGTGCATAAGGCGGTTAAGCTTTTTGGCGGTATCACTCAACTCAATTTTAGTTTTGAATAAGATTAAGGCTTTTTCACTCTCTGTAAGGGTGCATTCTTTATAGAAGTCATCAAACGATTTTTGGTTTTCTAAAAAATGCAAGTTTGTAACATGGGTTAATTTGTGTGCGTTAGCCCCACTTGCAAACACATAATACACTTCTATAGCGATATTTTCTCTATTGTCCCCTGCAACACCTATAGCGATACATTCTTTATACTTGTCTTTATCTCTAAGAATGCTTTTAGCATAATATAACGCTCCATTAACGGCGTAATCTTTAATGGATTTTTCATCGCTTTTTATGGTGCTATCTTTTGAATTAAGGGATTTTAAAAATTTAGAATAAAGTTTGTTTTCTATCACTATGGGAATGATATTTTCTTTATCGCCTTTAGCGTGATAGATTTCTAAACTAAAATCAGGACGGCCAAAAGAAGCTTTGCTTTCGGTCTTGCTCGCATTTTTTAGAGCGTTTTTTAAGCTATCGCTCATTTTTCCTTCAATATTGAAGTCCTTGTTTTTTATGAGACCTAAATTTTCTAATTCTTCTTTGATATAGTCGTTAATATCATCTTCTAGTTTAAAGGGGAGTATTTGCATAAAAATCCTTGTTAAAAATACTAATTTTTAAAATTATTACTCTATTATTTTTGCTATTTTTGTGGCTATTCAAGGCTTAAAACTTAAATTAAACTTTGAGTTATTTTTAGTTTAGCCCCGCTTAATTTAGTTGAAATCAAACCCACCCACTTCGCCTAAACTCATGCTTTCATAAGTGGCGTTCACATAATTATTACGAATTTCACAATTTAAGACTTGTTCGCATTTCAAGCAACTTGTTACTTGTTTTTCATCTTGACAAGCTTGTAATTTCAAAAGAGCGTCATTAAAACGCTCTTCATATTCTAATTTTTTAGCACTATCTTGCATTATTCTCCCTTTAAATGTTCTTCTAAAATTTTAGCCTCATAAGCACTTGTTAAATAGCATTCGCATTTCTCATGATAGCTTGCTACGCCTTGTTCTAACAAACGCTCTTTAACGCCCTTATTAAAATAAAACGCCTCCCCTTTAGCTTTTTCAATCATAAAAGCTAGGGGAAAGACTTCAAAAAGCTTGCGTAATTTCTTTTGTGGGTAGGAAAACATTCCGCCTTTTTTAATCAATAAGTGATGCACATCAGCGACCATGGCCCCTGAGTAGCGTAAGCGATAATTTTCTTCAAAAAGCGTGTTTAAAGCTTTTTTTAGTCCTAGAGAAAAATCCTTTTGATTGCCCCCACTGGCGATGATTTTACCCTTATTTTCCAAAGTAATTATCTCTATGAAATGGAACTTGTTTTCATAAAAAGCATAGCGATAAACTTTATCTAAGGCTATAACTAATTCAATCTTATGCCCAAAAACCATATAAAGGCTTGCAACTAAATTTTGAGCCTTGAAATCGTTTTCATAAATTCCCATAATTGTGCCAACTAAGAAATTCGCCTCCATAACCGAACTGCCATCTAAGGGGTCATAAGCGATACAATAAGAGCCATTTTCTTTAGAAATAGGCATCTCTTTTTCTTCACTAAAGACACTTTTAATATTTTCTAAACCTAAAAAATTTTCTTCTAAGAATTTGTCTAGGGCTAAATCTGCCTTGATAGGGGTGTCCCCACTACTATTTTCTAATTGGGTATAACTCCCTGAATCAGGCTTTTCTAAAATCTCTTGAAAATCTTTAGCCTTTTTTTCTAAAAGAGCTATAATTTGTTTGATAATGTCTGCATGCGAACCTTGAAAATGTCTATAATCCATGAAGAACCCTTTTATAATTTGATTAAAAATGCTAACATTTTACTTTAAAACATTGAAATTAGGGAAGTATTTTGAAAGTAGCCCCAAGCCTTTTGAGCGCTAATTTTATGTGCCTTGAAGAAGAAATAAAAAGCGTGAGTAACGCCGATTTTTTGCATGTTGATGTGATGGATGGGCATTATGTGCCTAATTTAACCATGGGTCCTGTCATTTTAGAAAATGTTACTCAAGTTAGCAAAGTGCCTTTAGATGTGCATTTAATGGTAGAAAATGCGAGTTTTTTTGTAGATTTATTTGCCCCCTTAAAACCACACTTTATAAGCATTCATGCCGAGAATGAAAAGCACCCCCACAGAGTGCTACAAAAAATTAAAAGCTTAGACATCATTCCGGGTATTGTGCTAAACCCCCACACACATGAAGAGAGCATTAAGTATCTCTTAGAAAGTGTGGGTTTAGTGCTTTTAATGAGTGTCAATCCGGGCTTTGGCGGGCAAAAGTTTTTAGACTTGGTGTTAGAAAAAGCCTTGCGAATAAAAGAGCTTATTAATTGCTACAATCCTAACTGTCTTTTGGAAGTGGATGGGGGCGTGAATGATAAAAATACCCCCAAACTTAAAGAAGTGGGTGTGGATATTGTAGTCTCTGGGAGCTATATCTTTAAAGCAAAAAATCGTAAGCTTGCTATTGAAAGCTTACAGAATGTCAGATAATCTCTTGCATAAAGATATTCAAGCCTTAATTGCTCATCTTAAAAATAACGATATTTCTATAGATACACTCAATGTTTTTTTAAAGCGTTTAGATTTATATGATGAACTAAGTGTTCAGTATTTGAAAGCATGCGGGCTTAGTCTCATAGAAACTAATAACGACTTAATCACACTCAAAAACCTTAAAACCCCTTTTAGAGATGAAGTTTTTACTTTTATTGATTTAGAGACAACCGGTTCTAACCCCCTAAAACATGAGATTTTAGAAATTGGTGCTGTGCAGGTGCAAAATGGCGTGATAATCAAGCGTTTTGAAACTTTTATTAAAGTTAAGAGTGTCCCCCCTTATATTAGCGAACTAACCGGCATTAGCTATGAAGACACTATAGGTGCGCCAACTATTAGCGAGGTTTTGCAAGAATTGCGCCTTTTTTTAGGCGATAGTGTGTTTGTAGCGCATAATGCTAATTTTGATTATGCCTTTTTGGAGCATAATTTCATTGAAAAGCTCCATAGTCCTTTATTAAATCTCAAGCTTTGCACTTTGGATTTATCAAGGCGTGCCATTTTATCTATGCGCTATTCTTTGAGTTTCTTAAAAGAGCTTTTAGGCTTTGATGTAGAAATTAGCCATAGAGCTTATGCGGACGCATTAGTTAGCTACAAGCTTTTTGAAGTGTGCTTATTAAACTTGCCTCATTATGTCAAAACTTCTATAGATTTGATTGATTTTTCTCGCTCTGCTAATACCTTAATTAAAAGACCTCCAAGAGCTCGCCTAAAGCCTGAAACCCCCTCAAGTTTCCCTCTTTTTGAAAGGGCTCAAAATTTTTTAAATTCCCAACCTACAATAGCAAACAAATGCCCTCTTGATTTAGCTTTTTGCTATTAAAATAGGTCTTTAGCCTACAATATCTAGCAAACGCTCTTCATGCCATAACTCAATCTCTTCTTCTTCTAGTTCAAAGAGTTTGGATTTTTTAGAGCCTTGATGGTATTTTTGAGAGCCACTTTCAGGTTCTTTATCCCAAATAGAATGCGCATTTTCTAAAGCTCGTGTTTCTTGGGCTAGTTCAAGCTTGTTTTGAAAACTTTGTGCTAAATCTAGCATATCACTTCTTGCACCTTGTTGGATAGCTGAATTTAAAGGCGTGTTTTGATTGATATAAGTTACATTACCTAGAGCTGAAACACTCATAGCTGACCTCCTTAAATCAAGCGTTCTTTATAGTGATAGTTCGGTATTTTGAGTAAATGACATTAGCCCCTTTAACAATTTTGACAAATTTTCGCTGTGTGTAGTCAATTTCGTAACCACTATAAACATCTTTTTGCATTTTGACTAATAATTCTGCCAACTCATAGATGACTTCATCTCTAGGCGCATTCTTTTGGCAAAACACGATTAAATGCGCACTGGGGATATCTCTAATATGCATCCATAAATCATTCGCTCGTGCGTCTTGCAATAATTTAATATTTTCTTTTTGGTTTTTCCCTAAACCGATTTTAAAATCCTTATAATATAGCACCTCATACCCACTAACAACACGCTTAATCTTTGCGTTCTTAATGGGGGCAAACATTTCTAAAACACCTTCTTTTAAGGCATCTTTAACATATGCAATTTGACGCTCTTTAAAAACAATCTTTTCATTCAAATTTTCTTCTTCTAAATGCAAGAATTGGGCTTTTTGCTTTTTCTTCTTGCTGAGCGTGAATTTCTTATTGATAAAAGCACTTAAGGGCATGCTATTGTCAATTTCAATCTCACATTTTTGCCCTAGAAAATCTTCTAAAACCACGCTTTTATCATGCTTATGGATTAAATGTTGATAGGTTAATAATAGCGTAGCTTGTGATTGCAAATGCTTAGCCTCTAGTTGCAAGTCTTTAGCGCTTTCTAAATTTTCTAATTTTTCAATAAGGCGTGTTTTTTGAATATTTAGGCGTTTGATGATTTGACTTTTTTTCTGTTCTAGCTCTTTGTTTTCTTGATTTTCAAAAGCTTGTTTGAAAATTTCAAGCAACTCTTCTATGTTTATATCTTGTTCTTTATGAACATATGAATTAGAAGGGAGTTTGTCTAAAATATCGTTTTTAGTTACCCTATCATTAAAACGCAGTGCTTCTATAACGCATTTATGGTTATCTAAAATGATTAAATTGGCTCTTTTAGGGACAAATTCCAAACGCAATGTAAAACTTTCGCTCTTATAGGCTAAATCTTTTTTAAAAACAATCTCTATTATTCTATCATTATCTACAATTTTTGCATTGATTAAAAGCGCATTTTTAGCGAATTTATTGAGCCAAAAATCTAAAGCCAAAGTGTTTTTTAAAATACTCTCTAAAGGCTTTTGGGATAAGCCAATATAAGGCACATTAAAATCTAAGATAAAAACATAGCGTTTATGCTCTTTTTCAAAAGTCTCCAAAAGAAAAGTAGAATTTTTAATACGCTTTAAATTAAAGCTCTTTTGAGTGTTTAAAAAATGTATAAATGCTTTTAAAAGATAGAATTTCACTCGCTTACCTTTAGTTTTTCTTTAGCAAAATTAATCGCACTCTCCACATTTTCACTACCTCCAACCATGCGAGCGATTTCTAAGACTCGTTCTTTATTTTCTAAGATTTTTAGCATGCTTTTTTGCTTGTCTTTATAAACTAAAATATGGCACTTGGCAATTGCTGGAATATGCACTTGATGGGAAATAGCAAATATTTGAACGCACTCGCTTAATACTTCTAATGCCTTAGAAACCGCTAAACTCTCTTCGCCACTTAGATTTGAATCCATTTCATCTAAGACTAGCACCCCTTTAAAATCCTTTAAAAATTCCATTTCTAAAAGCATGAACGCTAGTCTCAAACGACTATATTCACCAGAACTTAAAGTCTCTAAAACAGAATTTTCTAAATTTAAAACAAGTTTTTGAGAGCCCTTTTTATCCATGCTCACTTCTTCTAAAATTAAGCTTGGATTTTTTAATAACAACTCTTTGGCTTTAGCTTGCAATTTAGTATTAAAGCCTTGCAAATATTTGATTCTTAAAGCGCTTAATTGAGCGCACAAATCAATGCATTCTTTTTTTAAATTCTCTCTTTGTGAATGCAAACTTTCGCAATTTTCATCAATTTGACTTAAATGGCTCAATTCATTTTTGACATAAATTAAACGCTCTTTGGCATTAAGAATACTTCCATAATCCTTAATCACAGAACTTAACTCGCTTAATCGCTCTAAAATTGCCCCCGCATCTAAATGCTCGCATTCTTCTAATTTAGTCTGTTCTTTTTCTAATAAAGCGCTTGCCTCCATTAAGGCACTCTCTAAAAATTGTGCGTTTTCTCCCATGCTCTCTAAAGCATGCGTGATTTTATGCGAAGTTTCTAAAGCTTTTAAAGCTTGGATAATTTTATCGCTCAACTTTTCTTTATGCGATAATAATTTTTTTTGCTCTAAAAGGCGTTCGTATTCATCTTCTTCTAAATTCAAACGCTCTAATTTCATTTTTTCAAAATTTAAGCGTTCTTCTAAATCTTTAACAAAACGCTTTTTGTCTTCTAAAAGGCGTATTTCTTTTTCTAAAAGCTCTAAATTTTCAAAATTCTCTTTAAAATTATCTAAAAGGGGCATAAATTGTTTATCAAGGCTTATAATATAGCCATCTAATAAAGCAAGCATTAAATCATTATCTAGCTCATTTTGACTAAATCTGTCATTAGACAAGCGTTTGATTAAGCCTTTTAATAATTCTTTAAGCGTGTTTTTTGACAAGCTTGTTTGATTTAAAAAATAGCGTGTTTTTTCTCTTTTTATCACACTTATAACTAAAGGTTCATCATTATCTTCTCTAAAAATGCCATATTTTTCAGTATCCAAAAAGGGGGCTAAAAATTCCACTTCAATATTTAGTGCATTGCTTTCTTTAAGCCCAAAGGCTCCTAAAAGACTAGCAATTAAAACACTTTTTCCCGCTCCACTTGCGCCACTAATAGCATTTAATCCTGTATCAAACTCTATATCAATGTTTTCAAAAACAGCATTTTGACGCACTTTTAAGCGTTTAATCAACATTAAAACCCCTCTTTTGTATTTTCTAGCACCATTTTTTGTCTCTCTCCCCATAATAACTTTTCCTTAAGCACTCTAAAATAATCTCTATCATTCTTATGCAAAAGAATGGATGAATGTTTACTCGCCTTAAGGTTTAGCTTTTGATCTGCTTTTAGTTCAAAGATTACTTGCCCATCTACAACTATAAGTGCGTCTTTATTCACCTTAAAACTCAAACAAAATTCTGCCCCAAGCACTAAGGGGCGTTGGGTTAAAGAAAAATCACATAGTGGCGTTAGAATATAGCTTTGACTTAAAGCATGCACAATAGGACCATTAGCGCTTAGATTATAAGCCGTTGAACCTAAAGGTGTTGCAATAATAAGCCCATCGCCTTTGTAAGTATTAAAAACAACACCCTTAACGCACGCCTCTATCCCTAAAACCCCGAGTGATTCTTTTTTGGTGATTAAAATTTCATTGATAGCATAAAAAGATTTATTTTCTATAGTTGCTTCTAAGGCCAAATGTTTTTCTGTGATGACTTCTTTAGATTTTAGGGCTTTTAAAAACGCTTGCAATTCGTATAATTCAATCGCACTCAAAAAGCCTAAATTTCCCATTCTCACCCCAAAGCAAGGCTTATTATGCCCATGCACCACTCTTAAAGCCCCAAGCATGGTGCCATCGCCCCCCAAGCACAAAAAAGCATGCGCTTTTTTCAACGCTTTTTTAATCTCAAAATCACTGATGATAAAAGCCTCAAAACCCTCGCTTTCTAGCAAGCTCATTACAAACTCTTTGGCTTGATTAAGCGCTTTTAAACGAGCGCTATCTCTATGAGGAGGGCGCACAAACACACCTATAATCTTTATTGACTTTTCCATAGACATTATTGTAGCTTAAAAGTTTAAAATGCACTTTTAAACTAGTTTATTCTGCTTAGTGATTTAAATCAATTAATTGTTATAATTATTTTTATATAATTAAAAATATTTTTATTAAAATCTTAAAAATTCCAAGAATAGCGCACTTTATAACAAGATTAAAAACAATAAAATTAAATTTTTTGCCCTATTTGCTTTTTAAACACTTTTTCTTTACTATAATTCAAAATACTCACTAGATGTGGGTTAAGATTATCTTGAAATTAAAGGGATTTTTAATGAAAACATTTAAAACTTTAGCATTAAGCACTCTTTTAACCTCTGGACTCTCCACTTTAGTCATGGCAGAAAATAGTGGTGTCTATACTAGCATTGGATTTCAATACTCACAATTAAGACTAACAACAACCAATACCGATAGAATTCGTAATCCTTCCCCTGCATTAGTAGATGTTATTCCTAATAGAATTACCATGGGCAATATGTATGGCTTTGGTATCAATATTGGTTACAAACATTTCTTTGGCAAGGAAAAAAGAAATGGCTTACGCTATTATGCGTTTTATGACTATGCCTATTCTAACCCTTACTATAATAACAGCCAAGATAATTTAGGGCGCACCAATAATAATGTCTATGGAGTAGGATTTGATTATCTCTTTAATTTTGTTAATAAAGATGATGTTCAAGCAGGTCTATTCTTTGGTGTAGCAATTGCGGGTTCATCTTGGAGTAGTGCTATGCAATCTCAAGGCACTTGCGCTAAAAATGATGATTATTGTCGCAATAATTTTACTTATGTGCAAGTCCCATTGCAATGGGGCATTAGGACTAATGTGAGCAAACACAATGGTTTTGAAATTGGTATGAAAGTCCCTCTAGTTCAAAACTATTGGCTAAAAGTAGGCTCTCAAAAGGGCGCTAATGGAGATACTCTAGCCTCAGTTACTTACAAACGCTCTGTTGTGTTCTATCTCAACTATGTCTATAGTTTCTAAACCTTTTTAAGCTTAACCTGCTATAAAAGATGCTTTTAAAGGCATCTTTTATAGTCTTTTTGCCCCTTATTCTCTCACTTTAAGAGTTTTTTAATATTATTTAGATACTCTAATATTCAATCATTATTAAAGATTGATTTATTTTTAAGGATTTTAAATGCAAAAATTATTTTCTAAACGAGTTTGTGCCCTTGCCTTTATTGCTCTTACTAATAGCGCATTTGCTATGGATAATAATGGAGTCTTTATAGGAGCAGGATACCAACAAGGTATCGCTCAAATGCGCTCCACTATTAATGCTAACCATCAAAATACTAGCACTAAAATTCAAGGCTTTGGCGTTATGCTAGGCTATCAGTTCTTCTTTGGAAAGTATTTAGGTTTGCGTGCTTATGGCTTTTTTGATTATGCGCATGCTGATTCTATCAAGCTTAAAAACCCTAATGCTAAAGCAGATGCTAAAGGTGGTTTCAATAACCAACAAAAAGTAGAGCCCAACATGCTTACTTATGGTGGAGCAGCGGATTTAATGCTTAATTTTGTTAATAATGGTATTATGAGCTTAGGAATCTTTGGTGGGGTGCAATTAGCCGGTAATTCTTGGATTATGGCAACACCTAGTTTTGAGGGTATTTTATTAGAAGAATCTCGCATAAGCAAAAAGGCAAGCGCCTTTCAATTCCTCTTTAATGTAGGGGCTCGCTTAAGAGTATTAAAACATTCTAGCATAGAAGGGGGCATTAAATTCCCTATGCTTAAAGACCCTTTTATTACAGCAAAAAATATGGACTTGAGTTTTAGAAGGGTGTATTCGTGGTATGTGAATTATGTGTTCACTTTTTAAAAGATTTTTTGTTTTATTATAAAACCCCTTAATCCCCTTAATACTAAGGGGGTTACACCCGCCCACATACAAAAGCAAAATCTAATTCAATAATACAAATAGCCCTTAAGCGTTATATTGAGACACATTTGACATATAAATTAAAAACAAAAACTCAACTCTCTTATGCTTAAAATATCTTAAAAACCATACTCATTGCATGCTAAGTATAATCAAATACGCTAATCTTTTTAAGCAAGTATTTAAAAAAAGTATTTTTTCATCTTTTTAGCAAACTTTATATCCATTAAGAAGATTTTTATTTAAGACTATTACATAGTGGCTTATACCCTTTCAAACTCGCTCTTTTAAGAAAAATTTGATTGGAAGTTTAAGGCATTAAGACTATCAAAGAATAGATATAGCTTGCAAGCTAATTTTATCAAAATTAAGGCACGACAACTTTTTTAGTATGCGCTCTAAAAACACTTATTTTTTAAAAAATTGATTGCAAGCTTATGGTATGAATTACCCCAATTAGCTCAAAGATGATGAGATAATTTAGCTTATTGTTTCATAACTAGCTAGTTCTTAATATGCTATCTCTTTTTAGAATAAACCCTTATTAGAGAAACTCACAAGTAGCTTTAGACAAAAATCTCGCTTTTCTTATGCCTATCATCTAGCATGACCAACATTCATGTTGTAGTTTCTATAATGATATATTTAAAAAATATTAAGAACTAAAAAGTTTATATATGCTTAAAGCCTTCATCAAGGGGCTTTAATGCCTTTAGGGCATGCTTAAAAAAATATGGCGCAAAAGTTTCGCACTACTAATAAACGCACCCTTAAGCACCGCACTTTTATAAGTATAATGCTCTTCAATTTTAGCCACTTCGCCCACATACACCCCAGCGCCAAAAATCCCATCTAGTCCGCTTGTAGTTACCTTATCGCCTATCTTAATAGATGCGCTTGGTGCAATAAACTCTACAACCAATTCTTGCTTAGCATTAGCCTTAGTAAAACCTAGCACTTCATTTTCCCCCACTACCACACTATAAGCACAGCGCCTATGGGCATTCAAATACCCTTTCAAACGCCCTTGTTCCAAAAGTGCTATACCTATGGCTTGCTTATGAGAAACTAGACCATAAATCTTATCTTTCGTTAAAGATAAAGAATGGCTTAAATAAATACTATTAGTATCCTCAAAAGTTGCAAATGAAGTCATAAAAATAGGAAAATAATGCGCAGAATTAAAAACTTGCTTAGAATCATCAAAGGCTTTTAAGCGCTCTTTTAAATCGGCATTTTCTAGCTTTAAAGCTTCAAATTCTAAATGTTCTTTTTGAAAATCTTTAATGCTTTTAGCTTGAAAAAAATATGCTTGAAACTCATTAAAAATAGCGTTTTTAGTGCTAATTAATGCGCTTTTAATCGTATCGCTCACATATGAAGAGCTACCTTTAATATCTAAAAAATAGAATAGGAAAAAAACCCCTAAAAACCCAACTAATTTAACATAAAATCGCATTGAAGTTATTCGCTAAAGCCTACACGACTAAGCAAATCCAAATCTTCTATCGCCTTACCTGTGCCTTTGGCTACTGCTAATAAAGGTTCTTCGCCCACATACACAGGGAGCTTAACTGCATCACTTAAATACTTGTCTAAGCCCTTAATAAGCGCCCCACCACCTGTTAGCACCACGCCATTTTGCACAATATCTCTAGCCAAATCCGGCTTAACTTCTTCAAGCACACTTCTTAAAGCACTAGAAATTTCTTTAATCTGGTCTTTAATCGCCTCTAAAATATCATCAGAAGTCAATTCTATCGTGCTTAAAAGCCCACTTACTTGGTCTCTTCCAGAGATTTCCATGCTTAATGTTGGGTCTAGCTTAATCGCACAACCAATTTCAATCTTAATGTTTTCGCCGGTGCGTTCACCTATAAGAAGATTAAATTTCTTGCGGATATATTCCACTATGCTTTGGTCTAGTTTATCCCCAGCTACCCTAATGCTTTTAGAAAGCACTAATCCGCCTAAACTAATCACACCAATTTCAGTTGTGCCTCCACCAATATCTACAATGAGACTTCCTTGTGGCTCTTTAACCGGCAAGCCTGCTCCAATAGCGGCTGCCATAGGCTCTTCAATCAAAAAGACTTCTCTAGCTCCTGCACTTAAAGCACTCTCTTTAACCGCATTTCTTTCTACGCTTGTCAAGCCATAAGGCACGCATACCATAATGCGTGGGCGAATCCAAGACTTACGCTTATGAGCCTTTTCAATAAAGTAGCGAATCATTTTTGCGGTAATATCATAATCGGCAATCACGCCATCTTTCATAGGGCGAATCGCTCTAATGCCATTAGGGGTTTTACCAAGCATTTCCTTAGCATCACTGCCTACTGCTAAAATATCATACGCCTTAGAGTCAAATAGCCCCATGCGCACCGCCACAATAGAAGGCTCATTAATAATAATCCCTTGCCCTTTTACCAATACAATCGTATTAGCCGTGCCTAAGTCTATAGCAATGTCGTGCGAAAACAGACCGATTAGCTTGCTAAAAATCATGCTTTTTGTCCTTGTCCTTTTGATTTAAAATTTTAAGCCCTAATATAATTCAAGGGAGGGCTTTTGAATGGCTTTTTTTAACAATGAGAGGTTCAGCTTGCTTTAAAACGCAATCTTTGGTAATACGCACCTCACAGCCCTTAAGCTTAGGCAAATCAAACATAATATCTAAGCAAAAATCCTCAATAATTGCCCTTAAACCTCTAGCCCCGGTTTTTCTCTCTAGGGCTAATTGAGCAATCTTTTTAATCGCCTCTTCTTCAAAAATCAAATCCACTTCGTCCATTCTAAAAAGCTGTTGGTATTGCTTGATGAGGGCATTTTTTGGCTTTTGTAAAATTTCTACCATAGCCTCTAGACTAATACTATCTAAAGTGCTTAAAACATGCAAACGACCAATGAGTTCTGGAATAAGGCCATAATTGACCAAGTCGTGGGTTTCTGCTAAATGCAAAATTTCTTCTTGCTCTTTCTTGCTCATTTTCTCATGGGTGAAACCAAGCACATTTTGTGTGGTGCGTTTTTTAATGATTTCAGCTAATCCATCAAACGCTCCTGCACAGATAAATAAAATATCGCTTGTATCAATTTGGATAAAATTGCCATCAGGGTGTTTGCGCCCCCCCTTAGGTGGGATATTTACCACAGAGCCTTCAATAATTTTTAATAGCGCTTGTTGCACACCCTCCCCAGAGACATCTCTAGTGATAGAGCGATTTTCTGATAATCGACTAATCTTATCAATCTCATCAATAAAGACAATGCCCTTTTGCGCTTTTTGCACATCCCAATCGCTTGCTTGCAATAATCTGGTAAGAATATTTTCTACATCTTCGCCTACATAGCCTGCCTCAGTCAAACTTGTTGCATCACTAATAGCTATAGGAATATCCAAATGCTTAGCTAAAGTTTGCGCCATTAAGGTTTTGCCTGAGCCTGTTGGGCCTATAAGTAGAATATTAGACTTAGAGAGCTCCACTTCTTCAAAAGCTAAAAGAGCTGAATCCTTTAAGCCCTCTTCATTAGAGGCTTGGTTTTCTAATTGCTCCTTGAAAGCCAAGCGCTTATAATGGTTATATACCGCTACAGAAAAGACCTTTTTAGCTTGCTCTTGTCCAATCACATAGTTATCTAAAACCGCTTTAAGCTCTTTAGGAGCTGGAATATGAGAGAAAAAAGACTCATTGTCAGAGAGAGTGTGAGCCCCTTTGTATTTTGTGTCTTTTTTATCAATAAAAGCGCTCTCATGCTTATGCAACTCTTCATATATAGCGCTGACACAATATTCGCATATACAAACATCTTTAGTCAAATTACTAGAAAAGATGACTCTGCGCCTTTTGGGGTCGCTTGATTCGGGTTTTTGGCAAAAACTGCAATAAAGCGTTTCGTTCATTCTAATCCTTGCATATCTTAATCACTCGGCACTAGAGCTATGAGCATATTCACTTGTCTTATACGCCATACCTCTAGAGCTTGCTAAAATAAAGGTGCAAATCTCTTGCACAATAGGGTCATTAGGGTGCTCTTCTAATTCAATTTTTGCACTCTCTCTTATGGAAGGAACAGGTCTAAAGAGCCTTTTATAAAGCGAGCTGATAAAATCAATTTCTTTGCTTTCTAAGAGTTGACGCATTCTGTGGCGATTTAACCCTCTAATAAACGCCCTATTTCCCTCAACAATACAATAAGGAGGCACATCTTTTCCTAAGGCACTCTTTCCAGCTATCATAGAGCCTTTAGCAATACGAGTGAATTGATGGATGGCTGTAAGTCCGCCAATATTAACATAATCTCCTACTTCCACATGCCCTGCTAAAGTTACGCCATTAGCTAAAATACAATGATTCCCAACCACGCAATCATGCGCTACATGCACATAAGCCATAAGCAAGTTTTTATCGCCAATAATTGTCTTAGAAATCCCCCCTTCAGTGCCGGGATTTATCATGCAAAATTCACGGATTAAATTATCCGCACCAATAATAAGCTCGCTATATTCACCATGGTATTTTAAATCTTGGGGTTGAGTGCCTAGCACTGCAAAAGGGAAAATCTGAGTGTTTTGACCTATAAAAGTATGTCCTGCAAGCGTTACATTGTTATGAAGTTTGACTCCATCGCCAAGCTTTACATTATCATGGATAATACAAAATTCACCAATCTCTACATCTTTTCCAATTTCAGCCTTGGGTGAAACAATGGCTGTTTTAGCAATTTTGACCCCGCTCATACTTCTTCTCTCTCTGCAATCATAGCCTTTAGTTCAGCCTCAGCTACTATTTTACCATCTACTCTAGCAGTGCCACCAACCTGCCATATCATACCCTTGTGCTTTAAAACTTCCAAATGATATTCTAATCTATCTCCGGGAACTACAGGCACACGAAACTTAACCTTATCAATAGTCATAAAATAGACAATTTTTCTTCTTGCTACCTCAGGGTCAAATCCCCACAAACTCGTAAAGGCTAAAAAGCCTCCGGTTTGTGCCATACCCTCTACAATTAAAACACCCGGGAAAATAGGCTTTCGTGGAAAATGCCCATTAAACACATCTTCATTAAAAGTGATATTCTTGTATGCGATGATATTTTTATGTGGTTGTAAATCTATTACTCTATCTACTAAAAGCATAGGATAGCGATGCGGCAAAATTTGTAAAATATCCTCAATAGAAAAACTAGAGGCCAAAGTTTGTTGTGATTGTTGTGATTCCATGATAAAAGCAAAACTCCTTTATTTAATTAAAGCGCACGCAAATCTATTTAATTTAAACTAGCATTATAACATAAAAACCCATGAGCGCTATGCCATTACTTGATTGCGCTAGGAGTAATTCTATATATACGAGCTCTATTAGTAAAGGCTTGCTCGGACTTACTGCCTATGTTAATATTAAAAAATATTTTAAAGTAAATACTTAGAATTATGGATTAAAACCACTTATTCTTGCTCTTCGGAATTTTTATGGTGGCTTAAAATATTTTCTCTTAAATGATAATGAGGGTATTTGTTAGAATCTAATACCACCTGCCCCATAAGTTGCTTATCAAAATTGAAAACTAAAGGGGCTAGGTAATTCACGGTGGAAAGCTCAATGGGCGTTTGAACCACCATAATGTTGGCAATTAGCACATTTTGTGCATCTTCTAATTCTAAAAGAATTTTTAAGGGTGTTGGCACTTCAAATTCGTATTTTCTTAGAGCAAAAGGATTTACAAGAGTAAAAGAAGGGATAGCATCATTTTGTGCATTACTTAAACGCAAAAAAATCTCATCAATTTTTTGCAGTTCCATTTTGCGAATAGATTCAAAACCTAGAATAGGCACTTTCACATCAAAAAGCATGCGATTTGCATTCCCCTTAAAAAACGCACAAAATCTTAATCCAAATCAAAAATCTAAAGCTTAAGATAAGCGTTTGTAAATTGAAATTTAAAGTATTCATTATATCAAAAAACCACTTGTAAAATCAATTTGTGTTAGTTTTAGGTATAATCCTAGAAATGGTTAATATCCATAATCTTTAATAAAGATAGGTGGCATGCACTTAAAACATTGGAAGCAGTTTCTTTTAGTTACTATAGTAGCGTTGGCTATTTTTGGGGGTTGCTCTAAAAAGAAAAAAGAAGAATACAATAAGCCTGCGATTTTTTGGTATCAAGGGATTTTACGAGAAATTTTGTTTTCTAACTTACAGACTGCAGACAATTACTACTCCTCTTTGCAAAGCGAGCATATCAATTCCCCCCTTGTTCCAGAAGCGATGTTAGCTCTAGGACAAGCTCATATGAAAAGAAAAGAATATATCCTAGCAGCGTTTTATTTTGATGAATATATTAAGCGCTTTGGGACTGAAAAAAATGTAGATTATCTAACCTTTTTAAAACTACAATCACACTACTACGCATTCAAAAACCACTCCAAAGACCAAGAATTTATTTCTAATAGCATCGTAAATATGGGCGAATTTATAGAAAAATACCCCAATAGTCGTTATCGCCCTTATGTAGAATACATGCAGATTAAATTTATTTTAGGGCAAAACGAATTAAATCGTGCGATTGCCAATGTGTATAAAAAACGCCATAAGCCCGAGGGTGTAAAACGCTATCTTGAAAGGATAGATGAAACTTTAGAAAAAGAGACTAATCCAAAACCCTCATACTTACCTTGGTATGTGTTTATTTTTGATTGGTAGGCTAAAACATGCCACAATGCTTGTATTCAAAGCACCAATACTATTCAATAGAGAGATAAAATGACTAAAGATTTTCCAAAAACTCTACCTCTAATTGTAGAAGAAGACACTTTTTTATATCCCTTTATGATAGCCCCCATTTTTTTACAAAATGAGACTAGCATTAAAGTGGCAACATACGCTAAAGACAACAATTCGCTTGTCTTTGTAGCATGTCAAAAAGAAAGCCATAGCGAAAATGAACCCCCCTATTATGATGTAGGGGTTATAGGCACCATTATGCGTAAAACGAGCATGCCAAATGGCAAAGTTAAGCTCTTGCTTAATGGTCTAGCTAAAGGACGCATTTTAGAACCTGCTAAAGAAAATGCTCAAGGGGTTTTAGAGGCTCAAATAGGCTTGATTGAATACCTTGAATACGACCTTGAAAATATCCAAGCTATCATAGAGGTATTAAAAGAGAAGGTTACCACCTTAGCTAACATCAGCTCCTTTTTCCCCCCAGATTTAATCAAGGCTTTAGAAGATAATGAAGACCCTAATCGCATTGTGGATTTGGTGGCTACTGCACTTCATTTGAAAAAAGAGCAAGCCTACAAACTCTTTAAAAGCAATAATACCGAGCAACGCTTATTGGATTTAATTGATTTAGTCATTGAAGAGACTAAGACTCAAAAACTCCAAAAAGAGATTAAAAACAAAGTCCATCAAAAAATGGAGCAAGTCAATAAGGAATATTTTCTCAAAGAGCAACTCAAGCAAATCCAAAAAGAGCTTGGCACAGACAAACAGCGAGATGAAGATTTAAATCAGTATTACCAAAAGCTAGAAAGCATTAAGCCTTTCTTAAAAGAAGAGGCTTTTAAAGAAATCAAAAAACAAATTGATAGATTGAGTAGAACCCATGTGGATAGCTCTGATAGCGCGACTTTGCAAAATTATATAGAGACTATGCTAGATGTGCCTTTTGGTCAATATGAAAAAAAGGCTCTCAATATCAAGCATGTTAAAGAGCAATTAGACAGCGACCACTATTCCTTAAAAAGACCCAAAGAGCGTATTGTAGAATACTTTGCCACCATGCAGCTTTTAGAAATGCGTCAAAGTCAAGAAAAAGATAAAAAAAATACAAAAGAAAAAAAAGACAAGACTAAAGGCACCATTCTATGCTTTTATGGACCACCCGGAGTAGGTAAAACGAGTTTAGCTAATTCTATTGCTAAAGCCATAGAGCGCCCACTAGTAAGAATCGCCTTAGGGGGCTTAGAAGATGTGAATGAATTAAGGGGGCATAGACGCACCTATTTAGGCTCAATGCCCGGACGCATTGTGCAAGGACTCATTGAAGCTAAAAAAATGAATCCGGTTATCGTCTTAGATGAAATTGACAAAGTGGATAGAAGTGTTAGGGGCGATCCAGCGAGCGCTTTATTAGAGATTTTAGACCCTGAACAAAATGCCGCTTTTAGGGATAATTATGCAAATTTCAGCATTGATTTATCGCAAGTGATTTTTATTGCCACAGCTAATGATATTTATAATATTCCAGCTCCCTTAAGAGATAGAATGGAATTTATCAGTGTATCAAGCTACACTCCTAATGAAAAAGAAGAAATTGCTAAGAATTATCTCATTCCCCAAGAATTAGAAAAGCACGCCCTAGAGCCTAGCGAAGTGAATATTAGCGATGAATGTTTGAAACTCATTATTGAAAAATACACCAGAGAGGCAGGAGTTAGAGATTTACGAAGACAAATCGCTGCAATTATGCGTAAAGTCGCTCTAAAATACCTAGAAAATAACGAAAATGAGCCTAAAACTTCTAAGAAATCTAAAGGGCGTTCCAAAAAGAATGAGAAAAGCACTGATGAAAAGCTTTCAAATTTCTGTGTCTCTATCACGCCCAAAAACATTAAAGACTATTTAGAACGCATGGTGTTTGAGATTGACCCCATAGATGAAGAAAATAAAATCGGCGTTATCAATGGCTTAGCATGGACTCCAGTAGGTGGCGATGTGCTTAAAATTGAGGCGATTAAAATTAGGGGTAAGGGTGAATTAAAACTTACCGGAAGTTTAGGCGATGTGATGAAAGAATCCGCTCTCATAGCCTTTTCAGTGATTAAAGTCTTGCTTGATGAAGAGAAGTTAAAAGCCCCTAAAATCCCTAGCGAGACCTTTAAAGATGAGAAAGGTAAGAAAAAGAAAAAATCGCTTAAAGTTTATAACGCTTATGACTTGCATTTGCATGTCCCAGAAGGGGCTACGCCTAAAGATGGCCCAAGTGCTGGAATTGCTATGGCAAGCGTAGTTGCAAGCATTTTGTGCGATAGAAAAGCAAGAAGTGATACCGCTATGACAGGCGAATTGACACTAAGTGGGGAAGTCTTACCTATAGGGGGGTTGAAAGAAAAGTTGATTGCCGCTTTTAAAGCCGGCATTAAGACGGCTCTAATTCCAGTTAAAAATTACGAAAGAGATTTAGATGAAATCCCTACTGAAGTGCGTGAGAGCCTAGAAATTATCGCTGTTAAAAATGTCATGGAAGTGTTAGAAAAAACCTTACTTTAGAGAAAAAAGAATGCAAGCAGGAATTATCGGTCTAGGGCTTATGGGCGGAAGCTTAGGCTTAGATTTACAAGCATTAGGCTATTTTAAAAATATTTTAGGCTATGATTCTAATGCTTTGCACGCCCAGCAAGCCTTGACTTTAGGGCTTGTAGATGAGTGCGTAGAATTTGAAAAAATCCTAGAGTGTGATGTGATTTTTCTAGCCATACCCGTTGAAGGCATTATTAATTGCTTGCAAAAAATGACTTCTATTAAAGAAGAAGCGACTATTATTGATTTGGGCGGAGCTAAACACAATATCATTAAAAGCGTTCCACAAAACATTCGTAAGAATTTCATCGCCGCACACCCCATGTGTGGGACAGAATTTTATGGTCCTAAAGCGAGTGTCAAAGGGCTGTATGAAAACGCTCTTGTTATTTTATGCGATTTAGAAGACTCAGGCGCTCATCAGGTTAAACTCGCCAAAGAAATCTTTTTAGGCATAAAAGCTCGTTTGGTTAAAATGAAGTCTAGCGAACATGACGCTCACACCGCTTATATCAGCCATTTACCCCATGTCTTAAGCTATGCTTTAGCCAATAGCGTTCTCAAACAAAAAAACCCAGAGATTATTCTTTCTTTAGCAGGTGGGGGCTTTAGAGATATGAGCAGAATCTCTAAAAGCTCGCCCTTAATGTGGAAAGATATTTTCAAACAAAACAGAGACAATATCTTAGAAGCCATTGAAAAATGCGAAACAGAGATAACCCAAGCTAAGACTTGGATTAAAAACAACGATTATGAAAGCTTAGAAAAATGGATGGCACAAGCTAACAAGCTCCAAGAGTTTATGTAAGTTTTTAAGGGCTTAACCCCTATCAAAGCATTGTATCAGTAATCCATTTTTTACAATAAATAAGATTATATACAAACAAGAATAGGTTTTTTCTTTTGAATAAAATTTAGTAATTTTTATCCTTAATAATCAATGCTTTACAAAGCAAATCTAGTATCTCTAATGTTTGTAATTCTATAATAAGTATTGATATTAAAATTGCCTCTAGTTGGCATTATAAAATAACAACCAGAGGCTTTTTTAAAGTAAGACTTACTTCTTGCAACAAATAAAATCATTTATCACAATTGCAAACACAAAGTCTATTTTATTCTTTTAATAATGGCGCAAAAAGCTTAAGAGGTTCTTGAGTGGCTAATTCTTGACATTTGAGCAAAAATTCTCCAGAACCTAATAAATTCTCTGCGCCCTCACAATCTAGAGCTATCTTGGATTTATGCCTATCAGCCACTTTAAAGACTGCCCTTGTGGGAATATTGCTCCTTAAGATAGAGCTAAAGAGTTCTGAACTAGGATTTTGTGTGGCAAGGATTAAGAAAATATTAGCACTGCGTGCTTTTTGCGCCAATCTTTCTAAAGGCTCTTTAATTTCTTTGTAACTCATCAATAAATCTGCCAATTCTTCTATTACGATAACTAAGGGGGTCTTTTCTTCCAAACCATTAAAACGATTTTGCATTCTTTCTATCACTTCTTCTAGGATTGAACTACTTTCACTCATATCCTTAATTACTTCGCAATTTGACCTGTTTTCATACTTACCAAATTCCTCCCCATTCTTAGGGTCAATCAATAAAAACTCTATTTTTTGGTGCGTATTTAATCGCTCTAATGATTGGATTAGACCATGCAAAAAATTGCTTTTTCCACTTCCGGTTTGTCCCGCTACAAAAAGATGAGGCGCTTTTTTCAAGTCTAAAAAATAAGGCTGATTAGTCGCACTACGCCCCACATAAAAAAGGATTTCTTCCAAACTAGCGCTAACTTTTTTCAAATCATTATCAAAATCTGATTGATTCAATTGTATCCATGTATCTTTTTCTCTAGGAACAAAGAGATTAAAACGCATAACCTCTCCCTTGATTTGTTCCATTCTGGGCTCACCACACAATCCAAGTTGGCTAGAAAAGGTGTGTAGATTCTTACTTAATTTAGTAATATCATCTTGGGAATTAAGCTTAAGCTTATAAACATCTTCTCTCAAGCATTTGTCTTTGTCTAAGAGTTCATGTGATATTTTCAACAATTTGAGATAATTTTCCACTTCATTAGTATCAATCTTTTGTTTTTTTATATCAATACCTATATTGTTATGCATAGATTGATTTAATTTAAAGCTATCAATAAGCACTTGATAGAAATTATCTCTACTAGAGTTATAGGTATTATTCAGTTCATAAAGACCCCTTTTAATATACTTTTGAAGTGTTTTAGTGAAAATGTCCTCATTGTTAAAATCCACTTTTTCCTCTTCGTGTCTTATAAAAAACATGAGTTTTAAAAGTGGCTCGTAATTTTCTTCAATGTCTTTATGTTGTCCTATGACTTGCTCTAAATTATATTCACTACCTTTAATTTCAACATTAGGCAAAGCATGTCTTTTATAAAAATCCTCATCATTTAAAGGAATTTTCTCAAGTTGCAAACTCAAATTGATAGCTATCCTTAGAACAAAATATTTAGGCGGAATAGAACTATTTAAGCTAATAGAAAAACCCAAGCCCTCAATAATATTCTTTATCAGCCTTTCTTCATTACCATTAGTAAAAATCTTAGCCATTATTTTTCCTTATAATCCCAAAATTTCTTTCACATTTTTTTTCATAAAACTCGCACTATGCCTATCTCCATGATTTTGAATCTCAAAGCTCTGTGCAATATCATTTTGTGATATTTCATATTCATTAAGACCAAATTCTGTATCTTGGGGAAGAACAATAATTTGATGTGAGGCTTTTAGAAAATAATTTTTCACAATACTTTGCCTATTGATACTATCTATACGACCTAAGGGCGTGTCAATCACTAAGGGAAATTGCTTTTTAGAAATCAAGGCTAATGCCCAAAAGATACTAATTGTTGCAATTTGTTTTTGCCCGGCAGATTGGCTAGAGATAGAGACCTCATCTCCAGAAGCATTAAAAAAACTCAAAGCAAATTTCTCATCAATATTTACATTCTCAACATTATCATTAGGCAAAATTTGCTTGTAATTTTCTACAACTTGTTTTCTTAAATCTTTCAATAATTTCTTAATTAAAGATTCTTTATAAGTCTCAATCCCTAATTTCAAACTTTCATAGAGCTTTATTTGCTTGAGCAGTCGCTCATCTTTCTTGGTTTGATTCTCTAGTTCATCTTTTTCTATTTTAAGACCCATGAGCTCTTCTTCTAAAGCTCTTAAACTCTCTCCCTCCACTCTAAGCTTTTCTTCCAAGTTTTTAATTTCACCTTCTAATTGCTCAATTTCTGTTTTAATATCCTTAAAATATTCTGCATGCAAACTCTCATCTTTAAGTTCAGCCAAATGAGTGCTTATCTCCTTAATTTCTCTTGGCAATCTGGCAAGTTCTAAAATACACTCTTTCAAATCTTTGGCATTTTCTCTATAGTGCAAACGATTAAAATCTATATTTCCAAGATGACTAATGGGGTCTTTGTGAGTTGTGTTTGTTTGTAGATTTTCATAAGTCTGTTTAATCAAGTTTTCTATATTTTTATCAAGCTCATCTTTAAAACAAAGAGCTATTTTATCTTGCAAATAACTTGCAATACCCTCACTTAAAGTCAAGCTAAATTGCTTGATAAAGTTCTCACTTAAATAGCTCTTTTCTTTTTCAATTTGTGCTTTTTTCAAACGCTCTTCAATACTTTCTAACATCTTTTCTTGATTGAGCAACAACACACTATTGCACACTCTCACAAATTTATTTTTACACTCATTTTGTCTTTTTTCTAATTGCTCTTTATGGGCTTGAACACTCCCTAATTCTTTGCTTGACTCAATAATAAGTGTTTTTTCGCTCTCTTTTTTGTCTTTTAACTCCTCTTGCTTAGAATTAAAATCTTCCTCATAAACCTTAATTCTGTCTTTTGTTGTAGTACTTTTTTCTTCCTTAGTTTCAATATCTCTTTCTATCTCTTTATAACGGTTACGCCTCTCGGTATTTTGGATAGATTTTGTTTGAATTTCTTTTCTAATAGACTCAATTTCTTTGATAGCTCTAGCAAGGGGCGTAATATTGAGAATATTTTGGATTTTATCTTTCAATTCGCTTTTCATTTTTTCTGCCATTTGCTCAATCTCTTCGCCATCAAAAATGAAAAAAGGCACTAGTGAAGAAGGCAAAAGTTGGTCTATATGTTGTTAGGCTATTTTATTTTCATAAGCTTGATAATGCGTTTTATAACTCAAATGCTCTTCAATATCTTTTTTAAAATCAATATCCCAACTTCTAGTGATTGTGATTGGCTGATGGTCTTTTTCACATTCCAAAGACACGAAAAATTCGTGCTTATTAACTAGATTTTGCTCATTTTCTCGCCTAGCCCTAATATTTAAGATGCCACTCCAATCTCCATACCCACGAACTAAATTTTCTGGCTTTGAAGTGTTGAAAAATTTAGAACCTTCAGGAACCTCATGTCCTGATAATAGTCCGCTACCCAAAAAGAGTAATTTCAAAGAACGCAAAAAACTTGTTTTTCCAAACCCATTACGACCATAAATCAAATAAAGATTCTTATTTATTTCTTTTTCAAATGATAATTCTTGCCTACCGTAATATGCAAACAAATTGCAGATAACAATGCGTTTAAAAAATATCATTTAAAACTCCTCTACTTTATTAGTATGGTTATCAACCATAGCTTCAATTATTGCCTTTAAGCTACCTAAATCAGTGCCATGACTTAATTTAATAGCCTCTTTAATAATCTCTTTTACTAGATTAGAATTTTCTATTTTTTCCTCTTCAAAAATCTCTGAATGCAGTAATTCAACTTTCTCTTCTTGATAATTTGACATGCGCTCAAACTCCTTTGTAATGTCTATAAATTCCCTTTCAGTGCCAAACTCTTTTTGCCATATTTTTGCAATCATCTCTAATTCACTATCACTAATTAGTTGGTGTGAAGTATTAGAGCGTAATTGATACTCTCTCTCGCATTCTAATAAGCGTCTTAAAATCAGCATACGAGCGTTCTTAGTAAAAGGACCGGGGGCATAATTGCCATCTTTTTTAAAATCACTACGATATTCTTGTTGCTCTCTAATTTCTTTAATGAAGTTTCTAAAATCATTCAAGGGTTGCAAATGCGTTTCTCCATTTTTGATAAACCCTTGCAAAGACTTATCCTCATTCACTAAAGTGCAAACCCAACACCCAAAACGACTCCCTCCACAAGACTTCGTATTAGTATCTAGGATAAATTGGCATTCATCATTACTCGCCTTAGAATAAAGGCTGAATAATTCCTCATGTGATTTATTCCACTTAGGCATATTAAAATGGCTCAAATACCCCCACACATCATCTAATGACCAATCCACAATAGGGCGATAAATCAAAGTATTAGGATAATAATCATGTTTGCTAAAACCCTCTTCACTCACCACACGCTTTTCTACGCTCTTTTTACGCAAACTGCTCTCATTGCTACGAACTCCTAAAAGCAAAATGCATGAACCATGCTTGGCAATGATTTGTTCTATGGCTCGTTGAGCAGGGCGGATTTTTAATCTATCTGTGCACCATCTAAAAAAGCGTGTGGGACTTGGATAACCCTTACCAATAAGATTGGTGAAAAATTGCTCATTAGCATTAGGTTCTACTAGCTTGATTTCAAAGGGTAATCCTCTAGCATTTGCGTCTTTTTGAATAGATTCAATTAAATTAAGCAGATATTTTTCTACAACGGGTGATTCCACTAAAGTGTTAGAAACAATGGCATAGGTAGGATTAAGCATTTCTTTGGGCAAGTTGCATAACAACTCATAGAGCAGTTGTAACACGCATGAACTATCCTTGCCTCCACTAAAAGCTACAACCCATGCCTTTTTATGCTCTAAATAGCGTTTTTTCAATGCGTCTTTAGTGGTTTTAATTTGCGATAAAAGACACTCATCTAAACGCTCAAAAAGAGCGTAATCTTTAAGCTCTAAAAGCGAGCCATCCAAATAGCCAATATCAATATTTTTAAATTCATTTTCTAACCTTAAGGCCATCTCTCTAGCCTTAAAACTAGAAAAGCATGCTAAGAGAATTTTAAGGTTTTGGTTGTGATTAGTTGGGGGGGGGGGGGTAACTTGTCCTACTTGTTGGTTAATGAAATCACATACTTCTTCAAAAGTTTGAAAATTGATGCTCCCTTGAACATGCTCATTCAAATAAGCTTGCTTGGAACGAATATCAATTACACAATAAGACGAGTCGTAAGCTTTTGGGCTAACCCTATGTAACAATTTATATGCCTTGTGCGAAGTTTTAATAAAAATATAGTTTACCTAAAAAACTTTCAATCTTAAAAACATAACAAAAATCAAGCCAAATAAAAACTCAAAAACCCTTTTTAAGGTTTTTTGAGTTTTTTTAGTAATTTTATAGCTTTTTTAATAATTCTTTTAAATACTCTCTGTATGCTTTTTCATCATAATCTTTTTTACGCCCTACGCCATCTTTAATGGCCGCACTAGCGACTGCACTAGCGACTTCTACTAACGCTCTTTCATCAAAAGGCTTAGGAATAATATAGTCTTTTGAAAAACTAAGCGTTTTAAGATTGTAGGCTTTCAACACTTTTGGGCTTACTTCTTGTTTAGCTAAATTAGCCAAAGCGTATGCGGCAGCTAGTTTCATATTCTCTGTAATCTTAGTGGCATACACATCTAAAGCCCCCCTAAAAATATAAGGAAACCCCAAAACATTATTAATTTGATTAGGATAATCACTCCTTCCTGTGCCAATAATCGCATCGTCTCTCACTGCATGGATTTCTTCAGGTAAAATCTCTGGTGTAGGGTTAGCCAAAGCAAAAATAATGGGGTCTTTTGCCATAGACTTAATCATGTCTTTACTGACTAACCCCGCCAAAGAAAGCCCCAAAAACACATCAGCCCCTTTCATAGCCTCACTTAAAGTCCTATCTGTTGTTTCTATTTCAAATTCCTTTTTTTCCTTACTCAAATTGCTCCGACCACAATACACCACCCCCTTAGAATCGCATAATACAATATGTTTAACTCCAAGTTTTCTATACATTCTTGAACACGCAATAGCAGCCGCCCCTGCCCCACTCACCACGACTTTAATTCCATCAATTTTTTTACCATTAATTTCTAAGGCATTCAATAGAGCCGCACTAGAAATCACCGCCGTGCCATGCTGGTCGTCATGCATCACAGGGATTTGAACCTTTTCTTGGAGTTTTTGCTCTATATAGAAGCAATCAGGCGCCTTAATATCTTCTAAATTAATCCCCCCAAAGCTAGGGGCTAACGCCCTACAAATCTCTACAATCTCATCTCTATCTTTGGTATCTAGCTCTAAATCCACCACATCAATATTACTGAATTTCTTAAACAATAACCCCTTGCCTTCCATAACAGGCTTAGCCGCACTCGCTCCAATATCACCCAGTCCCAAAACCGCCGTGCCATTAGAAATCACTGCAACACTATTAGCCTTATTAGTATAAGTATAAGCCAGCATTTCATCCTTAGCGATTTCTAAGCATGGCTCAGCCACCCCAGGACTATAAGCTAAAGACAAATCTCTAGCACTCTCACAAGCCTTAGTGATATTCATGCCAACCTTACCGCCAATGTGATACTCAAGCGCTTCTTTTTTAGTGTATTTAACCATTTTCGTTGCTCCTTGTTTGAATTGGATTATCAAGCGATTATACAAAGAAATTTTTAAGTATTTACAAAATTATTTTTAAGCAGGCTATAAAAGATTTGTTTTTTCATAGAGTGTTTAGCAAGTAAATATTTTAATCCTAAATACTCCCCAACAAAATGTTTTTAAATAAAAGATTTTAAGAAAGTCAATGCTTGATAAAAGGCAAAGTCATGCTAACTAGACTTATTTGAGATTATATAGCTATCCTAGATAGCTATATAAGAACTAAAAGACATCATTTAGTTTGCGGGAGTGCCCTCAACAAGAATGCAAGTTGTCCCAGCTGGCACTGCCATCCACCATAAAGCAGGGATATGGTCTATAACCATAGTCATGTTCGCAAGCTTAGTGGCATCAGGCTTATAATGTGCCAATGCTTTATCTATTGCTTGTTGCTCCAAATCGGCAAGCTTACTCTTATCTTTTACATAATCATCAAAATGCCATGACCAATCTAATTTGCAAGCATTCGCTGAAACCTTATCGCTACCTGAAACCGTGGGCTTAGCATTTGTATTAAAAGGCCCTAAATTAGCGCTACACCCCACCAATAATGAAAACAAAGCTACAGCCCCAACTTTTAACACCGACCTACATGCCCTCATGAGAAACTCCTTTGGAGAAATAAAAAATTATTGCTTATTATAGTGATTTAAAGCTAATTATTGTTTATCTCAACTCAAATATTATTTATAGAAATTTTTTATTACGATTTTCAAATAATTAAAATACAACAAAAACATTATATAGTAGTGTTATCTACGCAGTTGTAATGTTTGCAAGTCAACCGATTAACTACAAATTAGATTGCTCGCATCAGATTATATAAATTGCATAAAGTTTAATAGAGATAAAAAATTAAAAATCCCTATATTTCAATCCCTAGCTTTAAAAACATGTCTTTTAGGCGTTTTTCATAGGTGTGTTTGGTTGAAGCTTCCTTAAAGGCTTGTTTTCTAATTTGTTCTAGCTCATTCTTATGCTCTAAATAATACTTAGCCTTAGAAATCAAATCTTCTTTGTCCTTATAAAAAATCATACTATCTTTAGAAAATAACTTTTCTAAATCTGGGTTATAGGTGGTCAAATACGCACCCCCACTCATAGGAGCATCAAAATCTCTTAATTTCATATTGACCCAATCAGCCAACGAATTTCCAATGCCTCCCACTCCAAGCACGATTTCGCATTCATTAAAAAATTGATTAGTTTCTTCTAAAGCAATGCGTCCTCCAAAGCCATTACCATAAGCTTTCACATTCAATCCTGCATCTTTTAAAGCCTGAATCAACTCAGCCCTTATGCCATAATTACCTCCCACAAAACCAATATCATATTTTTTTTTGACATTTTCTAAGGGATAGTAAAACTCTGTGCTACTAGCCAAGGGGAAATAAAAAGCCGGTGTGCCTTCTTTATTGATATGCTCTATTCTTTCGGGGGCAGTGCTCAAGGCCACATCAATAAAGGGTAAAATTGCATGCGTACCAAGATGGTTATTGAAATCATAAGTATGTCTATCGTCCATTTGCAAGTTTAAAATTTTTAAATCTTTATGAGCATGCTTGATTCCTAGCAAATCTCTTGGCGTATAGTTCCACCCCCAACCCTGAATAATTAAAAAATCTACTTTAGGATTAGCATTCTCTAAAATCTCTAAAATCTTGGTGGTGTTTACATAGGAATTGGCTTCTTTATATAAATGTATGCGACCATTAGCAAACCCATAATGACTTGTGCCATAACTCCCATCATCTTTATAAAATAAATACAGCTTCTTGCATACTTTTTCTAAATCTTGGATAAAGCCACTCTTATCTTGGTGCTCATCATTACCAGCAAATAAAACCACCGGCTTTCTGTCCTTAAACTTCGCTCTAAATTTCTCATCAAAACCACGGAGTTTCAAAAGCTCTTCATTGTAAGCTTTGAAGTCTATACTATCCCAAGATTTAAAGTCCATCCTTTGTAAAATGGGGGGGGGGGGTAGATGCTTGGTAATATGATAGCTCATGCTCTCGTTGGTATTGCCAACTCTTTTCATCAGTCATCATTAATTTCGTGTGTGCCTCCACAATAGAATAACGCCATGCTCTTAGAAAATTCTCTGTTTTTTTCAAGCCTAACAAACGCAAAATTTTTTTGGCTACTAAAATAGCTGACAAATTCAATCCTTTAATTGTTTTGATATAAAAATTGTAGCACACATGGTATAATTTGGTCTATGAAAATCCTCTACACCACAGAACAATTTTATCCTTTGCAAACCGGTTTAGCTACAGCAGATTATCATTTTGCTTTGAGTTTGACAAATCTAGGTCATGAAGTTTATGTCGTAACTATGGATAGCTTTCAAAACAAAAGAATTGAGAGAACAGGCAAAAAGATAATCTTAGAAGAACCTTTCAAAAAAGAAGCTATAGAGATTTCACCTAATTTGTTTGTAATAGAATTTGATTTTCGCACTACGGAATACCCCATTTGGTGTGGCGAGATAAATAATTATCGCTACTTTGTGCAAGAATTTGTGTGTGATTTGCTCATCGTCTCAGCATTCTTTACTTTCACAGGAGATTTATTGTGGGAGAGCTTGAATGAGCTTAAGGCAACAAAGAAAGTGTTGCGTTCCCATGGTGAAAGTGCTTTGGCTAATTATTTGAGATTAAACCAACCCACAAAACCAACAAAAAAGCAAGTTTTTAAAGACTTTATTAAAAATTTACTCCTATCTTTTGGTTTAACCCTTAAAAGAGAGCCTAATTTTTGGCATTTTACCATCACAAACGCCCCTACAACAAATACACAAAAAGCCTTAGATGTTACCCCTTATGAAAGTTATATGCCTTATCTAATCTTTTTATTAAAGCGTTTTCTTTCCTGTCTGGATAAAGTCTATTTTTTACACGACAAATCCCATGCGATTGATTTCCTAACCCCCCTTTGCAAAAGCGTGGGCATTTTACCTAACGGCGTGTTTCAAAAAGACATCACGCCCCCTAAAACGATTCTTGCTTCTTATTGTGGGGCATTAACGAGAGAGAGAGAGAGAGTAAAAGCCTTAGTGCATTACTAGAAAACCCCTTTGTTTTGAATGTGTCTAACTTCTACAAAGCCAAAGGACAGGACTTTGTTTTAAGAGCTTTTTATCTCTCTAAATGCAGCATTCCGCTGATATTTATCGGTAATTTTATAGAGAATAACACCCTAATAGACTTGCAGGCTTTGAAATTAAAGTTAGACAAAAAACATGGCTATAAAGAAGTGTATTTTTTCAAAAAAATCCAAAGAGAGAGTGTGTGCTTAGCCTTTTTAAAGACCACTTTATTCTTGCATGCAAGCATAGATGAAGCTTTTCCTATGGTTATATTAGAATGCTTGCAACACGCTACACCTTATTGTTGCACTGATGTAGGAAATGTAAGAAATTATCTCAAAGAGTTGTTAGTCAATACAGAACAAGAAATGGGCGAAAAAATCAACGCTTTACTCTCTAGCCCTAGCTATTATGAGAGTGTCTCCAAAAAATTACACGAAATTGTTAAAGACTATACTTACGAGAGCATTGCTAAAGAATTTTTAAAAGAGATTGAGTAATAACTACATCAAAAATTAGATAAGTCATACTATTTTCAATTATAGTGTATAATTTAAAAACTCTCAAGGCAACCATATGGAATTGATAAAAATAGAAATTTCAAACTTTAGGTCTATAAATTGAACAATTTTTCTTGTCGCTTAAGAAGCCCTCCACATAGAATTAATTCTCTGTCTTTTGTTTAAACAAATTCAGTTCTTTTATCAGCACATGCATATTGGTATAACTATTAAAATTTTTAAGGTCTTTTTCCAAATCTATTTCTAACAATTTAAACTCTTTTTTAAATTTTTTCTCTATCTTTTCAGCATGTTCTACAGCTATTGTCAATCTTGCCTTATTGCCACTTCTTTCTTCAATAAGTTTTCTAAATTTATCTTTACTATAATCTCCTTTAGAATAATCACGACAATACTTCTTTTTTACTTCACTAACAAGCCATTCACTGCCATAGAAAGGCTTATTATGACAATATTCAAAATGCAACAATATCCAAAATTCAAAACAAGGTTTAGATATAATAGGTTTCATTCTATTCTCTTTAGTTTCTTGTAGGGCTTTCTCAAGTGTTTCATGTTTATCCACATCCATCACACAAAATACTTTGTCAAAATTCTCTCCTCTATTTTTTGCAGTATTTAATATTTGCGATGGACTAGAATGTTTTGCAGGAATAACGCGAACTATATCTTTAGGTCTAAGATAGTCTTTTAAAGCCAAAAAATAATTAGGCTCTGTTTTTTCTCCTTCACAGACAATTAAAACCCTCGATTTTTGTTCTTGGCTAGGGTTTTTTCTAGACTCTTGTTTGCGTGCCCTTCTTTTTTTAAACAATTCATCACTGCCCATCAAACTGTTCCAAAATCATATCTAAATAGGGAATTGCACCAAAACGCCCTTCTAGGTAAAGTTTTTCAATATCTCGTGTCTCTTTTCTAATAAAGAAATCACTCAATGGATAAAGCTTTGTGGCGCTGTATTGCTTTTCGCAAAACCAAATTTGGTCTTTTCTAAAAATATTTTTACGAAGCAAAGATGTTGCATGGGTATTAAAAATAAGTTGAGCATTATTAGCATTAAAACTACTATGAAAATAATCTATAATGCGCTCACAAAGCAAAGGGTGTAAACCAGCATCTATCTCATCTACAACTAGTATATTTCCCTTTTCAAATGAGTCCATCATAGGCCCTAGAAAGGCAAAAAGTTTTTGTGTGCCATTTGATTCCTTCCCAAGAGGTAAGAAAGCTTGTTGCCCATTCTCGTTAGCATGTAAAAAATTGGCCTGTTTAATTTCCTTTTTTTCATTAACAAATTGTTCAAAAAAATGTTTAATGAGAGCATCTTTTTCTTTTTCTTTCTCAAAACTTTCTTTGAGCTTTTCCGTATTGACTGTTTTTATTTTTATATCCTTGATCCCTATGTCAGCACTTTTTAGCCATTGTAAAATTCTTTGTTTTGATTCTTCTTTTCCTTCTAAGCATTGCTCTATACTAAATTCTGGATCAAACCCTTTCATACTCATAAACTTTAATTTATGAGAAAACCACGCATATACTTTCTGTAATTGGGAGTTGTTATTTTGGTCGCCAATAGATAGAAAGAGCGCGTTGTCTCTTGTTGCTTGTTGCAAAAGAGTTCCTTTTTTAAGGTTGTTGCCAATTTTCCATTCATACTTTTGACTCTTTTCTTGATAAATACGCTGAAACCAGCATTGTTCGCGTCCCTTAGGATAGGCAAAAAGCCATTCTTCTAAAATACGCTCCTTACAATAAGCAAATCCATATTGATATTTAATATTTTCTTGAATAAAAGTTACTTCAAATTCTGTAGGCTCATTGTTCTTAAAGATAGAGGGATCGAAAGATAAAGGAGTATCAGAATTGTTCCTTGCACTTTCCAATACGATTTCTCGCATAATATATAATGCTCCAACAAAATTTGTTTTTCCAGAAGCATTAGCCCCATAAATAGCCGTTGTTTTTAGCAAACGCTCTTTTTTATGTGTATCGGTTACAAAAGTATATCTTTCTCTTTCGTCTGGTTGAGAATTTGCACTCATCAATAGCGTTTGTTCTTCTTCAAAAGAACAGAAATTTTTAAGTCTAAAGCTAATCAGCATACTTTATTTCCATTTTTGAACTATTTTAGTTCCAAATTTTAACATTTTTTGTTAAAACTACTATTAAGGTTTAACATTGATGCCATTTTATAGATTTTCAAATTTTTGTTTTTTAGATATCATTTCTATGTGTCATTGCATAAAAGTCTTTTTGTGTAAATTTCTTAAGCCTTAAACATTATTCAGTTTATTTAATATATACTTTAGTCTATTGACTAATTTTTTTATATCTCGTTCATTTGTTTTCAATACAAGCAATAATCTTGTCATCTTTATTAAAACAACAAAGTATGTAGATATCAATAATACAAGGCATAGTTTCAATCTTCTTGGTCTAATCACTGGAATTTTTAGGGGTGTTTTATCCTTTGACAAATTTTCCTATTTTTTTATTTAGTCCATCCTGTGGTAACTTGCTTAGTGCTTTTTACTTTGCTTTGTATAGTTTCTGTTCTGCCTAAAGAATGCAAGGGGAAACTTATCTTTTTAAAATAATTTCGTAAAATAAAATTCCCTTTCTTATCTATTCCAACATAATGGTTAAGTCTTGGTAGGTAAATTATGGGGATTGCAAAAATACCACCAACAATGGTGCTTTGAATAATCTCAAAATATCCCTTACTAACTTTAAAAACACTTAAAATCGAATCAATCTTAAGTATATTGGCTATATATTTTGTAATGTCAACATTGAGTTCAAAATAAGAAGATAAAAAGCCTAATAAAATAGGAATAATTATGTATGATAAAATAATAAAAATACTCAGATAGTCATTTTCATAGTAACGAACGTATTGACCCAATTTTTTGAGTTCTTTTCTATATTGATTTAAAGTTAATTCAGACACTTTCTCTCCCTAATTTTATATCGTAGTATCTTGTAAAGCATTTTTATAATCATCGCCCCTAAATTGATAAGTGCCATTATAGATTTGAGCCGTTAAGACATTTTTAATTTGATTGAGCTTAACTCCCTTTAAGGCTGATAAAGGAACTTCTACTACTAATTGATTTAGTGATTGGTCGCTTAAAGGGTTATTTATATCAAAGATAAAGCTATAATGCTTATTCAAGCTGTTGTATCTCACATCTTTAATCAACGCATAAATAAGAGATAAGTTCTCAACTTGACCTATAGCTGTTACTATGTTGTTAGATAACTCAGCACTCACATTTTCAAGTTGCATCATAAGGTCTCTATCGTCAATAAAACAATAACCTGCGTTAGTGTCAAATTCCGTTGCTTTTAAAACACTATCTAATGAAAAGGGGTTTTTAGTATTGAACCTAGACACAACTCTACCTACTCTACCCAATTGACCTCCATTTACTTTATGATAATGGTTTCCACCGAGTTTTGCTTTAATAGATTTTATTGTTACATTGTCAATAGACACAGCTCTATAAGACTTTCTCATAAAAGCAAAAGGAATAGTCTTTCTGAATGTCTCAGAGTAGTTTTTTAAGAATTTAGGAGAATTAGGACTTTCTACATTTTGGTCTATGTTAATATGGTTAGCAACCTTAACTCTTTGACCCCTTTTATAAGGTAGATATTCCGCTCCTTCTTTTTTCTGATAGAAAGCGTATTTTAAAGGGGTTGTAAAACACAAAAACCCTTCAGTGCTGTTACTCTTAGAATATAAAACACTATCTTGCTCGTATTTATACCCTAACTCTTTAAGAACCCCTAATAAATTAACCCCCTCTTGTAAAGCATAAATAAGAAAGCTAGGCTCTTTGCTACCTTGATAAATGCCATTCACTTTGATGTAACCTATTTTAGGGTATAATGCTTTAATATCAGCTTCTAAGTTTCTATTCCTTTGGGTATTTTCCTCATCGCTAACTAAATATTTTTTAGGAATATCAGCCCTGCCACTATAATACTCAACTATTTTATCAGTGGCTTTATCAAACCCTAAATCTGACCATAGCGATAACTTAAAATCTCTGTTTGCTGATATACAACCGCACTCATCATTATACAGATGTTTATAAAGACGAGATACCCCAAGAGCTGTTATGTTGTATTTTTCTCTCTCACTAAGCTCATCAAATGTTTTTAAATTAGGGTTATTCATAGCTTCACTCATAGTCATACTAGAAGTCAAACCAGCTTTAACCTTATAATCAGCCATAGCTTTAATAAGAGAGTTGCTTACCCTATCAGTGTTAATTCTAAAATTTTTCATAATTACTGCTCCTTTTAAAAATCCCAAAGATTATCTAAGTTTTCAGCACCTTTCTTATGTTTAAGTGCTTCAATCTTTCTTTTTACTAGATTTTCTCTCTGCTTATCCATCATTACTTTACTAGCCCTATACCCAGAAACTGAATTAGACAATGCAGATAATTTATATTTATGAATATCTGCATTCCTTTTACCACTTGATTTTATAGTAGGACGGCTTAACTGATACTTACTATACTTAGCCATTAAGGATTTTTCACTAGGTATATACAATTTAACACCCTTTATCAAAATCTCTGCAGGGTAGTCCATAGATGATTTTAAATAACCACCCTTCTTGCCTTTATTGTCAAAGAAATAGAAAACTCTGCCTTGTAATTTAGTGTATGCTTTTTGAAAATCTTTTTCAGTAGGCTTAGTGCCAAAACTCACATCATTAAACACAGCCCATCTAGTTCCAAACTGACCTACAACAGAAAATGGAGAAGTGCAGTATAACCCAACTGTTCTAAACTTTGACTGCTTTCCTGTTCTTTTGTCAATAGTTGGAGACTTAGAATAGCAAATAGCATCTTGCTGAAATTCATAAGCAGTATTCATCATAAAGTTAAAAAAGTCAAACTGCTCATACTTTAAATTAGGGCAAATAACAAAGTAAGATATTTCAGATGATGGGTCTCTATTTTCTTTATCAGCACTCTCATCCCAAACGCCATCAACCTCTATAATAACAACAGGTTCTGCTCTTAGCTTTTTAAGAAGTTTCCTATTGTTAGCCATATTCTGTTCTCTAGTAACAACATAAGAGTGATTTAACAACTCTCTTATAGGGGTGTTGTCAGTAAATGAAAATCCAGCTTTAACAAATTTTTTAATAAGATTAGGCTTTCTTTCTCTAAGCTCTTTAACAGACATTTGATACTTATCTTGTTTGTTATATTCAGTCTGTAGTATAGCAATCTCTTTTTCAGTAAAGGTTTTATAGAATTTAGCATTAAACTTACGAAATGCAGAAATTGTAGCAATCCTACTATCGCTATTATAATACTCAGCTATCTTAGATAAAGAACTAGCACTTATACGAAGTTTTAATGTTCCTTTCTTTTCTGCTTTCTCAAGGTCATCTAAGAAATCATCAACATCAGGATAATCAAAGCCTTCTAAAAATTTCTCAGTCTCTGCTTTTTGTTTAGCAAATTCCTCTTCCGAAATATCAATACCCGGTATTTCCCCATTCATATAATGAGCAGACTTAACTCTACTACTCTGTATATTTCCTTTTAACTCAGCTTTCTTTCTACTATACTCATCTAATTGAGCCGATAAAGATTGATTAGAATTAACAGAAATTTTACTAGGTTTATGCCTATTCTCTTGTTTAGACTTGATATGCTCATCAATCCTAGATGACAATGAATAGTCTTTAGTAGGGTTTTCGTCATTATCATTCAAGTATCGGTCTTGCTTGTCTTTAATAGGCTCGTCTTTGTCTGCTTGTATAAACAAGTTTTTGAAATCGCTAGGCATTATGTAATCCTTTTTAATTAATTTTTTCTCCTAGTTGATTAAGCGTATTTTTTAAATCTAAGACTTGTTGCTCGTTAATGCTTAAAATTAAATCTTGTTTAAAAAGCTTTTTGGATAAAAAGTGTTGTTCTATAGTGTTGATTATGGGTGTGAAAATAAAACGATTTTAAACCAAGCAAATCACTATAATAAATACGCTCTTTATCATAAGAATATTTAAGCATATCCATCGCAACCATACTAATAAACACATATTCTTTTTTAAAAACTTCAAACAAGTTTTGACAATCCCTTACAAATCTATGACATGCTTTATTCAAAAATACTATAAAATCTTTTTCTTCTTTTGTAAGATTAAAGGCGTTTTCTATCAAATGCAATGAGCCAAAACTTTGTAAAATGCCTTGTTCTTTAGCGTTTAATTTTGCCTTGCTATTAAGGGCGTTAAACACGCTGAAACGATGTTTTAAGGTGATACTTTGACAAGTTTTCAAGCGTTTGAAAAATGCGTTATTATTTTTATATTCCCCTAAAATATCTTGTTTTAAGGATAGAATATCTACTCTTTTAATCACAAACTCTATTAGCTCTTTTTTAGCCTTGTCAAGTTGCTCTTTGTAAGCATGCAAGTTGCTTATAATATGTTGTCTTTTTTCGCTAAAGGCTTGAAATTTAGCCTCCATATATTTTCTATATCCTTTAGACGCTGTTATCATTATACCATTCACCATTATTCCTTTTAATTTTTTACTTCATTAAAACGCATGAGTTTTAAAATCTCTATACGCTCTTTTATTTCTTCCATTTGTTGTGCGATAAAATCTTGAGTGAAAAGCATTTTTAAAAGCCCTTGCTGTTCTATGTTGTGCGTTAGGCTCAAAATAGGTTTTAATAAAGGCATGGGTTGATAGTAGTTTTCATAAAAATTTTTATCAAAAATATACGCATTTAATCTAGTTGTATGCATATAATAATTTTGATAGAGTTGTCTTAAGGCTTGTGTGATATAAGAATATTTATTTTCTCTAATATTAGGCTTTTTACAATTAAGATATTCTAGCATTAAAGGGGTGCTAAAACTTTTTAAAATCTCTTGTTCTTTGGGCTTTAATTTTTTATCATACGCCACTAAATAAAGCAACTCTATACATTCTTTTAAGGGCGTTTTAAAAACTTTTTTAGAATTTAAGGGCGTAGCATTTTTAATTAATATTCTTAAATTTTTCTCCAAGCTTTCAATCAATTTCCTTTCTTTTTTAAAAACCATAGCGTCATATTTTTTCCTGTCAGCACTTTTGAGCGTTTTATAATAACGCTCTAATTGAGATTTTTGAAACGCTTGAGAGTGTATAAATCTATGGTGTATGCGTATCATCACTAAAACCTTTAAATCTCATATAATGGCGTATCTTTGGCTACATGCAAATTTTTGGCGTATTTAGCGCTATTTCTTAAAGCTATCAAATTCTGCAATAAATCATAAATGATTTGTTCTTTGTAGTTTAAAACCTTGTTTTTATCAAAGCAATAATCCCAAAGGCTTTCTTCAAAGGGGGTGATTGTAATGTGTTTATTTCTATCAACATCAAAAGATTTGTTTTCATTGTATTTAAATTCACAATAACTGATAGGAACAATATAGTCATACAATATTTTTTTATAACTATCTTCTTCAAACAAACTAGAGCATTCTAAGCCATCAAATTTCCATCTAAAATTAGCTCGATCATCATAGACTTTGCCAAAAATTTCATACACCGCAAAATGCCCATGTTTATCAATGCTTATTTTGTCAAGATTTTTATAATTTTTATTTTTTAGAATTTTTACACCAAATAAGCTTAATAACCCTAGTTTTTCATCTAATACAATGGGTCTTGGCATGTAAGCTTCATCTTCATCACAAGCATTATAAAATTCTATAAAATTGTTTATATCATCTTTATTTAAAGTATTTTCAAATAATTTAATGCCAAAATCTGTAGCACAAATCTTATAGTTTTTAGTGCGTTCAAACATAGGCGCACTAAGATGAGTTTGTAGTTTTTTATATAGAGTTTTTTTATATTCTTTGGCTTTATTTTCATAAGATTTGCGAATATAGCTCTCATATCTTTTATCATATGCTAGATAACGCCCTAAAATAGCGTATTGTATAGTTAAATCTAGTGCTTTTGTTTGGCGTTCTACATAGTTTGTTTCAAAAAAAGCAATCTTTTTTATAAACTCTTCTTTGTTTGTTTCTTTTAAAGTTTCTAAATCTTGTAAGGTTTTTTCATAAACCTCGGTTCTTTTTTTCATATTCCTAATAAAACCATCCCATCCCATATTTTTCTATCCTTTTTTAAATCTCATATAACGGCTTGTTGCTATTCACATGCAAATCTTTAGCAAACTTCGCACTATTTCTAAAAGCAATCAAATTTTGATGCGCATCCATTATGACTTGTTCAGCGTAGCTTAAAAGCTTGGTGCTATCAAAGAAATAATCCCATAATTTCAACTTAGCTTTATTTAAGCATGAGGCAATAGAAAGGCTATAAAGGGGCTTATTATCATCTTTACTAAAAAGTGAGATTGAGCCATTAGCCTTAATAAAAAGGTCTTTTTCATACATCTTTTCATTAAATGCTTCTTTTTCTAACCTATTTTGCGACATTTCATAGAAATTCACTCGTTGATACACGGCATAGATATAATGATTAGCCTTAAGGGGTATGTTTTTAGTGGGCTTATTTTGAAGATTTAATAAGCCTAGCTCTTTATCTATAATGATAGGGGGCATTTTTTGATTTAATTTGACGCATTCATTATTATAAAAATCTATGATAATCTTAGCGTCTGTTTCGTTTAAACTTTTGGTAGCGTATTTTTGCCCCAAAATCGTGCCGTATTCTCTAAGTCCTTTAGACATTCTTTCAATTAAAGGCAAATTTAAGTGCGTTTTGAGTTTGTCATAAAGAGCTTTTTTAAATTCTATAATTTGTGCTTTAGAAACGCTTTCTTGATTTTTATGATTGATTTTACGCCCTATAATCAATGCTTTAATAAGCTTGTTGATACAATCTTGTTTTAAAGCAACCCTATTGTATTCTAGTTGCGCCATTTCAAAAATGTAATCTCTAGGTTTTTCATTTTTTAGCCATTCTAGGCGTAATTTTTCGGTTTGGAAACGCTTAGCTCGCCCCACTATAAACACTAAAGCGCCAGAGCCAGACATCCACCCACCACTAAAGCATTTTCTTTTTGTTTCTTCTAATTGCTTGATTTTTTCTAGCACCCTTTTTTCACAAACTTGTAAATTCTTTCTTTCTTTTGGCTTGCAAAAGGTTTTAATGCCTTGTTGGTAATAGGCTAACGCTCTTTTTAAATCCATATTTACACCTTTAGCGTATTCAAAAATCCCACCTAAAAGCTTGTAATCTTCAAAGTATGAATATTCATTTGCCACGCCCTCTAAATAAGTAACAACAATATCCGCATTGCAATTAAGCTTATAGCACACGCTAATGATATGTCCTAGTGGTTTTAGAGAACTTAAAGATTTATAGCCATAATGCCTTACTAAATATTGTTTTCTTTTAGTTCCAAAATGCCTAAAATATTGGTGTTCATTATAAAAAGCTAACACCTCCAAATTCAATTCTAAAAATTTCTTTAAATCCCCCTTTTTCCTATAAACTTGTGCGATTTCTAGCATGCAACTATCCCAAGAGCTACGCAACTTTTTAGGATAATGCTCTAATTCTTTATAAAAATATTCTAATGCTTTATCATAGTCTAGGATTTTCTTGTTTTCACTATAGATTTCTCCCAAAGCTTGGTAATACTTAGCGATTTTAGTTTCATTATTATTTGTGGCGTTTGAAAGAGCTTTTTTAGCGTATTCAATCGCTTTTTTGGCATTTGTAGGAATGATTATTTTAACTTTATCTGTTTTATTATCATCAAACCATAAGCCATAACGATAAATATTCATCAAACCATCTAGCCCTTCTATAGAGCCTAAATCTTTGGCCCTATGGTAGTAAAAAAGCACTTTTTGAGCTTTTTTAATCAATGCGTTACTCATTTGCTCACTTCTAAAAACTTCTTTTTGATAGAAATTAGCCAACGCCACACAGCAAGGCGCATTATCTAATTTAGCCCCTTTTTGATAAAGCTCAAAAGCAAGTTTTTTAAAATCAGGTTGTTTTTCTTTATCAGCATCAAATACTTTATCTTTCATGCTTTCATAAGTTTTTGCGAGCTCATAATAGGCTTGTGGCTCTTTGATTTGTTTGAAACATTCTATAGCAAGCTGATAATTTTTTAATTCATCAGCATAGATTTTCCCTAATTCTAAAAGGATTGTTGTGTTGTGTGGCTCTTTTAATTGCTTATTTTTTAACGCCATGATTTTTAATTTGCTTTGTTCTTTATGGAGATGATTGTTTTCTTCATGCTCGTCTTTAATTTCTTTATGGTAGTTATCTTTTTGCTTTTTATCTTTTAAAAAATATTTTTTAGCCTTTCTTAAATCTCTTTTAACACCTATGCCTAAGTAGTAATGCTTTGCAATATTTTCATATTCCTTATTACAAAGAGATTTTAAAAAGTCTTTAGTTTTTCTATGGCTTTCAAAAGGCTTGATTTCACAAGAATATCTGATTACGCCAAATCTACGCCTTGAAGAATAAAATTTTTTATGCCCTTTTAACATGTCTTATTCCTTTAGTGCTAAAAATAGTCCCCCTCCGTTTTTGATGATTAACTTATTTAATCTCTTTTAAAAGAGAATTTTTAAATTCTTTAATCTCATTTTCGCTGACTAATTCAGCGATATTCCAATGTTGGATTAAAAAGTCTAATAACTTCTCACTCCTTTCCTTAATCTCTGTAACGCCCCAAGAAGTATTTTTAGCAACTTCTTTTTCACTATAAGAGCCTTTTTGATACTCTTTAATTTTCTCATCAAAGGGCTTGTTGCTTAAAGAACTGTTAGCGTTTTTAGGAAGTAAGAGCAAGTTTCCTAATGCATGCACGACATTTGGTTTTTTAGCAAGATTTTTTTCTTTAGTGCTATAGCCTTTATCAGGGGTTTGGGGCAAAATATGCTCTATACTTTCTGCACTTTCACTAAAATCAAGACTTGTTGTAGGGTTATGATGCAACTCGTATTCATAAAGCAAATAGTTTAGTGCCTTGCCCCACTCATACCACTTTTTAGGTTTAGTTTTAAGATTAATGCGCTCTTCAAGTAATTCTAAACCACTATGTTGCCCCTTAAAAAACCCTTCTATTAATGTTGGAAGTTCTTCAATAGATACTTTATCCACTTCAAGCCATCGATACGCTTGAATATTTTTAAAGGCTAAATTAATCAACTTATCTTTAGCAGTGTCTCTACTAGCAACCCCATAGACTAAAAATCCAAAACGCTCTAAATTCCCTAGTAAATCCTCTAATTCTTTGGTGGTATAAGGCTGTTTATCAATAAATTTTAATAAAATTTGCGTTGTAAAAATAGAAAGCAATAAGGGCATGAACGCATTATCGCTCAAGGCATTTAAACGGCGCATTTTGTCTAATAAAACAAGCATTTTAGGCGTAATTTCAATTTTAAGTTCCTTTTCATCACCATTATCATCGGTATAACTTATGATAATATTCTCTTCATCAAGTGTGTGTAAAAAATCCCAAACCCAAGAAGAATATTTAATGAATAATAATAAGTCCTCTATTTTTTCATATTCATCATCTAAATTTGTGTTATGGGTGTATCTTTTATGGGCGTTAAACTCCATATCCAATAACCTTGCCTTAAAATTCCCTTTCTCCCCATAATAATACGCTACAAAATGTTTCAAAAAACTCTCTAAATGAGAATCTTGAAAATTTTTCAAACTATCATAAAGACTAGTATAGGTGCTATTGATAAAATCTTGAAGCTCTTCTAATTTGTCTCCATCACAAATCTTATGCGCTATGAAATGCAAGCGATTTTTTAACAATTCCAAAGTGGATAGCTCTTTACCACGATTATTAATGGTCTCAAAAGAACTGAATTTATCTATCCTACTATCATTTAATTCCACCACGCTAAAAAGCATTCTTTTTGTAAGGGCATCAAACATTCTGTTGAGCGTATCCATAGGTGTATTGCTGATTTTTTCTTCAAAAAATTCATAAGCATTAATAAAATTCTTAGCATAAAAAGAAGTTTTAAATTTTTCTAAATCTTTTTCTTCTTTAACAATAGCCTCAAAAGCGTCATCTACATCATAATAATTGTAGCTATAGTATAAAGTGGGTTTTAGACTTTTTAAAGAATGCTTGTCTTCATTCTTGGTAACCCTTGCTAAAAGACCTAATAACATTAGACTTGTAGTCAATCGTTGCTGACCATCCACAACTTCAAAATCAGGTAAATCAAGCTCATCTTCAGCCTCTCTCATTAACCTTAAAGTAAGATTATGCATGTAGTGAAACTTGTTTTCTAGCTTAGAGATATACTCTAAATCATTCCAAAAATCCTTTAATTGCCTTTCTTGCCATGCATAGCCTCTTTGATAATTAGGGATTTCAAACACGCCTTTATCAATCACTTCATCTAAATTCAATAATTTCATAAAAATCCTTTCTTATTGTTATTTAAAAACTACTAGCCACTTAACTTTTTCGCTTAATCAATTTTGGTGCTGAAATTTGGCGATTATGCGTAAAATGCCAAGTATTCCTATTAACTAACTCTTCGTATTCTTTGCTCCCTTTTTGAGCACAAACCCCCTCAACCTTTAACGCCCCTTCTTCATCACACTCAATAGTGTCATGGTCAATTTTTAGAGCAAAAACACTGCGTTGGACTTCAGCCCCCTTAGTTAAATCCTCATTCACAATACCAATAATGTAATCCACTTTACGCATAGCCTCAAAATCTTCATATTGAGCCACTTCACCTCTTCTTATGCGATAATAATCTAAAGTGCATTCATCACACATTTCTCTAAAACCCTCATTCCCTTCAATTGTCCCTTTATATGCGGGTGAAACCATACACAACAACAAGTTGTATTTTTCATGCACCTCTAAATCTTCTATCTTTGCCATTTCTAGCTCCTTTGAAATTTAATTCTGTAAGCCCCACTTAATTTAAATGGGGCTTATTAAACTAAATGTTAAAGACAATTGAATTTATAAGCGAAGAAAAAACAAGCAACTTTTGAAAAAGTTAAGAAAAATGGGGGTTTTAAGCGGATTTTGGTGAAAATTATGGTAGCGTTGTTTGAATGTTTGAATGTTTGAATGTTTGAATGTTTGAATGTTTGAATGTTTGAATGTTTGAATGTTTGAATGTTTGAATGTTTGAATGTTTGAATGTTTGAATGTTTGAATGCCACATCTTTTGCTCCTTTATAACCATAGCCACAGCCATGCGACTATCTATGATATTTAACTCTAAACAATGAAACTAAATTTTGTGGTCAATGCGTATTATAGTCTATGAATTTTAATTATTAGTTAACAGATGATAAAAAACGCTTTTAGCCCTTAGCTTAGCATATTAAAAGCAAAGATTATTTTACTTTTAATATATCCCAAAAAATTTAATAAGGACTATATAGTGGGATATTATTCAAGCGCATTGAATGATTTGGCAAACCTCTAATACCTCGCACACTATAGTTAAAATTTGTGCCTGTGCCTAAAGTGTCATAGACTTGGATTCCGGGAACATTTTGCAAACTTTGTGGGATATTTTGATTAGCGTTTTCTTTAAGATTTTTGTTAGAAATCACACTACGAGAACCTGTATGATTTTTAACTTTCTTGCTACGCCAAGAAGTGGGGGCATTATTAATATCTTTATTCTTTTTAGCATTTAAAATACTAGAAAAACTTAAGCTTAAAATGAGCAGTAATTTTAAAACTTTCATAGTAATCCTTTTTTGATTAGAATATCAAAATTTAAGTAAATTGACTCATTTACTTTTGTTGGTTATGATTCTATTCACATTTAGCCTTTAATAGTTTTTGTTAAATTTTTGACGGTTACAGAAACACACAAACACTCTTCTTTTGAACCTGTTTGACGGTTACAGAAACACACAAAAATCCATTTTTTACATTTTATTGTATGTTAAAACTACAATAGAGACTGAATGATATTTTTATGTTTTAAGGAGTTTTTATGTGCAACACTTGCAGTAATAACCAAAGAGTGCCTTTTAAAGGTTTTGCAGTAGATAGTAAAGATGGAAAGTTCCACGAGTGGGAGCACTCTCGCCATGCTATGGGTGAATATGACATTATCATTGATACGCATTTCTCAGGAATTTGTCATACAGACATTCACTTTGCTCATAGTGATTGGCTACCCGGAATTTATCCTATGGTTCCTGGACATGAGATTGCTGGGGTAGTAACTGCGGTTGGTTCTAAAGTAACTAAGTTTAAAGTAGGAGACCATGCAGGTGTGGGTTGTATGGTAAATTCATGTGGTGAGTGTGATACTTGTAAGCATGACCACCAAGAGCAATGGTGTGAAAACGGCAAGACCGTTTATACTTATAGCTGGGAAGATTCTTTCCACAATAATGAGCCTACTTATGGTGGTTACTCTAATAACATCGTAGTAAGCGAAAACTTTGCGATTTCTATCCCTAAAGAGGCTCCATTAGATAAGGCAGCGCCACTACTTTGTGCAGGAATCACCGTGTATTCACCTTTGAAATTCTCTAAAGTTGGCAAAGGTTCTAAAGTAGGAATCGCTGGTTTTGGTGGTTTAGGTCATATGGCTTTAAAATACGCTAAAGCTATGGGTGCAGAAGTGAGCGTATTTGCAAGAAATGACAAGAAAAAGCAAATGGCAATGGATATGGGTGCAACTCATTTCTATACTAGCACAGAAGAGTGCAAAGAAAAATTTGATTTAATCATTTCTAGCATTCCTACACAATATGATTTGCTCGCTTACACTAAGCTCTTAAAATATGGCGGTGAAGTAGCGATTGTGGGTATCCCACCAAAAGACCCACAAAGAAACCTAGACTTTGGTGATTTAGTGTTATTCTCTGGTAATCACAAAGTTTATGGCTCTTGGATTGGCGGTGTAGCAGAGACTCAAGAAATGATGGATTTCTCTGTAAAACATGGCATTTATCCTGAGATTGAACTCGTAACAGGTCAAGAAATTGATGCGACTTGGGATAAGCTCCTAAATGGTCAAGGCAATTTCCGCTATGTCATTGATATGAAAAAATCTATGGAAAACTTTAAGAAGTAAGGTTTTTTCTAAGCAATTTAACTCATTCTCCTTTTGATAAAGACTCTTTTTTAAAGGGTCTTTATCTTTCTTAAGTTTAAGGAATGCTAAATGCGTAACTTGCTCCAACTAGAAATCAAGAATTTTAATTGGTTTAATCTATTATTTTTTAGTTTGAAACACTAAGCCCCTAATTATCCCACTATAACAATATCTTATGAATAGAGTATTTGTATTTCTTGGCATACTAATAGGCATTTATTTCACATACTTTAGCATTCATGCTTTGCATTTATCCGCAGTGATTTCTTCTTGTTTGGCAGGAATTTTCTCCCTACTCCCTTTTTTTAAAAAATTAGGCCTAAAGTCTGAATTTAGCGTGGCTATTTATTGTGGCTCTTTTGCTGGCATGGGTTGTGTGCTAAACGCATACGAACTTCTACTTACAGCCATATTGGTATGGCTACTTATGCTACTTTTTGCTAATTTTTTTAAAGGCTTTGGAGGCAAGCTTGGGCTTATGATTATGTGGGTTCTGTTATTACAGAACTTATCATTCTAATCTTTGGGGGTCAAAACATTCATAATTTATCGCTGATTAAATTGCTTTTTCATTTTAACCCCTTAACGGATTTTTATTCCACAATAAGCGTTATTGTTGCAAGCACGCTAGGATTTTATATAGGCGTATTTTTCCACCATTATTTGAAAAAAGGAGCGATATTTTCTTCTGCTTTCCCATCTTTGACAATAGGGCTTTTAGAATACTTTCCTATCGCCCATATTGAATTATTTACAACAACCTTTTTTAGCGCCTCTTTTGTTGGAATGCTCGCTCAAGACCTAATCTTGCGCCGACTTTTTATCATGCTAATTATGGTGCATTTTTTAACAAGCATTTTAGTCAAAAACAATCTAGGAGAATATGGCGGAGCCTTAGGAGTTATCGCATTTTTCTCAGTGTTTATTGTTTTGCAAATATATTTTATCGCTCTTTATTTAAAGCAACTATTCTATAGAAGCAAAATCTAAACCTATTCCATTATCCCAAACTCCCCCTATAACATTCAATCATTAACCCTACAAATTTATAACTAAGTCCTTTAAGCATTTATAAGTTACAATATTTATAAAAACTCTTAAAAAGAATTATCATGCCAAATATCGCCATTCAAGGAATCTTAGGTTCGTTCCATTATATTGCCACTAAAGAATACTTCAAAGAGAATATAACCTTTTTAGAATGCGATAGTTTTAATGAAATGCCCCCCTTACTCTTAGAGCAAAAAGCTGATTTTTTAGTCATGGCGATTGAAAACTCTATTGCTGGAGCGATTTTGCCTAATTTTTCTTTGATTGGTGCGTATGACTTGAATATCATAGGCGAAATTTATTTGCCTATAACTCATAATCTCTTGGCCTTAAAAGGCACTAAAATACAAAATTTAAAAGAAGTTTGCTCGCATTCTATGGCGCTTTTGCAATGCCAAGAATTTTTTAAAAATTACCCCCATATTAAGCTAGTAGAATACGCTGATACAGCCCTTTTTGCCAAAAAGATTGCGAGCGAAAATCTTAAAAATGTCGGAGCGATTGCAAGCATTGAAGCTTGTAAAATTTATGATTTAGAGATTTTAGCCAAGCAAATTCAAGACAACACCCAAAACTATACCCGCTTTTTAATCCTTAATAAGCAAGAGAATAAAACTAATATCAATGCCAACAAAGCCTCTTTAAGCTTTGTTTTAAAGCATAGTGTGGGAAGTTTGGCTAAGATTTTAAATTTACTGGCTAGTTATCATCTTAATTTATGCAAGATTCAATCCTTGCCTATCCCTAGCAACCCTTTTGAATACGCCTTTTTTAGCGAAATTACTTTTAAAGATTATGCGAATTATCAAAATGGCTTAAAAGTTTTGCAACAAGAAGTTGAAAAATTACAGATTTTAGGGGAATATGAAGAGAATAAGCTTAATTGAATCATAAGATTTTATTTAAAAATCCTTGCCTTAACATGTCTAAATTTAATAAATATTGATTATGATTAAAAGTCTCTTGCAAAGGATTTAAAGCCGTGAGCCAACCCTTGCCATCCGTTATCCAAATAAAATCTATCCCTTGATTAATGATAAAATCATTTAAATATTGATACTCTCCAGCTGTGGCTTTAAGTTTTGAACCCCCACTACTATAATAATTCACTTCTATTAAAAAGAGTTTGTGTTTAGCTTGATTTAAAAGAGCAAAATCAAAACGCCGATTATTTTTATCTATAAGAATATCATAAGAAAAATTTTCTTTAATATTTTTTGTGTGGCTTGTTCTATATAGCTAAAATGGGGATTTTCTCTACAAAATTGTTCTAAAAATTGCGAGACTATTTTTTCCATTAAAAAACCTGTTCTATTTTTTTCTAGCATTACTATCAAGCCCTACTTCTATTCCAAAACAATAATCTACTAAGTTTTTAATTTCTTTATTTTTAAAAATACTTTTTAGACCACTTTCTTTAAAAAATATCAATAATTCATCTAAAATACTAGCATTCAAATCATTAATGAAAAGATATTCCTAATTTTTTGCAATTAAAGTTTTTAGGTTAGAAACAATAGGACTTTCTTTTAATTTTTCTAATCTTGTGGCTATCAATAAGGGCAAAGCTTTTCTTATATTAGGGTATTCCTTGATTAAATCAATAAATTCTTGTTCAATATTTGATTTATTAAGTAAATAATTTAATAAATTTAACTCTTTTTCTATTGTTTTAATATTTTGTTTAGCCTTGTTAAAATCACTAAAATAATCCCATGAGAAAATACTTTCGCATAATGAGTTAATAAAATCATTAAAAGTTATGTCTAGTTTCATTATTTATTCCTTGTATCAACACTTCATCAATCTTAAATCGCTTATTTCCCTTGCTATTAATACAACGATTAGCCTTTAGAATCTCTATTTTATAACCTTGATACAAATCTAAAATAAAAGGGGTATTAGAATTACTTAAAAAAACTTTAACTTGTTTTTTAGCCAAAGTGTCAAACACTCTAAAAAGCTCTTTTTGCTCTTTTTCTAAAAACTCATTTTCACTATAAGCGGCAAAACTAGAAGTCTCATTAAGTGGGTAGTAAGGCGGATCAAAATAAATTAAATCATTTGTATGGGCTAATTTTAACACTTCTTCATAAGAAGTGTGTTTAATGGTTGCATTTTGTAAGGCATAAGAACTATTTGAAATCACTTCAACATCACAAATTTTAGGGTCTTTATACGCTCCCATAGGCACATTAAAAAACCCTTCTTTATTCACTCTATACAAACCATTAAAACAAGTTTTATTGAGATAAATAAAGCGAGTTGCCCTTAAGAGAGCGTTAATTTCTTTAAAACCACTCTCCCTGTCCCACTCACGCACTTCATAATAAAATTCTTTAGAATGCTCTTTTTTAAATTTTTGCAATTCCACAATAAGTGCATTAGGATTGTTTTTAACCATTTCATAAGTGTTAATCAACTCCACATTAATATCAAATAAATACGCTTTCTTATTTTTTAGCCTACCCAAAGAAAACAACTCAAAAAATAACGCCCCACCCCCTAAAAACGGCTCAAAATAATTTTCAAATTCCTTAGGAAGTAAAGGTAAGATTTGAGACAATAAATTTCTTTTGCCCCCAGCCCATTTGATAAAGGGTTGGCATATCCTTTTGCTTAGCAAACTTCAAGCACCCAATCTTTTGAGGCTTTTTGCTCGCCTTGCTGGATACTCAAGAGCAAATCATAAAGCTGTTTAGTAACTTTACCCGGCGTTTCAAAAAAATAAGTTTTTTCATTGTGTCTAATCTCTTTAATAGGCGTAATGACTGCCGCTGTTCCGCACGCACCAGCCTCTTTAAAATCGCCTAATTCATCAATAAACACATCTCTTTCTTTGACTTCTAAATTTAAAAATTCTTTAGCTAAAAGCATTAAGCTTTTTCTTGTAATACTTGGTAAAATGCTAGGTGAATGAGGGGTTACAAAACAATTATTCTGTGTTATGCCAAAGAAATTAGCCGCCCCTACTTCTTCAATTTTAGAATGCGTTATGGGGTCTAAATAAATGCAATCATCATAGCCCTCTTGTGTAGCTAATTTATGAGCTAACAAACTTGCAGCATAATTCCCCCCAACTTTGACCCCCCCTGTGCCTTTAGGGGCAGCCCTATCAAAAGTCGTAGTAATAAATCTCGCCCCACCTTTTTCTATACCCCCCTTAAAATACGCCCCCACAGGCACACAAAACACACTAAAAAGGTATTCACTAGCAGGCTTTACCCCTAGATTATCCCCTATGCCTATGACAAAAGGGCGTAAATATAAGCTCGCACCACTTTTATAAGGGGCAAGCCACTTTATATTGGCTTGAACGACCTCAACGCATGCTCTTAAAAACAACTCTTCGCTCACTTTTGGCATAAGCAATCTCTCGCATGAGTTTTGCAAGCGTTTAGCATTTTCTAAAGGACGGAATAATAAGGCCTTATTATCTTTAGAGCGATAGGCTTTCAAGCCTTCAAAACAAGCTTGCCCATAGTGTAATACCGGCGAAGCCTCACTAAGCTGCAAAATATTTTCGCTGACTAACTCGCCCTTTGACCAAGAGCCGTTTTTATAAGTGGCTACAAAGCGAAAATCCGTTTTGATATAACTAAACCCTAAGTTTTCCCAATCTAAATTTTCTATCATTTCACACCTTTAATCAACATTTAGGTGTGATTGTATCTAAATGGAATTAAAAATCTCTCATATAATTGATTTGGAGCGCATATACACGGCGTATATTAGCCTGCAAAGTGTATCCTTGCTCGTTTTCAAGAGAAAAATATTTATGCGTGATTGTAGGCACTTTAATAGCTAGTTCTAGGCTATTATATTTAGCGATATGGGTGCGAATCCCAAAATTGAATAAAAACTGAAAGTTCGCCGGGCTATAGCTAGAATTGCTATGATGTTTTGCATAATCGCCAATTTCCTTACCAATACTGCTCGCCCAACTATCTCCAGCTAATTGCACCCCAACTACAAAGCCAAAAACCATGTTGTCCTTATTCACAAAGTTCCACAGCGTATCAAGAGCCACGCCATAAGTAAAGAGATTAATAAAATACTGCCCTTGATAAGAGTCTTTTTCTGTGAGAGTGTTGCCACCAAAACTAAAGCTATTGTAATTGAAACCACTCTCTCCAACCGGAATACCCTTTTTCATCACGCCAAAGCGATTATGGTTATAATCAAAAAACCCATAATAACGCATTCCAAACCATTTCTTCTTACCAAAAAACTGCTTGTAACCAATTTGAACCCCCGCTCCTGCATAAGGGGGAAATTTCATCAAAGGTTTTTGAGTGCCATTCTCATTAACCATTTTAGTCTGATTTTGTATCATGCTCACTTGAAAATTAAGTCCTACAAAGGCACTACTATTCTCTGCGTGTGCCAAAACGCCAGCCAATGCTCCCAACAATACTACTTTTCTCAACATGTGAATTATCTTTTCCTTTTGTTACCTTAATCCGTTTAAATCACATTAAGTGTTACTTATAAAGGAATAATAATATATCTTTTCTTAAAATCAATTAAAAATACTAGCCTTTTAAGTTATCCCAACGCTTGGCTAGAAAGGCGCTTGTCTCTAATGGCACTCTTAAAGAATAGACTTCGTTATTAAGGATATGCTCTATTTCTTGTTTTAACTCTAAGGCGTTTTTTTCTTCAATCTCAAAAATCAATTCATCATGCACTTGTAAGAGCAATTTCACAGAAGAATCATTTTTAAAACGCTCACTCACTTTCAACATCGCAAGCTTTAATAAATCGCTCGCACTCCCTTGAAAAATCGCATTCACGCCCTCTCTTAGATAATTACCCTTAACATAATCGTTTGCGTTAGTAAAATCAAACACCCTATAACGCCCAAGCAAAGTAGTTGCTTTAGAAGTCTTTAAAATCTCATCTTGCATGAATTGTAAATAATCTTTTATGCTAGGAAATCGTTTGAAATACGCCTCTATATAGCTCTTAGCCTCATTGACAGAAATATTCAAGGTTTCGCTTAATTTCTTGCTCCCCATGCCATATACAAGCCCAAAATTAATGCTTTTAGCAATATGTCGTTTATCTTTAGCTAAGTTTTCGCCAAACAACGCTTTAGAAGTTTCTAAATGAATGTCTCGCCCTTTTAAAAACGCCTCCATTAAGTCCTTATCCTGGCTAAAATGCGCTAGCAAACGCAACTCAATTTGAGAATAATCCACCCCTAATAAACAATACTCTTTGGAACTAGGAATAAAGCCCTTACGAATGAGTAGCCCTTTTTTAGAACGCACCGGAATATTTTGCAAATTTGGCGTGTGCGAGCTTAAACGCCCTGTAGTAGTGCCGGTTTGGATAAAAGTGGTATGAATTTTATCTTCCCTATCTTTCAAGCGTAATAAAGGGGCTACATAAGTGTTAGCGAGCTTGTTTAACTCTCTGTATTCTAAAATGAAAGGAATGCTTGGGTGTTTGTCAATGATTTTTAATAAGTTTTTTTCATCAGTAGAATTGCTTCTATTTTTAGGAAGCTCTAACTTTTCATACAAGACTTCAGCAAGCTGTTTAGGGGAGTTGAGATTAAAATCTGTGCCTATTAAATCTAAAATTTTACGCTCTAATTCACTCAATGAATTTTTAAATTCTTGCTCTAATTGCGTGAAATAATTCACATCAATTTTAAAGCCTTGAAATTCCATATCTAGAAGCACCTTCATAAAGGGCATTTCAATTTCTTTGGCTAAATTGAGCAAACTCTCTTCTAGCCCCCCCTTTTCAAAATACTCGCACAAGTGTTTTAAGGCTTTTAGTTCCAAACTCATGTGTTCTAATTTTTCAGCCTTACTTTTTGTGTTGAAGTCTTTCATCTCTTCATGCGTAATTAAATTTTCTTTTAAATACGCATTTAAAACTTCATCAAATTTCACTTTTTCTGAATTTTTCAAAAACGCTAAAATTTGAGTGTCTTGAAGTTGAACGCTTTCTAAAGACACCTTGTATTTTGCTTTTAGAAAGCTTAATAGGGTTTTTAAATCATGCCCTATGATGTGAGCATTTTTCAATATTTTAGAAAAAGCGTTTTTTAAAAACTCTAAAGAAAAGGGCATAAACAACTCTTCTTCTAAGGATAAAAAATAGCCTTGATTTTCGCATAAGAATGCTAGGGCTAGAATTTCTTTCTTTTTATTAACCACTAAGCGTATAAAAACTCTAGTATGCAGTGTCTCTAAACGCTCTAAAAACGCATTGAATTGCTCGGTATTTTCTAAAGCTATCATGTTTAATTTTTTTGGAGTGTTAGCTGTTTTTTCGCCACTATCAATAGCTAAACTTAAAAGCGAAGTGGAATTTTCTAAATCTCTTAAAGTAGAGACAAAACCATATTCTTTTAATTCATCTGTAATTCTTAATAAGGGATTAACGCTAGGAAAAGCACAACTTGAAAAATCAAATTCCTTAATACATTCTCTCTCTAGTGTAGCCAATTCTTTGCTCAAAAACGCACTCTCTTTATCATCAATAAGAGCTTGATACATTTTGGGGCTAAGCAAATTTTTAGCTAACTCTAAATTTCCATAAATCTTTTCTAAACTCCCTAATTTTTGCAATAATTCTTTAGCATTCTTGCTCCCAATACCTTTAATCCCTTTGTAATTGTCGCTACTATCCCCTACAATACCCTGATAATCTGTGAATTGACTTGGCATTACCCCGTATTTTTCAAAACAATCCTTAGCCAAAAACTCCGTTTTACCATCAAAAAGCACAATTTTATCGCTCAAAAGCTGGTTAAAATCCTTATCTTTAGAATAAATGCGTGTTTTATAAGGGCTTAGTGTGGCTAGACTAGCTATGACATCATCAGCTTCAAACCCACTCACTTCTATACAAGTAAAACCCATTTTTTGCAACCATTCTAAAGCGATAGGAATTTGTAAAAGCATCTCTTCTGGGGTGTCTTTACGATTTTGTTTGTATGCGCCTAGTTTTTCAGCCCTTTTAGTTTTGGTTTGACTTTCTAGGGCAAACACGATAAAGGGCATGTTTTTTCTGTCTTTATAAAATTTCTTAACCATGCCCACAAGCCCGGTCAAAAGCCCCGTAGGAAAGCCCTTAGCATTAGTTAAGGGCTTAGTTTTAGCGCTCATATAATAGCTTCTAAACAAATACGCAAAAGTATCAATTAAGGCTAAAGTCCCTTCTTTAGTGATTGGTTGTTCCATATTAAATTAACTCTCTTAATTCAAGCAAATTTTAAGCCTTGATTGTAGCATAAGCACCCTTTGATATTCAAACCACCCTTATTACAACTAACATGCTAAAATGCAAACTTTAACTCCATAAAGATAAAGAAGTAGAAAATGCCACATACTGAATACAAAAGCTCATTTAATTACATCTTAGAACAACTCCAAAATATCTCAAATGATAAAGACAGAGGCACAGAATTTGAATATTTTTGTAAGCAATTTCTTTTAAAAGACCCCACTTACTACAATCAATTTAAAGAAGTCTATTTAAGAAACGAGCTTTTATTAGATAATGATTATAAAGACATCGGCATTGATTTAATCGCCATAACAACTGATAATGAATTTGTCGCCATTCAATGCAAATGCTACACTAAAGATATTGCCAAAAGCGATATTGATAGTTTTATTTCCGCAAGTTCTAAAAGCTATCATAATAGTAAATATGGCGAAATCATCTTTAAAGAACGCCTTTTAATGCATATCGCTCCACGCTTAAGTGCTAATGCAGAAAAAATCATAGAAAATCAAAATCCAAGAGTTTTTCAAATCTCTAAAAAAGATTTTGAAGAAAGCCAAGTAGATTATTCTAGTTTCAAACTCAACGATAACACATATTCTTTTAAATTAAAACCCCATAAAGTCTTACGCTCACATCAAAAAGAGGCAATTAATAACATTTTAGAAGAATTTAAACATTTTAATAGAACCAAACTCATTATGGCTTGTGGCACAGGCAAGAGTTTAACGGCGATTAGACTATTAGATATTATGTTATTAGAACAACAAATCGCTCTTTTTTTAGCGCCAAGTATCGCTTTAGTAAGCCAAAGTTTAAAAGAGGCGTTCGCACAAAGTCAAAAACCTTTTAAAGCCTTTGTTATATGCTCTGATAGCAAGGTAGGTAAAGAAATAGAAGACGCTAAATCAAGCGAACTCCCCATTCCCCCAACAACAAACCCCACTTTATTAAGCGAACAAATCACAAAACACCAAAATGAAAGATTAATTATTTTCTCCACTTACCATTCTATTGAAGTGATTATGGATTGCTTAAAAGAATTAAAAAGAAACATTAAAATCGCCATTTGTGATGAGGCACATAGAACGGCTGGCTTTAATGAAAAAGATAAAGAACAAAGCCACTATACTAAAATCCATAACGATAATTTAATTAAATGCGATTATAGATTGTATATGAGCGCTACGCCTAAGATTTTTAAAGAAAGAGCCAAAGAACAAGCCAAAAAAGAAGAGCTATTTTTATACTCTATGGATAATGAAGAAATTTTTGGTAAAAACGCTTATGAGCTTAATTTTGATAACGCTTTAAAGCAAGATTTATTATGCGATTATAAAGTCATCATTTCTATTTTAGATAAAAATCTTATCACTAACTCCACTAATCAAACGCCCATAATTAAATACACAGACAAAAAAGGTAAGGAAAAAGAAAAACAAGTAGATTTAGAATTTGCCGGTAAAATCATCGCCACTTATTTAGCCCTAAGCAAACAAAATATTTTAGAAATTGACAAAACGACGCATAAAACTTCTATCTTTAACGAAGATAAAACGCCGATGAAAACTAGCATTGCGTTTCATTCTAGTATTGATAACTCCATTTTACGCACTTCTAGTTTTAAAACTATTTTAGATAATTTTGACAAAGACACCCTAAGCTTAGAATTAGAACATGTTGATGGCAACATGAACACCTTAGAAAAGAGCGAAAAACTAGATTTACTTAAAAACCCCAAAGCAGAGATTAACATTCTTTCTAACGCTAAATGCTTAACTGAAGGCATTGATATTCCTAGCCTAGATAGTGTAATATTCTTTGATAGCAAAGATAGCTTAGTAGAAATAGTCCAAGCAGTGGGGCGGGTTATGCGAAAAGCTCCTAACAAGCAATATGGCTACATCATCCTACCTATCACTATGGAACTTGAAAAATTAGAAAATTACGATGAGACTTTAAACAAACACGAAGATTTTAAAGCCCTTTGGAAACTTTTAAACGCCTTAAGAGCCCATGACAATAGATTAGTGAGCGAATGCGAACTTTACAAAAAGATTGAACCCATTTTAGGCAAACCCCCTAAAAATAAAGACGATAGCAACGATGATGACAACGACACAAACAATGAAAACAACAAAAACAAGGATTTAAAAAATAAAATTACCCAACAATCCTTATTTTTACAAGGCTTAAAAGACCACATCATAAACATCGCCCCTAATAAAATCGGCGATAGATACTACTGGAGCTCTTTTGCCTCTAATGTCGCCAATATCGCTAAAAACATTAAATTACGCCTAAAAGCCCTTTTAGCTGACCCTAGCATTGAAGAAAAAATGCAAGAATTTCTAAAAACCTTGCATATTAACATCAATTCTAGCCTAAATTTAGAAAACGCTCTAGATTTACTCACCCAACATGTGATTACTAAGCCTATTTTTGAGTGCCTTTATTCTTTAGGGCATTTTTCTCAAAATAACGCCGTGTGTGCCTCTATGGATAATCTCTATAATGATATTACTAAGCATAGCCTAGACGCTGAAACGACTGAATTAAACGAATTTTACACTTCCATTAAAGAAAGTGCCTCTTTTGCACAAAGCGATAAAGAAAAGCAAAGCATTATCAAAAACCTTTATAACACCTTTTTTGCTAAAGCCTTTGAAAAAGAGAGCCAAAAACTAGGCATTGTCTATACTCCTATTGAAATAGTGGATTTTATGATTCATTCTAGCAATGCATTACTCAAAAAGCATTTTAATACAAGCCTAAATGAAAAGGGTGTCAAAATCGCTGACCCCTTTTTAGGCACCGGTAGCTTTTTAACTCGGCTTTTGCAAAGTGGCATGATTTCTAAAGAAAATTTGCCTTATAAATACGAGCATGATATTTTTGGCAATGAAATCACGCTTTTAGCCTACTATATCGCTAATCTAAACATTGCTAGTGTGTATAACGAACTTTTAGGGAGTTTTATTGAGCCTAAGGGCGTGTGCTTTTGTGATACCTTTGAGACTTATGACAAAGACAAACCCCTAGATTTTAAAGAACCCTATTTAGAAGAAAACAAAGCCAAAATCAAAGCCTTTAAAAACGAAGAAAATCTTTTTGTCATTTTAGGCAATCCGCCTTATTCAAGAAAGCAAGAAAACGCAAACGATAACAACCAAAACAATTTTTACCCCAAACTCACTAAACGCTTACAAGACACTTACACCAAAGAAAGCAAAGCCCAAAAAAATGATTACGACACCTACAAACTCGCTTTAAGATTTGCAAGCGATAAAATACAAAAAGGCGTGATTGCTTTTGTAACCAATGCGAGTTTTTTAAGGGCTAATAGTGATGATGGCTTAAGGGCAAGTTTAGCCAAAGAATTTAACGCCATTTACATCATGGATTTAAGGGGTAACCAACGCACTAGTGGCGAATTATCTAAACAAGAAGGGGGAAAAGTCTTTGGCAGTGGCTCTAGGACACCGGTATGTTGCGTGTTTTTAATCAAAGATAAAGAAACTTTTAAGGAAAAGTGCGAGATTTTTTATCATAATATCGGCGATTATAGGAGCGCTGAAGATAAATTAAGTTTGTTAGAACATTCTAAGCATATTTTAAACGCCAAATTAGAACATCTAACCCCAGATAGCCATAACGACTGGCTAGATTTAAGAGACCCTGCTTTTGATAAGTTTATGCCCATCACGGATAAAAAGAAAAAGTTTAGCGAACAAGAAAGCGTATTTAAAGCCTTTAGTAGTGGAGTGGTAACAAGTAGAGACACATGGGCGTATAATTTTAGTAAGGAAAATTTAGCTAAAAATATCAAAACAAGCATTGATTTTTATAATTCTCAATTAGGGAAAAGTGCAAAAGAAGTTGAAAAAGACCCCACAAAAATTTCATGGAGTAGAAGAGCTTATAAAATGTGCGAAAGAGACTATAAACTAGATTTTAATGAAAATCAAATTCGCACAAGCTTGCAACGCCCCTTTACAAAAATACATATTTATTATGACATTGTTCTTAATGAAGAACAATGTCAAATGGATAAAATTTATCCATTTAATAATAATAGCACGCACGCCAACGAGAGAGAGAGAGAGAGAGAGAGAGTAAAACACACGCCATAATTATTTCTAGTAGTGGAGATAGTTTTAGTTGCTTAATGACAAATAATATAAGCGATTTACAAACGCTTAAAAACTCTTATGTTTATCCTTTGCATTACTACACCAAAACCCCCAAAGATAAAAACGCCTTGTTTAATGAATGCGATTATGAAAAAAATGACGGCATAACTAACTACGCACTAAAGGAGTTTCAAACAGCTTATAAGGATAAGGGTATTACAAAAGAGGATATTTTCTATTATATCTATGCCTTATTACACAACAAAACCTACAAAAAGAAGTTTAAAAACAATCTTAGCAAAGAATTACCCCGCATTCCTTTCATGCTAGATTTTAGGCATTTTGTCAATGTCGGGCGTGAATTAGGGCATTTGCATGTCAATTATGAAAATATTGAGCCAAGTAAAAAAGTGGATATTGAAATTAAGGGGCAAATGGGAGGCTTATTTAATGCGAACGCTTTAAAAGAAATAGAGCCTACAAAACTTATTGTCAAACAAATGCAATTTAAAAAGGGTAAAAATAGAACTTATGATAAATCTATCATTCATTATAATGATTTCATCACGCTTTCTAACATTCCTTTAAAAGCCTATCGCTACATTGTCAATGGCAAATCTGCGATAGAATGGATAATGGAACGCTACGCTATTAAGATAGATAAGGATAGTAACATTGAAAATAACGCGAATTTGTATAGCCAAAATCCTTATTACATTTTAAACTTGCTTTTAAGTGTCATAGAAGTGAGCGAAAAAAGTGTGGATTTAATAGAAAGCTTAGAATACAAGGAATTAAATCCAAGCTTATTTTAAATGAAAACATTGCATTAAAGGGGAGTTTTAAAAACTCCCCACAATTTTAATAACAAGGTGTTACTAAAATTGCACACAATAGTGCTATAATAACAATGTTTGTCATTGGTATCTCCTTAAATTAAATTTAGGGAAAATACCGCCTAGAGAAGTTCTAACCTTCTTTAGGCTTTTAACTTCCCTAGACTTGAATTATATCCTAAAGCTTATTTTTTAGAAATTAAAATAAAATCAAAAAAGGAATTTGAAAAAGCTTTGATTAGCGTTTGTATGCTAAATAGAAATATTATGAAAGATTTAAAAAAATATAAAATTTAATGAAAACATTGCATTAAAGGGGAGTTTTAAAAACTCCCCACAATTTTAATAACAAGGTGTTACTAAAATTGCACACAATAGTGCTATAATAACAATGTTTAGCATTGTTGCTCCTTTAAGTTGAACTTAGAGAAGCAAACGCCTAGAGAAGTTGCCACCTTCTTTAGGCTTAACTTCCCTAGACTTGAATTATATCCTAAAGCTTATTTTTAAAAATTAAATAATCAAAAGATTAAAAATAAAAAACTAAGACATTGCCTTTTAAAATATTTAATCGTTCGTTTTAGAATGCGTTTTAAAAGGTGAAAGGGCTTAATGAAAGAGAATTTTTCTGTAAGGATTAGGGGCAAATCCAACTCAATTTATCATGCTCAAAACATGATAAAAACCTTTGCGTGAGTTTTCTTTTTTGGAAAGTTTGAGTTAAAATTTTCACGCTAAAAAGGTTTCCCTCATTTTTTGGAGTTCTTTAAAGCGAGAATTAAGTCCCTTTAAATCAAAATCGTTTTTAATTATTTTTAAAATATTTTATCATAAAGCGTTATTCAAAAATAAACGCCTTTTAATTTTCTTTATGTTTTAAACAATCAACAAATAAATATTTATGCTCATTAGGTAAAGCATTAAATAAGCCTAGCGCTAAGTCTTGCATTTCTTTTAAGGCTTTGTTAGAACTTCGTAATGCCAATAGATTTTGCAAAGAGCGTGCGTTAATACTATAGGCTAAATGCGTTTTATAGCTTTCAGGCATGGCGTATTTGGCTAAATCGTTTTTGATATTATGCTCGCTTAATAAAACCCTTAAATTTTCTAAAGCTAGAACGCTCATCTCATTGACTTTCTCATTATCTACAAACACTAAAAATTCTTTCGCCCTAGCTAGATTAATCTCGTTTATGGGTAAAAAACTCTCTTTGTCTTTAAGTTCTCTTAGAGTATAACGGCTAGACTTAACGCTTAAACTCGCTATTCTATGACGGCTTAGTTCTTGTAACGCCCCCCTAGATAAACCCTTAATCTCAAAATTGTAATAAAGGTGTTCTAAAGTGGAAGAATGCCTAAAGATATTCCCTACTCTATGAATTAATTCCTTATCCTTACAACCCCCATCATCGCTGTATTCAAAACTTTGCCAGCAAGTCCTAATCGCTTGGCTTGCTATTTCTAAAGGGGTGTAGTGTTTGCAAACAACTTCCATTATATTACTCCACAGTTACACTTTTAGCTAGATTTCTGGGGTGGTCTACATCGTGATTTAGTCGCATGGCAATTTCTAAGGCTAAAAGTTGCAACGCCAAATTGGTGCGAAAAAATTCTTCCATATAACTCTCACTCTTTTCTAGCTTAATAAAATCATCAGCTATTTCTAAAACTTCAGAGCTTAACACACAAATGGTAGAATCTCTTGCACTTAATTCTTCAATATTACTCTTAGTTTTATCAAATAACAAATGCTTAGATAATAGTGCAATCGTAAAAAGATTAGAATCCACTAATGCAATCGGCCCATGTTTCATCTCTGCACTCGCATACCCTTCAGCGTGTAAATAGCTGATTTCTTTAAGTTTTAATGCCCCTTCTAAAGCGAGCGGATAAAACACATCACGCCCGATATAAAAAAAGCCATGCCCATGCAAGTAGCGTTTGGATAAGCGTTTGATTTTTTCATGCAATTTAGGCTCTACTAGCATGGCATTCACACTATCTAGCATGCTTTTGGCTTGAATTTTTTCTTCTTCCTTAGAAATCGTTTTTAGTTGTTTGCCTACATACACGCTTAAGAGCCATAAAAGCATTACTTGTGAAGAAAACGCCTTAGTAGATGCTACGCTTCTTTCTACTCCTGCTCTAGTTAAAAGGGTGTAATCACTGATTCTACTCATCATGCTAAAGGGGGCGTTACACAAACTAATGGTTTTAAGCCCTTGAGCTTTGGCTAATTTTAAAGCTTCTAAAGTATCAGCGGTTTCGCCACTTTGAGAAATCGCTATAAAAAGCTCGTTTTTATTAGCCTTAAAGTTAGCGTAGCGGTATTCGCTCGCTAAAATGGCTCTTGCTCTCACTTTGGCTAATCTTTCAAATAAATACACACTAGCCATGCTCGCATGGTAGCTACTCCCACAAGAACACAGCGTGATTTCACTCACATTTTCTAAAAACTTAGGGTCAATTTCACAATACACATTCAAGCCTTCTAAACGCCCTTCTAAGCATTCTAATAGGCTACTATGTTGCTCATAAATCTCTTTTTCTAAATAATTTCTAAAATTGCCTTTAGAACAATCTTTGTTATCAAAGGCGTAGTCTTTCATGTTTTCAATATTTTTTAAATCTTTAAAACTCTCTAAAGAAATTTGCCCCACACTATTTTCTTCTAAGACTACAAATTGCTCCACTTTAGAAGCTAGAACGCTTAAACTTGATGCAAAAAATAACCCTTCTTTACCTTTACCCACGACTAAAGGCGAAGAAGATTTAGCATAAAACAAGCTTTCTTTAGCTCTTTTATGGAGCATTAAGATTGCATAACTCCCTTCTAAAAGACTAATGCATTTTTGAAAGGCTTTCAATAAATCACTCTCTTTTTTAAGCGTTTCTTCTAATAGATGGGCGATGACTTCAGTATCTGTTTGGCTTAAAAACACATGCCCTTTAGCTTCTAATTCTTTTTTTAAGCTTGCATAATTTTCAATAATCCCATTATGCACTAAAGCTAAATTTTCTGTGAAATGCGGATGAGCATTTATGCTACTTGGCTTTCCATGGGTTGCCCATCTTGTGTGAGCGATACTCACGCCAAAATTCAAAAACTCTTTATTTTCAAGCTCTAATTTTAAATTTTCTAATTTCCCTTGGGCTTTATACACTTCTAAATGATTATCGCTCAACACCGCTAAACCAGCACTATCATACCCCCTATATTCTAATTCTTTCAAGCCTTCTAAAAGGATTTGCTTTTTTTCACTATTTCCTATGTAACCTACAATCCCACACATTTAAAACACCAACAATTCTCTTTTGATTTTATTTAAAGCATTTATCAATTCCTTTAAATGCTCCACTTCTTCGCTTAATTGTGCGAAAAACGCCTCATTCACGCTACTAGGCATATCCATACTCCCTCTTTTAATCTCAATAAAATCCCCCAAATTCAAATTCGCTAATTTCAAAAGCATTTCAATTTCACTCTGTGCATCTTCAATATCCGCTAAAATCTTGCGTATTTTTTCAAACATCTTATTGCCTTTAATTTTAGAAATATTGCATGATAGCCAAACTATCCTTGATAAGCTTTAAGCGTGTTTTCTAAAATGCGTTTAACTTTAGCGTGATTTTCTTTAAATTCCTTATGAGCGTTAGTTCCCACATAATTACTCACACAAAAAATCCCCTTAGCTTTCAAAGAAAAGGTTTTAGCCACGCTTAGCACGCTAAAAAACTCCATATTTTCTAATAAAATATTATTTTGAGCCATTTTTTGAGCAAAAATTTCATTAGTGTGAATGTAATTACTGCTATTAAGTTTCACTCTTTGAAAAAGGGCTTTCTCTTCGCATTCTATTTGTATCGCATTATCTAAAGGCGTATAGCTCTTAAAGTGAGTAAAACTCTCTTCAATTTGATAACATTCAACACTTTCAAACACGCTTAAAAGCTCAATTTCTTGACTATAACTCCCAGCACTCCCTATAAAAACAAGGCTTTCTATACTAGGATTTTTTAAGCATAAGCAAGTGAGATTTATCGCACTTTCTATTAAACCCACTCCAATAGGAATAGCTCCTTTTAACATTTCATTTCTTCCAGCACAAAGTAACATTATTTCCCTTTAAAATCTGATAGTTTAGTTTACCCATAGTTTAGTTCTATTTAATACAATAATTATAGTAAATTCTAAATTCTAAAGTTTCAAGTTAAAGAAACAAATTTTGGCTAAGGGCGGTGTTATTATGAGCATTTTATTGTTTATTTTGTTTCATTATTCAGATGCATCTCTTGTTTTTGCTTGCTTACTTTTCTTATTTAGCGTATTGTTTGCCTATGGATTGATTTCTATTAGCTTGTCTTATAGGCGTATTAAAAAAATCAAAAAACTTCCAAAAATACCCTATAGAGCTAGTTTCTAGCTTATCCTCTTATCCCTAAATATTTCTCAAGCCTCACTTAATATCCATTGATACCTAGTCTAAAAAATCAGTTTTAAAATTCTAGTCATTTTCGTTCACATTTTAATCCTAAGTTAAGCACATTTCATTCATATTTCATTCACACCATTTTTGAAGATAGCCAAACTAATCCCCTCGTTTGCGCTATAATACGCCTATGAATAGTATTGAAAAAGAAATCCTTGATTTAGTGAAACAAAAGGTCAATCCATCTGAGTTTGAAAGCTATTTGAGCCAACTCAAATATAATTCCAATAAGAGCAAAAGCGATATTGCTGTTTTTTCTGTGCCAAATATGCTAGTGTGCAATTATATTAAATCCAAATATTCTGCCCTACTTTCAGAACTTTTGAGTCAAAATAAAATCGGCAAGCATTTAGCTAATAGCGTGCAAGTGCAATTTGAAGTTGGCTCTAAAATCCAAGTTGCTGAAAAACCTATCATCAATTATAATGCGAGCAAATCTAGTATCAATGCCTCTTACACTTTTGAAAATTTCGTGGTAGGCAAGTGCGGGAATAATGTCTATAAAATCGCTAAAGACATCGCCCAAAGCGATACGCCCCCTTGTAATCCGGTGCTTTTTTATGGTGGCACAGGATTAGGCAAAACGCATATTTTAAATGCTATTGGTAATCACGCTTTAGAAAAACAAAAAAATGTTGTGTTACTCACTGCTGAAGAATTTATGAATGATTACAAAGCCCGCTTGCACAATAAAACCATGGATAGCTTTAGAGAAAAGTATAGAAATTGTGATTTCTTTCTCCTAGATGACGCTCAATTTTTGCAAGGCAAACCCAAGCTAGAAGAAGAGTTTTATTATACTTTCAACGCCCTTTATGAAAAGAAAAAACAAATTGTCCTCATCTCTGATAAGCCTCCTAGAGACATTATCGGTTTAGAAGAACGCTTAAAATCACGCTTTTCTTCTGGCGTTATTGCTAAAGCTATGCCCCCTGATTTAGAAACTAAGCTTTCTATTGTTAAACAAAAATGCCAACTCAATAAAATCGCTTTACCTGAAGATGTTATGGAATATCTTGCTCAAAATAGCGACAATATCCGTCAAATTGAGGGCGCTATTTCTACTATTAGAGTTAACACAGACCTTATGAATGCAAAAATTGACTTAAACTTAGCCAAGAACGCCCTAGAAGGTCTTCAAAAAGATAATATAGAAAATTCAAACTTAGAAAATATCGTGCTTGCTGTATCTCAAAGCCTCAATCTCAAATCTAGCGAACTCAGAAAATCTTCACGCCAAAAAAATGTTGCCTTAGGAAGACAATTAGTAGTATATTTTGCCAAACTTTATACACCTAATTCCACGCTTTCTTTAGCTCAATTTTTAGACTTAAAAAACCATTCAAGCATTTCTAAAAGCTACTCTAGCATTAAAAAATCACTTGAAGCTAAAAATTCTCTGGTATCTAATTTGGTTATGGAAATTAAAACCAGACTAAACACTTAAAACAATGTGAATGAAAAAGGAATGTCAAAAGGCATTTCATTCACATTTTCTAAATTCCTATAACTCCCTAAAAACCGAAGTTCTTAAAAACTATTTTTCGTTTCATTCCACTCTTTCACATCTCTACTACTACTGCTACTATTTTTAATACTTTAATAACTAAAATTTTAGTTAACCCCTTATAAGCTACTAAAGACCCTAAACTTAAGCTACAATTTTTGCATATACCAAAATTTGGAAAACTTTATGAAAAATTTTTTTTATATCCTCTTATTCTTTACAAATTCCCTTAAAGCTCTTATCATTGAAACTTTAGAAGAGATTAAAACTTCACCCAAACAAGGCACTTTCAAAGCTAAAATCATTGATTCTAACGAGAATCATCAAGTCTTAGGAACTTATAAAATCTCTTCAAATGGAAAAATTATTTTTACTATCACACATATTCACACTTTAAACACTTATAAACCTTTTGATGAAAAAACCTCTTTACAAACTACCTTAAATCCTAAACGCTCAATCATTCCCAAAGGCACACAAATCATTTTATCTTCTAAAGAATTTAAAAATCATCATATAAATTCTTTCAATTCTTTTTCAAAACCATCACTTCCAAAGGCACGCCAAAATTTTAATCCTGCACCTTCACAAACTTATTCAAACTTTTCTTATTTAGAAATTCCTAATAAATTACGCCAAATAAACTCTAAAAATAGCTCTTCTAAGACTTTAAACACTTTAGCTGAAGTCAAACATCAAACTAATGTTAAAGAGCCACTAAAAAGCTCTTTAAATGAAAATCTTATTTCTAAACCCTCAAATAAACAAGAAAATATCATATCAAAGCAGGTTGTTGCACCCTCTTTGGAAGAAACAACACCAAATGAATTTGAAACTATAGAGCCAAAAGACCCTAACTTAAAAGAATTTGCGTGCGGAAAGTGGGTTTATGAAGATGAAAAATTGCAAGCCATTCGCCCTAGCATTTTAAAACGCTTTGATGAAGAAAAAGAAACTTACACTGATATTACTCCTTGTGATTACAGCACCACTCAGGGTAAAACAGGCAAGATTATCATGCCTTATACAAAGATTACTCAAAAAATCAATGAGCCTTTAGAAGAGCCAGAAACTTTTGAAAGCACTCGTAATTTTTCTATTTTAAAAGCACAAAGCTCTATTAGTAAGTGTAAGGGAGCTAGAACTAAAAAAGATGGCACAATTAGACAATGCTATTTTATAGATGAGCCTTTAAAACAAAGCTGGGAAAGCCAATACCAAATCACTTCGCAACTTATCAAGGTTGTTTATGAACGCCCCAAACAAGATGACCAAATAGAGCCAACTTTCTATGAAACAAGCGAATTAGCTTACACTTCCACACGAAAAAGCGAAGTAACGCATAATGAATTGAATTTGAGCGATAAATTTATGGGGTTTGTAGAAGTGTATGAGGGGCATTATTTAAACGATATTTTAAAAGAAACTAGCGAATACAAAGAATGGGTTAAAGAGCATGTGCGTTTAAAAGATGGGGTATGTGAAATGTTAGAAATAGAAGAACTTCCTAGGGCTAAAAGTGTTCCTTTGAGCGTGGATAATTCTCGTGTTAATTGTATTAAAAAAGGGAATTATATTTTTTAAAGAAGTGGTGGCTTGAGGCGGAATCGAACCACCGACACGAAGATTTTCAGTCTTCTGCTCTACCGACTGAGCTATCAAGCCAAATAAGACAGAAATTATTACATAAAAAAGGTAAAATGAAGCTTAATTTTTAAAAAATTTACCAAAAAGATATAATTAAATCAAAATTTTAAAAGGATTAAAATTGAAATTGATTTCATGGAATGTGAATGGTTTGAGAGCTTGCATGAATAAAGGCTTTATGGATTTTTTTACAAGTGTTGATGCGGATATTTTTTGTATCCAAGAATCTAAAATGCAACAAGAGCAAAACACCTTTGAATTTAAGGGTTATTTTGATTTTTGGAATTGTGCGCTTAAGAAGGGCTATTCAGGGGTAGTAACTTTTTCTAAAACAAAGCCCTTAAATGTAAGCTATGGCATAGGAATAGAAGAGCATGACACAGAAGGGCGAGTGATTACTTGTGAATTTGATAAATTTTATTTGGTGAATGTCTATACTCCAAATTCGCAACGAGCTTTAGCAAGGTTAGAGTATCGCATGAGTTGGGAAATAGAGTTTAGAAAATTTTTAAAAGCTTTAGAACTTAAAAAACCTGTAATTGTATGTGGGGATTTAAATGTTGCTCATAATGAAATTGATTTAGAAAACCCCAAAGCAAACAGAAAAAACGCCGGCTTTAGCGATGAAGAGAGAGAAAAATTTAGTGAGCTTTTAAACGCTGGTTTTATTGATACATTCCGACATTTTTATCCTACTAAAGAAAAGGCTTATACTTGGTGGAGTTATATGCAACAATCAAGAGAGAGAAATATCGGCTGGCGGATTGATTATTTTTTATGTTCTAATAGTTTGAAAATAGAAATTAAAGACGCTAAGATTTATGAAAGTATTTTAGGGAGTGATCATTGCCCGGTGGGGTTAGAATTAAATTAAAAATAAAAAGTGTGCGAAATGAAAACAGAGTAGTTTCGCACAAATTGAGAGCCATATTCAAAAGCAAAAGGCCATTTAACCCCAACTTCTACACTTGCATCATGGTGGAATAACACCGTTTGGAACTTAAACCCTACCAAACCAAACATTCTAAAATTAGAAGTTTTAAGCGAAAAACCTTTGATACTATCCAAATCATTAATAATCATGTTGCGACTATATTTAGACATAGTCCATGTGTTTTCAGCAATTTGCATGCCATAAAAGAGAGCAAAGACCCATAGAGGATTTTTATTATATTCTACGATTAAATCTCCGCCTAAGCCATAAGTAAACATATTAGCTTGTGCGTTGGTAGATTTATTTAAAATAACATTACCATAGTCCATAAAAATGTAATAACGAGAATAAAACCAATAATTAGTAGGATTAACTTCCCAGCCAAAAGAAAAGCTTGCTCCCTCAATGGTGCGTGTGAATTTTGTATCTCTATAAATTAGCATTTTCCCCACTTGATATTGTGAGGCGATATAAAATCGTGTTTTAGCTCCTACAACTATAGGGTTTAAAAAAGAAACACTTAAAAATAAGGGGGTTACTTTTTTAAACAAATCTTTTGAAAAAATTTTCAATGCTTAATAATTCCTATTTAATGGAGAGCTAAGATTATCTTGATGATTAGTCCAATTTTGTAAAATAGTGGGGTTATTTTGTGGTTGCACCGGCCCATCATTTTCATTTAATTTTTCTAATTTATTTTCGCTATCAATGAGATTATCCACTTTTTGCGTGATTTTCTCATCATCTTCTTCATGCTCAATTCTTTCTATATCTTGATTAGCCTCTTTAGGGGCAGTTTTAGTTGTATGAGATGAAGTTGTTTTTTTGGGTGTGTCTTTACAAGCACCTAAAAACCCTATGAGAGAAATAATTGTGATAAAAAGAGATATTTTTGATTTCATATTTTAGTTTCCTCAATTAGAGTATATAATTTTGGCTTATCTTAGCACAAAATGGTTAAAATACTAGGACAAAATTAACGAAATAAAGGCTTTTTGAATAGGGTTTTCTAAGGTAAGAACAAATTGCAAGAAATGAATGAAATTTTAAAAAAATTAAAAGTAAAATCGCTTTTAGAAGCGTTACTATGTTATGTGCCTAAAGGATACAAAGACTTAAGCTTGTTAGAGCATTTTGAAATGGGGCTAAGTGGCACTCTAGAAGTTACTATTTTAGATAAAAAAAGCTATGCAAAAGTCTTAAAAATCTTTGTGTATTCTAAACGATTTAATGAGAATTTAGAGCTTGTATTTTTTAATTATAGTGCGTTTCATTACAATCAGTTTAAAATAGGCGAAAGTTTGTTTATTTATGGTAAATTAGAGCAAAGCTCTTTTAATCATGCAACTATTATTAACACGCCTAAAATCGTTACAGAGTTTGGAAAAATTTCTTTGCTTTTTAAAAAGGTCAAAAACCACGAAAAAATCCAAGAAAATTTACAAAGTCTCATTTCTTTAGAAAATTTAAAAAATGAAGGCATTAAAGAAAGTATCGCACATTTATTACTAGAAATCTTTTTTCCTACTCAAAATTTTGTAAAAGATTATGAACGCTTTAAGACTTTTCCTTTACAACATTTAAATGCGTTAAAATACATTGAAATGCTTTTTTATATGAAAAGTTTGGAGCGTAAGAAATTACGATTTAGTGCTAAAATTGTGTGTGCTAATAATAGCGAACGCTTAAATGAATTTATCACTTCTTTACCCTTTAGTCTCACTAACGACCAACAAAACGCCATTAAAGAAATTCAAAATGACTTGGCTAGTTCTATAGCGTGTAAGCGTTTGATTGTAGGTGATGTAGGGTGTGGAAAAACAATGGTGATTTTAGCAAGCATGGTATTAGCCTATCCACATAAAACCCTTTTAATGGCACCCACTTCTATTCTAGCTAAACAACTTTATAACGAAGCTTTAAAATTTTTACCCCCCTATTTTGAAGTGGAGTTGCTACTAGGTGGGAGTAAAAAGCAACCAAATAATTTGTTTGAAAAAACTATTCATGTTGTTATAGGCACGCAAGCTTTGTTATTTGACAAGCGAGACTTGAATGAATTTGCTCTAGTGATTACTGATGAGCAACACAGATTTGGCACCAAGCAACGCTATCAACTAGAAAAAATGGCTAGTCATAAGGGTAATAAACCCCATTCATTACAATTTTCAGCTACGCCCATTCCACGCACCCTAGCCTTAGCTAAAAGTGCCTTTGTCCAAACGACGGCAATTAGAGAAATCCCTTATAAAAAAGAGATTGAAACTCTAGTCTTGCATAAAAGAGAATTTAATGTTGTTATGGAGCGAATTAATAATGAAATTGCTAAAAATCATCAAGTCATTGTAGTCTATCCACTTGTGAATGAGAGTGAAAAAATCCCCTATTTATCACTCAATGAAGGGGCAAGTTTTTGGCAAAAACGCTTTAAAAATGTTTATATCACTTCAGGGCAAGATAAGAATAAAGAAGAGATTATTGAAGAATTTAAAGAATTTGGAAGTATTTTACTAGCAACCACACTTATTGAAGTAGGCATTTCTTTACCACGATTAAGCGTGATGGTGATTTTAGCCCCTGAGAGATTAGGCTTAGCGACCTTGCATCAATTAAGAGGGCGTGTGTCTCGTAATGGTTTGAAAGGCTATTGTTTTTTATGCACCATTCAAGAAGAAAACGAACGATTAGAAAAATTTGCTGATGAATTAGACGGATTTAAAATCGCTGAATTAGATTTAGAATACCGAAAAAGCGGAGATTTACTACAAGGCGAAGAGCAAAGCGGAAATAGTTTTGAATACATTGATTTGTCTAAAGATGAAAATATTGTCGCTGAAGTGAAACAAGATTTTTTAAAAAGTCGTAATGTTTCACGTGAAAACATTTAAATATTATAGCGCTAATTTTTAATATTCATGGTTAAGATATATTTTTCTTTTTTATCCATATTACTATTAAAATTGTCTTTTTAGTTATTATGAATAGTTTTATATGCCTAGATAAGTAAAAAGTGATTTAAAAGCAATTTTGAAGTTTTATAAAGGTTAAATCTTTTTATTTTTAATAGAATTGATAAAGCTCTATTTTAAAAAGATTAAAATAAAGCTTTATCTCCCCCACCCTTTTAATACAGATGATTAATCGTCCATTCTATCTGAATAATCAATATCATCTTGATTATCATCTAAGCTTATTGCTGTATCTTTGAGATAATCTTTATCAATAGCATGTTCTAAGATAGCCTTATCGTTAGCAAATTCTTTTTCCTCGTTCTCCAATGCGTGGAAAGAATTTTGCTCTCTATCTTGTTGAACTTTTAATGCTTTCTCGCCATTTAGTCCTTCAAAGACTTTATTACCCATAAACCAAGATAAGTTATACACGCCGGTTTTTGTATTACCGGTTAAGTTATAAACATCACTTGATAGTTTCTCATAGTCAGCTTTAATGGTAGCGTTAGAGCTATTAGCATATTTGCTATATGCGCTAACACTAGAGCTATCTTGATGTGCTTGTTGGTATAAAGGCATGGCCTCTTTAAAGTCTTGTAGCACTTGGCTTAAGTCATTTTGAGCGTTAGACAATGATTTTTCATCATTCAATAGGCTGTTTAATGCTTTTGCTTGTGCCACTACATTTTTAGATTTCATAGCTTGTTGCAATGCCACCTTATCTTTATTAACGCTTTGTGCGTCAGCCTTGGTAGTGTTATAGACAGACTTAAGTCCCCAAACGCTAGTAGCTTGGTTGTAGCGATTTAAATTTGCATTTAAAATTTTGCTATCACTATTTAAAGCGTTATTGAGATTGCTTACTTGATTTAAAGCGGATTGTTGCGCTTTAGCAATTGCTTGAGTTAAGATAGTCTTATCTTTAGTAAATTGTTGTTCCTCATCTTTCAATGCTTTTTGAGCGATTAAAACTTGTTGTTGGTTTTTAGCACTATAAGTATTCAAGCCTATCCACCAAGATAGTCTATACACACCGGTTTTTGTATTACCGGTTAAGTTATAAACATCACTTGATAGTTTCTCATAGTCAGCTTTAATGGTAGCGTTAGAGCTATTAGCATATTGCTTATATTCATTGATAAGAGAAGTATCTCCCCATGCGCTTGCATAGAAAGGCATAGAATTCTTAAAGTTATCATTCACTTTATTGAACGCATTTTGTGCGTTAGTAAAGTTTTGTTGAGCGTTCTCTAAGTTTTTCAACGCTTGAATTTCGTTTTGTTGCGCTTTAGCAAAAGCTTTAGCACCACTAACATTTTTTACGATATTAATCGCATCTTTTAAAAGTTTCTCATCTTTAGTTACCACTTGAGCACTATCTTTTACATTGCTATATGCGTTATTAAAGCTCCAAATACCGGTAGCTTTTTGATAGTTAGACGCATTATCTTGGTAAAGCTTATTATCACTCTTTAAGGTATCAGCATTTTGAGCCACGCTATTTAAAACTTTTTTAGCATTAAGGCTATCTTGGTATGCTACAGCCTCTTGTTCTTTATTGATAATACTATCTTTTTCATAGATACTAATACTATTATCAACTTTTTCAGCAAGCTTTTTCTCATTTTGAGCGATAACATTATGTCCAAGACTTAGTGTGCCATTCTCTAGGTTAAATTTGTATGTGGACTCTTTCCAACCAATATTGTTGACATTGATAATACCTTTATCAGTATTATTAAACACATTGGTCTTAATCATAGATTGCAAAGTATTATTTGCATGAGCGTATTGAGCTTGAGCGCTTTTAAGTTCATTTAGAGCACTATCTACAGCTTGTTGAGCTTTAGCAAAACCTTTAGTGCCAACAGCGCTATGGAGAGTTTTTAGAGTGTTGTTTAATGCAGTAGTAGCACTTGCCACTTTAGCACTAGCTTGATTAACTTTATTCAAGTCATCACTTAAAGAGGTAGTCGCTGTGTTGTTAGCATTACCTTTGATAGCAATATCTTTAACTTTCTCTAACTTATCAGCACTAGCTACATCTTGATTGTAAGTGTTTGTATTAGCTGTTTCATTAGCTTTTACAGCACTATTTAAAGCGTTGTTAGCTTTAGTGTAATCAGCTTGAGCAACCTTAAGAGCTTTAGTAGCACTATCTACAGCTTGTTGAGCTTTAGCAAAGTCAATAGTAGATTTGTTAGAGGCATTCTTAATGCTACCAAATTGCATAGTTTTTTGTAAGTTACTTAGGGCGCTATTGAGAGCTTTTGTCTTATTTACAACTTCTTGATTGGCATTTTTGAGGTCGTTATAAGCTTTTTGGATTGCTTTAGTAGCTAAGTTGGCTGAAGTTGAGTTAGAAATATTGTCTTTAGCACTTATCTTATTTAAAGCTTCAGCTTTAGCTATATCTTTTTTATAAATCGCATCAAGTTGTTTATATGCACTATCTTTAACGCCTGTTGACATGCTTTCACTTACAATTTTATTAATAGTGCTAACATGATTAGCAATCTTACTTACTTGTTTATTAATGCTTTTTTTATCAATACCTAAAGCACCATTTTCTAAATTATAGATAACTTCTTCTTTATTTTTAGCAAGACTATTGCCATTACCTTTCTCTGTAATGACCTCTCTCGTTTTTTTATTCTTAAATACGACTTTTTGATGCGGAAATTCATCTGTAAGTTGTTTGACATCATTATCTAAAATTTGATTATTAGCGCTTATTGTATTAAGCCTAATTTTAGCGCTATGCAGTGCATTATTAGCCTTAGCTACACTATTAGAAAGACTACCAACATAATTTAGAGCATTGCCTACATCATTCAAATAACTTTGAGCATGAGGAGTAGTAGAGTTGTAATCATTATTTAGAGCAGTTTGAAGTTTATTTAAAGTGTTATTAAGTTTAACTTCCGCTGTCTTTGCTTGTGCTATCGTGTTATTGATTTCCTTTAAGCTTGCATTTTGATTTTGTAAAGTTCCTACTTTTTTAACCAAAGTTTTGAAAGTATTGAGCTGTTGGTTCAGCACTTTGACTTCCTTAGTAGGAACAACACTTTTAAAACCATTAAAGTTTTGCTGTGCAGTAGGCCAACTAATTTTAAATGGCTTTAAGAATGGCTTATTAAAATCTTGTGCATTATTTGTAGCACTTGCCACACTAATAAGACTTGACGCTAATGCGAGACTGACGATAAATTTTTTATCCATATTTTCACCTTAATATTGAAATTATAATGGCATATGCCATAAAAAGCTAAAAAGACACAAATGTAACTTAACAAAAAAAAAAAAAAACGAAAAGTAAACAAATACAATTTTTAAAATGAAAATGAAACATGTGATAGTAATTTATAGCTTTATTTTGTTTCTATCGCTAAAAATAATTGTTATTTTTTTAAAATAATGAATATTTAAAACTAAATCAAAAGAAATTTTAAAAGTGTATAGTGGCTAAAATACATCATTAATTACTTGTATTATTAGAGTTTTCTGATTATTTGTAATATTTTTTAAAAATCTTTATCGTATCAATCAATGTTTAAAGCAATACATATTATTAAGATAGTTTTCATTAAAATGGATTTTTAATACAAAATACTTTTAATGTTTTTTTAGAGGGAATGAGATAAAAATAGCAAGTCTTAATGTTTCACGTGAAACAAATCAATCACCATTCCACCTAAAATGAGCCATTATCAATGAGCTATCATGCTAAAATACCGCAATGATAACAAGCACAAAAAATATTATTATTTTAATGCATGTTTTTCTGTGGCATAGAAAATAGAAAAATCGGTTTTTTTTGGTTTTTGTAGTAAAAGAGTGTAATATCTAAAAATTTAGATTGGAATTAGTTAGATGTGGTTCTATAGGCGTGAAACAATAGCAAAATTGCTATATTTCACTTAAGGGTATTTTAATTTTTAAACAAGGATTCTAAGGCCTCTACCCCTACTTTTTGTGCGTCTTTATCATTTTCATTTTCAGTGTTAGTATTTTCTTTAGCACTTGCAATCGTTTCAAATTCTATATGATAGCCTGTAAGCATGGACGCTAGGCATACATTCACTCCACCTTTACCGATAGCCTTAGATTTTTCTGTATCTAGCAAACGCACTTTAGCTTTTTGGAGATAGTTATCCACAATGAAACGCTCTTGAATTTGCTCTTTATCTTCGGCACTCAATTCTTCTAAAGGAATCTTTTTAATCTCAACGCTTAGAATTTTTGCCGGAGCTAGTGCGAGAGTTACATAAATTTCAGGCACATTTGAATATTCTATGCAATCAATGTTTTCTTTATTCAATTCATTGCTTATTGCGTTGATACGCACACCCTTAACCCCTACTGCCGCACCGATGGGGTCAATCCTAGAATTACTTGAAAAAAAGCTTACTTTTGCCCTATTACCCGGGATTCGCACGCAATTCATCACTTCAATTTCTTTGTCTTTAATCTCAGGCACTTCTAATTCTAACAACGCCTCAAGCATTTTAGGAGTGGTGCGACTAAGTTCTAATAATAAGCCTTTTTTGGTGCGTTTGACTTGTGTTAAAACGGCTTTAATGCTATCGCCTACCTTAAAGCTCTCGCCCTTAATCCTATGACGCATAGAAAGAACACCTTGAAATTGTTGCTCAATTTCAACAAAAGTATTTTGATTATTATCTACTAAAATCACTTGCCCTATCAAAACGCTATTAATACGCTTTTGAAACATTTCAAAATGGTTGTCTTCTAACGCCTTTTCTAGTTGGTATTGCAAATCTTTAAAAAGGCGGTTTACTGCCCCTTGTTTCATACTCTCTAAACTCAAGCTATAGGATAATTCATCTTTAACTTTAACGCTTGGCTCCATTTCCTTAGCTTTAGACAAGCTGATATATTTAGAAGGGTCATTAAGCAATCTTTCATCATCATCTTCTAAAACTTCTACAAGTTGGATAAGCTGGAGCTGCTTGTTTTCTTCAATCACAGAGTAGCGCGCCAAAGGGTCTAATTCATTTTGTGCCATTTTTAACAAACAGCCTTGAATCACTTTTGAAATCATCTCTTTAGGTAAATTTTTTTCATACGCAATGCACTCTATAAGGTCGCTGATTTTTTCCATTTCTTAAGTTCCTTTTTATTTTTGGGGAGATTATGCTTTAAAAAGAAGTCCTATTATAGCGAATTTTTAAGCCTTATTTAGGATTTCTTCTAAAATTAAGGTGATTTTTTCAAAATCTCCTTCGTTCAAGCTAAAGACTTCAAAACACACATGTTCGCATGAGATTCTTGTAATAACACCTTTTTGAAAAAGCCTTAAATAAAGTTTTTCACAATCTAAAACTTTTTTATTTTTAGGCTGGATTTTTACACAAAAGGATTCTAGCTCTAAATTTGGCAAGCTCCCTGCTCCAATGCTTGAAAAGCTAGACGCCACGCTTACATTTAACTCTAGGGGTTTTAAAAGAGCGTAGAGTTTTAGAGCTTTTTGCAATAATTCATCTTTAGTTTGATTTAGTAATTCACACACTTTAATATCTTCTTTAGCACTTATCCATGCTTTGAGACTATGAAATAATAGAGTGAGCGTAACTTTATCCACTCTAAAGGCTCTATAAAGCGGGTGGTTTTTTAAGATGTCAATCAATTCTTTTTTACCCATAATAATGCCCGCTTGTGTCCCATTAAAGAATTTATCCGCACTAAAGCTTAATAACGAAGGCTTTAAAGCTAGAATCTCTTCTAAAGTCTCTTCTTTGAGATTATCTAATAAGCTCGCACTCCCTAAATCGTAATAATCAACTAAGTTATGCTCTTTTGCTAGGGTTTGTAAGTCTTTAAAAGGCGTGTCTTTTTTAAAGCCTTTAAGGGTGAAGTTGCTAGGATGGATTTTAAGTAATATTTTGCTCTTTTCATTCAAAGCTAGGCGATAATCTCTTAAATAAGTGCGGTTCACGCTCCCTACTAAGTGCAATTTCGCTCCACTAGCTAGCAAAATATCCTTAATCCTAAAATTCCCCCCAATTTCTACTAATTCGCCATAAGAAACAATAATTTCTTGTTGATTAGCTAAAGCGTTAGCGATGAGAACGACTGCACTAGCGTTGTTATTCACAATTAAGACTTCTTCAGTGTCAAAACACGCTTTAAAAAGCTTTTTTAAGGGAGTTAAGCGGTTGTCTCTTTTAGCGGTGCTTAAATCGCATTCTAAATCAATGGGGTTTGTTAAAACTTCTCTTAGATTTGGTTCAATTTTTTCATAAAATTTTTGGGTAAAAAACGCTCGCCCATAATTTGACCCAAAGGCACTCACACTTGCATTGATAATCTTTTGATAGGGGTTTTTCAAAAGATTTTGGATAGCTCGCTTAGTTTCTTTAGCCATAATTTGAGCGTTTTCTTGCTGATTAGGCGTGAGAATGGAGGGATTTTTGCGTGCGTTTTCTATCGTTTGTGTAACGATTTTTTTAAGAAAAGTTTTATTGTAAGGCTCATTTTCTAAAAGTTGCAACACACTTTGAGTGCTTGGAATGGCTTGGTAATTTGGTTTCATATCTATTTTCTAATGTTAAATTTGAATATCTATCTTAGTCTAAACTCACTAAATTTCTTATAAAACTACTTTTTAAAATCCTTAAAAGCATTTTAGTGAGCTTAGTAAATAAGCGAAATTTCTTCCATAAGGTTTGGTAATTTTTATAAGGTCTTTTAGATTTCATTTTGAAAATATATAAAAGAGAGTTAAAAAAGAAATCTTAAGATTTCTTTTTTAAAACCTAGAATTGATAGGATACTTGGAGGCGAGCGTTAAATCCGGGTGCTGGGAGTGCCATACGCTTGTCTTTAGGAATCATATCGCTTGCTGGAGCGTCCGCACTTGCTTGCCATACAGAAGTTTGGTCTACATATTGCTTGTTTAAGATATTGTTAAAGACAGCAGAAAGTTTTAAGCCTCTCCATTTACTTCCGGGAGGCGTCCAGTTAATAAAAATATTATGCACGCCATAGCCGGGTTTATGAATTTTCATTAAGCCCCATTGTGGATAATAGATTGAATATCCCATATAATACATATTAGTTACAAAGCGTGAAAGCCAAGTGAGTGTAAGTCCCCAGCGAGGTATGCGATAGTCAGCTTTTAGGATAAACACATTTCCTGTAGTTGCAGCTAGTGCGTAAGTATCTGCCAATAAATGCCCCTCAGCTGTAGGCCAAGAACGAGCCACAGAGAAAGTCCCTAAGAAATTCTTGTATTTCACATTCCCTGAAACTTCATAACCATAGATATTAATGGTTTGAGGCAAGTTTCCTGACATATTCTTTGCAGTCGCATTACCCCCGCCATTTTTAGAGGCATCTTGACCATAGCTATTAACAAAGTTATTAATCACTTGGTAGAACGCTGCAGCACGCACATTAAAATACCTGCTGTTAAAATCCGCATTAAATTCTACATTTTGACCGATAGCTGGCTTAAGATTTCGTTGATAAATTACCGTTGGGTCTCTCATCAAAACGCCATCACCGGGTAAGGCACCTTTGGTTACATACGCATAGCTCACTTTTAAGCCAATTTTTTCAATAGGATTATAAAGAATGGTTGCAGAAGGTGAGAAACCAGAAGTTACATGGGTGCGTCCATCTTTATCTAACAAGGTATAAATATCATAACGAGTTCCCGCACCCACGATTAAATTTCTTAAAAGATTGTAGTTGGCTTGCACATAGCCACCAATAATATTACCGATAGCATGCGAGTTTTGAGGCATGTTACGATAAAGAGGGTTAGGCGTATTCAAATTTTGAGGGTATTGAGAGCTTTGGTCTGTGTAGTAATGGCGATAAGGCAAGCCTAAGCCATTAGGGCTATTAGGGTTGATATTATTTTTATAATAGCCATTTGCTCCCTTATCTAGTCCAGAGAATACGCTAATATTTTGATAAATTAAGCCGTATTCAAAGACATTTCCATAGTCTTCAGATAAGGGGTGTTGCACTTTAAGATTAATTCCGGAGTTTACTAAGAAGATTCTTCTAGCTAGAGTCCCTTCAGCATCAGCATTTCCTAAAGTCCAGTCATTCGCTGTAGTATTACTAGAATTTGGTGGTGCCATGTCATAGGCTGGATTTTTAGGCACAGGTCCTGTATAGACACCTGTTTTTGGGTTTATGCTCCAAGGTGCACCTACTGCTAAAGTAGAATTATACCCTATTTGATACCCTCCAGCACCACCATTAATAGGCGTAATGGTTCCTTGTGTGCATTGCCCAGCACCCTCTGGGCTATTACACCAAGGCCCCATTTCTTGGGTATAGTATGGATTATAAGGCTCATTAGAATTATAGGCAAAGGGATTTACTAAAGGATTATAATTACCCCCCCTTACCCCTAAGAAAGCGGTGGATTCAATACGAGGCTGACTAAAGCTTGTGCCACCCTCATGCTTGTATTTTAAGCTTAAACTATGGTTAAAGTTAATGGTATGAGCTAATTCTTTACCAAAGTCAATTACAAAAGGTGCGGGTTGACCTCCCGGATAATTTACTTTAGAAAGCGCTGAAGTGGTATTAGGGCGCAAAAGTCTTGTAGAGTTATAGCGAGTCATGCTATAGCTTAGCGTAATGGTGTCAGTATCATTAATATATCCATTGAATTTGGTTAAAACGCTGTTGGTTTCACTAGGAGTTCCTATACCTTGGTCGCTATTGCCCGGGTCGTTTAAGTCATAATTGGGGTGGAAAAGATTTCTAAAAGCGTTATTTCCATCCCTATAATAAAAGATATTTTGGTGGTTGTAATACGCTAACATATCCCAATTTTTGCCACGATAAGCAGTGGTAAAATTCACACGATACCCAAAGTTAGTAAAAAACCCTGCCTCAACCTTAGCGCCATAGGTTTGACCCTTTCTTAAAAAGTCATTCGCATCAATTAAAGTAAAGGCTAATTTACCTGCTACTGCACCCGGACCTGCTGAAGCGTTTGCCGCACCCTTAATAACCTCTACTTCTTTAATCATGTTTGGGTCAATCACGGTGTTAGCATCATGGTGGAAAATATTACCATTTTGAGCAACGCCATCTATAGTTACCCTTAAGAGACGGCTCTCAATACCCCTAATGTAGATTTTTTGTGCCATCAAGCCCCCACTTGCCACATTCACATCAGCTCTAGTTCTAAAAATATCATCAACTTGATTACTTTGGCGTTGTTCAAGCTCCTTTCTATTGATATACATCTTATTGTTATATTCAAAGGTTCTTTCGCCCATTGTAGTAACTTTACCAAGCGTGCGACTTTCTTGAGCTTCTAGACTACTTGCGACAACAAGCGAGACAAAAATAATCCTAAATCCATTTCTAAGCATTTCTTTTAGCCTTTATTCCTTAAAATTCAACAAATTTCAATTTTTCACATTAAGTCAAAAATTAAATCCAAAAGATTATTATTACACTATTTTATATAATAATACCTTAAACTTAGTTTTAAAATTACGAAATTATGAAAAAAAATACTACTAAGGATAGTTTTAGTATTTATTATAGTTTTATTGTGAAACTGAATCTATTATCACTCGTGAAAAATCGCTATTAAGTCCCCTTAAAAAGGTTTGAGAAGATACATTGATTTCGGCATTTTGGCGGAAAATATCGCTTGGTTGATTGCTTTGGCGTTCTTCTAAATCCTTACGCTTGATAATTATGGTATTCCCCCATTTAAAAGGTTTATAAACATGCTTTTTTCTAATCATAAAATGAGGTTTTAAATCCAAAAATTGTGCATGATTAGGAAAATATAAAGGTTCTAATAAGGGGTTTATAGGGCGAGCATTCAGGCAAATAATGAGAAAGAAGAAATTAAAAACTATCTTCATAGCAAATATTTATGCTTGCCCCTACTTGCGAACAAGAAGAAATTTCTAATTTAGTGATTTTTAAAAAGAGTTTAGAAATTTCTTCATAGCGGTTTTTTAAGATATTGCTTAAATCTTTAAGGGCATCTTCAATCAGCAAGTATTGCTTTTCTTGCATGGTATTTTGAATGATATTTTGGATTTCAATATAGTCTAGGTAAGCCTTGTTTTGCAATGTCGTATAGGAAAGATTTAAATCTAGGCTTATCTTTTGGGGTTTTAAGCGTTCAAACTCCAAAATCCCTAAAATGGTTTCAAAAATGAAGTTATGGACATGAACGCTTTGTGTTACTCTCATAAAATTTTCTTTTCTTTGCCTAAAAGCAAGTTAAAAATATTGCTAGTGTGTTTTAAAAGCGTGAAAATAAAGACCAATACCATAGGAGTTTGTGTGCCAACTTCTTTGATAATATTAATAGAGTCAGGAATATTCATATAAGGAACATAAAAGATTAAAAGCGTTGCAGTCCCTACTCCTAGAATGCTTGCTAGTGAAGAGATTTTAAGCACCTTGCCTACAAAAAACCATACTACTAGCCCTATTAAGCTCTCAATAGGAATGAGCAAGGCTACCGCACCCATAGTTGTAGAAACACCCTTACCCCCATTGAAATTCAAAAAGGGCGAATAACAATGCCCCAAAATACTCGCAATAGCTACCATCCATTGCAAACTATAATCCAAACCAAATAATTTACTTAAAAAAACTGCAAACATGCCCTTGAATAAGTCTAAGATTAAAACGAGCATAGCAAGTTGTTTAGCTTTAGCAACGCCAAGATTTTGCAAAGAGCGCAAAACATTGGTTGCGCCAATGCCTCCAGAGCCAATTTTGGTAATGTCTGTATTATAAAAGATTTTCATTAGCGCATAGCCAAAAGGAATCCCCCCAATCAAATACCCTAAAATAGTGAAAATGACATTAATGTTTGTCAAAAAGCTTAAAACGCTATCCATAAATTTGCCTTAAATAATAAAATGTCATCATTATAACATGTTGATGATTTTAAGTAAAAGCGTTAAGTTGTTAGGGTATAGTAAGACACTTAAATTTTAGGATATTTCATGCTTGATGCGACTAATCATTTTTTAAAATCATTTCGTTTGAAACGCTATATAGGGTATGCTCTAATTTTTTTAGCTTTGGTTATTACGCCTTTTATTCGCATTGATGGAGCACATTTATTTTTAATCTCGTTTGAGTATAAACAAGTGCATTTTTTAGGCAAGATTTGGAATGCCTCTGAAATGCAAATCATGCCTTTTATGGTTATTTTGCTTTTTATTGGTGTCTTTTTTATCACTACAATGTTGGGTCGTGTGTGGTGTGGGTGGGCTTGCCCGCAAACCTTTTTAAGAGTGCTGTATAGAGATGTGATTGAAACTAAGATTTTTAAACTCCATAAAAAGATTAATAATAAGCAAGAAATGGCTCAAGACACTTTAAGCTACAAGTTACGCAAAATGCTGAGTATTTTGTTATTCGCCCCTATTGTGGCAGGGTTAATGATGGTTTTTTTCTTTTACTTTATCGCTCCAGAAGATTTTTTTCTCTATCTTAAAAATCCTAGCGAACACGCTATTGCTATGGGTTTTTGGCTTGTAAGTGCGTTAGTAGTGTTATTTGATATTGTAGTGGTTGCAGAGCGTTTTTGTATCTATCTATGCCCTTATGCAAGGGTGCAATCGGTGTTGTATGACAATGACACTTTAAACCCTATCTATAACGAAGAGCGAGGGGGTGTTGTTTATGAACCTAATGGTGTGTTAAACCCCTTGCCTCCTAAAAAGCGTAGTGCAGATAATGAATGCGTGAATTGCAGGCATTGCGTGCAAGTTTGCCCTACTCATATTGATATTAGAAAGGGCTTACAATTAGAATGTATCAATTGCTTAGAATGCGTAGATGCTTGCACGATAACGATGTCTAAATACAACCGCCCATCACTCATTCAATGGACTTCAACAAACGCTACGATTAAGCATGAAAAAGTGCGCTTAATGCGTTTAAAAACCATAGCTTACATAGTGGTTATTGCCATTGTAGTAGGTCTATTAGCTATCACTTCGTTTAAAAAAGAACGCATGTTATTAGACATTAATCGCAATAGTGATTTATATGAATTACGCTCTAGTGGGTATGTGGATAATGATTATGTTTTTTTATTTAATAATACTGACATTAAAAATCATAGTTTTTACTTTAAAATTTTAGGGCATGATGAAATTAAGATTAAAAAACCCTTAGAGCCTATCACTATTAAAGCGGGGCAAAAGATTAAGGCGGTAGTGATTTTAAGAAAACCCTTAGAAAATCATGCGCAAGTTACAGAGCGCCATATCAAGCGCACTAGAGATGCAATTACCCCTATTAAGATACAAGCTTATAGCATAGATGATAAGAATATTACTATAGAGAGAGAAACGATATTTATCGCTCCAAATAGCTCCAAAGATTAAATTTCAAAGAGCATAAAGGGGGGGAAAATAATATAAAAGCAAAGAGCGTTTTTAACGCTCAATCACTTCATAAGGCAAGCCTTGTTTAGTCAATTCTTCCATAAAGGGGTCAGTGTTTAACTCTTCTATGTTAAACACCCCTGCTTTAAACTGCTCCACACTCCAAGTGTCATTACAAATCATTTTAGCTGCACACATGGCTGGCACGCCGGTAGTATAGCTTATAGCTTGTGAGCCTACTTCTTCATAGCATTTTTTATGGTCGCACACATTATAGATGTAGAGCGTTTTATCTTGATTGTTTTTAATTCCGGTCATATAACACCCAATGTTGGTTTTGCCGGTAGTGTCTTTGGCTAAGGTCGCTGGGTCAGGAAGTAAAGTCTTTAAAAATTGTATTGGCACGATTTTTACGCCTTGATGTTCTACTTCTTTAATGCCTAACATGCCAACATTTTCTAAGCACTTCATGTGGTTAAGATAATTTTGAGAGAAAGTCATAAAGAATCTTGCCCTTCTTAAGCCCTTAATGTTTTTAACTAATGATTCTAATTCTTCATGGTATAAAAGATAAGAATCCATCTCACCAACTTGGGGATAAGCCCATACTTTTTTGATTTCTAAAGGTTTGGTTTCAACCCACTTGCCATTTTCATAATAGCGCCCTTTAGAGCTGACTTCTCTTAAATTAATTTCAGGGTTAAAGTTGGTTGCAAAAGGGCGTTTGTGGTCTCCCGCATTACAATCCAAAATATCTAAAGTATAGATAGTGTCAAAATGGTGTTTTTGAGCGTGAGCGACATAAGCATTCGTTACGCCCGGGTCAAACCCAGCCCCTAAAACCCCTAAAATCCCCGCCTCTTTATAGGCTTTATCAAACGCCCATTGCTCTTTATACTCAAACTTCGCTAAATCTGGATGTTCGTAATTAGCGGTATCAATATAATGCGTTTTAGTTTCTAAACATGCTTGCATTATCGTTAAATCTTGATAAGGTAAAGCCACATTGATAACGACTTTAGGCTTGTATTTATTGATTAACGCTACTAAGGCTTGAACATCATCTGCATTGACTTGTTCAATTGTGATGTCTCCAAGCCCCCTTTTTAACATACTCTCTCTAATTGCTTGGCATTTATCTAGGCTTCGGCTTGCTAAGATAATGTTTTTAAAAATATCTCTATTTAAGCCCATTTTATGTGCTACGACACCGCCTACGCCACCAGCTCCAATTTGTAATACTGTGTGCAAGGAATACCTACTTTCTAATGAATATCGTTTATTTCTAAGGGGCTATTATATTATAATAAGGCAAATTTGCTTAATAAGGATACAAGTTTGCAAGAAATTAAACTAGATGTTTACGCTACTTTGGTGTGTATGGTCTTAGTGTTATTGCTTGGACGCTATGTTATTTCTAAGATAAAATTTTTAAGAGATTATGATATTCCAGAACCTGTTGTGGGTGGGGTTTTAGTAGCATTCTTTATCATGTTAGCCCACCAATTTTATGATTTTGATTTGCAATTTGATTCTTCTTTAAAAGACCCTTTAATGCTGACTTTCTTCATTACTATTGGCTTGAGTGCGGATTTCAAATCTTTGCAAAAAGGCGGGAAAATGCTTGCAGTTTTCTTGCTTGTGGTAGTGGGGTTTGTAGTGTGTCAAGATATTGTAGGTGTTGCTGTAGCAAGTCTTTTGGGGGTGAATCCTTTAATGGGACTTTTAGGGGGTTCTATTGCTTTAGTGGGAGGGCATGGCACAAGTGCGGCATGGGCTAATTCTTTCACACAAGCTCCCTATGATTTTAGCTCAAGCTTGGAAGTGGGCATGGTGTGTGCGACCTTTGGATTGGTGAGTGGGGGGATTATTGGAGGGCCTGTTGCAAAATATTTGATTTCTAAATACAAATTAGAGCCAAAAGATACTAAAGAAAAAGACGCTCTTGAAGGTATTGTCTCCAAAGGTTTTGAAACCCCTAAAGAAGAGCGCTTAATCACTGCATCAAGTTTTGTAGAGTCTTTAGCCTTGATTGCGATTGCTCTATTAGTAGGGACTTTTTTATCTCATTTAATGCCTAAGAGTTTCACTCTACCCACTTTTGTATTATGCTTGTTTGTGGGGGTTATTTTAAGAAATGCTTTATCGTTTTTCAAAATCCATAGCGTGTTTGATAGAGAAGTTTCTGTAATAGGTAATGTAAGTTTGAGCTTGTTTTTAGCTTATGCTTTAATGAGCGTAAATTTATTAGAATTGTTAAAACTTGCTGTGCCATTAGCGGTTATTTTAACGACTCAAGTGGTGTTTATGATACTTTATGTGGTTCTTGTAACCTTTAGAGCATGTGGCAAAGATTATGATGCGGCGGTGCTATGTGCTGGGCATTGTGGTTTTGGACTTGGAGCAACCCCAACGGCTATGGTGAATATGCAAACTATCACCAACCACTACGGACATTCGCATGTGGCATTTATCGTAGTGCCGTTAGTAGGAGCGTTTTTTATTGACATTATTAACGCTTTAGTGATTAAAGGGTTTTTGTCTTTGCCCTTTTTTCCTAGTTAAGGTTGGTTATGAGACTTTATGAGAGTTTATTAGAAACTTGTTTGAATAAGGCATGGGAATATCAAACTCTAGCTTTAGAAAACCCTAGCGTAGCTTGCATGGTGCTAGATAAAGACAATGAAATTCTAAGTCTAGAAGTGCATAAAAAGGCTAAAACTTCGCATGCAGAAGTCCTAGCCTCTAAAACGGCTCTAAAAATATTAAGACCTGAGCTAAAAAGCGACTTAGACCAAATAGAAGACCCTAAAACTTTAAGTGATTTTTTAAAAAAATACCACCACAACGCTTTTAAAGATTGCACTTTTTTAGTAACCTTAGAGCCATGCAATTCTTATGGTAAAACTCCAGCTTGTAGTGAATTATTAGAAATTTTAAAGCCTAAAAGAGTCGTTATTGCCACAGAAGAGTGTGAAGCTAAAAAAGGGGGTTTAGAAAGGCTAAAAAAAGCCCATATTGAAGTTTTAATTTGTAAGAATTTAGAAAAAAAGGCTAATGACTTGCTTTTGCCCTTTAGAATAATGGAAAAACAAGGGCGTTTTAATTTATTTAAACTCGCTTTAAGAATGAATGGGGATTATAAGCATGGTAAAATCACTGGTGAAAAAAGCACCATTTTTACGCATAATCAGCGAGCCGTTTGTAATTCTCTCATAATCTCTGGTAATACAATAAGAGTGGATAACCCTTTGCTAGATACTCGTTTTTCTGATAGCTTTTATCAAACAAAAGCCCCTAATATCGCTATTTTGTCTAAGCATTCTATCCATTCTAATTTAAGAGTTTTTTCTGTGCCTAATCGCTTGGTAAATGTCTATCATAACCCTAAAGATTTGCCCCTAAATAAAGGGTTCAACCTTATTGAAGGGGGGTGGGAATTATTTGAGAGCTTAAGAGAGCAAGTGGATATGTTACTCTTACACTCTCATGCATCTATGATTAGCAAGGCTTTTAACTCATTTATTTTAAAAACCCCTTTCAAAGGGCGTTTATTACACACACAACTTTTGGAAAATGAAGCCCTTTTATGGATAGCAAACTCTTAAGGTTATACCAGCCCTTAAACGCCTATTCTTATAACAGCGATTCGCTTTTTTTATACGATTTTTTACGCCCCTTTGTTAAAACGCACGATAAAATTTTAGATATAGGCTCAGGGTGTGGGATTTTAGGCTTATTGTGTGCGAGAGATAACCCACTAGCAAACATACACCTAGTAGAAAAGGATAGTAAAATGGCGTTTTGTTCTCAAAAAAACGCCCTAAAATTTCCTAACACTCAAGTGTTTGAAACTAACTTTTTAGTTTTCAACCCCCCTACTTTGTATGACATTATTGTGTGTAATCCCCCTTTTTATGCCTTAGGTTCTATTAAATCTATGACTAAAGGGCATGCAAGACACCAAAGCGAATTAGACTTTTTTTCCCTTGTTTCTAAGGTTAAAAAATGTTTGAAACCTAAGGGGTATTTTATTTTTTGTTATGAAGCCTTATCACTTTGTCTAGTCATAGAGAGTTTAAAGGGTGTTAAACTCACTTTAGAGACCTTAAGATTTGTTCAAAGTTTTAAAGATAAAAACGCCCACTTAATGCTTGGAGTGGCTAGGAATAATTCTAAATCCGCTTTAAAAGTCTTACCCCCCCTAATCACGCATAATTCCAAAAATCAAAGCGATAACACCAAAGAAGTTTTAAAAATCTATCAAACTTGTAACACTTATTCTATTAAAGTGCCTTTAGATTAAGGATTAAAATGAAATGTTCGCATTGTCAGTTAGAGTTTAAAGAAAGTGAGCTTTTTAAAGAGACTATCAATCATAAAGAATTAGTTTTTTGTTGCACGGGGTGTGCTAGGGTGTATGCGTTATTATTAGATTTGAATTTAGAAAGCTTTTATGACAAATTAGGCACTTCTACTTTAGCCCCTGTAGTGAGTGAAAATGCCATTAGCTCTTTGGAATTAGAACAAGCATTAGAAGAGAATAATAGGGGCGATTATATTCTTAATCTTTTATTAGAAAAAACCCATTGCACTGCGTGTTTATGGCTCAATCAAAAGGTTTTAGAGCGTTTAAAGGGGGTTAAAAAAGTGAGCGTGAATTTCACAACGCAACATTTACAAATTGTGTTTGACAAATCCTTAAACCCTAAAGAAATTATTCAAAAAATTGAGAGCTTGGGCTATGGAGCTAAAATCTATAATGCTAAAAATTACGCCTTAAAAGCTCAAAAAGAGCAACGCTCTTACTTGCTTACTTTAAGTATAGGGTTTTTTGCAACCATGAATTTGATGTTTATTGCGGTTGCCAAATATGCGAGTTATGCTAATAGCATGGACAAGCTTATGCAAAGAAACCTAGATATTGTCTCACTACTTTTAAGCTTATTAGTGCTAGTGGTTGTGGGGCGATTTTTTATTAAGGGGGCGTTTTATGGGCTAAAAAATGGCGTTTTTGGTATGGATTTGAGCGTGTCTTTTGGGGCGTTATCGGCGTTTGTTTATTCTATTTATGCCATGCTTAACTCACAAGAGACTTATTTTGAAGCTAGTAGCACGATTTTAACCCTTGTTTTTGGCTCTAAGTTTTTGGAATTAAAGGCTAGGTTGTTTGCGAATGAAAAATGCCTAGCTTTAGAATCGCATGAAATTCATAGCGTGATAGTTGTAGAAAATGACAAGCATATTGAAAAACACCCTAAAGATGTCGCTATAGGTTCTATTGTTTTTGTGCCTAGTGGAGCTAAAATCGCATTAGATGGAGAGCTTTTAAGTAGTGCAAGTGTAGATGCGTCCTTAATTAGTGGGGAGTTTAAGCCTTTGGAATTAGGGCTTAATGATAAGATTTTAGGGGGTTATGTGAATGTGGGCGTGCCTTTTAGCTATCAAGTTAGTGCGAATTTTCAAAACTCACGCCTTTCTAGTTTATTAGAAACCTTAAAAAAGAGTTTTTTAGAAAAGCCCTTAATTGAGAGTAGTGCGAATAAAATTGCAGATATTTTTTCTAAAGCGGTGTTGTTTTTATCCTTTTTAAGTTTTGTGCTATGGCAATTTGGTTTGGGGGCTAATTTTGAAAAAGCTTTAATGGTGTGTATTAGTGTTTTAGTGATAAGTTGTCCTTGTGCGTTTGCACTAGCTACACCTATTGCCTTAGTGATAGGGGTATTTAAAAACCCTTTGATTGTGTTTAAAGAAGCGTTGTTTTTAGAGACTTTAGCAAAAGTCAAAAAAATCTTTATAGATAAAACCGGCACACTCACTCAAAAAGAAGTCCTTTTAAAAGAGAGCATTATTTATGAAAGTTTTGATGAAAGGTTTTTAAAGAGTCTTTTAAAAACTAGAGAGCATTTAGCCCATAGTGCTATCATTAAATCATTAGATTGTGATGAGGTTGTCTTAGAAAAAATGGAGTTTTTTGCTCATGGGTTAAAAGCACATTATCAAAACGAAACCTTTCTAGTAGGGAGTTTGAAGTTTTTAGATTCTATGGGAGTTAATTTAAAAATCAAAGAAGAGATTAAGAAAAGCACGAATATTATGGTAGGCTTTGCTAAAAATAAGACCTTACAAGCGGTATTTATCTTAGAAGAGCGTTTGAAGTCTAATGCTAAAGAAGTTATTCAAACTTTACGAAATAAGGGTTTAGAATTAGAAATTTTAAGTGGGGATAATGAAAACTCTGTCAAAAATTGTGCAAAACAATTAGGGATTTCTAATTATCAAGCGAACTTGAAGCCTGAAGATAAGGCTCAAATAGTAAGTTCTTATAAAGGTGTGTGTGCCATGATAGGCGATGGCAATAATGACGCCCTAGCCCTAAAAAGAGCAAATGTTTCATTAGGGTTTGAAAAAAGTGCTTTAAGTAAGAGTGCGTGTGATATTTTGCTTTTAGAAGAAGATTTGAGTTTGTTAGAAAAAGCACTAAGTAATGCTAAAAAAGTCTATAAGATAGTGTTACAAAATATTGCTTTAAGTTTGATTTACAACGCCATTTTAATTCCTGTAGCTATGCTAGGGTATATCAACCCTTTAATAGCGAGCTTAAGCATGAGTGCTAGTTCTTTGATAGTAGTGTTAAATTCTTTGAGATTAAAGCGTTCTTAAGCAAACCACATAAGTTTTGCCAAAATAGCAATTAAAAAGCCAAAAGTTAAAGCGATATGATGGATATAATTACCGATAGGATTTTTCTTGCCTAAAAACTTGCAAGATAAAGAAAAAAGCACCAAAGCAAAAATGCTTAAAGCCAAAATCACTTTAACCATAAGCACTTTTTGAAAAGGGGTTTCACACCAACCCTTATCACCCCCCACATATTGGCTAAGCATCATACCCCCTGTAATAACAAGCGTTAAAACGCATAAGGGCATAATCTTAATCGCTCTTTTAGTGATACCCATATTGGCTTTGTTAGCAAACTCTTCGCCATACATTTTCTTCACATTAGGGAAAATTACCATATCAAAAAATAAATATCCAATAAAAATAATCGCACACAATAAATGCACTACCAAGATATAGGGATAAATCGCTGTCATAGGACTTCCTTAAAGGGGTTTTTGATAAGAAAGCACCCTACCATAATTTAGTTAATAACACGCAAGGAATAGAGATTTTTGAGTGTTGTTGTCGGTTGACTTTTAAGAGTATTGTAGGGTATAATACAATAATTTAGAAAGTAATACTCTAACCAAAAACCATGAGAGTAATACTTAATTTCCGTAAAAAAGAGATAGAAGTAAAATGCAAAATCGTAAAAAGATTGTGGGGAATTTTAGTGGCAATAGGTCTGTAGTGGCTGATTCTTTGGGTATTTCTAAGAGGGGTTCGGTTGTTTTAGGCACTTTTTTAGGTTCGTTTTTGTTATTATCTCCTTTAATGGCGTATGAAAAAAATGGTGCGTTTGTGGGAATTAGCTTAGAAATTGGTAGAGCTGACCAAAAAACTAATGCTTATAAAGATGGCTCTTTGTTTCAAATACCTAATGGCACGGTGGTATCAAACAATACGCCCAATACGCCCATAGGTCAAAGTGGTGGTTGTGCTCCCGGAAACTGCGTAGTTAATTGGAGTGGGCTAAATATGCTTAGCACCAATAAAAATCTTTTGGGGCATAACCAGCCTATGTATGGGCTAGGTGTGATGACAGGCTATAAGCATTTTATAGGCAAGAAAAAATGGTTTGGCTTGCGTTATTATGGCTTCTTTGATTATGGGCATTCTAATTTTTCTAATTCTCGTGCCGCTAACGCTATATCGCCCTTTTATCTAAACAATCAAAAAGTAGATATGTATACTTATGGTTTTGGCACAGACATGCTTTTTAATATCATTAACAAAGATAAGGCTACGGCAGGGTTTTTTGTGGGCGTAAATTTTGCGGGTAATACTTGGACAAATAATCGTGTAGGATATTTTGAAGATGGTTATGTCTATGGTGTGAATACTGACGCTGATGCGTATATGACTAATGCTGATGGCACGATTACATGTGGAGATACTACGCCGGCTAGTTGTAGCGTAGGTATTAATCCTAGTAGCGAGTATACTACAGGAAAACTAAACTCTAAAGTGAATAACACACACTTTCAATTTTTGGTAAATGTAGGGATTAGAACGAATTTCTTCAAACACCATGGCATTGAATTTGGCATCAAAATTCCTACCATTCCTAATGAGTTTTTTAAGGGCTCTACCACTATCAAGGAACAAAGTCAAGGACCACAAAAAGAAGTAACAACTGGCTCTGGCAAAGATAAGAAAACAACGCTAGAACCAACCACCATTAACGGACCAGAGACAAATTTTAGTTTGACTCAGACTTTAATGCGTCAATATTCCATGTATTTGCGCTATGTTTATACTTTTTAGGGTTTAGAGACGCACTTTAAGTTTTATGGTGCGTTATGAAAACCTTATTTTTTAGGCTATTGTTTTTTGTTGTTGAGTTATGATGACTTTATTATAAAGCTATCAATAGTGTTTTAAGATAGAAAACAACAAGGCATTGTTAAGCCCAAATGGCTGTAGTTGGTGATTCTAAAATGCATTAATTTTGCTATATGGCTTACAATAATCTTGGTCTTTTAACTCTTGTTGATAAAAATTATCTAGTATTACGAAAAGATTTTCATAAGTAATATTTTTACTTAAAATCACACCTAAAATATCTGTATCTAAAGATAAGATTTTCATACCATTAATGCCTTTCTTGTCCTTTTGATAAGGCATGATTTTTCTATATGAAAAATCGCTCACTACATTAGGATCTAAATAAGTGCTAATAAAAATGGCATAATCATTCAAATTCTTTGTTTTAATAAGATGATTACCTAAATGTCTGCTAACAGGTTCTAATTCCATACGCCTTTGATTGTCCTTAGTTGTTAGTGTAACTTCTAATAACAGACAATGCTTGTGATAAAAAGGCAACTTAGGGGCATATTCAAAGATAATATCAGCATCTCCCCCTTTTGCATGAGTCTTTGGCAATAAATTAGGTTGTAAAGAGAGTTTTAGAAATACGCCTAAATCACCCTCAAATTGAGAGATTTTATACCAAATAATGCCTATAATGTATTCAAAAATAGTAGGAATATTAGCCTCATCAGTAACTAACTCAAAAATATTTTTATCTGCCTTAGGATTATTGTTTCTATCTTTAAATAATTGAAGAAGTTTTAATAAAACTGCGTTACTAAATTTATTTTCAATCAGTGTGATAAATTGTTGTTTTTTATAATGATTAGTATTATAGATAATGTCTTGCTGATTTTTGATAGGAGCGTTAAGAGCTAGACTTAAATCCCTATAAAGCCTATCAAGGTTTGGGGCATTTCCTATAATCTCTTCTAAAGAAATAGCTTGTTTTAATTGATGATTTGGTTTAAAAATTTGTAAAGACAACGAGTCTATAACTTGTTTAAAATAGTGTTTAGGGAGTATGTCTAGCTTGATTAATCCGTTTTCAAACACGATAATATCACTCAAATTAAAATATCTACAATTTAAATCAAAATAATCCTCCAAAGTCGCTTTTGCTTTAAACACATGCAAGTATTTAAAAAAGATTTGCTTAAATTCTTGAATGTCTTTACAATTTAAAAATGGGTTAGTTGAAGATAAGCAAGTAGAAACTTGATTTTGTTCAATTATTTTTGAAGTAGGATTTTTAGCAAAAATAAGTTTAAACCATAAGCGACAAGTTTTGGAGTTTTTTAAATTTTTAAGGCTCTTAAAGAGTGTTATTAAATGTGTTTCTTGATTATTTATGCCATTTAAAAAACAATTTTGTAAAGCTTGATATATTTCAAAGTAATTCCTATCATAATTAGGACTTTTTCTGTTGATGCCAATTTTACAGATTAAATCTATGCTAACTTCATTTTTTAAAAATATTTGTAAGGCTTTTTGGTAATTAGGCATGCCTATTAAAACTTCATAAATAATGGCATCTATAAAGCTATTTCTATCTTTTTGGATATTCTCTAGTTTTCTATACTCTTTGATTTTATCAATTAGTAAATTTAAGATTTTTGAGTCAGTAATTAAGGGAATAAGGTATGTAAATTCATCATAATTAAGGTATTCTAATTCATCTAAAACTTTTAAGATTAATAATAAGGGTCTTATAGTTTTGTTATTGACTTGAATATGCGTTTTTAAAAGCTGTTTTAAAAAAACCATACTTTTGTTGTATCTATTAAAAATAAAGGCTCTTTTTCATCATTATTACTTGCTTTAAGCAATTCTTTACCAACCTCGCTTAGTTGCCTACTTTTTTTAGTCAATAATCCAATATCTACAAGCCCTGAAGTCTTTAATCTCGCATCTTTATCTTTTCTACTTGCATCCCCACTTAAAAACCCTTTTTCTTTTAAAAAATTATAGTATTGAACTTGCACATTATCCCATTGCCAAGCTCCGTAGTCAGCTAAGATTTCATTTTGAAATTCTTGTAATAATTGGCATTGCCAAATGATTTTGTAGGCTAATTGTTTAACTCTAAAACCTGTTGTTCCTATAACCCAAAAATAGCTTTGATACGATAACTCTGCCATGCTTTTTTCCTAATAATTTGTGATTAACACTTCTATGCTTGGAGCTTGTTTATTTTTTCTTTGATAATTGCTATTAGCATAGCTCTTTTTTAAATAGTGGCAATGGTATTTTTTAGCCCATTCTTTTAAAAGAAAATTTTCTTGGTTTTTACTCGCCAACACATTAGAAAGGGCAAATTTTAATCCTTTTTTATCCGTATTATCCAAAAAGTTTAATAAATCTTTTTCTTCTTGTATAGTCCATGCGTTTAATTCATTGTAAGGGGCATTAGTGATTAAATAAGGGGGGTCGCAATAAATAAGTGTATTTTTAGGCAATGTATTGATTTTAAATTCTCTAAAATCAATACGACTAAAAACAGCGTTTTTTTGTGCTAAGGTTTTAGAAAAAGTTATAAATTTATTTTGTAAATTTGCATTAAAATCTCTCTTGCCTACAGGAAGATTAAAAAAACCTTGCTGATTAAAACGGATTTGATTATTAAAGGCATAAACAATCAAAGTATAGAACATAAAAAGATTATCTTGTTTATTTTTTAAAAGCGTGTTGTAATCCTCTCTTAATTTTAAAAAAGGGGCTTTATTATGTTTTGCAAGTCCTATAGAGCTATTACTTTGATAAAAATCATATCCATGTATGTTGCTTTTTGACAAATTGTAAGCATCAATTAAAGATTGAACTTCTTGCATAAAAAGTTCATAAGGAATATTTTTAATGCTTTCTAAAAGCTTAATAAGTTTAGTGTTGCTATCATTAAAAATAATTTGTTTAGCCTTAACATTTAGCCCTACACTACAACCCCCACAAAACAAATCCACAAAAACTTCTAAGTTTTTAGGGAAATGCTTTAAAATTTGAGGGAGTAATTTGGTCTTACCCCCTATATAATTAAAGCAACTAGGAATTATTGCACTTTGCATAAAAATAATCTTTCTTTATGATTGGTTATTTTAGATTTACCCGTGCTAAAATATTTATAAGGGGTTTCAAATATCTCTACTTTGCCCTTTTGTTTTAAAATACTTAGAATTATCTCATCGCTTATTTTAGCATTGGAACGGCTATTACCTTTATCGCCCATATTATTATAAGAGAGTAAAATATATTTAGCCCTAGCTTTAGAAATTAAATCTTTAAAAACTAAGGGGGCATTTTTAGTGCAATATTCACTTTTTAGGTGTTCTAAGGGGATTTTTTTAGCCACACCTTGTGGGGTTTGTTTCTCAAAACGAGCGATATTTTCTAAAAGATGATAGGCACTACTATATTGCCTAGAATTATAAGGGGGGTCTAAATACAATAAATCACACTCAATTTTTTCTATTAAAATATTAGTGTCCAAGTTGTAACAAACATTGTTTTTTAGTGTCTTGGGCGCTATTAGGGGGATTAGTCTTAAAACTTTTTTATCTAAATCTTTAACATTTTTTTATACGCATCATAATGCCCTACGGTATTAGCAATTCTATCGCTTGCAAACAATAACGCACTAAGCAATAGGGCATATTCTTTAAAATTAAGCTCTTTCTTTAAATATTGTTGCTCTATATCTTTTCTAATTTCACCAATCAAAAGACAATTTTTAAAGCTAAAATAAGTGTTGCTAAAATATTCACTCATATAATTAGAGCTTTCTTTATTGTTTAAAAATAAGGGGTTATTATAAAAATCTAGCTTTTCATAAATTTTATTTTTATCATATCCTAAAGGCAAGAACCACGCACAATGTGTAATATAATTACTATATAAAATATCGTTTGTAATAATTGTTTTGTCTATGAAAGATGCACTAAATGCTCCTGTGCCACTAAACACATCAGCTATGACTTCAATAGGTTCTAGCGTGCTAATAATCTCTTTAAAAAATGCACAAATAGACTGCTTATTGCCTAAATAACGCCGATTGGCTAGAGTTAGAGATTTATCTTGTTCTTTTGTCATAAGAAATCGCTTATACTATTGCTAGATATTTTTTTTGAAATTTCTAAACCCTTATTGATGTATTCACTATTTTGTATGTGTTTAAATAAAATCATTTCTTTATAACTCGCTTTAATGAAATTTACAAAATGATAATAGGTAAGACATTTGTCTAAGTCTTTAGTTGCTCTATTCTTTTTGTAAGAATTACATAAAAATCTTTGCTTATTGTGATTAGCGTCATTTCTTACAAGCTTAGCGAACTCACAATGCAAACATTCTTTAATACCTTTTTGAATGGGTGTTTTAATGGTGGATGTTTCTTTGTTTTCAATAGCCTTTAGGAAAGCTATTTTATCAGTTTTTGTTAGGCTGTTAAAGGATTGCTTAATAATCTCTAATTTGCTTGCATTATTAGGCATCTAAATAGCCTTGCTTAAGGGATTTTTATAAGAATAGTGTAGCAAAACAGCAACTAAAAAGCAATGGTCTTTACAAATAGAACCAAAAGGTTTTTGAAATGCCCCCCCTACCATTCAAGCATTTCTAAAAACCCATTATTGTGAAGCGTGGGCGAAAGAATGGCAAGTTAGGGTTTGGCTAAAAGGGTTGGCTATGGGGTGGTCTACATGCACAAGCTGGACATATCTAATGGTGTGGTTAAATCCTGTGGTAAGCACATTTAAGATAGCACGCAAATCTCTCAAAGGAAATAAATCATGGGAGTAGTTTTCAAGCGTTCTATCTGGTGTATTGGTGCGTATAGCAATGAGCCCGTCTCTTGTGCGAACAAATGGTAAGGCATGCCCTACCATTTGGTTAGTGCGTCCTGATGAATCAATGCTATAAACAAATGCAATCCACACATTTCCTGCTTCTGCATGCAACATTTCATTTAGGCGTGTGGGGAATTGTGTTGAATCTAACATGGGGGTTGTGCTGACTTGATATCCAGCTAACATGGTATAGCTCATACCGGTATGGGCATGTGCGGCACGAGTAGGCATGTAAGCGGGGTCGCTCACTCTACGAATAAATTCGCCCGGAATTTCTAAAGCTAGGGCAAGCCCCGGAAAGCGTGAAGTGAAAGAAATAAAGGGGTCGGTATTAGGAGCGGTGTCAAATAAAGCCCCACCACTTTGCAAAGGATTGTCTGTATAACGCAAGAGTTCTAAAACAATTTGATAGCTTTGTAAAAGGCATACCCCACACATTCCAATACGACTAACTACCCCACGCACACAAGTGGTCGCAATGGCATGCAAGCGTCTTTTCCATGCATCTGTGAGCTGAAAGTCATTCCCTAGCCCCAATAATTCACGGCTAGATTTTCTGTGAGCAAGTTTAGGGTCTAAAATTGGGGCTTGGGGTGCACCTTTAGAACAAGTCTCTAAGCTCTTATGCGTGAAACGAGACAAATCGCCAATGGCGTTATCCAAGTAGAAATAATCTATAGGTGTGTTAGCGTCATCTTGATTAGCGTATGAAGGGTTAATAAAATAAGGCACCCCCCAATAAGGCCCATAAGTTTTTACTCTTAAATTATTCCCATAAGCATCTAAGATAATGGCTTTGTTATCTACAAGCAAGAGCTGGAAAGACTGATTTTTATTATTTTCTTTCTCTTTGGCAGTCATCTCATCTTTACAGGGCTTAAAATGAATGTATTCCCAAGAATCAATGCCTGAACTTGAAGTCAAGCCGTATAATTCGCCGGTATCTTTATGGTATTGTGCGATATGCCCTGTGATAGGGTTGTAATAGTAGTAGGTGATAAAGTCAAGCACAGAGCGTTTGCTCTCTACATAATACACCACGCCTTTTTCCAAGTAGAGCCATGAAATAGGGGTTTTAAAACTAAAGTTAAACACTTCGCTTGGATGGCTTAAAAAGTGGCTTGTAGTGTCGCTCAAATGAAAATCGTAATAGTCAGTAGGATTTTTAGAAATATAGAGCGTGTTTTTATAAACTTTAACAATATATTCTTGATTAGCGGTAAGAATTTTCTTATCCCTAATGATAAAGCGTTGGTTATCATCGTTTAACACAGCGGGGCGAAAGGTCAAATAGTCCCATTTTTCTGTGCTTTCAAAATACAATCCTGTAACACTATCTGGGGCTGTGAGAGCCAAATGCACCCCATGATGAACAAAAATAATGCGCCCTAAGGAATCTATACTTGCCTTGATAGAACTCTTCACATCCCCTAGCACAGGATAGCTCTCGCCTTTATAAAAAACTAGGTGTAAGCCATAAGTTTTGTCATCAAGCACAATTTCTATATTTTTTGCAGAATCAGCCATTTAATATCCTTTTAGTAATAATATGTTGTAACATAGTATCTCAAGTTTAAATTAAAATTACTATCAAAGTTTTGAGTTTCTCGCTGATTTTTGAATCATAGTGAAACCATTTTTCACATGTGATATGTGGGGGTGGTATTAAGAGCATATTAAAATATATTTTTTTAATTTATAGATATTTTACAACATATTTTTATGTTTATGTAGCTTTTAAATGAAAATAAAGTTAATTAAAGTTTAGAATTGAGTTTTTTAAGATAGTAGCAACTCAAGGTTAAAAAGATAAAAAAGGGTAATAATACGCCAATTTCAGGCATAAACATTCCTGAAACACTGAATTTCCCTAAAGCAAAGAATAGCCCCCAAATAACGAGCGTGATAATGATAAATTTTAATCCTAAAAGGGCTAGATTTTCATAGCGAGCAAGGCTGGGCGAAAAATAAGCGATTAGAACGCCTAAAAACGGCACAAAAAAGGGCAAGATTCCAAACACATACAAAAAAGCACGCACTTTTTTGGTGTCTGCATTTTGTCGCATTAAAGCATGCAAAGAAGAAATGGCATCTGTAATAGAAACGGCGGGTTTATTTTGATAGATGGTGTCTAGGACTTTGGGGCGAAAATTTTTGAGCGTTTTAAAGGTTTTTAAATGGGCTGTTTTCAGGGCGTTTGTGCCAAGCTCAAAATGTGAAGGCATGCTATAAATTGTAGTGTCATGTAATATCCAATACTTGCCTTCAAAAAAAGCCTCTTTAGCCTCAGCATAAGATTCTAGCACTTTATTTTTTAAACGAAAAACTTTGATATTTTCAGCTTTTTGCAATAACGGATTAATCTTGCCAAAATACACATAATCATCATTGTATTTCACTAATAAATGCTCTGAAGTGGCTGAAAAATTTTCTTTGTAGATGAGATTTTGCGTTTTTTCTTCCATATACACAAAAGAAGTTGTGTTTAATCCCACATAAATAGAAGTGAAAAAAAAGCTAATAATGAGCACTGGGTTTAAAATCTGGCGTTTGGAAAAGCCAATAGACAATAAGGCAGTGTATTGATTAGACTTAATAAAAGTAATATAAAATAAAACCATTGCTAAAAGCAAAGAAATGGGTAAAGTGTAATTGAGAGCAAATAATATATCATAGGTAAAAAATAGGATAATCATGTTTGCAGAATCGGGCATTTTATCGGCGTATTTCAAGCTATCAATACTTACAAAAAACAATTCTAAGGCTAAAAGCACAATGAGAAAGTATTTGAAGTAATACCACCCTACAAATCTAAACAAACGCATTCAAGTCCCTATAAAAAGGGTTTTTATTTTAAAAAAAATCAATGAACTTTTAAAATTTTTAGCAAAAAAGATTTTTAAAAGAGTGTTTGAATTAAGTTTCTTAAAAATTTTAATCAAAATGCTTTTTAAGTTATTTTCTAGCATTGCTACTAGCTCTCTAAAATCAAAGGATTTTTAAGGGTAAAGCGATTTTGTGTGGCGTTAAAGTCATGGGTTTTTATAAAAAATTTTAAGGCATTTTTAGCATGTTCAAATACAGCGTTTTTCAAAGGCTCTTCGTTTTCATTGAATCTTGAAAGCACATGTTCAATAATATTAGCCCCTTTAGAAATACCCACTCTTAAACGATAATAATTATTAGAACAGAGCAAATCAATGGATTTCAAGCCATTATGCCCCCCATTCCCTCCGCCATTTTTAAATTTCATAACACCTAAAGCTAGGTCTAATTCATCATGGATAACTAAAATTTCTTGGGGTTTATAAAAATTTTTAACGCTTAGGACACTTTCGCCACTCAAATTCATGTAAGTTTGGGGTTTGAGCAAGATAAAATCATTATAAATACATACACAAGCATTGTGCTTGGAATAAAAAGTGAAAGAGATATTAAAATCTTTAACAAGCAAGTCTAAAATGTCAAAGCCGACATTATGCCTTGTGTAAGCGTAACGCTCAGTAGGGTTGCCTAAACCTACTAAAAGCGTCATTTTTTTAAATTACTTCGCCTTAATCACACCGATTACGGCAATAGAATCATTGTCTAAAATCTTAACATTTTCGTGTTTTTTTAAATCACGCACTAAGATAGATTCATTCACATCTAAAGAAGTTACATCTACTAGGTAGCAATCTGGCAAATGCTCTGGAGTGCATTCTACACGCACACGCTTTTTAGAGAGCATTAAAATCCCCTTGTTTTTTAAGCCCACTGGAGTGCCTTGATGCTTAACAGGAACTTTAAACTTAGATTTCACGCCCTTAGTTACAGCGAGTAAATCCACATGGATAAGCTCGTTGGTTACAGGATTTTTTTGATATTCTTGAACCACGACTTCATAAGTCTTATCCCCTAATTTCACCGGGAAAATCAAATGTTTCTTTTCCTTAAGGTATTTGATGAAAGGGTTTAATTTGAACGCACAGCTGACATTCTCAATTCCCTTGCCATAGACATTTGCGATTAGATAGCCATCTTTTTTTAAAGCTTTGGCATTAGCCTTAGTAATACTCTCTCTAATAACGCCTTCTAACATGTTAATCCTTTAAAATTAAAATAAGGGTTTATCCTATCTAAAAAACCCTTAAAAAATTATTTAAAAACTACTTAAAAGCTTTTCAAAGGATTGTTTGAAGGCGACTAAGCCCTCGTTAAGAAGTTTTTGGGCGACATTTTCTAAATCCAAGTTTTGCTTTTTTAATTCTTTTTTAAACGCTTCAATTTCTGTCATGCTTAGGGGGGTTTGATACTCTGTATTTGGATTGAGTAAATAAGCGTTTAAGGCATCTAGGGGAGCGGTGTTAATAGAGTTTTTAAAACATAAAGCCTTGATATAGTAATCTTTAGCTAAAGAACTAGATTTAACCCCAGTAGATGCAAAAAGAGTGCTTGTAAGATGATTAGCGTGTTTCTCTATCTCATAATAACATTCTGTAGCATTAATAATGCCACTTTTTGCTTGTAAATTTTGAGACACAAGAGAGTCTATTTCTTTGTCAAATCGTGAGACAAACACGCTAATGACCGCTCTTTTTTGTGCCACTCTAGCTAGTAATTGAGCGATTTGTTGAGCCATTTTAGGTGAAAAGACTAAGGTTACATTAATGGGAATGAGAGCTTTAGCTAGAGATTCTATGACTTCAAAAGAGCTTTCGCTTGCTGGAACTTTTATCATCACATTAGGGCGGTTTAAAGCTTTAAATAATCGTTTGGCCTCATCAATACTTTGACTCGCATTGTCTTCTAAAAAAGGGTCAATTTCTAGGCTAATGTAACCATTCTTGGGGTCTTTTTCATATAGGGGCATTAAAGCATTTGAAGCTTGTAAAATATCCTTTAAAGCTAGAGTTTCATAAATTTCTTTAGCTTTTTTACCTTTAAGTTTAGTAATTTCATCTCTATAAAACGCGCTTTTAGTAATCGCTTGAAAAAAAAGGCTTGGATTACTTGTCGCTCCACAAATCGCACCCTTACTAATAAGCTTTAAAAAATCGTTTTCTAAAAAATCTCTTTCTATAAAATCGCACCACAAACTAAATTCTTGCATGTTTTATCCTTGTTTTAAATTTTGATAATAGTTTTTAACAATTTCTTGGTCGCTAAAAAAAATCGTTTTGTCTTTAAAGATTTGAATGCTTTCATCGCCCTTGCCTAAAATCAATAAGACTTCATCATCTTTTAAATGTTCTAGGGCGTTTAAAATGGCTTTTTTTCTATCTATTTCTACTATAACCTTAGAATGAGCGTTTTTGTCTATGCCTTTTAAAATATCCTTGATAATCTCTTCTTCATTTTCACTTCTTGGATTATCTGAAGTTAAGATAATTTTATGAGCGTAGTAACTTGCCATCGCTCCCATTTTGGGGCGTTTAGTCTTATCTCTATCACCCCCTGCTCCAAAAAGAGCGACAATTTTTTGGGTTTTAAAACTTTCAAAGACTTGTTGCATGCCATCTTCTGTATGGGCAAAATCTACTACCACTAAGGGCTTAGAATGCACAATTTCCAAACGCCCCTTGACCCCATAAAAATTTTCTAATAAAGGCGTAATAGTTTCTAGGGGCAACTCTGTGAGTAACTTAACCCCTAAAATCCCAGCTAGAATATTATAAAGATTATAACGCCCTAAAAGTGGGGAATAGGCTAAAGCATTTTCTGTAATTTTAGGCTCTCTTAAATCTTTTTGATAGCATAAGGATGCACTAATAGAAGGATTTAATGAAAAAGCTTGAATGTTTAAATGAGCTTTCTTATCTAGTGCGTAAGTGTGAGCGTTAATAGGATTAAAAAGGGCGTTTTTTTCATCTCTGTTGATAATTTTTAAGCTCTCGTCTTTAAAAAAGCTGTTTTTAGTGTCTCTATAATTTTCTATGCTTTTATGGAAATCTAAGTGATCACTTGTAATATTAGTGAGAATTTTAAGAGCGAAGTTAAGCCCAGCAATGCGATTTTGAGCGATGGCATGTGAGCTAACTTCCATAATAAAGTATTCGCATTCTAAAGATAAGGCTATCTCTAAGTTGTTATAGAGTTCTAAAAGAGTGGGGGTGGTTAAGCCTTTTTCTTTTAAGCGTTTGTCATTGACAAAAAACCCCCTTGTGCCTAAAAGAGCGACCTTTTTATTCAAATCTAAGAGTAAAGAATACATTAAACTTGCTGTAGTGGTCTTTCCGTTAGTGCCTGTGATGCCTATAATCTTAATTTTAAAATCAAAATAGTTTTTAAGCTCGTTAAAATCTAAAATGGCTAGGTTTTTTTCTTCAATCAAATGAGCGTATTTTTCATTTAGGGGGGTTTTGACAAAGAGAGTGTCATTAGGGTCTTTTAAGGCTTCGTTAGTGTCATCACTTAAAAAGGAGTAAGTATGGTTTTTATAAACAAGTGATTTTTTGAGTTTCAAAATTTTACCTTGAATTTAGGATTAAACATGCTTAAGTGCGTCCTTTAAAAGATTGCATAAAAAAGGGTCATAGATATGCACGCCATGCAATTCATGCATGCCCTCAATATAGTTGATAGCAAGCTCATAGTAGCCATACTGATTTAAATAACCCAAAAACTCATAAAAATCCTCTTTGTTATCAAAGATAATTCTAGTGCTAAACATCAAATCTTCAAATGCCTCTTTAAAGCCACGCTCTTTAAATAAACGCTTAAAATCCGCATACAAAATGCCATTTAATTCTTCGCCTTTTTGACTAGCTTGCGCCTCTAAAGCCTCTGCCATTTTGTTTAGTCCCTCATCAAAAGATGCAATAAGGCTTAAGATTTGCTCCTCAGCTTGGTGTTTGAGACTTCGTTTTTGCATGCTAATGAGATTTTGATACAGCTCATAAAAGCTATGGGCTTCTTTAGGAAAATCTAGGGCAATATCACTTAAAAGCGCTCCAATTTTAGCTTTATTATCCTCTTCGTCTAAATAAAGTGCCTCTGAAAAAAGGCGCAATGCTTTAGAATAATGCTTTTTTTTAAAGGCTAAAAAAGCGTTTTTAATAAGGGCGCGTTTTTTAAATTCGTAATCAAATTTATGCATGCCAAATCCTTAAAATCAAATCCTCCTAAATTCTTGCGCATTTTGCAAACAAACCACCTCTAATTCGGGGTGAATATCAGTTCTAAGCTGTCTTTCAACTACACTCTTTAGTGTAACCTTACTGCTTGGGCAAGATTTGCAAGCTCCCTCCAAGATTACATAAACTCTCATGTCTTTTATCCCTATAATCTCTATGTTCCCCCCATCTTTGATAAGATAAGGGCGGATTTTTTCCACAGATACACGCACGGGTTTTTGCAATTCTTCATCGCTAAACATTATCATGATAGCAAATCCTCTCTAAAAATTTAGCTTAAGATACCACAGAATGAGTGTTTTTTATCAAATATTTATCAATAAGCCCATACTTCTTTAAGGCGTAGTCAAATCGTTTTTTGTTAGAATAGCGCTGTAGTTAGACACTGCCATATCAAACACTCAACTTCAAATATTAAGAGTAAGAGTAAAAGGTTTTTAGCACATTTATGGAAATTAAAGACATTAAAGAGTTTCAAAAAGCCTCCAAGAAACTTCAAAAAGATACCCTAAAAATTGCTTTTGCAGTAGTATTTCTTATTGGTGTAGCCCTATTGGCACTTATTTTTGGTCATGCTGAATCTAAGGGATTGCTATTGGTATTTGCAACCATTATTGGGGGCTATATGGCTATGAATATTGGGGCTAATGATGTTTCTAATAATGTTGGCCCTGCTGTAGGCTCTAAGGCTATCACTATGGGTGGAGCGATACTCATTGCTGGGATTTGTGAAATGCTTGGAGCGATTTTAGCTGGAGGAGAGGTAGTTTCTACAATACGAGGGCGCATTGTTTCTCCTGATTTGATTGGTGATGCACAAATTTTTATTAAAGTTATGCTTGCAAGCATGCTTAGTGGGGCGTTATGGTTGCATGTAGCCACTTTATTTGGCGCACCAGTTTCTACTACGCACTCTGTAGTTGGGGGGGTTATGGGGGCAGGACTTGCGGCAGCTGGAGTTGATGTTATCAATTGGGAGTTTTTGCTAGGCATTGTGGCGAGTTGGGTTATCTCTCCTGCTATGGGAGGCGTGATTGCAATGTTGCTTTTGATGTTAGTTAAAAAGACTATCGCTTACAAAGAAGATAAAAAAAGCGCAGCTCTAAAGGTCGTGCCTTATTTGGTAGCACTAATGAGTTTAGCATTTAGCTGGTATTTGATTTTAAAAGTTTTAGAGCGCTTTTATCAAATTGGTTGGGAATACCAACTTTTAGCGGGCATTATTATTGCCTTATTGGTTTTTTGGGTATTTAAAAGGTATGTTTCTAAAAAAGCGTCTTTAATAGAAAATAAGCATGAAAGCATTAATGAGCTATTTAATATTCCTCTAGTTTTTGCAGCTGCACTTTTAAGTTTTGCGCATGGGGCTAATGATGTAGCCAATGCGATAGGCCCTTTAGCAGCCATTAGTGAAACTTTAGGTAATTCTATGAATGCTATAGAAAGCACTTTAAGCTCTGTGCCTTTGTGGATTATGATAGTTGGGGGAGCTGGAATTGCTTTAGGTTTAAGCTTGTATGGGCCAAAGCTCATTAAAACGGTTGGCTCTGAAATTACTGAATTAGATAAAATGCAAGCTTTTTGTATCGCACTTTCAGCGGTTATTACCGTGCTTTTAGCGTCTCAATTAGGATTGCCCGTAAGTTCTACGCACATTGTTATTGGAGCGGTATTTGGAGTGGGGTTTTTAAGAGAGCATTTAAGAAAACGCTTTTATAAGATTAGAGATAGCATTGTTTCAGCACACTTTGGGGAGGATTTAGAAGAAATTGAGGGCTTTTTAAATCGCTTTGATAAGGCTAGTTTGAAAGAAAAATCGCTTATGTTAGAGAGCTTGAAAAAGAATAAAAACACCGTTTTAGCCCTAGAATTGAAGAAAAAAGAGAAAAAATCACTTAAGAAAGTTTATAAAGAAGAAGTGGTTAAACGCTCGGTATTGAAAAAAATCATCACCGCTTGGATAGTAACCGTGCCTATTTCTGCGCTTTTGGGAGCAGGCTTATTTATGGCGATAGCTTTTTTAGAGGCAAGAATATGAGAGAGGATTTTAAAAATACTTTTTAAAGTTAGGCTTAATCTTTTATGTTAGAATTACAAAATTTTGTATCTTTTTTGAGATTTTAAGAAAGGTTGGGGAGCATTAAGGAGTTTATTTGGACGCATCTGAGTCGATTCTGATGTTGGTGTCTGCTTTCTTGTTGGTGTTGTTAAACGCCTTTTTTGTGCTTTCAGAGTTTGCCCTTGTAAAAGTGCGTAAATCTCGTTTAGAAGAGCTAGTTAAAGCGGGCAATTTAAATGCCAAGCTTGCTTTGGATATGAGCAAGCGCATAGATACTTATTTGAGTGCTACACAACTTGGTGTAACACTTTCTTCACTAGCTTTAGGTTGGGTGGGAGAGCCTGCTATTGCTAAGCTATTGTATGCGCTTTTGGGACAAATAGATATGGGGGATAATCCTATTTTTATCCATTCTTTAAGTGTGGGGATAGCATTTTTGGGTATCACCTTTTTGCATGTGGTGTTGGGTGAGATTGTGCCAAAATCCTTAGCTATTGCTAAATCCGAAAAGGCGGTTTTATTTATCGCACGCCCTTTGCATGTATTTTGGGTGCTGTTTTATCCTATCGTGCGTTTGTTTGATGTGATAGCGCATTTCTTTTTAGAGAGAATGGGGGTTGATCCGTCTAAAGAGCATGAGAATATGCACTCTGAAGAGGAGCTTAAAATTATCGTGGGCGAAAGTCTAAAAGGGGGCATTATTGATTCGGTTGAGGGTGAAATCATTAAAAATGCCGTAGATTTTTCTGATACGAGTGCTAAAGAGATTATGACCCCACGAAAAGACATGGTTTGTTTGGACGAAGAAAATAGTTATGAAGAAAATATTGATATTGTTTTAAAAAGCCGTTTCACTCGCTACCCCTATTGTAAAGGCTCTAAGGACAATATTATTGGCATGGTGCATATTAGAGACTTGCTCTCTCGCTCTATTTTTACCCCAGAAATGCATGACTTCAAACAATTAGTCAGAAAGATGATTATTGTTCCAGAAAGTGCATCAATTTCTCAAATTCTCATTAAGATGAATAAAGAACAAATCCATACCGCTTTGGTGATTGATGAATATGGTGGCACAGCTGGGCTACTCACTATGGAAGATATTATTGAAGAGATTATGGGGGATATTAGTGATGAATACGACTTGAAGCAAGAAGGCGTGAGCGAGCTTGAAGAAGGCGTGTTTGAGCTAGATGGCATGCTGGATTTAGAGAGCGTAGAAGAAGTGCTTCACATTGAATTTGACAAAGAATGTGAGCAAGTAACCCTTGGGGGTTATATTTTTAGCCTTTTAGAACGCATGCCTATAGAGGGAGATACAATCACTTCGCATAATTATTTGTTTGAAGTATTGAGTGTAGAGGGTGCTAGAATCAAGCGCTTGAAAGCAACTAAGCAGGAGATTAAGGAGCAATAATGAGAAAGACAAGAAGAATCTTAAGCATTGCTTTAGGGCTTGCAGTTTGTTTGAATGCCCTTGAAGAAAACATAGCATCCAATGCCAACCAACAAAAAACTAGCCAAACAACAGAAGATAAAACACAAGCTACAGAGCAAAAAAAGAATATTTCTCAAACATCTCTTCCTCAAACCCCCAATGACAATTCCAAACTAAGTCTTGCTGAGCCATTCAAAAAGACTCCCTTAACTGACCCAAAAGCCCAAAGAATATCGCTAGTGCAAGCATGGGATAGGGTGCTTTCTAATCATGATGGCTTGCATGCGAGCGAATATGAAATCAAGCGTGCTAGAAAATTAAAAACAGCTGCTAAACTCTCTTTCTTACCTCAAATTGATTTGAGTGCCTTTTATGTGTATCTCTCTAACCCCATTAAAATGGATTTTACACAACAAAAACAAGCGGGGGTTCAACAGGCTATGGGGCAAATCCATCAAGGTTTGCAAGGCATACAGCACACTATGTCCCCAGCAATGCAACACATGCCTCCTAATATGCAAGCGGGTTTGCAAGCAGGAGCACAAAGCGTTATGCAAGGTTTTGGAGGGTTAGCTAGGACTTTGGGAGCGCCTTTGTTATATTCCAAACAAAATATTGTGATTGGGGCTTTAAGCATTGTTTATCCCATTTATATGGGTGGTGCTAGATTTACTATGGTGCATATAGCAGATTTAATGCAAAAGGACGCACAAGAGGTCTATCGTTTGCGCAAGCTCTCTACCTTTCAAGAATTAGTGAGCGTGTATTATGGCATGGCATTAAACACAGAAGTAGCAGAGGTTTTAGAAGGCATTGAGGCAGGACATTACAAGCATTTCCAAAATGCTTTAAAAATGCAAAAAGTAGGACAAATTGCACGAGTAGAGACTTTAGGCGCTCAAGTTGCTTATGATAAGGCGCATATTGCTAGTGCTAGGGCTAAAGACACTTTGGATATTTCACAATTAGCTTTTAACTCCATTTTGTCTAGCAAGGAAAACACCTTGCCCTTAAAGGGCTTAGCGATTGTGGATAAGCCTTTGCCCAATTTGAGTGTTTTTGTCAATGATGCGATTAGTTCTTATCCGGCTCTAAGAAGTTTAGCCAATCATGTAGAAATTGCTAAAGATAACACCAAATTGCAAGTGGCTAAATTCTTGCCTCAATTCACTTTCTTTGGCTCTTATATTATGAAACAAAACAATTCGGTGTTTGAAGATATGATTCCTAATTGGTTTGTGGGTGTAGCAGGGCGTTTGCCTATTCTTTCGCCTTTAGGGCGCATTCAAAAATACCAAGCAAGCAAATTAGGCGAATTGCAAGTCTCAAGTCAGCAAGTTCAAGCCAAGAAAGATATGGAGTTATTAGTGAGTAAGACCTATAAGGAAACTCTCTCTTTCTTAAAAGAGTATAAAAGCTTGATTTCTAGCATAGAATTAGCTAAAGAGAATTTAAAACTTCAAGAGCAAGCATTCGCACAAGGCTTAAGCACTAACGCTCAAGTCATTGATGCTAGAAATACGCTTGCATCAATTATGGTGGAGCAAAAGAGTGTGGCTTATAGGTATATTGTTTCATTAGCCAATTTAATGGTATTAAGCGACCATATTGATATGTTTTATGAATATGTTTATTGAATAAGGAAAATAACATGTCTATACAAAAACTTGAAAAAAAGAAAGCGATTTTATTAGGCGTTTTGGGGGGAGCTTTTCTTTTATTGGCAGTGCTATTTTATTTAGCCTATCGCCCCAAAGCTGAAATCTTACAAGGTTTTTTAGAGGCTAGAGAATATAGCGTAAGCTCTAAAGTGCCCGGGCGTATTGATGAGGTTTTTGTCAAAAAGGGCGATAGAATCAAAAAGGGTAGTTTAGTCTTTAGCATTTCTAGCCCTGAGTTAGAAGCAAAACTCGCTCAAGCTGAGGCGGGGCATAAGGCAGCAAAAGCCTTAAGCGATGAAGTCAAAAAAGGCGCAAGAGATGAGACTATTATTTCAGCTCATGATATTTGGCAAGCAGCAAAATCTCAAGCTACTTTAGCAGAAGAAACCTATAAGCGCATTCAAGATTTATATGATAATGGCGTGGCAAGTTTGCAAAAGCGAGATGAGGCTTATGCAGCCTTTAAAAGCACCAAATACAATGAGAGTGCGGCCTATCAAAAATATAAAATGGCATTAGATGGGGCAAGCAAAGAGAGTAAAATCGCTGCTAGTGCTAAAGAAAGTGCAGCTTTAGGACAAGTGAATGAAGTGGAGTCTTATCTAAAAGATATTAAAGCCTATGCGCCAATTGAGGGAGAAGTAAGCAATGTGCTTTTATTTAGTGGGGAGTTAAGCCCCAAAGGCTTTCCTGTAGTCTTAATGATAGATTTGAATGACAAGTGGCTAAAAATTAGTGTTCCTGAAAAATATTTGAGTGATTTTGCTGTAGGAAAGGAATTTGAAGGTTATATTCCTGCATTAAAAAAGAATGCAAAATTCAAAGTTAAATACTTGAGTGTTATGGGGGATTTTGCCACTTGGAAAGCCACTAATAGTGCGAGCAGTTATGATATGAAAAGCTATGAAGTAGAGGCGATTCCTTTAGAAGAGCTAGAGGGCTTTAGAGTAGGCATGAGCGTGCTTGTAACGCTTAAGCCTTAATAAGGATTTTCTTTTGTTTAAGCAAGCTTATTTATGGGTCTTGCAAGACAAATTTTTATTTGTGGTGTGTTTTGTTTTGCCCCTTTTTTTAGGAATTTTGGGCAAGCAAATTTTTATTCAAGAAATTCCTAGAAAGCTCCCTATTGTTGTAATAGATTTGGATAAAACGACTACGAGCCATCAAGTTATTTTTGAACTAAACGCTACAAGTGCTATTAGCATCAAACACCATGTAGCAAATCTCAAAGAGGCTAAGCGCTTTTTAAATTCCGCAGAAGTTTATGGGGCGTTAGTTTTGCCCAAAGATTTAGAGCGTCAAATTAAAATGGGGCGCAATATTGACTTGCCCTTTTATTACAATGCAGAATATGTCCTAATAGGTAAAACCTTAAAAAACGCCTTTTTGCAAACCGCTCTAACTTTAGATGCTAAGACTTCGGCTACTAAAGCACTCATAAGAGATGCGAATTTAAGTTTAGCTAAAGCTCAAGCACTGCCTATTATCACTAAATTGCATGCGCTATATAACGAAAATAATAATTACGCACAATATCTCTTAAGCGTGGTATTGCCTTGTATGTGGCAAATTCTAGTAGCCGTTGGTATGCTTAATTTCATTCAAAAAGTCTCTAATATGCAAGAATTTTTATGGAGTATTGGGGCAAATGCAAGCATTTTTGGTTGTTTTGGGATAGTTATGGTGTTGTATTTTAATCTCATTGGCATGCAAGGCAATTACAAGCATTTCTTATTGGTAGTTTTGGCTATAGGGCTTATGACTTTGATTATGAGTGGGTTTGTGGTGCTTATGTATGTTGTGCTTAAGGATGCGATTAAGGTTGCGAGTGTAGTAGCAGGCTATACAGCACCAAGCTTGGCTTTTGCTGGAGTTACTTATCCGCAAAACAACATGGAAATGGCAGGGAATTTTTGGAGTCATTTTTTGCCTATTAGTCATTTTATGAAGTTTTTCTTACAAGAGGCCTATTATAAGCCTAGTTTGACACAATCTTTGCATTCTTTGTTGCCTTTGTTGCCTTTTTTAATATTCTTATTACTAGGTATTTTTCTTTTTGCTCGCTTTTTTAAAAAGCACTCTAATGGAGTTAATGCATGAATTTTTTAAGTTTATTATTAAAAGAATTTAAGGCATTTTTAGCTAATAGGGGGGTTTTATTTGTAGTGATTGGAGGGTCTATTATGTATGGCATGCTATATCCCTTGCCCTATTTAAATGATGTAGTAACCCATCAAAAAATCGCTCTTGTAGATGAAGATAATAGCGCATTATCTCGCCAATTTGCTTTTATGGCACAAAGTTCTAATTCTCTCAATATTGCTTACAAAAGCCCTTCTATGCTAGAGGCTAGAGAGCTTTTAAAAGAAGAAAAAATCTATGGAATTTTGCATATCCCCTATCATTTTGAGGCTAATATTTATAAGCAAATTCCTACAACCATAGATTTTTATGCTAATGCTAATTATTTTTTGATTTATGGCACATTGGCTACGGCGGTAGTTGATAGCGTGAATGCCCTTAATGATGAAATCAAGTTTAAGCGCAATGCCCAAAGAGAAGAGGCTAAATTAGAAACTAATATTGTAGGCATTAAGCCTATCGCTCTTTATAATCCTAGTGAGGGATATTTGAATTATGCTCTTTCTAGTGTGTTTGTTTTTATCTTGCACCAAGTTATGCTTATAGGAGCTAGTATGCTTACAAGTGCTAGGCGTTTAGAAACAATTAGTTGTGGCAAAAAACAAATTGCTTGTATTCTAAGCGCTAGGCTTGTTATGTTTATGGTAGTTCTTAGTGTATTTATGATGTTGTATTTTGGAGTGCTATTTCCTATTCATGGGATTGAAAGACATGCAAGTGCGTTAGTAGTCTTTGCTAATAGTGCAGTCTTTATGCTTTCAACTTTAAGTTTAGGAATTTTTTTAGGCACTTGGATAAAAAACCCTGCTTATACTACTCAAATTGTTTTGATTTCATCTTTACCTTTAATCTTTATGATGGGCTTTGTATGGCCTTTTGAGTCCTTACCTATAGGCTTACAAGTGTTTGCTAATATGATTCCAGCCTATCATGGCATTAGCTTATTGGTGCGCTTAAATCAAATGCAAGCAGAGTTTGTTGATGTAGCAAGCCATTTTTATGCGCTTTTGACTATTTTTGTGGTGAGTTTTGTAGGCAGTGTGTGGAAATTAGGCATTATAAAAGCACAAAAGAGCACGCATGCAAACGCTTGAAAAACTTATCACCTCCAAGCACCAAATTAAAGCTTCACGCTTTTTAGGGTATTTAATGCCTTTTAACGAGTTTGATAAAATGCTTTCAAATTTAAGAAAAGAGCATTTTAAGGCAGTGCATTTTGTAACAGCATTTCGCTATATGAAAGAAGGTAAGATTGAAGAAGGCTTTAGCGATGATGGCGAGCCTAAAGGAAGTTCAGGTATGCCTAGCTTGAATGTTTTAAGGCGAGAGAATTTAATGGGGGTAGGTATGATTAGTGTGCGTTATTTTGGGGGGACTTTGCTTGGAGTTGGGGGGCTTATGAAAGCTTATGCAGAGAGCGTGCTTTTGTGTATAGAAAATGCCAAGGAAGAAAATGCTTTCAAGGAGTTTATAGAATTAGAAACTTATGTTGGCACTTATGACTACGCACAATTAGATTACATTCAGCGTGAAGTTAAGAAATTTAGCCTACAATTAAATAAAAAAAACTTTCAAGCCCAAGGTGTGGAAGTAGAAATTAGTGGTGCAAGAGAAAAATTGCATGCATTTTTAGCGCATTTTAATCATTGATAGAAAGTATGTTAGGGAGAGTGTATGGGAATATTGAGTGAGTATTTTTTGTGGATTAAGGCTTTTCATGTTGTTGCCTTTGTCTCATGGATGGCAATGTTATTTTATTTGCCACGATTGTTTGTTTATCACGCAGAGAATGCCCATAAAAAAGAGTTTGTTGAGATAGTAAAAGTGCAAGAAAAAAAACTTTATACCTTTATAGGTGCGCCTGCTATGGGATTTACGCTTATTACGGGCATTTTAATGCTCCTAGCCAATCCTATGCTATTTAAAAGTGGGGGTTGGTTGCATGCGAAGTTGTTGTTAGTGGCATTTTTACTAATTTATCACTTTTTTTGTAAAAAATGCATGCGTGAATTAGCTAACGACCCCAATAAAAGAGGTGGGAAATTCTATCGTGTGTTTAATGAAGTGCCTACAATCTTATTGATAGGCATTGTGATTTTAGTGGTTATTAAACCTTTTTAAAGATAAAAGAATGAGTGAAAAGAATTTAGAGCAAAAACAAGAAAAAATCATCAACATGTTTGATGATATAGCAAGCTCTTATGACCAAGCCAATCGCTTAATTAGTTTTGGCATGGATATTAAATGGCGTGAAGATGCGTGCAAGCAAGCGTTTTTAATGCTTGAAAACAAGCAAGCCTTGAAGCTTATAGATGTGGCTTGTGGGACAGGCGATATGCTAATAGCATGGCAAAAGAGCGCTATAAAATACCAAGCAAGTTTTCAAAAATGTGTAGGGATTGACCCTGCAAATAATATGTTAGAGGTTGCCAAAAAGAAACTTGCAAAAAAAGAGTTTATAGGAAAGGCTGAGTTTATCCAAGCAGAGGCAAAAAGCTTAGAGGGCATTAAAGATAATAGCGTGGATATTCTCTCTATTTCTTATGGATTACGCAATGTTGTAGAAAGACAAGAGGCGTTAAAAGAGTTTGCTAGAGTGCTAAAGCCTAAGGGGGTTTTGGTGATTTTAGAATTTCTAAAAAAGGATAATCCAAGTTTTTTAGACAAAATCTCAGGTTTTTATACCAATAAGGTCTTACCAATAGTTGGGGGAGCAGTGAGTAAGAATTATGAGGCTTATTCTTATTTGCCTAAATCTATTGAGGGGTTTTTGAGTTTAGAAAGCTTGAAATTAGAGCTAGAGCAAGTAGGGCTTAATGTTTTAAAAACGCAAGGCTCATTAGGGGAAGTTTCTATCATGCTTTTAGCAAGTAAAGATTCTAGGGGAGTTTAAGAAAATGGAAAATCGTTTATTTGAAGTAGAAAAGAGTCCTAAGCGTAAAAGTGCGTCTAAAACAAAGAGCTTTGAAGAGTATATTCAAGCTTTAGAGCAAGTTTTAGAGCGCTTAAATAGCGCTGAGTTGCCCTTAAAAGAAGGCATAGAATTGTATCAACAAGGCATGCAAGAGCTGACTTTAGCTCAAAAGCTTTTAGAAGAAGCTCACAAAGAATATGAAAAATTTCAAACACTTGATTAAAAGGGGGTTGAGATAGTGGGAGTGCAAGTTATAGCATTACAATTAGAGAGTTTTAAAGAGGATTTAATTCATTCATCTCTAAAGGCTGTGCCAGATTCTAGCGTGGTTGTGTTACCAGAATATGTGATTAATCCCTTTTTTCATCATAACATGGCGCTAGATTTTGCAGAAATTTCTATGCAGTCTATGCAAGCGATTGAATGCTTGCTTAAAATTTGCAAAGAGAAGGATTTAGTGATTTCTGCGCCTGTTCTTTTAGAAGAGGAAAAAAAAATTTATAAAAAAATCGCTTTAGTTTCTAAAGAGGGCGTTCAATACTACACACAACAGCGTTTGATTTCTTATCCGCATTGGGATGAAGAAAGCTTTTTTGATAATGAGAAAACAGATTTTAAAGAGTTGTTAGTTATTGAGAGAGAAAATTTAAAAATCGCCCCTTTGTTTGGTTTTGAAGCTCATTTTGATGAAATATGGGTTCAAGCTAAAAAGCAAGGCGTAGATGTAGTGCTATTAAGTAGTGTGGGAACTTTTGAATCTAATGAGAGATGGCGGGATTTAGGAAAAATGCGTGCATTTTGTAATTCATGCGTATTGATTAGAGCTAACCGCATTGGGGCTTATACGCAGACTGCCTTTCATAATGAGCAAAAACAAGAGATTTTGTGGAAATTTTATGGGGATAGCTTTATTGCGCTGCCAGATGGAAGTATTGAAAATTCTTTGCAGGGTAAAATGGGTATGCTTAGCACACAAGTTACTAAACACTACATAGAAGAGTGGGCTAAAACCTGGCGTTTTAGAGAGATAAACTAAAAGGGGTTAATGTGATTGATAGAAAACTTTTATTGCAAGATTTTGACAAAGTAGCTAAGACTTTAGAATGGCGTAATATTGATAAGGATACACTAGCTTTTTGGCGTGAAAAAATTGTTGGCTATAAAAAGCAACTCATAGAATTAGAAAGTTTGCAAGCTTTTCAAAATAAAGTTTCCAAAGAATTTGGTATCAAAATGGCTCAAAAGGAAGATGTGAACGGGCTAAAAAAAGAGTTAGAAAATAATAAAATAAAATTAAACGCTCTTTCTAAAGTGGTTAGTGAATTAGAAAACGAGATTGATGCATGGCTAGTTAGAGTGCCTAATCTCTTAGATGAAAAAACCCCTTTAGGCAAAAATGAAGAAGATAATGTAGAAATTAAAAAAATTTTAACCCCTAGAGTTTTTGATTTCAAACCTAAAGAGCATTTTGAGCTCGCTCAAAATAATGGCTGGATTGATTTTGAGAGCGGCGTGAAATTAGCCAAGAGTCGTTTTTCAGTAATGAGGGGCTTTGGGGCTAAAGTTTATAAAGCGCTCATTAACTTGATGTTAGATTTCAATGAAAAAAATGGCTTTGAAGTTGTCTACACACCCGCTTTAGTGAATGAAAAAATGCTTTTTGGAACCGGACAATTACCCAAATTCAAAGAAGATGTTTTTAAAATAGAAAATGAAAATTTGTATTTAATCCCTACTTCTGAAGTAACGCTCACTAATTTGTATAACGACACCATAATTGAATCTGAAAAACTTCCTATTAAAATGACCGCTCACACGCCTTGCTTTAGAAGTGAAGCAGGAAGTGCTGGAAGAGATACAAGGGGCATGATTAGACAACACCAATTTGATAAAGTAGAACTTGTAGCGATTACACACCCTAAAGAGAGCGATAAAATGCAAGAACATATGCTAGAGAGTGCGAGTGAAATTTTAAAGGCTTTGGAATTACCGCATAGATTTGTGCAATTATGCAGTGGGGATTTAGGCTTTAGTGCGAGTAACACCGTGGATATTGAAGTGTGGTTGCCCGGACAAAATTGCTACAGAGAGATTAGCTCTGTGTCTAATACAAGAGATTTTCAAGCTAGGCGAGCTAAAATTCGTTTTAAAGAAAACAAAAAAAATCAATTAGTCCATACCTTAAATGGCTCTTCTTTAGCGGTAGGTAGGACTATGGTTGCTTTAATGGAAAACCACCAGCAAGTTGATGGAAGTATTAGCATTCCTAAGGCATTAGAAAAGTATCTATAAGGTTAGTTCGTGGTAAATGAAGAGCAAGATTCACAAACCCTAGAAGAGACAGCACAAGCAACAGAAGATGTAGGGGAAGAGCCAACACAAACGCAAGAATACGCCCAAGAAACAGAACCCTCTGCTTTAAGCTCAACTGATTCTAAAATCCCCCCTTTTAAACAAGCTTTCAAACAAACTATAGACAAGCTAAAAAACCCCAAAGAGCTTTTTAAGGGGCTTATGAATGATAAGAAAAAGCTCATTATTGCTATTGCAATGTTAGTTGCTTTTATAGTGCTAATTATAGTATTAAGCTTATTTTTGGGACATAAAGAAAAGAAAAAGGAAAACTCCAAAGCTCCTATAGCCACTTCAAAGCAAGCCACAACTAATAGTGCCAATAATGCTGAAGAAAAAGACGCTAAAGAAAAGGCAGAAAATCTTAATTTACCGGATTTAATGGGCGAGGGAGCCTTTGCTCCTAATGAATCTAAAGAGCGTCAAGTGGATGCGATGATAAAAAAAGCGAGCATTTTATATGAGCAAGGTCAAAAAAATGAGGCGTTGCACTTATTTGATAAAATTGCCTCTTTCTCTCAAAGTATTGCAAGCCATAATTTGGGCGTTATTAGGTTTAATGAGGGGAATTACAATGAGGCATTAGATTCATTTGATTCTAGCATTGCCTCACAAGAAAATGCAAGTGCAAGTGCGCTTGATGCGCTCGTGAGCGCTTATTATTTAAAAGATGCAGATTTATATTATCACTATCTAAAAATTGTTAGAGAAACTTTATACAAGGATTATAAAAAATCTTTTTATTCTTATGCGTATGCGCTTAAGTCCTACTATGCTGAGGAATATTTTGAGGCTCTCTCGCCCTTAAAACACCCCAATTCAACAGCCTTTCTTAAGCCCAATGCACGCCTAGCATCTAAAATATTTTTAATGTTTAGAGATGAGAGTAATGCGTATGAGAATTTAAAGAAAAGCGCTACTAGCAAAGATGAGCTTGCTTTAGGGCTTTTGCAAGCACGCTTAGGCAATTATGATGAGGCGTTGACACACTTAAAGAGATTTTTGCAACATTATCCTAACGATTTGCAAGGGCTAATGGCTACTGAAATGATTAGCTTAAAAAGGGGCGATATTTCTAGTGTGAGCGAAATCTTAAAAATGATTAGTCATAGGAAAAAGCAAATTGCTCTAGCTAATTCTTTTTATCCTATCAAGCCCCTATCAAAGCCGTTTTATTTGGATAAAGAATCTGCTAAAGAATATTTTTGGAAAGCTCAATATTTTCAAGGAAAGAGAGATACCATTTATCGTATTCTTTTTTATTATGCACCTTTTAAGATTGTAGATTCTTATGAGGCTTTAGGGGTGATTCAAGAAGGGCTTTTTCTTTTAGATTCAGAGCAACAAAAGGATTTAGAAGGAGCGAGCAAGGCTCTAAAAAGAGGGCGTATGATTGCTTTAGCGGATAAAAATAGCTTAAAGGGGCTTAGGGAATTAGAGCAAAAACATCTGCGTAAAGCCTTGTATTATTTTAAGCTTTCTTTGAAAAATAGCCCTAATAATGCCTTGATACACTACAATATAGGCTTAATTTATGCGCAATTAGAAAATTACTACAAAGCATATTTTCATTTTTTAAGGGCTTATCATTTAAATTCAGCAGATTATTTGAGTGCGATATTTGCCTTAATGTCAGCGCATTTTACCCATGATGATGGCGCAGAGCTTTTAAGAGAAATTACAGAGAATTTCTATAATCAAGATTTTTCTACCCCTACACAAAAAGCTTTTTTAGGTTCGCTTGTAGCCTTTTTAAACCATCGCACTAATTGGGATATGGACTGGCTTAAAAATGCGCCTAAAAAAATCCCCCTTTATTATGCGTTGCAAATGGTCTTTGCCAATGAGAATAAGAATAAAAAATTAGCCATAGAATCTTTTATGCGCTTAAAAACCATGTTGCCAAAAGATTTACTCTCGCATATTTTTTATGAAGTGGTATCCTACTATGATGCCAATATCCGTCATACTTTGAGTATCTACACACTTTTAGATTCTAATACGATTGATTTGGAACAAACCATGCTAGGGCCCATTTTAGGGCGTAGATTTTATGCGTATATGGGATTTATTGTAGGAGATTTGGATAAACAAGAGAAGTTGATTGAAAAAAAGCTCGCTAGTTTAGAAGAGGGCGAAGAGCCTAATGATTTGTTGCAAAATTTAGCTTTAGTGAGCTTGTTTCAAGGTAAATATGAAAAGGCAAGTGCATTATATCAAAACCTAATTGAAGGGCTTAAGGATAATGAAACACGCTTAAAAATCTTAGCAAGCCTAGTGCATATTATTCAAGGCAACTACAATCAAGCGTCATTACTATTAGAGCTTGGCAAGCTTGATGAGCCAAGAAATGAAGATATTCGCTATGCTTTAGGATTGTTATACCAACAAAAGGGTGATTTAAAGTCTGCTTTAAATCATTTTCTAGCCATTAATACCCCTAATTTTTCTTCTTCTTACTTTGATTTTAAAATTGATACAGATATTTTAAAAGAGCGTTTGAGCAAAGAGAAAAAAGGCGAATTTTTAGAATAAGGTAAAAAATGGATTTTGAAAAAAGTATTTTAGAGGGACTAAACGAGGCACAAAAAGAAGCTGTCTTACACACACAAGGCCCTATGCTTATTTTAGCAGGAGCTGGAAGCGGGAAGACTAAGACTTTAACAAGCCGTTTAGCGTATCTTATTGGCGCTTTGGGAGTGCCAGCACAAAATACCTTAACGCTAACCTTTACCAATAAGGCTAGTTTAGAAATGAGAGAAAGAGCGAGCAATCTATTGGAAAATCAAATCATTGTTCCTCCCTTGCTTTGCACCTTTCATCGCTTTGGGTTATTATTTTTACGCCAGCATATGCACTTATTAAAACGGGCATGTGATTTTGTGTTATTAGATGCTGATGATACCAAATCGCTTTGCAAACAGCTTAAAATCTCTAGTCATCGTGAAAATATTTCAAAAATCAAAAACCATATTATTGACTTAGAAACACAAGACAAAGAATGTCAAAAAGCCTATGCCCACTATACAAGCGCTTTAGAAAAGGATAATTTGGTAGATTTTGATGATTTGTTAGCCCTTAGTTTTAAAATCTTAAAAGAAAATTCTTCTATTGCTCAAGAATTAAGCGAGCACTATAATTATATTATGGTTGATGAGTATCAAGATACTAATCGCTTGCAATTTGAGCTACTAGAATTATTGTGTTGCAGACATGATAATTTGTGTGTAGTGGGTGATGATGACCAAAGCATTTATGGTTGGAGAGGGGCAGATATTTCTAATATTTTAAACTTTACTACGCATTTTAAAAACTCAAAATTGATTAAATTAGAACAAAATTATCGCTCAAGTGCTGAGATTTTAGAATGTGCCAATAAACTAATCGCTCATAATGAATACCGCCATAAAAAGACCTTAATTAGTCATAAGGGTGCTTATAAGGCCGTGGAGTGTCAAGAGTTTCCTACCCAAAAAGAAGAAAGCTTGAATGTGGCTTATCAGATTAAAAAGCTTTTAGAAAAAGGCGAGAATTTAGAAGAAATAGCGATTTTATATCGCCTAAATGGATTAAGTCGTAGTATTGAAGAAAGTTTGAATGCCTTAAATATTCCTTATAGATTAGTGGGGGCTGTGAGTTTTTATGAAAGAGCTGAAATTAAAGACGCTCTAGCTTTTATGCGTTTAGTAGCCAATAAGAATGAGCGCTTTTTTTTAAGGCGTGTTATCAATAAGCCTACTAGAGGCATTGGGAAAAAAACGCAAGATTTGGTGCTAGAAACTTTAGAAAAAGAGCAACTAGGTTTAGAAGAGGCATTAGAAAAAGAGCTATTTGTGGGTGTGTTGAGCGCTAAAAATTTGCAAGTCTTAAAAAACTTTGTAGCTTTAATTAAGCGCTTAAGAGAGTATTTTGAAATTTCTATAGAGAAGTTTTGTGCTGAATTTTTAGAAGAAACTAACTTAATGCAAAGCTATGAAAAAGAAGACAATTATGAAGAAAGAAAGGGCTTTGTAGAAGAATTACTAGGCTTATTAAAAGAATTTTTTAAAGAAAATTTAGAGAGTTCGTTGCTAGATTTTTTAAATGAAAGCGCTTTAGATAATGTAAGCATTCAAGATTGTGGCAAAGTGAGTTGCATGAGCGTGCATATGAGTAAGGGCTTGGAATTTAGGCGTGTGTTTGTGATTGGCTTAGAAGAGGGCTTTTTCCCCCATGGGAGTTTTTATAAAGATTTTGATGATGACAATGATTTAGAAGAAGAGCGCCGTCTAGCTTATGTCGCTATTACTAGAGCTAAGGAAGAACTGCACCTTTCTTATGTGAAAGAGCGCTTGTATTTTGGTAGAAAGACCCCATGCATGCCCTCTTTATTTTTAAGAGAGGCAGGACTTATGACAAATGATAAAGAGAATTTATCTATTAGGGTGGGGGATTTGGTTCAGCATAAGGTTTTTGGCACAGGGCGTGTGCTAGAGATAGAAAAAGGCGTGCAAAATAGGGCTTTAAAAGTGAATTTTGGAGGGCGTATCCAAAGGATTATGGAGGGGTTTTTAGAAAAAGTTAGGGAGGGATTTTGAAGGCGTTTATTGGTGTTTTAATTTTTTTAAACCTTTTATTTGCTTTAGATTTAAACACGATTGAAAAAGAAATTGCTAAAACTTATCTTAAAGAATATCAAGCTTTGCATTTAGAGATTGAAAAAATCAATTTGAATTTAGCAGAGCGATTTAATAATGCTAAGATTTTAAGTTATGAGTTAGGTTCTAAAGAGACATTAAGAAAAGATGGGGTGGTCTTTTTAAATATAGAATTAGAAAATCAATCAAAAATGCGCTTGCCTGTGCGCTATAGCATTATAGGGAGTATTCAAGCTTTTAAGAGTGTAGGCATTATCAAAAAAGATGAAAATATCACTGAGGCTAATACTTTAGCCACACGCATTCCTTTTGGCTCGCTTGAAAGCCCTTTATTAGAAAGTGCAATCAATCACTCTAGTGCCAAGGTCTATATCGCACCTAGCACGCTTTTAAATGCAAGCAAAGTTCAAGCGCTTATTGTGGTGCATAAGGGCGATGTTATTGTGGGGGTGTATCAAGAGGGGCGCATTATACTAGAAACAAATTTGCAAGTTTTAGAAAATGGTGCGCTTAATAGTGTGATTCAAGCTAAGAATTTAGAGAGCAATAAAATCTTAAAAGTGCGTATATTAAGTAGCTCTAAGGCTCAAGTTTTGTAAGGGAGAATAGATTGAAATTAGTTTTAGGTATTAGTGGGGCAAGTGGAATCCCCTTAGCATTGCGCTTTATTAGAAAGCTTCCTAAAGACATTGAGCTGTTTGTGGTGGTTTCTAAAAATTCTTTGGTGGTGGCTAAAGAGGAAATGCAAATCAATTTAAAGAGTGTGATTAAAAAAGAGCGCTCTTCTATCACTCTTTTTGATGAACAAGATATTCATGCAAGCATTTCATCAGGGAGTTATGGCGTTCATAAAATGGCGATTATTCCAGCTAGTATGGATATGGTCGCTAAAATTGCGCATGGCTTTGGAGGGGATTTAATCTCTAGATGTGCAAGTGTTATGCTTAAAGAAAAACGCCCTTTACTTATTGCTCCTAGAGAAATGCCTCTAAGTGATATTATGTTAGAAAACTTATTAAAACTCTCTCGCTCTAATGCGATTATTTCGCCACCTATGATGACTTATTACACTCAAAGCAAAGATTTAGATTCTATGGAGGATTTTTTAGTGGGGAAATGGTTTGATAGTTTGGGAATAGAGAATGATTTATATCCAAGGTGGGGAGTGTTAAGCTAATGCAAAAAATAGGTATCTATCCGGGAACTTTTGACCCTGTAACTAATGGGCATGTAGATATTATCCATCGTTCTAGCGAATTGTTTGAAAAACTCATTGTTGCTGTAGCCAATTCAAGCGCTAAAAAACCTATGTTTAGCCTAGAAGAGCGCTTAGAGATGATGAAACTTGCTACAAAAGCTTTTAAAAATGTAGAGTGTGTGAGTTTTGAGGGGCTATTGGCAGATTTTGCTAAGGCACATCAGTGTAAAATGCTTGTAAGGGGCTTAAGGGTGGTGAGCGATTTTGAGTATGAATTACAAATGGGTTATGCGAACAAGTCCTTGAATACGGAGCTAGAAACCATTTATTTTATGCCAACCTTAGAAAATGCGTTTATTAGCTCGTCTATTGTGCGCTCAATCATCACTCATAAGGGTGATGCAAGCCATTTATTGCCAACAAGTGTGTTAGAGCTAGTGAAAAATAAGGGGGGCATTTAAAAATGTATGTAGTATTAGAAGGCATTGATGGTGTGGGTAAAAGCACCCAAATAGACTTATTAAAAACAAAGTTTCAAAACGCCCTTTTCACTAAAGAACCCGGTAGCACAAAAATTGGCGAGAGTTTACGCTATATGGCTTTAAATGAAAATATCAGCGAGTTAGCTAGAATGTTTTTATTCTTAAGCGATAGAGCGGAGCATATAGAAAGCGTGATAAAACCGGCTTTAAAAGAAAAAAAACTCATTATTAGTGATAGAAGTTTAATTTCTGGCATGGCTTATAGCGAGTTTTCAAGCTTAGAATTAAATCTTTTAGCCACGCAAAGTATTGTGCCAGAAAAAATCATTCTCTTATGGATAGATGAAGAGAGTTTAAAACAGCGTTTGAGCTCTAAACAATTAGATAAAATAGAAAATCAAGGTATAGACAAGCTATTAAATATCCAACAAAAACTAAAGGTTTGTGCTTATGAGCTTAAAGAAAGATTTCAATGTAAGATTTTAGAATTAAACGCTAAAGAAAGCATAGAAAAATTACACCAAAAAATAGTAGCCTTTATTGAATGCGTTGCTTAACTTGCTTAAAACTCTCTTTTAAACCCCTTTGTCAAAGCTGTTTGAATGACCTATCTTTACGATTAAAAGTAAGAGTCTTAGAAGGTGTGAGCGTGTATAGCTTTTATGCTTATAGTGAAGTAGAAGATTTAATCAAAAGCAAGTATTCTCTCATTGGCTCTCGCCTTTTACCTTTGCTTGCCCAAAAAGCTAGTAGAGAGTTTTTAAAAATCTTAAAAGAAAAGGGTTTGAACGCCCCCCTTTATGGCATAGCTATTGATGATAGAGTGAAGTCTTTTTACTCACATTCGGCTGTGCTTTTAAAAGCTTTTTGCAAAAACAATCTAAAAGCCACTTATGGGAATTTAAGGGCAACCAATTCTATCGCTTATGCAGGAAAAAGCCTAGAATTTCGCACAAACAACCCTAGAAACTTTAATTTCAAAGGCGACAAAAGCTTAGATTACTTCTTGCTTGATGATATTATTACTACCGGAACCACCCTAAAAGAGGCTCTTAGTTATCTTAAAAATTTAGGCATAAAAGTGCATTTTGCTATCGCATTATGCGATGTAAGTGAGTAGTTTAAAAACTCCACCCTAAGCTAAACTCACCCATAGTGTATTTCAAACTTTGTCCAATACTCGCCCCTAAGAAAAAATGCTGTGTGATTAAGTATCTCGCATTTAAGCTTGCAAACCATTGCAATTTGGCTTTAACTCCCTTATAGGTCGCAAACAAAGGGTCATAGATAAAACTCACTTCTTGTGAGTTTTTGCCTAAATGTGCGAAATGGGTTATGCCACCTTGAAGTTCCATAGAAAAACGATTGGGCGTAAAACGCACAATGGCTTTTGCTCCACTAGTAAACCATTGTCTTTGAGCGCTTTTAGCGTAAAAATCTTGCGTAGAGAAAGCGCTGTTATTGTGTTGTTGATAGCCTAAGACTACTTGAGCTATTAAAGAAAGGCTATTTAATACCAAGCGATACTCCCCAGCAACTCTACTATCTATAATGCGTGTTTGCCAACTAGCATTTTGAGTGTTATTTAAGGTTATAGCATTAAATTTGGATTTTTCTTTGAGCTGTGCATAGCTAGTTTGAATAGCCAACCCAAACCCAGATTCTTCTTCATTGCTATTGTATTGAATCGTAGCTCTTCCTAGATACACCCGCCCAGCTTGTCCTCCTATGCCGATTTTAAATCCGTTTTTACTTGCATAATGCCCCCCTAGATATTGACTCACACCAATATTGCTTGCACGAGTTTTGGTAAAGATTTCACTCTTGCCCCTTAAAATAGGGTCGTTCTCTAATTCCAAAAGAAACATCACATCATTGGGGTCTCTCAAGCTTGCTACACTACTTAAATCACTATTGGTTTTATTGACTAGATTTTGCATGCCTATTTGGTTTCTTGTCATAGCCATAGCCTTAAATTCTCTCTCTATGGTAGGGTTCGTAGCGTTTTTGAGTAAGGCTAAGAAGTGGTAGTTGTTAGAGAGTTTGTGTAATGCTTTATTAGATAAAGGGTTCTCATTGCTTTTCTTAATAATCAAATCATTGCCACTGAAATTATAAGTATAGTAATAATTTTTGTTGGAATTGTCAGTAATGAATACATCTTTAATCAAACGCTTGTCGTTTAAAGTGGGTAAAGATATGGTGCGTTGAATTTCATTTCCCGTGGTTACTACCTCATCTGAAAATGCTTTATCTATTTTGACATTGATTTTGGCGTCGTTAGCTAAGGTCAATGTTTTATCATTGCCTTGCAGAATTGTTTGGGTTGTGCCTTGAGTGATATTAAGATTTTGAATGACTTCTGTATTGATTGGTAGTGTTGAGGTTCCGCTTGAAATATTGAGATTATTAACTAATAAATTTGAAGTGTTATCGCCTGTAATCTTTAAAATAGGCGTATTGTTTTGTATGGTGGCTAGAGCTTGCATGGGTGTGGGATTTTCTAATGGTTGAGCTTGTAGGGTTAAATGGTCTAAATAAGCTTGACTATGATTTTCTATTTTTAGATTAGCTAGATTATTTACATTCATAGGGGTATTTAGCACACTATTATTGAGATTAATGGTTTTAGCATTGATTGTGCCTTGATTTTGAGTAAAATCTTTTATATTTTTAAGATTGATAGTTTCAGCGCTAAGATTTCCACTAGTCATTTTTAGGCTCTCATTCACATTAAGCGTGCTATTATGTGTAAGAGTTCCACCTTGAATGTTTAAATTTTTAATTTCTGTTTTAGTGTCAGTAAGGGTGGCTTGATTACCGGCTTTAAGCGTTAAATAGTCCGCATTTAATGTTCCGCCATTCATTTTTAGCGAGCTAGGAGCGAAGTTTTCTAAATAGCTTGTAATATTTGCCTTAGTTGCGTTAATGCTGTTGCTAAAACCTTGAGTTTTAAAGATAGTATCTATATTTTTGCTTGTTACAAGCTGTTTGTATGCGAAACCATTACCGGTAGTATTTTCGCCATCATAAAAATCAGCGTAATGGGTTTTGTCGCCTAGAATTAAAGTGGCATTGTCTTGTAGCTCTACATCACTCTTTAAATCTGTAGAGCTTGTAACTTTTAGGGTTGCGTTACTCTTTATCGTTACTTTTTGTGCTGTATAGGTGCGTTTATCCCAATCAGGCTGAGTGAGAGTGCTTGGGCGGGTAATATCCATATAGTCGGGTAATTTAGGGTTGATTGTAGTTTTATAAGTTTCAATGAGACATTGTATTTTTGGGTCTTCATAGTAGCGATCATAATTCAATTTTCCATTTTTTGCTTCATTGCACACTTCTGCTTGGGTTGGCTTTTTGGCGCTTGGGTTATACTTACTTTCCCTAAAACTCGCATGGGTTGTAGGGTGCGATTGCAAAATGGTTTCGTTATTAATGGTTACATGATTGACATTAAAACCGCCATCTAAAATAGTGGTTACTTGATTGTTTGTTGAATTGATATTTAAGTTAAGCTTGCTGTTGTTTGAGCTTTCTTTTGTGGTATTTCCAATGTGAGCATGCATAATCACAGCGTTTTTTTCTACGCCTTGAGTAGGCAAGCTTTCTACAAAAATAGGATTTCCTTTGTCATCACTACTCCCATTTTGATTGATAGTGGGGTTTGCCTTTAAATCTAGGGTAAGAGTTGTTTCTTTTATTAGGTTGCTATTAATGATTTTTGCATGGTTATTATCAGCTGAAAATTGCGTGAAAATTTGGTCGTGTCCATTTAAATCTAAAATCCCCCCACCTTTAGCAAAAAAGATTTTTTTATCTAAAGAATTATGTTGCGTGCTATTTGTTATGTTATTACCTAGTTTTAAAGTCGCATTTTGTCCGGTAATATAAATATTATTGAATGCGCTACTTGTCCCTAATTCTACAATGCCTTCGCCAAAGCGTAAATTCCCATTAGTTGCATTCATTACCTTAAGAGAGCCTTCGCCTACTTTATGCAAATCGCCCTTTTCAAGCGTTAAGTTATCCCATGTAACACTAGCATTTTTAGCAATATCTAATCCGGCTAAGTCTTTAGCATTCGCATTCCCCTTAAGTGTCCACTCACCACTTTCAAAAACTAGTCCTGTGCCATTTAGATTAGTATTAGTATCAAAAGTTAAGGTTTTGTCTGTGATTTCGCTTTTAAAAATATTGTCTTTATTTGCTTGTATTTTACTTGTGTCGTTATCTTTCATTTCATTTTCAAATTGTTTTTTATAATTTTGATAATCCACATTTAGCACGGGCGAATAGTCCGCCGATGCCCCCGTTATATCGCTAGAATTGCTTTGAACGCCTTGGGAAAGCACACCAAGCACTACCCATTTATTTTGTTTGGTATCATAGGCAATGAGCGCTGAACCGCTATCGCCTTGGTCTACACCCGCAAAGAAAGGATTGAGCTTAAAAGCATCTTTGTCTTTCCAAGGCATAGAGCCAAAAACAGAGAGATAAAACCCTTCTCCATTAAAAGATTGTTTTTCTTCTTCATCGGCTTTTGTTCCTTTTTTCCAAGAAGATTGAGACCCCCAGCGCACTAATGGGTTGGGTTGTCCGCTTGAAGAATAATCGTCTCTTAAGAGCCAAGAACCCCCACTTTTACTTATATGTCCTAATAAAATGCCACGCACAACGCCATTTTCTTTATCTTTTAAATCGCCATAAAGTTTGTTATCTATGATGAAGTTTAAAGTGCCTGAGCCAGATTGAAAGGCTTGGGGCATGCCATTTTTATCTGTTTTGATATTTTTTAACAAGTAGTCGGTAAGTTCTTTGTCTAGCTCATTTTGTTTGTCAAATCGTTCTTGTTTGTATGCGCCTTTTTCTTTTATTATATTATTTACCTGTTCGCTAGGATTTTTATCAAACCCTACATCTAAAGGGCTTGAAGACCCTTCTACAATGTATTTTTTAGTGCGCACATACATCGTATCTCGCCCATAGGTTTTTTGGTGGAGTCCATTTAGCCTTGTTGTGCTATTAGGGTCTTTGCATTGAGGGTCAGACTCATAATCAAATTCATAAGAAGTATTGCCCCATGTTTGTAATTTGGATTGATTGGCAGACTGAATGCCATCTTTTTTTTCAAAATCTGTGCATCTGATATGATGTGCGGTAACGGTGATATTACGCCCTAAAGATGTAACATTTCCGGCTAAGTTGCGTGAGGAAAAATCTGGTATGCCTGAAAAATCAGCCACTACGCCATTTTTGCCATCATAAGTGAAGTCTTTATCGCTATTAGGATTAAAGTTGTTAGGGTCAAACTTGCCTAAATTTTGTCCAAAATCCATGTAATCTCGCCAATAGAAATTGTCTAAGTTTAAGGTTTGAGCGTTTATGGAGGTATCAAAAAATAAGGCTAAAGTGAGCCAATGTAAGCGGAATTTCATCTTTTTTCCTCGTTGGTCTTAATAATTGTTTAGTTTAGTTACAATATATTATAAATTTAGTTAATAATATCAAAAAAATGAATAGAATAAAATAAAAGGCATAATCTTTGAATAGTTTTTGATAGTTAAATAATTTTAAGTTTTTATCTTTGCTATAATCAATCTTTAATATTAAGGAAAACAATTATGCAAGAGATTTTTTTATGCTCTATTTCAAATGTGCGTAGTGGGGATTGCAAAGAAGATTGTGCCTATTGCACGCAAAGCTCACACCATCAAGGCAAAATCAAGCGCTACAAGTTTAAAGATGAAAAAGTAGTGTTAGAAGAGGCTAGAGCCTTAAGAGAATTAGGGGCTTTGGGGTTTTGCTTGGTAACTTCTGGGCGTGAATTAGATGATGAAAAATGCGAATACATTGCTAAATTAGCCCACGCTATCAACAAAGAAGAGCTAGGCTTACATTTAATTGCATGTTGTGGAAGAGCAGATTTGGACAAACTAGAATATTTAAGAGATTCAGGTATTCATAGTTATAACCATAATTTAGAAACTTCGCAAAATTTCTTTCCCAAGATTTGCTCCACGCATACTTGGGAAGAACGCTTTATTACATGTGAAAATACTCTAAGAGCGGGGCTAGGGCTATGTAGTGGGGGGATTTTTGGACTTGGGGAGAGTTGGGAAGATAGAATGGATATGTTGCGCTCTTTGCAAACCCTAGGGCCTCATACCACACCCATTAATTTCTTTATCAAAAATCCGGTGTTGCCTATTGAGATAGAGACTTTGAGCGCTGATGAAGCCTTAGAATGCGTGATTATGGCAAAAGAATTTTTACCTAATGCTAGACTTATGGTTGCTGGGGGGCGTGAGGTAGTGTTTAAGGGTGATGAGGAGGCTAAGTTATTTGAGTATGGCATTAATGCGGTGGTGTTAGGGGATTATCTCACTACCAAAGGACTAGCATCCAAAAGAGATATTGAGAAATTGCTCTCTTATGGCTTAAAAATGGCTACAAGTTGTCATTAATGTTTAACTTAAGAGTGTTTTTAAGAAACTTAAGAGGATTTTTCCACTTGGTTAAGATGTGTTTTCCAGCTCGCCTAAAAAAATTTTTTGAAGGGATTGGCGAGCTTTTTTCTTATGCCTCAAGCTTAAGTTTTTATACGATTTTATCGCTCTCGCCCATTTTGTTGTTTGTGTTTACGATTTTTGTTTCTTCATATATGCAAGCGCATGTGGGCGAAGTGGAGGCACTTATTTTCCCTAACGCACCAAAGCTTATGAGCGCTATTAAGGAGTTTTTAGAAACTTTTAAAAAGACAGATATGACTTTGGGCGTGATAGAGGCTTTTTCCATTCTTGTGGCTTTAGTATTGTTTTGTGAAAATTATCGCAATATTGCCTCTAAGATTTTTGAGGCACGACCAAGAGACTATATCTATTTTAAGGGTAGAGAAATCTTTTTATTTTGGGGTTTTGGCACTACTTTAGTGTTTTTATTTGCTCTGCCATTAGTGGTATTTTTTGATATTAAAATCCAAGTGTTTTTTGATGATAGAAACTCTAGCTTGTTGCATTGTTTGCGTTGGATTGGGACTTATGGGTTTTTTTTAATCCTTTTTACTATTCCTACTAATCATGTATTTTTGCATAGATTTTGGGTGTTTTTATGGGTATTTTTTACAAGCGTTTCTTGGCACATTTTAAAATGGGCGTTCACTTACTATGTGCTGTATAATCGCACCTATCACGAATTATATGGAAATGTATCTATTTTATGGTTTTTGATGAGTTGGGTGTATATCTCATGGCTTGTGATTTTGCTTGGTATGTATGGGTGCAAGATATGTGATAAATATGACCCAAAGAGAGTATTGCAAGGGATTTTGAGTTTTTTAAAAATCAAATAAGAAAATCAATAAGAGTATTAGCACCCTTTTAAAGGGGTGCTAAATTTTAAAAGCCAACCACATAGTTTACATAAAAAGAATAAAGCCTTCTGTATTCTAAATCTGCACTATGACTTTTTAAGTATTGTTGGTTGATAGTGGGGATTTTTACGCCAAATTCAATGCCTTGTTGCAAAAGCCTACCTCTTAAAAATTTTTTAGAACTAGCTTGGCTTATTAGGGAGGCGAAGTTGGTTCTAAAGCCTAAATTGAATAAAAATTGAAAATTAGTGGGATTGATTGCTTTAGAACCCCATTGAGATTTGATTTGATTATCCAAAGAGCTTTCCCATGTGTTTCCAGCAATTTGAATGCCCCCAAAAATCCCTACATTAATCGCCTTACTCACAAAAGTTCTTCTAAAGAAATTATAAAGCAAGTCAGTCCCCACGCCATAAGTATAGATATTAGTCGCTACTTGATTGGAAGTTACTCCAATAGAAGCATGGTTATAATCAAAAAAGCCATAATACCTTATGCCAAAGAATCGTTGCTTGCCAAAGAATTGTTTGTATCCTATGGATACGCCAATACCATTAGCGATGCCTTGTTGCTTAGAAACTCCCGCATTATATTGATAAAAAGCTCTAGTGTCTGTGTGCGATTGTATGCTGTTTTCCAAGTTCGCCATTTTTTGATTGATTTCTTTAATAAAGGATTGTAATTGACTCAAGTCGGTGCTATTTTTACTAGCTAGTAGTTGGGATAGATTTTGACTAAAGACTTGCACGCTAGAAGTTTGATTGCTAATGGTTTGCAAAATATTATTGATAACGCTATTCATAGAAGTATTGTTTAATTGTGATTGTGCATTTTGCAATTCAGTAATGAGATTATCCAAACTACTTGTATAGTCTTTGAGATAGCCTGAGCTATCAGAGTTTATCATCAGTTGCACGAGCCTTATCATGTTATTCATTTCAGTGGTAAGGGCTTGTGTGGTTATGCCACTATTTGGATTAGTGCTGGCTTGTTGTAAGTTGTTGATAAAAGCTTTAGTGTAATCGGTAAAATTAGTGTAATTAGTAACGCCTAGTTGTTTAAGGGTATTAGCTGTAATGGCTTGATTGATTGAATACATCAAGTTTTGATTATTCAAAATGCTTTCTAGCCCATTTGGGCTTGTGTAAGTGGTATTGATAGTGTTATAAGCGTTATTTAGAGTGTTGGTTAGAAGTTGACCTTGGTTTTTTAGCTGATAATAGATACTGCCTTTGTCTTGTGTGTCAAAAAGTTTTTGTAAAGTGGTGTTGCCATTAAAATCATAGTTAGGGTTTTGTTGTTGGAATTTTTCAAGAGCGTTAAGAGTTTCAGTAATGGCATCTTGTTCGTTGGCAGCGATTTTAGCCCCACTAGAAGAGTTGATGGCATTAGTGATTTGATTATCCAAGCTATTTGGGGTAAGGATATTTTGTTGTTGGCCATAACCACTAGCATTGTTAATGCCATTGAGATAGACCATAAGGTTGCTTAGGGTGTTAGCATTGAGAATGCCCCCCACTTGATTTTTCATGGTTTCTAAAATTTGAGCGTATGCGTTTTTGGCGCTGTTATTAGGCACATCGGCGAGATGTTTCAAATCATTAGCTAGAGTGTTTTGCAAGGTTTCTAGTTTCTTTTGTAAATCGCTAGAAAGGACATTTATAGCTAAAGTTTGATTACACCCTGTGCCTAGATTGTTGGTGCTATTAGCCGTAGCAAAATAGGGTGGATTATTAGAATAGGAACAACCCCCAGAGCTTGCTTGCTCGTTTATAAGGGCGTTGATACCCTGAAATTGCTCTTGAATGTTTTTAAGGCTATTGATAGCCTCTTGGCTGTGCGTTTCACTAGCGATATTATTTAATTCATTAAGATAGCTATCCATTAAAGGCTTTTCTAAAGCATTGTTTAATAAGTTAGCCTTATCTACAAAGACTTTTAAAGCGTTATAGTCTTTTTGCACTTGATTCATTGATGATTGAGGGTTGAGATTATCAATATTTGGGAAGAGTGAGATGGAGTTTTTGACCATAGAGTTAAGATTGGCGCTACTTAGTTTCATAATATCTACTAAAGGGTTGTAAGTGTGGGCTTTATTCCAGCTACTTTGACCTATAGTGGCGATAAGCTGTGTAGCAAGATTTTGCAAATTCAAGCTACTATAATAGGCTTTTTGAGTGTTACTATCTGCCTCTAGGCGCTTTTGAATGGTCTTAATCACACCAGCTTGATTGTTAGAGCAATCAATTTGACCATTCGCACAAGAGGCGATTGCATTGGTATTACTTAAAGCATTGAAAAAAGCGTTTAAAATGCTGTTAGACAAAGAGTTTAGCACGCCATTATTGTTATTGGCAATATAATTAGCATCATTTTGCATTTCACTAATAATTTTTTGAGTGATAACAGAGCTTTTGTTATTGACTTTTTGTTGAGCTTGACCGATTTGATAGCCAATAGATGCATAAAATCCATTGTCTTCAGCGACCAACATAGAGCTTAAAAGGGTGCTTAAAGCGAGTGATTGACTAAAAATTTTTATTTTATTGCGGTTTTGTTGATAAGTGTTTAAAATCATAATTATTCCTTAAAATCCTATTAAATAACTCAAATAAAAACTATATGAACGCATATAATCCACTTGCAAACCGCTATTTTTGACATAGGTTTGTGGGATAGTGGGGACTTTCATGCCAATTTCAAAGCCTTGTTGCAAGGGCTTTTGAGAAGAATTGGTGTATTTTTTGGAAAAATAAGTTCTAAAGCCATAGTTAAACAAGAATTGAAAGCTAGAATGATTGATTTTAGAGCCACTTGGAAGAATTTGATTTAAAGAGCTTATCCAAGTCTGCCCTGCTAATTGAAAGCCTAAAAAGAGTCCTAAAGAAAAGGAGCTAGATTTGCCTTTGCGTTGGAAAACATTAAATAGGCTATCCATTCCAGCCCCATAAGTAACTAGATTGGTTTTCACACTTATATTGTTATTAAACCCAGCATAGCCATAGTCAAAAAAGCCATAATATCTCAAGCCAAACCACTTCTTTTGCCCAAAGAATTGCTTGTAACCTATTTTAGCTCCAAAGCCATTCATATTAGACACGCTATTAGACTGCGAGGCAAAGCCCGGTAAAAGCGTGATAGCATTTAATGCGGAGTTTTGCGCATGGAGTTGTTTGAGTGTGTCAAGGACTTCTTGATTAGCTTTGTTAAGACCTATTTGTTGGGAGCTATTGATAATTAAATTATTTTTAGCGTAATCTTGTAGTTGTCCCATTTTATTGGCTAGGTTTTGCCCATTAACTAATAAGTTTTGGTATTGAGTCTCATTAGAATTTTTGTTTAAGGCGTTGGCTTTTGCTTCAAAAATATTCATACTATCTTCAATATTAGTGATAGCTAAGCCATTGGTATTGGAGTATTCATATGAGCCACTACTAACATTGCTATTAGCTTGTTGGCATTTGCTATCGCATGGCACATACTGAAATCCGCTATCAATGCCAAAAGAAGTGATTTGAGCAATGCTATTAAAAAGCTCTTGAGTGCTAATAGTCTTGCCATTGATTTTTCCTACAAAGCCTTGATAGTTTCCATTCATCGCTCCTGATGCGGATTGGTTATACATCAAAGTGGCAATAGCACTATTAACATCGTTTAAAACGATATTAGCGATTTGCTGGGCATCTAAGGTTTGGTTATTTAGAATGGTTGTAGGGGAAAAATTAGGGTCATTAGCATTTTTTTGAGACTCGCTAATTAGTGTGTTAAGTGCTGTGAGAGCATTATTGAGGTTAGTAGGGTTATAGGGAGCAAAAGTTGGCCCTGATTTTGATGCCCCATTAGTGCAAGGATTCTTATCGCTTGCCCCCGGACAAATAGCTTGCATAAGAGCTTTAGTGTTTTCGCCTATGATTTGCGCCATATAAGTTAGAGGGGTTACAGACTTATGGTTTTTAGTTACGCTTGAACTTATGGTTTTTCTTAATTCGCTTGCAATGTTAGCCCCAGGATTTTTGATATTTTGTTTGGCGTAGCTTGTTTCATACGAAATGCCAAAAAACCAACCATTTTCTTCAGCAATAAGTGTGTTAGCGCTTAAAAGCGAACCTAAAGTAAAAGCAAAGAAAGTTTTTGGAAGAGATGAATTAAGGCGTGTTAGTATTGTTGTATTGTTGTATTGTTGTATTGTTGTATTGTTGTATTGTTGTATTGTTGTATTGTTGCGTGTGTGATTGCATACCACTTAGTTCTCCTTGAAATTAAAATGTGTATAAAAAATAATTAATAAAAATTAAATGCTCCGTATTCTATTGTAGAGATTTTAAAATTAGTCTTAATTTTATTAATTTTCTGTTTGTTTTTATTTCTATTTTTTAAGTATAAATAAGAAAATAATCAAGGATTTGCGCATTTTATAGCGTTTCATCAAGTAGTTATCAAAAATAACTCCAAAATAGAAAGTTACCTTTTGTAATGATTTTTTAAAAAATAGATTTTAAAGGGGTGTTCGTGTTTAGTATTTTGTAGATTTTGATATGACTAAAATTTGTAGTTATACATCATATAAAACATGGCTGAGGTTTCAAAACGCTCTGATTTAGAAAGCATGCGAGCTGTAGGCAAAATCTTAAACCCCCATTCAATGCGATGTCTTAAAAAGAGTGTTAAAGAGATACCCCCATCTATAGTGAGTCCGCCCGCATAAGCCGCATGCTTAATGAGTTTAAAATTTTCATTATCAGCATAGACTACCACCCCTCCTCCTGCACCCCCAAACGCTCCTAAGTAATATTTATAGCTACCTAAGGGAAATTCCATAATAATATCCATGCCTACTGAAAGCATGGTAAAAAAGGAGTTGGTGGGGTCGCTATGGCTTTGATAGTTGACTTTTCCTGTGCCTAAGTCCCATGCAAAAAATCCTCTAACCCCAACATATCTTTTGAAAAAGCTTTGCACGCCGGTTTTTAGATTGAGTGTTGCGATAAAGTTTTTGACTTCTTTACCTTGATAATCTTTAATGGCATCTAAAACCCCAAAGCCTGTGCCAAAATACCAACCACTTTTTTTGCGTGTTAGGCGTTGGCGATTGATAATGCTTTTATACAAAGCCTCATGGGCTTTTTTATTTCTGTTTGTAACCTTTTTAATTGGTTGTGGCTCTGTAGAACCATAGGCTTGTGGAGCAATAAGACTCAATAGGATAAAAAGGCATAAAAAAGAACCGAATTGTTTAGATATTTTAGAAATAATTGCGCCTTTAACTTAATAAAATATTATTTGGTTAGTTTATACTATTTTGTGTTAAAATAGCTTTATGAGCGCAAGTTAAGCGGTGTTTACTAAACAAATTTTTATTTGAATAGAGAGCATTTTATGGGAATAGAAAAACAAAGCTTTTTAGAAATTACCAGCGAGGGTGCTAATTCGGTATTAGTTTTGAGGGGAGATTGGAATTTTAGAACGAGCGCCAAGCTTTTAGGAGAGCTTAAAACAGCCTTATTGAAACATAAGGGGCGCTTAAAAATTGACCTTTCTTTATGTAAGAATATAGATTTTGTGTTTGGCATGTTCTTATTTGATTTGATTAAAACACACCGCCTAGATATAGAATTATGCAATGTATGTGAGACCAATGCTTGTGCGCTTAAGGTAGTGCAAGATTGGGTGTTGCAAGATGAAGAAGTCTTACAATCTAAAAAAACAAGCGCTAGGCGTGAATTGTTGCTTGCAAAAATGGGTAGGGGAGTTGTAGAGTTTTGCAACACCTTTTTAAATGCCCTAAACTTCTGTGGCATGATTTTGTTTTATTTTGCTAAGGGTGTTGTAAATCCTAAGCGCTTTTGCTTTACGCCATTAGTCTATCATATCAATGAATCCGGTTTCAAAGTCTTGCCTGTAAGCATTCTAACCGTGTTTATCGTTGGGTTTGCTATCGCTTTGCAAGGGGCATTAGAGTTGCAAGAAATGGGCGTGCCTTTGACGGCAGTTGAAATGACGGCTAAACTTGCCTTAAGAGAAATTGGCCCTTTTATCTTAACTCTTGTTATTGCAGGGCGCAGTGCGAGTAGCTTTACCGCTCAAATTGGGGTAATGAAAATCACTGAAGAGCTAGACGCTATGAAAACTATGGGCTTTAGCCCTTTTGAATTTTTGGTTTTGCCTAGAGTTTTAGCTTTAGTGATTGTCTTGCCTTTAATGGTTTTTATTGCTGATGCATTCGCACTTCTTGGAGGCATGTTTGCCATTAAGTATCAATTAGGATTGACTTTTTCACATTATGTAGACCGCTTGCATGATACGGTGAGTTGGAGTCATTTTTGGGTAGGCATTGTCAAAGCGCCTTTTTGGGGGTTTGCAATTGCAATGGTGGGGTGTATGCGTGGTTTTGAGGTTAAGGGAGATACTGAGAGCATTGGGCGCTTAACTACCATTAGTGTTGTGAATGCTTTGTTTTGGATAATCTTTTTAAACGCAGTATTTTCTATTATCTTTTCTAAATTGGATATTTAAGATGGATAAAACAAATAATGAAATCTTAATTGAGGTTAAAGATATCCATAATGCCTTTGGTAGCACCATTATTCATAGAGGTGTGAGTTTTAGTGTTCATAAGGGCGAAGTTATGGCGATTTTAGGAGGTTCAGGAAGTGGCAAAAGCACGCTTTTAAGAAGTATGATTTTGCTTAATCGCCCTGTAAAGGGGGAGGTGCTACTTTTTGGAGAAAATATTTGGAAACTTAAAGATGAAGAACAGCTTAAGATTTTTAATCGTTGTGGCATTTGCTTTCAGTTTGGCGCACTCTATAGCTCTTTAACAGTGTTAGAAAATGTTGGCATTATGTTAGAAAAATATAGCCCTTATTCTAAAAAAATCATTGAAGAGATTTCTAAAATGTGGATTGAAAAAGTGGGCTTACCCCCTAGGGCTTATCATCTCTATCCTTATGAGTTAAGTGGGGGCATGAAAAAGCGTGTGGGTCTAGCTAGAGCTATGGCAACCAATCCTGAGATTTTATTTTTAGATGAGCCAACAAGCGGGTTAGACCCCTATAGTGCGGGGAAATTTGATGAATTAATTATGACTCTTAGAGAGAGTTTGCAACTTACAGTGGTAATGATTACGCACGATTTAGATACCGTGCATGATTGTGTAGATAGATTTATTATGCTTAAAGATGGGCTTTTAGAATTTAATGGCAATTTAGAAGAATTTGTTCAAAAAGCTCAGTCTCAGGGCTTAGATGAGGGGAATTTATTCAATTCAACACGAGGAGAGAAATTTTGGAAAGGCATGTAAATTACACCTTAATTGGTGGTCTTTTCTTTTTGTGCTTAGTTTGCATGGTGGGTTTCATTCTATGGCTCGGTCATGTGGGATTAGAAGATGGAAAATATCAAAAATATATTGTTTATACGGATAAAGAACTAGGGGGGATTTCTACCAACTCGCCCATTAGCTATAAGGGCATTCAAGTGGGTAATGTGATTAAAGTAGGCTTTGCAAAAAATCGTGTGGGGGTAGTGCGTTTAGAATTGATGATTGATTCAAACATTAAGGTTCGCAAAGATTCCATGGTAATGGTTTCTTCTCAAGGACTTATGGGATTAAAGTATTTAGCCCTAGAGCAAAGCAAGAATGAGGCATTTTACAATAATAATGATAAAGAAGAGCGGGTTTTGATTTTCAAAGAGGGGCTTATGGGGCGTTTGGCTGGCGATGCTAATCAAGTGGTTAATGAAGTGATGAAAATTGTTAAAAATGTAGATAAAATGCTTAATGAAGAAAATGTGCAAAAAGTCAAGCATATCCTAACTTCTGTAGATGATATTGCAAGCAATATTGATAGCATGAAAAGCACGATTGATTCTATTGCAAAAAATGCCAATGATTTGGTTTATAATGTGGATTTGCGTGTTAAGCAAGGGCAATATGATTTCAAAACTATGCTAACCCCATTGATAATCCAAGCAGAGTTGAGCTTGAGAAATATTGATAATTTTGTGCAAAAAGGCTCAATGCTTATGGATAAGTTTGATGCTGACCCTTATAAAACTATTTTTGGAGAAAGGAAGTAATTATGAGAGCTACTTATTTGAAGTTATTTTCACTCTCATTAGTGTTGGCGCTAATACTTGGTGGTTGCTTGAATTTAAATCTTAGGCAAGTGTTGCCAGAAATTAAAAACTATGATTTGAATGCAAGTTCTTTTGCCAAAGATAGTTGTGCTAAGCAAGTAGCTGAAGTGGGGCTTGTGAGTATTTTAAGCGCAGATTTGTTTAACACTAAAGAAATTGTTTTTAAAGCAAAAGATGGGCAAATTACTTATGGAAAACACCAAAAGTGGGTAGATTTGCCCCGCAACATGCTAAAAACCATGTTTATGCAAGAGGCGCAAAAAGCGTGTCTAAGTGTGGCATTGCCCCCCTATGGTATGAAAGTGCCACCCTATTCAGTGCGCTTTACGATTCTTTCTTTTTCTATCTTAGAAGAGGATAATGCTAAATATAAGGCGGAGTTTGCACTTGGATATGATATTAGCGTGAAAGGCTATTCGCATTCTGGAGTTATTATCAAACATGAGGGCATTTCTAATTTGGAGAATAAGACAATAAATGTAAGCAAAGACAGCAAAGATAAGGAAAATAAGCAAGATTTTCAAGAGAGTGCGATACAATCGCTCCAACATGTGAGCGAACAAGCAGTGCAAGAGGCTATCAATTTGCTTAAAAAAGCAATTCAAGAGCAAGGCGCTAAAGAGGGTAAAAACTAATTTAAATTAAGGAGGGGGTCTCATGCTTTGTGGCAAGAAGTATGGAATTTTAATCAAGGAATAATGAATTGAATGTGCGTTTAATGGGAATGAGCGTGATGTTGGCTTGCACGCTTTCAGGGTGTTTTCTCTTTAAGATTTTTGACCACAAAAAACTATCAAATAGTAATTGGAGAATCCAAAAAGTAGAAATGAATCATAAAACCTATAATATTGACACTATGCTTGCAGATAGTGCCTTTAGGGAAAATCAAGAAGATGAAGGTCTTTCTACTGATAACACTGCTTTGCCCGAAGAAAAAGCTAAAACGATAGAAATGGAGCAAAAAGAGAAAAAAAAGCATTGGTATGAACGCTGGTATGCTCTTTTAAGAAAAAAGCCACGCCCTAAAAATTCTATGGGGGAATTTGTCTTTGACCAAAATGAAGAGCGCATTTATGGGAGAGGGTATTGCAACCGCTATTTTGCAAGCTATATGTGGTGGGATAATAACCACATCAAAGTAGAGGATAGTGGGATTTCAAGAAAAGTCTGCAGAGACGAACACTTAATGGCATTTGAATTGGATTTTATGGAAAATTTCAAAGGCATGTTTGTTTTGACAAGGGGTAAAAACACGCTTATTTTAGACAATCAAAAAATGAAAATTTATTTGGTAACACCATAGTTTTTAATGAATCAAAGCAAGCAAAGCTCCCCTAAAAACACCCCTATAGATTATCTAGGGGAATTGCCTAAACATTGGGAAATTACAAAATTAAAATATATAGCAAAGTATAGTAATGGAAACAGCATTAGTGATAATGAGAAAAACAATTACAAAAATAAGGAAAATGCAAGACCTTACATAGCAACCAAAGATATTGACCTAGAGACAAGCACAATTAATTACAATACAGAACTTTACATACCCTACAATAACTCTAACTTTAAAGAATTTGTTAAGGGCTGTATTCTAGTTTGTATAGAGGGGGGTAGTGGAGGTAGAAAAAAAGGTTTTGTTACGCAAAATGTTAGCATTGGCAATAAATTATGTGCCATTAAAACCAAAACAAAAGACATAAACGAACGCTTTATGTTTTATATTGTTTTGTCTGATATTTTTAATCATTTTTATAACGCAAATATTCAAGGCGATAGAAATGGAGTGCCATTAGAAAAAATAGGTTATTTTGTTTTGCCCCTACCCCCTTTAGAAGAGCAAGAAAAAATCGCAGAGTTTTTAGATAAAGAAGTTTCAAAAATTGACACCCTTTCTAACACTTTAAACCAATTAGAAAACACCCTTAAAGCTTTTAAAAAAGCTTTGATTAGTGATTGTGTTTTAGGGAAGAAAGAAATATTATAAAAAACGATAGGACAAAAATATTAAAAAACGCCTTTGGCATTTTTATTAAAATATAAAGAGCTTAAAACAAAGTTTTAAAGCGATAACTTCTTAAAGCGTTCTTAGGGGGTTTGGGGGTTGTTAAGGGGGATAAGTGGGGGTATATCGCAAATACCTCCTGTCCCCCTTAAGAAATAAAAGGATTTAAAAAAGTGAAATTTAAAAACAACCCTTAAGAAATAAGTTTTTTAAAAAAATTGAAATAAAAAGCAAGAAATGACATTTTTATAATCAGTGAATAAGAAATAAGATTTTAAAGAGATTGAAAGAAAAAGCAAGAAAATAATTGTTTAGACAAATAAGATTTAAAATAAAAAATATTTTTAAAAACCTAAGAATTTTAAAAAGCTTTGATGAAAGTATTGTAATGTTTAAACTTAAAATGCAAAACCCTTTGACAAAGGGTTTTGTAAAAAATTAAAAAGAGGGTTTTGGGGTTTTATCAGTGATTGTAGGGAGTTCTGGATAAACAATCTTAGGTTTTTTGCCCTTTAAGGCACCAAAGAAAGTCTCAATTTTCTTAGCTTCTTCATCGCTAATTTCAACACCTAATTGGATAGAGCCCATTTCTTTAATCGCATCTTTAACATCCCAATATTGTCCGTTATGGAAATAAGGCATAGTCTCTGTGATATTTCTTAGAGTTGGCACTTTAACCATGCCGTTTTTATCCCCTTTGAAATCGCCTACATTAGCAAACTTATAAGGCTTAACCACGCCAAAGGCTTGCATAGAACCACCCAAATTAATGCCATTATGACAACCCACACAACCCTTTTCAATAAATACTTCTAAGCCCTCTTGCTCTGCTTTGCTTAAGGCTTTAGGGTTACCCCTTAAGAAATCATCGTATCTGCTTGGAGTTACTAAAGTAGCCTCAAACATTGCAATAGTATCAGTGATAAGCTTGAAATCAATCTTTACTTTATTGCCATAAGCTTTTTTGAATAACTTCACATAGCCGGGCATAGAATTGATTTTTTCTACTACAACTTTAGGGTCAGCGCCCATTTCAAAAGGAGCTTGGATAGGTCCTTGAGCTTGCTCGCCTAAATGCGTAACCCTACCATCCCAAAATTGCACATCATTAAAAACTGAGTTATACACAGTTGGAGAGTTTAAAAAGTGGGGATTGCTCTTCCACTGAGCGCCTACAGCTTTAGGGGCTAAATCCACGCCACCAAGCCCTAAGTTATGGCAAGTGTTACAAGACACCAAGTAAGAAGTAGAAATTCTAGGGTCTAAATAGAGCATTTTACCTAACTCTACTTGAGCTTGAGTCATTACATTAGAATCATTGCCCCCAATACCTACATCTTTAGTTTTTTTGATTTGGTATTCTCTAAGTGCCTTACCTATAGGCATAGGCTCTAAATGACTTTCTCTAGCCTTTTTAATCAATGCTAAGTCATTGGTTGCATGCGCAAAAGAAAACGCCACGCAAAACGCCGTAACGCCAAACAAAACCGATTTTTTCATAAAAACTCCTTGAACTCACTTATTATTAAAGAGAGATATTTTTCTTATTATAGTAGCAATTATACAACAAATTTAGGTTGCTATGACTTAATCCATTATTTAGGGTAGCTTGGGGTATAATGCGTGAAGACAAAATATCAAAACTTGATTAAGCATAAAAGGCTATTGATGAATACAGAAACTAAAGCATTCACACACTTGCACTTACACACCGAATATTCGCTTTTAGATGGAGCTAATAAGATTAAAGTCTTAGCCAAACGCATTAAAGAGCTAGGCATGAAAAGTGTGAGCATGACTGACCATGGGAATATGTTTGGAGCGATTGATTTTTATACGAGCATGAAAAAAGAAGGCATTAAACCCATTATAGGCATGGAAGCTTATATTCATAATGATGAAAATCTTTCTAGTAAAGAGACTAAACAACGCTTTCATTTGTGCTTGTTCGCCAAAAATCAAGAAGGCTATGAAAACTTGATGTATTTGAGCTCTATGGCATATTTAGAGGGGTTTTATTACTTCCCACGCATTAATAAAAAGCTTTTAAGAGAGCATTCTAAGGGTATTATTGCCTCTAGTGCGTGCTTACAAGGCGAAGTTAATTTTCATTTAAATACTAATAGTGAGAGAAATCGCAAATATGGAGCTAAGGGCTATGATGAGGCCAAAAGAATTGCTTGTGAATACCAAGAGATTTTTGAAGAGGATTTTTATTTAGAGATTATGCGTCATGGCATATTAGACCAGCGTTTTATTGATGAACAAGTGATTAAAATGTCCTTAGAAACAGGGCTAAAAATCATTGCCACAAACGACACGCATTACACCATGCCAAGTGATTCTAAGGCTCAAGAGATTGCGATGTGTGTGGCTATGGGTAAAATTATGAATGATAAAGGGCGCTTAAAACACTCTGTGCATGAGTTTTATATTAAATCGCTTGAAGAAATGGCGAAGTTATTCGCTGATATTCCAGAGGCTCTAGCTAACACTCAAGAAATTGCTGAAAAATGCACTTTAGAGATTGATTTAAAAGATGATAAAGCTAACCCTCCAACCCCCCCAAGCTTTAAATTCACCAAAACTTATGCACAAAATGAGGGGCTAGATTTTGAAGATGATGCTTCTTATTTTGCTTACAAGGCCAGAGAAGGGTTAAAAGAGCGTCTAAAATTAGTGCCTGAAATTGAGCATGGAAAATATCAAGAGCGTTTAGAAAAAGAAATTGAAGTCATTACCAACATGAAGTTTCCGGGCTATATGCTAATAGTGTGGGATTTTATCCGCCATGCTAAAGAAGTGGGTATTCCTGTAGGACCGGGTAGGGGGAGTGCGGCGGGAAGTTTAGTAGCTTTTGCTTTAAAAATCACTAATATTGACCCCTTGAAATACGATTTGCTGTTTGAAAGATTTCTAAACCCTGAAAGAATCAGCATGCCTGATATTGATACGGATTTTTGTCAGCGTAGGCGTAGAGAAATCATAGAATACATGATTGAAAAGTATGGCAAATACAATGTGGCTCAAGTGATAACCTTTAACAAGATGTTAGCTAAGGGCGTGATTAGAGATGTCGCAAGGGTTTTGGACATGCCCTATAAGGAGGCTGATGATTTTGCAAAGCTCATTCCTAATCGCTTGGGTATTACGCTTAAAGGTTATGAAAAAAATGGCGAGTTTGTGGAAGGAGCGTGGGAATTAGAGCCTAAAATCAAAGAATTAGTAGAGAGTAATGACTTAGCCAGACAAGTATGGGAGTATTCGCTTAATCTAGAGAATTTAAATCGTAATGCTGGCGTGCATGCCGCCGCATTAGTGGTGGATAGCGAGAAAGAGCTGTGGCACAAAACCCCTTTATTTGCATCTGAAAAAACCGGTGGTATCGTTACGCAATATTCTATGAAGTATTTAGAACCGGTGGATTTGATTAAGTTTGACTTCTTAGGGCTTAAAACCTTGACCGTGATAGATGACGCGCTTAAAATCATTAAAACTCAGCATAACATTGACTTAGACTTCTTGTCGCTAGATATGGACGACCCCAAAGTTTATAAAACGATTCAGAGTGGCGACACGGTGGGGATATTCCAAATTGAATCGGGCATGTTTCAAGGGCTTAACAAACGCTTAAGACCATCAAGTTTTGAAGATATTATTGCGATAATTGCGCTTGGAAGACCAGGGCCTATGGAATCAGGCATGGTAGATGATTTTGTTAATAGAAAGCATGGCATTGAGCCTATTACTTATGCTTTTAAAGACTTAGAACCGATTTTGAAACCCACTTATGGCACGATAGTTTATCAAGAACAGGTTATGCAAATTGTTCAAACGATTGGGGGGTTTAGCTTGGGCGAGGCAGATTTAATCCGTCGTGCTATGGGTAAAAAAGACGCTCAAATTATGGCGGACAATAAGGCTAAGTTTGTAGAAGGGGCTAAAAATTTAGGGCATGATAGTAAAAAGGCGGCTGATTTGTGGGATTTAATTGTTAAATTTGCGGGCTATGGTTTTAACAAATCACACTCTGCAGCTTATGCTATGATAACTTTCCAAACAGCGTATTTAAAGACTTATTACAAGCACGAATTTATGGCAGCCATGCTTACAAGCGAATCTAATAAGATTGAATCTGTGGCTAGATATATTGATGAGGTTAGGGCTTTAGAAATTGAAGTTACGCCCCCTCATGTAAACACTTCTATGCAAGATTTCAGTGTTAAAGAATTTGAGAATGAAAAGGGTGAATTAGAAAAGAAAATTGTGTTTGGATTAGGAGCGATTAAGGGAGCTGGGGGTGAGCCAATTAGAAACATCATTGAAGAGAGGGCTAAGGGGGATTATAAGAGTTTAGAAGATTTTATTTCACGGGTGGATTTTTCTAAAATCACTAAAAAATCCTTAGAACCCTTAGTCAAATCAGGGAGCTTGGATAATCTAGGCTACACACGAAAAACCATGCTCGCTAACTTAGATTTAATCTGTGATACAGGGCGTGCTAAAGACAAAGCTAATGAGATGATGCAAGGAAGCAATTCGCTCTTTGGGGCAATAGAGAGTGAAGAAAAAGAGCAGGTCGTTTTAAATATGACTGATTTAGGCGAGCATGATGCTAAAACGCTTTTAGAATATGAATATGAGATTTTAGGCATCCATGTTTCAGGTAATCCTTTAGATGAATTTAAAGAAGAGATTAAGGGCTTTAAAAACTTAGTCAAAAGCATTGATATTGAGGAGTTAGAAATTGGCTCGCAAGCTTATTTGCTCGGTAAGATTATGGAAATCAAAAAGAAAATTGGCAAACGAAGCGGTAAGCCTTATGGCACAGCAGATATTTTAGACAGATATGGCAAATTTGAACTCATGCTTTTTGAAAAGCAATTAAACGCCCTAGAAGAATTGGATATAAACAAACCCTTAGTATTTAAATGCAAGATTGAAGAGCAAGAAGAAGTCGCGCGATTAAGGCTTTTTGAAATCTTGGATTTAGAGAGTGCTAGAGAAGTTAAAATTCCAAAAGCTCGTTATAAAGACCCTAATAAAGAAAAAGAAGATGTGCGAGAAATTCCACCTATTGAGATGTTAGCGTCTAGCTCTTGCTCCTTGGCGATTGTGTTAGAAAATGATGTGAAAAAAGAGTTTTTAAAACAAATCAAAGAGAGCGCTTTAAAGCATCAAGGCAAACACCCCTTATGCTTGATTATAAAAGATAAGGGCAAGCAATTCAAGTTTCAAAGTGATTTGTTGGTAGATGAAAGCATTAAAGAAGAGTTTAAAGAATTAGAATGGAGAGATTTAACATGAGAATCAATCAATTTTTAGCCCACCATACTAAGCATTCACGAAGAGAGGCTGAAAAACTTGTTTTAGAAGGGCGTGTCAAAATCAACCATGAGCATGCCAAACTTACTAGCATTATCAAGGAAAATGACAAGGTGTTTTTAGACAAACGCCTAATCAAGCCTTTGAAAAACAAAAAATTTAGTGTTCTGGTCTATCACAAGCCAAAGGGCGAGTTAGTGAGTAAGGCTGACCCCTTAAATAGGCGTGTGATTTATGAAAGTTTGGAGAAAAAATACGCTCATTTTGTGCCTGTGGGGCGTTTGGATTTTGCGAGTGAGGGGGTGCTACTTTTAAGCGATAGTAAGGCGGTGGTGAGTGCCTTAATGCATACGAATTTAGGAAGAGAGTATTTAATCAAAATTCAAGGTGCGATTACAAAGGATATAGAACTTGCTATGCAAGAGGGCTTGAAATTAGAGAATGCCACTAAGGGCGCACATAGTAAAACTGCGATTAAAAGCATGGAATTTGCCCCCTTTATTTCTTATGAAATCATCAAAAACCATGCCAAATATTCTAAGCTTAGGGTGGTTATTAGCGAGGGAAAGAATAGAGAATTAAGGCGTTTTTTTGCGTATTTTAATGCTGAAGTATTGGATTTAAGGCGTGTGCGTTATGGCTTTGTGAATTTGAACGCTTTGCCGGTAGGGAAAATGCGTTTTTTAAACCGCCAAGAATATAATGAGTTGCATAAATTTATGGCAAATATTAAGACAGATTAAAACAACTTAGTTTTTCAATCAAGCTTTTAAGCTTTAGGGTGTTTGGGTTGTGCTATACTCTAGCTACGAGGGGGAAATTAAATTAAAGGATATAGCATGTTAGAAGTTATCAATGGAAGTAATTATGAAGAGAAAATTAAAGAAGGAGCGGTGGTAGTCAATATCGGGGCGAGCTGGTGTCCGGATTGTAGGAAAATTGAGCCGATTATGGATAATCTAGCTAAAGCTTATGAGGGGAAGGTGCAATTTTTTAAGGTTTCTTTTGATGAGAGTGAGGATTTGAAAGAGAGCTTAGGCATTCGTAAAATTCCTACTTTGATTTTTTACAAAGACGCCAAAGAAGTGGGCGAAAGACTTGTAGAACCCGGCTCTCAAAAACCTATTGAAGACGCTATAAAAGCGTTGTTGTAGGTTAAATTGCCAAGCTTTTAGGAGGAAAGCTTGGCAATATTAGACTATGGATTTATCTTGCTTGATTAAGGGTTTTATATTTTTCAAGTTTTTACACGGTAAATTTGTTTAATAAAGTTTTTAAACTACTTGTTGTTGCACTAGGCTATATTTATATGCAAAATAACCTATTCTGTCTTTGATGAATATTCTATTGACTCTTATTTTCCCAAGCAAAATTCACTAAACATGCTATCTAGCATTTGGGCGTTTTCATAAGGGCGTGTGAGTAGATTTAAGCTCTCTATGGCATTTAAGATATGGTAAGAAAAAAGCTCTAAAGTTTCTAAGTGATTTGTGGCATTTTCTAGCTCGCTGATAGTGTTTTGTAAGGCATTTTTTTGAGCCAGGGAAGTGAGCAAGAGTTTATTTTGAATGTCAATTTTAGGGAAAAATTCGCTAATTTTTTGACTTAATTCTTTTAAGCAAGCCGAAGAATCTAGCGTGTTAGTTTCTAAAAAAGAGCAAGGAATTTTTAATAACTCTCTTAAACGCTCTTTATCAAGCTCTAATTTTAAATCATTCTTATTTAAAACAATAATGCAAGGTTTAGGAGTGCTAGTATTAAGGGTGTTAATAATATGAATATCTTCTTCTTCTAAGGGCTTAGATAAATCAAATACCGCCAAGACAATATCGCAAATTTCTAGGCTTTTAAGGCTTTTTTGCACGCCTAGTTGCTCTATCTTATCATCAGTTTCTCTAATGCCTGCTGTATCAATCAAACGCACTTTATGCCCATGCAATTCTATGATTTCTTCTATGGTGTCTCTTGTAGTGCCTTTAATATCGCTCACTAAAGCCCTTTCTTCTAAGAGCATAGCATTCAATAAGGAGCTTTTGCCTGCATTGGGTTTGCCAACAATGCTTAAGGCATGCCCTTTAGCCTTACTAGCGTGCATGTTTGAAAAGTCTAATAAATCTTTAAAGCGTGTGATTTGAACCCCTAAGTTTTGTTCTACTTCTTGAATAAAATCAAGAGGAATATCCTCTTCGCTATAATCAATCAAGACCTCTGAGCTTGCTAGAAGTTTTAAAAGAGTTTCTCTGGCATCTTCTATAAAGGTTTTTAATGCGCCCTTTAGTTGTCTAGCGAGTGCATTTAGAGTGCTTTCTTCTTCACAAGCAATGATTTGAGCGCTTGCCTCAACTTCGCTTAAATCCATTTTGTGGTTTAAAAAGGCTCTCTTGCTAAATTCCCCCGCTTTAGCAAGCCTAGCCCCAAGATTCAAGCAAGCATTTAAAATATTATGCACCAAAAGGGGGTTGCCATGGCATTGAATCTCGCATACATCTTCGCCTGTGAAACTATAGGGGGCTTTAAAATAGAGGGCTAGAGCTTTATCTAGTAAAATATCATTAGAAAAAACATCGCACACATAGGCATAGCGTGAAGTAAAATCTTGTTTTTTGGTGAGTTTTTTAAGGATATTTAGAGCGTTTTTTCCGCTCATTTTGATAATACTAATGGCTCCCTTACCCTCTGGGGTAGCAACAGCTACAATGGTATCTGTCATTCAAAAAAATCATTAATAACGATATATTGTTCATCGTTAAGATTGGTTTTTAGTGAAATGTATTTATTGGGGAAAGTTTTGCGTAACTTTTTGAGAGCAATGTAAGTCAATACGCCATCTAAAGCCTTAACTTGAGCCTTACCTACCTCATGCACGCTCATAATCACGCTTTCCAAATAGGTATCCATAACTTTTTCTTGATTTTTTAAAAAAGTAGAAATTTCTAAACGGATATTGTAGCCATATTTGGGGTGAATCCAATTAAAGAGTAAGTAAGAAAGAGCTTTATAACGATAGCCTTTTTCGCCAATAAGAAGAGCTGAATCCTCACCATCAATATCAATCAAAAGCACAGACGGCTCATATAAACTTACTTCTACCTTGCTAATCTTATAGGGCAAATGAGAAAAAAGCTCTTTAAGTTCTTCTTCAATCTCATCAAATTTGTCTAATCTTGGGAGTTTTGTTGTTTTGGTTTCTAATGAGCTTAATGCAGAGTCATCTTTGATAAGTGGGTTAAAGGGAGTTTTATCCGTTTTGGGAGTATTTTCACTTAAAGAATGAGGCTTTTGAATAGGTGTTTCATTGATAAGGGGGGTTGCAAGCTCCTTTTCTTTTTCTTGGATTTCTTGATTGGGGTTAAGACTTGGAGTAAGCTTTTCTTGGGGTATTTCTTGGGGGCTAGAAGACAGGTTTAACTCTTTGGCTTGCATTGGCTCTTCTTGGCTCTCTTCCTTAATGCTTGCTAGAATAATGGCCTCTTTTTTACCAATATTTAGAAATCCTTTTGAGGGCATTTGGATAATTTCATATTTTAAGTTTACAATGGAGCAATTAAGGCTGATAGAGGCTTGAATAAGAGCCTCTTCTAAAGTCTTAGCTTTAATTTCAACAGAATGAGTTTGCATAATAAGCCTTTAACTAGGAATTTTGTTGTTGTTTTTTCTTTTCTAACACTTTATTGATTAAAAATTGCTGTAAGACTGAAAAAATATTGTTGGTTGTCCAATATAGCACAAGTCCTGCTGGGAAAGTGATTAAGAAAAAGGTAAAGATGATTGGCAATAGCTTGAAAATCTTTGCTTGCATAGGGTCTGTCATAGTGTTTGGCGTAATAGATTGATGCCAATACATAGAAATTCCCATAAGGATAGGCAAGATAAAATAAGGGTCCATAAGAGACAAATCATGTATCCACAAAATCCATTCAGCACTTTTTAATTCTACAGCATTATAAAGCACTCTATATATGGCAAAAAATACCGGAATTTGCAAGAGTAGGGGCAAGCACCCACCTAGGGGGTTAGCACCATGTTTTTTATAAAGTTGCATCATTTGGGCTTGGAGCTTTTGGGGGTCGCCTTTGTATCTCTCTTGAAGTTCTTTCATTTTGGGACTAATCTCTTTGAGTTTTTGCATGCTCACCATACCCTTATAACTCAAAGGATAGAGAATAAGGCGCACTACAAGCGTTAAAAAAATGATAGCCCACCCCCAATTACCTACAAAATCATGCAAAAAGTCTAATAAGATAAACACACCTTTAGCAAAAAAAGTAATTAGTCCATACTCCACTACATCAGTAAGCATAGGTGAGATAGCCTTAAGCGCACGATAGTCTTTAGGACCAATATAGCCATGCAAGTTTGCATCGCCCTTTAAGGAAATAAAGCCTAAAGGATTATTCGTGCCAACTTCTGAATCAATCAGTGCTTCAAAACCTTGAGAGTCTTTAGTAAAAAGCAAAGTAGTGTAGTATCTATCTACGCTAGATAAGAAGAGGGTATTAGAATAGCGCTTGATTTCCTTAGAATCTTTGTCTTCAATTTTTTCAATTTTGTTGTCATTGTTTTCTAAGAGTGTGCCTGAAAAAGTGTAGCTATCTAAATCAGCGATAGGCTTATAGCCATTAGATAGGACATAAGCAGGGATTACACCCCCATTTTCTTTAGGGGTTAGTTTAAGACTTAAATCATAGTGCAAATCATCATAAAAAGTGAGTGTTTTGGTAAGTGTGATAGTGTCTAAATCTTGGGTTAAGACAAGCTGTTCGTTAGGGCCAAGCTGTGCTTTAGAGGCTACATAAGGGGTGCTAAAGGCTTTGTTATTTAGTGTGGGGTCTAAAAAGCGCACTTCTAGGGGGCGTAATTTGTCAAGACCTAAAAGAGGGAGCTCGCTAAGTTGTTGGGACTCTTTTTGATTATGCCCAAAAAGATATGAAACATGCTCTATGAATCCTTTTTGTTTGGGGGCTAAGTATTTTTTGTCTTTGAGATAGACTTGCATAATACGCCCTAAGGAGTCTATCTCAATCTTTGCATGTTCAAAAGCAATGGTCGTAAGAATATTGCTCTGTTCTAATGTCATGTTGGGAGAGTTGGTTTTTGTGGGATTTGTAGCTAACTCAGAAGTTTTGGGCGCTTGATTAGAATGCGTAGCTGTTGGTGCTTGAGTGGGCTTGACTTCAGTTTTTTGGAAAAAATAACTATAAATCGTAATAAATAAAAATGAGAGCGCAACCGCTAAGATAAGGCGCAAGTTGGTGTTATTATCTTTATTCATGTGTGATTAAACCTTAATGATGTAGTAAGCCGTATGGCTATTTTTAGTGGGGATAAGCCAAAAACTAATCGTTTTATTATGGGCGCTACTTGATTGGAGCAAACTAGGGCGTCTCCAATAAGAAACTATAGGATAAGCAATGCCCCCAGAACAAAAGGGGTGGCATGAAAAAATTCTCAATAGAATCTTGCCTATAGCTAGAAAGGGGTTTTCAAACCTAAGTAGCCATAAAGCATAATGAGAGCAAGTGGGGTAAAAACGACAAGTTGGAGGCTTTAGAATAGAAAAAAGGCGCTGATAACCCTTAATTGTCAAGCTCAAAAGAGTGTTTAGAGAGGACATTCTATGATTTTGCATGAGTGTTAGCAATTCCTTTTGTTAAATCCATAGAGGCTTTATGTGCCTGTGCTTGTCTTTTTGAATTTGTGTTAGAGCTATTTAAAACCCCTTTTTTAGCACTTCTAGCGATAGTTTGTAAGCTAGTAAGTGTTTCTAAAAAATAGTTTTCTAAACTCTTGAAATCTAAATCTTGAATACCACTTCTAGGCACAAACACTAAAGCAAGTCCTTTGCAAAGCTTGATATGTTTAGTAACAAGCGAGCGTAAGCGTCGCTTGATAAGATTGCGCTTAATGGCATTGCCTACTTTTTTAGAAACGCTTAAACCTAACAAGCTTAAACAAGAATCTCTTTTGTTGTAACCCAAAGAGATTTTATCACAAGATGGTGTCATAAAATCGGCACTTTGACCTTGATAAATCTGTCCCTGAGATAGAGAGCTTTTTGTATGTTGTGCTAATCTTGGCATACTAAAAGCTTGCAAACTTATAGCATGTAAAGAAAAGAAAGGGGTATGCCTTTTTAAGCCTTTTTTATAAACCTTATCAAATTCGCTCTTAGTTTTCAAAGAGCCTACAGGCTTAAACAGAAAGCTTTTTTCTGCCTTTAGCGCGTCTAGCATTGATAACCTTGCGTCCATTTTTTGTTTTCATTCTCACTAGAAAGCCATGGGTGCGCTTTCTTGGAGTGTTATGGGGTTGGTAAGTGCGTTTCATTTGAGAAAACTCCTTATTTTAATTAAATATAACATAAACCTAAAATTCTAGCCAAAGAATGCTAAAAGTTGACTAAAACCACTGATTAGTTTTTCTTGTCTTCAACAAGAATATAAAGTTGCTTAAGTTCATTGGTTTGCAATAAATCTACAACTTTTACAAAACTATCCAAATTGCTTTGCTTATCCCCTTGTAGAACAATGGGAGTATCCTTAGGATAAGAGGCAATCTTTTCCTTTAAGGCATCAAAGCTAATTTCCTTATCATCTAAATAGAATGTGCTTTTATCAGAAATAGCAATAGTTACTTGCTTTTTCTCTATCACATCTTTAGAATCCGAAGTCTCTTTATCTACTTTGGGGATATTGATAGGGAGCTTGGAGGTTTGCACAAAAGATGCTGTCGTTAATACGATAACAAGCAATACAAGCATGATGTCTATAAAAGGCACCACATTCATTGATTCTACTTTTTTCACCGCTTTTCCTTATGCTTGTGAATATGCTTTGCTCAATTCAGTTTCAATAGGGTTATGGAAAATATCCCACTTAGTTACCAAAATCTCACTTTTTCTAACAAGCAAATTATACACCACAATCGCAGGAATCGCTACAAGTAGTCCCATTCCTGTTGCTTTTAGAGCAAGGGCTAGGTTAGTCATAATTGCCTTAGTGTCTATGCCTGTTGCAGAACCCAAGTCCATAAAAGTAAGCATAATTCCTACAACAGTCCCTAAAAGCCCAATATAAGGCGCATTTGAGCCTATAGTAGCTATTAAGGTCAAGCGCTTATGTAGAGCTAATTCTAGTTTGCGTCTATCAGTGTAGTCATCTACACGCACTGTGGCAAAAAACCACATTCTTTCTATAGCGATGGCAATAACCACCACAGACAAAAATAATAAAAAGCCCAAAATTCCGTAATCTACCATTTCTTTCATGGCTATCCTTTGAAGTGATTTTTTAAGCTAGCGAGTGCCTCTTTGTTGAGTGCTTTTTCCTTTAAGCTCTGTCTTTTATCGTGCAACTTTTTCCCTTTTACTAGAGCGATTTGGATTTTAGCCCTATTTTTCTCATTAAAATACAATTTCAAGCCCACAATGCTTAAGCGCTCTTTACTCACTTCATTTTGCCATTTAATGAGCTGTTTTTTATGTAAGAGCAACTTGCGCTCTCGCCTTTCATTTGGTCTATAGTGAGCGTGAATTGTATCTAAATGCGATATATGGACACCAAACAAAAATGCTTCTCTCTTAATAATTTTAACAAAATTATCCTTTAAATTCACCCTAGATTGTCTTAAAGCTTTGACTTCTGAACCTAAAAGCACTATTCCAGCCTCTAAGGTTTCTAAAATTTCGTAATCAAAATACGCTTTTTTATTATTGGCAATGAGTTTCATTTCTAATCTTCTACCCCCATTGCATAAAAAAATGCGCTCCCACTCCCACTAAAAAACCAATCTTTTCCTAATGCACTCTCAAATTCTTTTAAAGCAGGATTAATTTGTAATGCTGGCTTTAAAAGGTCGTTAAGCTCGTGCCTAGAATGAGTTTTTAGGCATTCAAGGCTAGGCTTTTTGAGCCAAGCTTGTGTGTCAATCTTAGAATGACAAGCACTAGGGCGATAAGCTTGATAGATGGATTTGGTATTGCAAGTTATTCCTTTAGGGATTTGAATGTTCCCTATTTCTAAAGGTTCTTCATCAAAAGCCTCAATCACTTCGCCATAAGAAGTTACATTAGCGCTTGTGTATTGTGAGATAAAAAAATTCACATCCATGCCTATTGAAGAACCAATAACATAAAGCTCTTCTAAATTCAGACCAAATTCAAAAGCTTGATTTAAGAAATAAAGCAAATTGCCCGCATCAGCACTCCCTCCGCCTAAACCCGCTTGAGCAGGAATGTGTTTTTCTATTTCAATAGATAGGGTGTTTAAAGGATTTAGTTTTGATTTTGGAAAATCTTTTTGTTTTAAGTAGTTTTTTAATGCTTGAAGGGCTTTAAAAATAGTATTCTCTTCTAAGGGGCAATCAAAATCGCCTTTGAGACTGAATGAATGAGCTGTTTTAATATTGATAAAATCCCTCATAAGGTTCGTTAAAACTAGGCGAGAGATGAGTTTGTGATATGTGCCTTCTTTTTGTAAGATTTTTAAGAAAATATTGACTTTAGGATAGACTTCAAAAGAAAATTGCATTAATTTTTAATGACTTTCTTGATATTTTCTAACACACTCTCATCTACAGCCACAGAAGCTTTTTGATTTTCAGAAACAATCGCCTCTTTGAGTTCAGAGCGTAAAATTAGAGTGTTCTCGGGTGCTTCAAACCCTAAGCGCACACTCCCTCTATCTATGGAGATAACTTTAATGCGGATATTGTCGTCAATGACAATTCCCTCATGGAGTTTGCGACTGAGTATGAGCATAGATTTCCTTTTGTATTATAGAGAAGAGCGAATTTCAACACTCTCTATAATATCTCCTTGCTTAATGGTATCTAAGATACTAAGGCTTTCTTTGTTAGTTAATTTGCCAAACACGGTATGCTCGCCATCTAAATGGGGCAAGTCTACAAAACACAAGAAAAACTGACTTCCCCCCGTGTCTCTTCCAGCATGCGCCATAGAGAGTGAGCCTCGCTTATGCTTATGAGGGTTATTAGCTACTTCACATTTAATGCGATGTTCTGGGCCTCCTGTGCCTGTGCCATAGGGGCAACCCCCTTGAGCCACAAAGCCTGCAATCACACGATGAAACTTCAAGCCATTATAAAAGCCCTCTTTAGCTAGGGTAATGAAATTGCTTACAGCTTGAGGCGCATCTTTATAAAAAAGTTCCAAAGTCAAATCACCTTTGCTAGTTTTCATAATCGCATACGCTGATTGCGCTAATTCTGTTTCATTAATATCATAGATTTTAAGAGGTTTCATCATTTTAAGTCCTTTTTACATAACATGTAATAATAATTAAAACCCCTTATTATAGCAATAAATTAAAATAAGTGATGTTTTTAGCCGATAATATTTTGAGTTGTATTGCAGAACTTTAGGGTCAAGCTACTTGATACTAAGAACTATATTTTTGTTTAATAAGAGCGTTAGAGTAATGGTAGGAACTTATTTGATGTGGGGTTTTTGGCAAAGTAAAACAAAGTGGCTTTTAAAAAAAAGATTAGTTTTATTATGGATTATAGTTGGGATATTTAGCACACTTAATGCTAAAACATTGCTTTCAGAAAATGACACTAATAGTTCCAACCAAAACTCTAGCGCAGAGATTTTTTATCCTATCAAAATTATACGAGATGATTTGCCTATAGATTTATCACTCCCTAAGTGGTTGTATGCGATTGCATTATTAGAAGTGCATTTTAGCGATGGGACTTATAAACAAGGCTATGCAACCTTACTAGATAGCGGGCATTATATTGCCTCTTCTGAGACATTATACGCAAATGGCGCTTACCCTAAGAGCATTCTAGCTAAAATGCAAGATGATAGTGCCAAAGAATTAGTTTGCATTGCCAATTTGCGCCTAAGGGCTATTGATAGGAGTAAGGGACTTTCACTCTTGCAAACTTCAAGCTTTAATAATAATTATTGTCAAGTGCGCCAAGAGAGTTATTATCACGCTAGAATCTACACACTTTATGCGCAAACCTTTTATTTAAACCCTCCTTTAATCAAAAAGCGCCCTCCCTCTAAACTCTACTATCCTACGATTGATGAGGAAAATGCCTTTGCTATCCATGCTACAGATGGTTTGATTTTAGATTTTTTACATCCTAAAAATACCTTATTGTCTAAAAGTGCCTTTAAGCAAGCGAGTCATTTATGGGGGGGAAGACCTTATTTTAATGGGTTAGGAGAGCTTGTAGGGATTGCTAGCACAACTTTAAAACACCCTCAAACTTTAGTGATTATCCCTAGAGAAAATATTAGAAAATTTTTAAGCGATTTAAAAAAGGAGCATATTTTTTAAGTTATCTTATTTTAGATAGTTTCAAAATGGGCTTAATCTTTAATATTTAAGGTTTATTTTTTGAATTAAGTAGGTTTTAGAGAGTAGTTTTATGCGCTTTAACAAAAACATCTTTCTACTTTTTCTGTCTCAGGGGTTTAATGGGGCAGTGATTAGTTTATTAACCTTTTCTAGCCCTTTAGCAGGGAAGTGGTTTGTAGAACAGCTCAATAAACATGTAGGTGCTTTTGTGCTAAATCTCAGCACTCTAGCTGTCTCTCTAACGCTTTGTGGAGCTTTTATAGCGGTATTTTTTTCTTCTAATATCATCTATAAGTTGGGCAGAAAAAAGGCTTTTTTGTGGAGCACTTTTGTAGGGGTTTGTGGGGCGTTGTTAGCCATTCTTGCTTTATCTCAAGGCTCTTTTTGGCTCTTTTGTTTAGCCACCTTTTTGCTTGGGTTTTTCACAGCCTTAAATGGCTTTTACCGCTTTTTAGTTAATGAAGCTTTAAAAAATGCTAATCAAAATCATGCTTACAAAGCGAGCGCTTTAATTGTAGGGGGTGGCATACTAGGGGGCGTTTTAGGTCCTAATTTAGCTCATTTTGGACTCCATCTTATGCATACCCCTTTTGTGGGTTCATTCATTTTTGTTTTAATCTTGTGTGCTTTGAATTTCTTATGCACCATGTTTTTAGACTTAACACCCTTACCCCCTAAGCCAAAGATAAAAGCGACATTGCTAGAATGCTTGAAAGAACCCCATTTTTTAAGGGCTACATTATCATGTGCTGTGGGCTTTTCTTTAATGACTTTAATGATGAACGCTCTGCCTTTAAGCATGGCACATTATGAACCACAAGAAATCAAAAATGTTTTGATGTGGCATTTTATAGCCATGTATGCTCCAAGCTTATTGCTTGCATTTTTAGTTAAAAAACTCAATCCTTTTGGGCTTATTGTGATAGGCATGATTTTTTATGGTATCGCTGGCATTGTAGCTCTAATGAGCCAAGATTTTTGGGGCTTTTTAGTATCGCTCATTTTTGTAGGCATTGCATGGTCGTTGAGTTTTAATGGGGGAACTTTCTTGTTTAACAGCATTCAGTCCAAAAACCAAGTCAAATTACAAGAGTTAAATGCTATAGCAATTTTTGGAGCGAACTTAATGGCTAGTTTGAGTGTGGGAATCATCCTTGAAAATGGGGGTGAACTAGTGCTTAATGGGATATTATTAGGGAGTGTGTGCGTGTTTTTGGTGGGTTTTAAATTTCTCAAAACCTAATCGCTCCAAAATTTTAACTTACTTAACCAGAAAATCTTTAATCTTTAAGCAAACCTTAAGCTTTGTATAGCTATACTTTCACTTCCTTGTTTCAGCAAGAGCTTTTAAAAAAGTCTTTTAACACAAGGATAGCTTATTAAAGCAAACGATCTTTGAAAACTAAGCAAAGTTATAGGAAGTTCTTTTTAAAAAGGAATATTCTAAATTACTAAGAGAGATTTAATTCTTTCTTTTTGTTTTTTATGATATTTATTTGGGTTAGCATTTTGTTAAACCTTTAATTTTAAAAAGTTTCTTTCTTTTTTGTATTGTTGTAATACTTAAGAACACAACCCGTTTTATTATTAAAACGAGTTCTTGTGATACGCATTTAAAATAGAAAGAGCTTTAGGACAAACACTTTTTATGGAGAGTTTGATCCTGGCTCAGAGTGAACGCTGGCGGCGTGCCTAATACATGCAAGTCGAACGATGAAGCTTCTAGCTTGCTAGAAGTGGATTAGTGGCGCACGGGTGAGTAACGCATAGGTTATGTGCCTCTTAGTTTGGGATAGCCATTGGAAACGATGATTAATACCAGATACTCCCTACGGGGGAAAGATTTATCGCTAAGAGATCAGCCTATGTCCTATCAGCTTGTTGGTAAGGTAATGGCTTACCAAGGCTATGACGGGTATCCGGCCTGAGAGGGTGAACGGACACACTGGAACTGAGACACGGTCCAGACTCCTACGGGAGGCAGCAGTAGGGAATATTGCTCAATGGGCGCAAGCCTGAAGCAGCAACGCCGCGTGGAGGATGAAGGTTTTAGGATTGTAAACTCCTTTTGTTAGAGAAGATAATGACGGTATCTAACGAATAAGCACCGGCTAACTCCGTGCCAGCAGCCGCGGTAATACGGAGGGTGCAAGCGTTACTCGGAATCACTGGGCGTAAAGAGCGCGTAGGCGGGATAGTAAGTCAGATGTGAAATCCTATGGCTTAACCATAGAACTGCATTTGAAACTGCTATCCTAGAGTGTGGGAGAGGTAGGTGGAATTCTTGGTGTAGGGGTAAAATCCGTAGAGATCAAGAGGAATACTCATTGCGAAGGCGACCTGCTGGAACATAACTGACGCTGATTGCGCGAAAGCGTGGGGAGCAAACAGGATTAGATACCCTGGTAGTCCACGCCCTAAACGATGGATGCTAGTTGTTGGGGAGCTTAGTCTCTCCAGTAATGCAGCTAACGCATTAAGCATCCCGCCTGGGGAGTACGGTCGCAAGATTAAAACTCAAAGGAATAGACGGGGACCCGCACAAGCGGTGGAGCATGTGGTTTAATTCGAAGATACACGAAGAACCTTACCTAGGCTTGACATTGAGAGAATCCGCTAGAAATAGTGGAGTGTCTAGCTTGCTAGACCCTGAAAACAGGTGCTGCACGGCTGTCGTCAGCTCGTGTCGTGAGATGTTGGGTTAAGTCCCGCAACGAGCGCAACCCCCTTTCTTAGTTGCTAACAGGTTATGCTGAGAACTCTAAGGATACTGCCTCCGTAAGGAGGAGGAAGGTGGGGACGACGTCAAGTCATCATGGCCCTTACGCCTAGGGCTACACACGTGCTACAATGGGGTGTACAAAGAGAAGCAATACTGCGAAGTGGAGCAAATCTCAAAAACATCTCTCAGTTCGGATTGCAGGCTGCAACTCGCCTGCATGAAGCTGGAATCGCTAGTAATCGTGAATCAGCCATGTCACGGTGAATACGTTCCCGGGTCTTGTACTCACCGCCCGTCACACCATGGGAGTTGTGTTTGCCTTAAGTCAGGATGCTAAACTAGCTACTGCCCACGGCACACACAGCGACTGGGGTGAAGTCGTAACAAGGTAACCGTAGGTGAACCTGCGGTTGGATCACCTCCTTTCTAGAGAAGAGCTTTTAATATTCGCTTATTAAAAGCCATAACCTTTAAGAGTATTACTTCATTTTAAAGAACTTCTTTTTGCTTAGTTTTGAAAGATTGAATCTCATTCATTTCCCCTTTAAATTTATTTTTAACTCTGTTAAAACATTGTATTGATAGATTATTGTTTCTTTTATTTAGTGATTAAACTTTTTAAAAAAGTTCTTTTGAATAAAATAAAAAAAGGGGGGTGTAGTTTTCCTCCTAATAACTATTTTTAGACTTAAGGCCTATTTTGTAATTTTAAAAATTAAATGATTTTAGGTAGCAATACTTTGTTTAAATAGAGCCTTATTTTTTGTATTCTCAATCTCTTATCTTTAGTTTTCTTATATCTCTTATATCTCTTATATCTCTTATATCTCTTATATCGCTTATATCTCTTATATCTCTTATATCTCTTATATCTCTTATATCTCTTATATCTCTTATATCTCTTAGATCTCTTATATCTCTTATATCTCTTATATCTCTTATATCTCTTATATCTCTTATATCTCTTATATCTCTTATATCTCTTATATCTCTTATATCTCTTATATCTCTTATATCTCTTATATCTCTAGTTTTTCTTGCATTTTACACTTAACTTCTATGTCTCTATCTTTAGCGAGTAGCTTTATGAAGTGTTGAATTTTTATCAATTTTGTTTTAATGGCTTAGGATTTTAGTTTAATAGGATTTTAGTTTAATAGGGGAGGTTTTGTTTGATTTTTTATGAGGTAAAATGATTTGATTTTACCATTGTTTATAGTAGGAGGGGTTAAGTAATTATGGTTTTCTATTTTTAAAGAAAGGTTTTTATATACCAAAGGTTGCCACCACATAATAGGATAATTAGTAGCTCTCTATTTAAAACTACAAAAATAGAATAAGAATTTTAGGAAAGATAAGATAACCTTGTAGATTTAAAAGAAATGGTTAAATAGAACATTAACAATAAACATTGACAATAAACTAGATAAATTAATTAAAATTTCTTAGTGCAACCAAGAATAAATTATGCAATAATGAAAAATTAACCTCAAAGAATGAAAGTCTCTTTTTTATTCCTATTAAAACAACCCAATCTTTTATTAAGTAGAAACATCTTGCTTGCTAACATCATTTGGTGGGTTTCATTGTATTGTATTTTGATAATAACAATTAATTGGATAGTAGTATAGTGTTTAATGGTTTAAAATTTAATATTGAGTTTTCTAGCTTACAAAAAAGCGCTTAATCATAACTCCTAAAGACATCTTAGATAAGATTAAAGAATGCATGATTTTTTAAAGAAAGTTTGCATTTTTAAAAACAGCTCTACTATACATTATTTATGCAAAGTTTTAAGGGGATTAAAGTTTTTATTAAAGACTTATGATTCCCTTTTAATACGAATTGGATAATCTTTTTATAGAAGTAAAACTCTTAATGGGGGGTTTAGGCGTGATTAGGTTAATAGGCTTTAGATTTGCTTTATGTGGTTCTAGGTTGCTATAGGTCTTTAGTTTGTCTTTAGATAGAATGGGTGTAATATTGCTCTAAGCTTGCTATCAATCTAAGTCTGTTAGTATTTTTAGGGTTAAGACAAAAGTAAGATTAAGGCTTAAAAAATAGGGTTAAATCTGTATGGATATAGGGTTAAGGGCGCAAGAATTATGGGCGCTAGAGATAATATGAATGCTTGTCTTATGGTTGGATATGCAGTAAATTTATTTTCTTAAGAAACAATGCCATAAAATACAAAGGCAATAAAAGCTTTCTTAAAGAAAATGCTTTGAGTTCGCTTTTTTGGATTAAGGTTATTGCAACATATACAATACATTTTAGCCAATGTCAAGCTGTTTGTATGCTTGCGTTATTTTTAGGGATTATATTAAATAAGGGCATTAAAAATTTTATTAAGGCTCTTAAAGCAATCTTTTCTATAGAAAGGTAATTAGTCAAAGCTCCTCTATAAGCTTAGGGTGGGGGTTTTCCTTTAAGAAATGCTAGATTTACTCTTAACTTTTGGGGTGTTTGATTTTTTGATTAAAGAGGAGGCTATTTTACTAAATGCTATATAAGTTTTCAAGCCTTTATATAACATGTTAAACCATTAAACCATCTCTTTTAAGTTACTAGCGGTTCAAATCTTACTGCAAATGCCAAGAGATTTAAGCATAATCCAATAAATAAGGCAAATAATTATTGCAAAATGAAATCTATCAGTAATCAAATAATGTCTATCAGTTATTAAACACATTCGCATCTTCTAAAGCAATCAAATCGTATCAATATCAAATTTCTTTGATTAGAAATATTAAAAATGTAAAAAATGTATTATAGATTTTAAGCATTACTTTTATACTCATATTTTAAAATAGCTACTATTAGTTGTAAAATTATTAAGGTATATACCAACGATTTTATAGCTTTGAATAATAATAAAAACAATACTATTTGTTATCTAAAATCTCATAAATTAGCTAAAATTGATACTAAAATACTCATTTTTATATAAACAATGATAAATAAAGATAGATTTAAGATAGTCTTTGATAGCATAGTAGAAGTTTATCAAGTATTAAATATTTGGTAAATTATTGGCAAATAGTATGATTAAACTATTTTTAAAATTATTTTTTTTAAAAAAAGGAGATTTTATGAAAAAATTGGCAGTTATTAGTTTATTGAGTTTAACAAGTCTTATCGCAGAAAATAGCGGAGGCTTTTTAGGAGGAGGGTTTCAATACTCTAATTTAGATAATCAGCAAACCACTCGCTCACCCGGGTTTAACAATGATACACAAGTGAATTTGGAGGCGTTGCAATCACCCATAGCACCACAACCACAAGGGCAAGCTCAGCAAGGTGGAGCAGAAGCTAATGGTGGCAGTGTTGGTGGTGCTAAGAAGTAGTGTAACAACAAATAAGCATAAGAATATTAAAAAGGATTAAAGAATGAATATGAAGAAAATTATTTCAGCAAGCTTAGTTTCTATGGTTGGTAGCTCTATTCTTTTAGGTGTAGAATCTAGCGAGACTCAAGCACAACAACCTAGCTCCTCAGTAAGCAGTAGTTCAGTCTCTTCAGTTCCAAGTTCTCAGCAAGAAACAAGTGAAAGTAGCTCCAAAGCAGAGCAAGAATCTAGCGCTGAGGGACACCAAGCACAAAATGAATCCCCCACAAGCTCGCCAACTCAAGGACAAGAGAGTTCAAGTAGTGGAGGTGGTGTGAGCGGTAAAGACAGCGCTCAAAGCGAGACAAGTCCTACAGCAAAAGCTCCAGAGCAAAGTTCTTCAAGCAAAAATGAGAGCGAACCTCAGGCTCAAGCCTCTCCAAGCCCAAGTTCTCCGGGTTCAATCAGTAATGACAATCATCAAGCAAGTAGTGCGCCTACTCCTCAAGCTTCAGCACCTCAAGTTTCTACCCCCCCCCCACAAGTGGCACACCTACAGCTCCTAGTAGTTCTATAGGTAGTTTGCAAACGCAATTAACTGACGCAACCAATAAGCTTTTTTCACAAATGAGTGGTGATAGTGTAGCCACAAATGGAGGCTATACTACTAGTGCTAATGGAAGTATTATCCCTAATGCTAATAGTTTAGATGCTAAATATGATAACGCCATGAATGCTCTTTATGGCACAAGCGGTATGACTTATGAAGATGCTCAAAGTGCGACTAGTGGAACTATTGCAGTAAGTGGTGGCACAAATGGCATGAAAGCAGCTAGTGGTTCAGTTTATGGTAATTATCAAGATGCACAAAATGCTATTAATGAAACAGCCAAAGCCCTATTTGGTGCAGTAACTACAACAAGTGGCACAACTTCTATTGCTGCAGCAGAGGGTAGTGCTACAGAGGGCTTTAGTGTAGGAAGTGGGAGTCTTGCTAGTAAGTTTGATAGCGCTATGAATGATTTGTATTCTAAGATGACAAGCGCAGAGGGTGGCAGTAGCACTGTAACAACAGCATACACAACAAGCGATGGTCAAATTCAAGCGGCTGAGGGGTCGGTAGCACAGCTATATAACACTGCAAAAACCAATCTTGAGGGCGCACAAACACTAAGCAACCAAACACTAACCTTGCTTTATGGTGATAGTAACAATACTCCTATTACAAGCTCTACTAGTGCCTCTGCTACAAGCCTTTATACTCTTATGAAAGATGTAAACAAAACTTCAAGTTCAACCAATATTACAAGTGGCTTACTCACTGCTGTGTTAGATGATGCGCAAACTTTGCAAACAACCTTAAATAAAGCTACAAGCGGTGGTTCAGATACTAATTCAGCAACCGAAGTTCAAGCTGTGAGTTCTGGTTCAAGTGGTGCAAGCTCTAGCTCACAATCTGTTATAACCACTCTTAAAACAACAGTAGGTAATGTTGTAACTACCTTACAAAACGCATTAAGTCAGTTAGCTAAACCTAGTGGGCAAGACCTAGCGCAAGCAACACTAAAGGGGCTTTCAGCGGATTTAAAAACACTTGAGCAACAAACTGCTAGTGTAGCACAAGCAAAGCAGAATAATACTGAGACTATCAATACTTTGCTTGACCAAGCCCAACAAGCTCTTTATGGAACTACTGGAAACCCCGGAACAGCCCAAAGCCCTCAAACAGGTAGTGTGTATGAGAACTATCAAAAAGCTTATGATGCTCTTTATGGCACATCTACAAGCAGTGAGGGTGGACAATCTACAACTACAAAAGGCACAGAGCAAAATCCGGCTAGTGGTAGTCTAGCTGACCAATTTGATAAAGCATGGACAAAATATGAAGACGCTGTAGATAAGATGTATCAAACTACAAGCACAACAGATGGTCAATCTACTATTAAGCAACCAACAGTTACCTTTACCCCTAATCCTAGTGGTAATAATAAACAAGGTAAGGTAACTCCCGTTACTGATGATAGTAATAGTTTAAATCATCAGTATTCTTCTTTAAATAACGCTATTTATGGTGCTAGTAGTGAAACAAGTGGGACAGGAACTCTTGAAAGTCCAGCTGAAAACAGCTTACAAAAACAATATAGTAGTGCTGTAGAGCAAGTGCAAACAGCGGGAAAAAACCTTGTTGATGCCATAGACGCACAAGCTAAGGGATTAAACACTACTCAAGCAGGCATGACAGCCTCTAATATGTCTTCAATGTCAGCTCAAACCAACGCTCTAAGCAATGCGATTATTACACTAAGCAGTATTGGGACTTTTTCTAATTTGGATAATTTGAGTAATACACTTAAAAACCTTGAGGATAGCCAAAAGAATTTGAGCAATCATTTAAATTCCTCTAGTGCGAGCGTGGGAGCTTTGACTCAAGGCACTAACTCTACTTTAGCTACTATCAATAAAGCTATTGGCGAAGTGGACGCACAATTATTGGCTTTAAGCGGTTCTAGTGAGTCTTCAAATCCTAATGCAACTACAGAAAAAACCCTTTTAAGCTCCCTAAAAACCACTTTAACCAACCAAAAGAATGCGTTGCTGAGTGTGCAAAAGAATGTTAATATGGCTATAGCTAGTGCGAAGAAAACTACCGTTGCTACTGTTACCAACACCAACAACCATGGTCAAATGTATGGGGTGAATGTTATGGCAGGTTATAAACACTTCTTTGGTAAGAAAAAGCGCTGGGGCTTTAGAACTTATGCTTACTATAGCTTTAATCATGCTAACTTAAGCTTTGTAGGCACTCAAGCAGGTTATATGAATGGAGCAAGCCAGGTGAATAACCACACTTATGGTGTAGGCTTTGATGCACTCTATAACTTCTATGAGAGCAAAGAGGGCTATAACACTGCAGGAATCTTTTTTGGCTTTGGTTTAGGAGGTGAAACATGGCTTGTGCAAGGAGAGAGCCATTTTAAAAACATGATGAATGCTTGTAATGCTATGACAGGTTGTAGTGCAAGCATGAATACAAGCTATTTCCAAATGCCTGTTCAAGTGGGCTTTAGAACTAACTTTGCTAAGCATAGTGGTATTGAACTAGGCTTTAAAGTGCCTTTATTTGTCAATCAATTCTACAAAGAGCGTGGGGAATATGGTGATGTAGATGTATTCTATAAGCGCAACTTCTCTATGTATCTTAACTATATGATTAATTTTTAATCTTAGTTTTTATAATTAGAAATTATTAAAACTTCATATAGACTTTAATCATACCAACTTCATACCAAAGGCTTTTAAAAAGCCTTTGGGTTTATTAATAAGATAAACTATTTAGAAAAGAAATAGCTAACCATTTCATTGAAATTATCTTGACTTTGTAAAATAGTGTCTTTCAAATAACCTTTTGTGTTGTCATATTCTCTAATGCCCCTATAGTAAAAGGCTTTGTGTTCGTTCTCTATGATAAAGGGCATGATATTGTTTTTCAAACACTCTTTAAACATAACTAATCGCCCTACTCTACCATTGCCATCGCTAAAGGGGTGTATCTTTTCAAAATCTACATGAAAATCTATGATGTTTTCCAAACTCACTTCAATGTTGCTATGGTAACTTTTTAAAAGTTTTGTTAACTCGCTTTCAACCAAACACTAAGATTAGGGATTTTAGATGTGATTAAAAACAATAGGATTTTAAAATAATCATTCAAGCCAAATAATGAATTAAATTCACAAACATTTTTAAAATGTATTTTCTAATTAGATAATAAAAGTTAATCTTTGTGTAATTTTGATATGATGTTTTTTGAATGAATATTAAATATTGTTGGTTGGCTCTTAAGAGGGGATAATAATTTTATTGCTTTATAAAAAGAGTGTTTTTTTAATTTAAAATTAAAATGCAAAATAATATATGTTTGGAGTAAGGGTATTTGGGATTGTTTATAACTAAACGAGAGAGAGAGAGTAAAAAGGGCGCTGTTTTGAGGGCAAGCTCTTTAAAAATGTGCTTGCCATCAAAGTTATTTTTGGTAAAAATTTTATGTTTTAAAGAGTGTTTAAAGATAGTCGCTAAGAGTCTTTTTTATTTTTTGCCCTTAAGTTTAAATGTTTTAAAAGCCCATGAAAAAAGTGGCTTTTTTATAGAGGGCGGATTTGAAAGTGGGATGCTACAAGGCATAGAAAAAAGAGAGCAACAAATCGCTACTGAGAGTAAAGCTTACGAAGACTACTTGCCTTTAAATACGATAATTAGTCATGCTAAAAATCTTTTTGCTAATTCTAGTGCGATTTCTAAGCTACAATTTTCAACCTTGCACCCTATCAAAGTTACGCTAGATAGGGATACTAAGCAACTTGTGATAGAAAGCTTTCTTCCTTATAATGTGAATAATGTCAAAATTTCTTTTAAAGACTCTCAGGGTAAGCTCATCAGTTTAGGTATGATAGAGGTTATTCCTAAGTTTTCTAAAATCACACTTTCTGAAAACTTGTTTGATAATTTTAAAGAAATTGACCTAAACGCTACCTATAATAACTTTAAAGTTTCTAGCACAAAGTTTTCTAATGAAAATACAAAAAGGCTGTTTAGGGCATTAGATACAATAACAACTGATTTAATAGTGGAATATAAGTCTCCGCCTACCTTTAACTCTTGTATGTATAATAAGGCACAAAATAAAAAAGCTACAAATTCTTGTTATTCTCCCTTTAATGCTCAAACTGCTGAGGAATTTACCAATTTATTAATAAATATGATGGCTGTTTTTGACTCAAAGTCATGGTATGAAAATATTATGAATGCCCCTTTTGATTTTGTTAATAGTTGGAAACCAAATGATTGTCGGTTTGGAACTCCTAAATGTGTAGCTCCCGGCAAAAACGGATTGGTTAATCCTGAATTTAAAAAAGATGTTGTTCCCCATGATAAAGTAGTGAGCGACTTTAGAAGTGATATGAATCTTCAAATATCAATCTTAAATGGTGCAAAAGTAGATGGTTTGGGGCTAGGAGATGTTACTTGGGGGAAGTTAGGGGTTGTTGCTTGGGCTTTAGACCCTAAAACACTTTTTGGAAAGGATTTTAAAACCCTTAATTTATATACTGCAAGAACTATTTTACATGAATTTAGTCATACCAAGCACTATAGTCATAATGGTAATATGACTTATCAAAGAGTTCCAAAAAGTAATGGTAAGGGAGATTCTGATGGCATTCCTTATGATGTGTGTTCTAGGTTTGGTGGCGAAAATCAGCCAACATATCCGGGCGACTTTCAAGGTTCAGTCTATCCTCATTGCAATGATGTTCCAGCAGGATTTTTAGGAATTAGCACTTCAGTTTGGCAACAACTCATCACTCAAAACGCCTTGCCAATAGACTACGCTAATTTAGGCACTCAAAAGAATTATTTAGATGCCAAGCTAAACACCACAAACCTAGCTAATTCTATGCTTAGCACACTCAAAGAAAGCTTTTTGGTTTCTAATATGATTACAACTTCTAGTAGTAGCTCTAGCCAACGCTTTAATGTGGCTATGCTAGGGGCTAATCTCAAGCTAGGTTACCAACAATATTTCAACGATTATTTAGGCTTAGCTTATTATGGGATAGCTAAATACAACTTCTCCTCACTCAATGGTAGCTCTAATAATAAAGTCCAGCAAATGAGCTTTGGTGGGGGAGTGGATTTACTCTTAGATTTCATCACTCACTATGATAATAAAAAGCCCTTAAAGTCTCAATTAGTCCCTAAAAGACTTTTTAAATCTTCTTTTGGTATGTTTATGGGGCTAAGGGGTCTTTATAATTATTACTATTTATTTAAGCAGTATCATAATAAGGGAAATCTTAATATTGTGGGCGGATTAAACTATCGCTATAAGCATTCTAAATATTCTGTTGGTATATCTGTGCCTTTGATAGAACAAGTTATTAGAGTGAGCCTTAGGGATAATAATATTCAAAGCACTTGGGCTTTTAAAGAGGGGGCAAGTCATTTTAATGTATTCTTTAACTATGGGTGGGTATTTTAGGTTTTTTTAGAATACCGCCTCGCATGCTTTTTTATTTTTTTCAAATAGGCAAGCTTTTTGTAATTGTTCAAAACGCTTTTTACGCTCTAAGATTGAGGCGTCTTTAGGGAGGGGTTTGAGTAAATCTAAGAGATTAGAAGAATGGGAGGTTTCTTTAGTTTGAATAGGGGTATTGGTTGGTAAGGGGGGGCTTTTAGGTTTCTCTAGCTTGTCTGCAATATAAAAGCCAAAGCCAGCAATAAAGATGAATATCCAATCGGTTTTTCTAATTTTGGGGCAGAATTTGCAAGCCATAATTTACATTCCTTGTTTAAGGGCTTTTAAGATAGTGTTTAAGTATAATACAAACTTACAAAAAATCTAAGCTTAGGGAAATAATGTTGAATTTTATTAGGCAATTTTTTAGGGCATTTGTGATTATGCCTTTGGATTTTATTACAAAATATTTTAAGACTTTTGTTTTTTTGGCAGTATTGTTGTTGGTTTTTGGCGCTAGAGAGAGCGAACCAAGTATCAAGCCAAATCAAGCCAAACTCTATTTAAATGGGGCTATCTTTAGCACAGAAAATTTTGAAAAACAAGTGGATAAAATTTTAAAAACTCCTAGTATTAAAGGGGTGTTACTCTTAATTGATTCACCAGGAGGTGCCGTTTCAGCAAGTGTGGAGTTGAGTGAAAAAATCCTTGAATTAAAGCAAAAAATGCCCGTATTAGCCTATGCTAGGGGTGTTATGGCAAGTGGGAGTTATTATGTGGGCATGGAAGCTAGTGAAGTATATGCTAATAAAGCGAGTTTAGTAGGCTCAATAGGCGTGATTTTTTCTAGCGCGAATGTAGAAGATTTGCTTAAAAAAGTAGGGGTGGCTACTCAAGGCGTGCATGCAGGCGAGTATAAAGAAATAGGCACTTTTACTAGGGCTTGGACAAATAATGAAAAGACTTTTTTGCAAAATCTCATTAACGAACAATATAACATGTTTATCAACGATGTGGCTAAAGCTAGAAAAATTGATGTTAAAAAGTATAAAGATTTTGCTGAGGGTAAGGTTTTTAGCGCTCAAAAAGCCTTAGAATTAAAGCTTATTGATAAAATTAGCACCCTAAAAGAAGCAGAGGTGCGCTTAATGGAATTAAGTAAAGTAAAAGAGGCGCATTGGTTAGAAAAGAGTGCGATGGAGCGTTTCATTGAAAAGGCGACGCAGTCAGCTACAAGCGTGCTTACTCAAGCGCTTGGCAATGGTTTTATGATGAGGTAAGAGAATGTTAGAATTTGTATTAAAAGTCCAAGCTAAAGACAAGCAAGGCTTAGTGAGTGCGATTAGCTCTGTAGTAGCGAATAAGGGCTATAATATTGTAGAAAATAATGAATTTGTAGAGCCATTGAAAGAACGCTTTTTTATGCGTTTAAAAATCCAAAAACCTTTAAATGAAATAAGTGTTGAAAATAAAGAGCAAGAAGAGCAATCTTTAAAAATAGCGCTTTTTAAGGCGTTGCAAGGTTTTGAAGAACTATCTATTGAGCTAGTTTTAACTCGCAAAAAGAATGTGATTTTGCTTGCTACTAAAGAGAGCCATTGCTTAGGAGATTTGCTCTTAAGAGTGTATGGAAATGAATTAGAGATGAATATTTTAGGCGTGATTGCTAATCATGAAATTTTACGCCCTTTAGTGGAAAAATTTGATGTGCCTTATTTTTGTGTGCCTTGCATAGATAAACAACAGCACGAACTAGAAGTGCTAGAAGTGATTAAAAAGCTTGAGCTAGAAAAAGGCGAGAGTGTGGATTTGCTCGTTTTAGCTAAATACATGCGCATTTTAAGCCAAGATTTTACTAATCGCTTTAAAAACCAGATTTTAAACATTCATCATAGTTTCTTACCCGCATTTATTGGAGCTAACCCTTATAAACAAGCGTTTGAAAGGGGCGTGAAAGTTATTGGAGCGACCGCACATTTTGTGAATGAAAGCCTAGATGCAGGGCCTATTATCTTGCAAGATACTTTACCAATCAACCATAACTATAGCGTGGAAAAAATGCGCTTAGTGGGTAAAGATATAGAAAAGCTTGTTCTAGCAAGAGCTTTAAAACTTGTTTTAGAAGATAGGGTTTTTGTGCATGAGAATAAAACGGTGGTGTTTTAATTCTAGGAGTCTTAAAATGTTGGGGTTATCCCTTTCATAACTCTTTTAAGGTGTTTTTATAGGCTGAGTTTAAGTGGGTTAAAGGTTGGGTATAGTTGGTTGTAATCTTAATTTTTAACCCCTAATTTAATCTTACAACAGCTTATATTAAGATATTCTAACTTTTTAAAGATTAGATTGTAGTTAATTCTTATTCTAGTCTTGTAAAATAATTTCTATATTTACTCAATCTTAAGAAACATTATGTTAGCATTCTTTTGGTTTTTAAATTCCCAACATTTAACATCATAAAATCCATAAAAGGCAATAATATGAAAGAAATGATTATTAATCTCAAAAATTCCGTCTCTCTCTCTCTCTCTTAAGAAGAAACTAACACTCTATTTATTCCAATTACCTACATAGACTTATATAACTTCTTTTTGTGCTAAACGCACAAAATATTATCCACACACATGCACATAAATAAAAAATAGTTTTTTCTGATTTTTTAAAAATCAGTAGTCATATATAACTATAGGCTTTTTTAAATAAAAGCCATTGATTAAATTTCTAAATAAAGAAAAAGGAATATTATAAAAATGAAAGTTCAAGCAATGATATTTAATAAGAAATTCTTAAAAGCCTCATTAGTCTTAAGTGTGCTTTTAAGTGGAGAGGAAGTGTTGGCTATAAATACTCCAATCACTCCTACTTATAGCAATGGAACTTTAATCTTAAATGGCTATGATAATATTACAAAACCCTTAAAAGATAACAACCTTATTAATGTTGCTCAAAATGTAAATATTTTAGGTTCTAGTGCTGATAAAAACTATAATCCAAATGGCACCATTCCAAGCAATCCTAAAAATTACACCTTAAATGATTTGATTATGAGTTTTCCTAACAATGTTGTTTATGATATTAATGTGGGGAACAACAATATTAGCCTAAGCAACGATAGCTTTTTATCGCCAAGCAAAAATGCTAATGATGCAACAGGTATAACGATTGAGGCTAATAAGGTTATTCTAAAAAATAGTTTAAGCCTTAATAGCACAGCTAATTTAAGTAGTGGCGTAATGCTTTTTCAAACCACAAGCAATTCTTTGAATATTGATAACGCAAATATAACAAATAATGATTCCATTGTTTCCTTAAGCAGTCAAGATAAAACCACAATTACAAGTTCAACCATTAGCATTCAAGACTATGGTTCTATGGTTATCAATGCAAAGAATATGAGCGTAAATAATAATGTAGTATTTAACAATGATGGTAGTGCTAATACCGCATTTTTGCTTGGTCAAACAAGCGTAGATACTACAAGTAATTTCAATGATACTAGTTTTAATAATAAGAGCCATGCGTTTATGGTTTTTGCTAATCAAGATGAAAAGACTAAAACTACCCTTGATTTCACGAATACAACTTTTAACAATCAAGTTTTGACACCAACACTAGTTCAAGAACACAATAGTGGAAATGCTACAGCGGGCATTCAATTTGGTGAAAATAAAGCTAATAAAAATCCTAAAACTACCTTGAACATAGACTTCAACGACACTACTTTCAAAGGCAATGGAAGTTATGACTTTTATAATGGCACTATTACACTTCAAGGCACAGATAATTTAAATTCTAGCGATTCGCCCTTCTCTAGTATAAATGATAATAATGCTAATACGGACAACATCACCTTTAATTCAAATAGCGCTCTTAATCTAGGCTATTCTTTAACTAAGGATAAAGTTTATAGTGTTGTAGATACCACAGGCATAATCAATTATAATGGTAATACACAATATGATTTGATTAAAGTAGATAGTGTTGAGTCTAGCAAAGCAAAAGAAGTTGCTAGTGATACTAATAGCACTCAAAAAACCTATGATGTAACTTATGATAATGTCAATGGTAAAGACATTACCTTGCAAGAGACTTTTACTAATCATTCTATTAGTGTAGAAGAAATATCTAGCATAAGCATTCCAACCCCACATAACAACCAATCCCCACAACCTCAAACTACCAATAATAACAATCTTTTAGCCCCACAAATTGCAAACAGCTGGAATACTTGGCTAAAATGGAATGATAAAATTTTTAAATCTGATAAAATTAGGAGGTTTACTCCTAGTCAAAAATTACAAGACCATATCTATATGCAAGACTTTCTAAAATCTGTTGCTCAATATGGAAATACAAAAGAGCAAGAGCTTGCTAAGGATATGCTAACTTTAATTCAAAACAATGGTGGTCAAGCCCCAAGTAGCAGTAGTGCTTATAATAATGATACAGACAAGTTATTATCTCTTCTTGGATTAACAGAGGGGCAATTAATCCCACCAAGTAGGATAGAAAAAAATAACACCCCAATAAAAGTTATGATAGGCTCTACACCTTTTGAATTGCAACCTAAGAGTGATATTCAAAATATTCAAGTTAGTGGCACTAAAAATCTTTTGCAAAACACTCTTAATAATATGGATAGCTTAAATACTGCGTTAAGTGGCTTAAGCGATATTTCTAAGACTCTTACTGCTAGTGTTGGCGGTGTGGTTACTTCTTTAAATAGTGTTGTCAATGCAATGAAACAATCTCGGGTAAATGTTAATTCCTTAGGTGCTGATATTTCTAATACTCTCAATTCTTTAGATAATTTAGACAGCATTCTAAATATTGATATTGACAATTTAAAAAAGACCATTACATCACAAAAAACACAGGAAATTACAAGTATCGCCTTAGTTCAAGAAACAACCCCAACCTTAAAGCAGAATGAGACCAAGCTTGCTGATTTACAAAGCGCTCAAAGCGTAGTGGGCAATGCTATTATGAGTGTTAGGCAAATTCAAAGCAATGTTGTTGCCATAGCAGCTCAAAAAGGTATTCTACCTCAAGTTACTCTTCCTGCTACTTCCACTCAAAGTGTGAGCGGTTCAGCCTATGGTGTAGATGTTCAAATTGGTTATAAATACTTCTTTGGTAAAACAAAGCATTGGGGTATTAGAGGTTATGCCACTTATGCTTACATGCAATCTAACTTAGGACACACTACTAATATTCAAGGTGCAGGACTAGGAGTAGGACAAGCAAATAATCACACTTATGGTGCAGGCTTTGATTTCTTATACAACTTCCATGAAAGTCAAGATGGCATTCATACTGCAGGTATTCTACTAGGAACAGAACTCTTAGGCTCTACTTGGGTCAATCAAGGCCAATCTATTTGGCATGCTAGAATGGAAAGCATTAGAGCAAAGGGTGGAAGTGCTAGTATGGATACAACGCATTTCCAAATTCCTATTGTTATAGGCTTTAGAAGTAATTTCTCTAAGCATAGTGGTATTGAACTAGGTCTTAAGATTCCTTTAGTAGTGAATTACTACTTTAGAAGTAACTATGATGGCTTTGAGCAATCCACATTCTATAAGAATAACATCAAGTTGTATTTCAACTATGTGGTGAATTTTTAAGAAACTTTATTTTGAATGCAATAAAATTCCACTATCCCTACTTTTTTAATGTGGATTTGTTTGTTTTCTAGCAAATGTTGAAGGGATTGGAATGTTTGATTGTCTAATAATAAAGAGGCTTCTTCTATGCTTAAGGGTCGGCGTTTGATAAAAGAAAGCAAATCTTTTTGATTATAGGTCAATGGCTTTTCATAAGCCACTTTATTGCGTTTAGGCAAGCTCACACAAAGCCCTTCAAACACTAAAGAGCATTTTAATAATTCATCTTCATTTAATTTGGGCGCATTAAAGCTTGAGGGTCTATCAATCGTGCCTAAATCTATTCTAGCTACATTGATTTTTTTTAAAAATTCAGCAATAAGCTTGAGATTATGCAAACTATCATTCACGCCTTTAATCAGCAAAACTTCCGCTACAAGTTGCCCTTGATAATTTTTAGAAAAATCAAAAATGCCTTGTAGAATGGTGTTGATGTCTTTAGAATAGGGCTTATCCACTCTTTGAAAGGCTTTTAAATCTATCGCATCTATTGAAAATTTTACGATGTCAAATTCCTTCAAGGCTTGTTGAACTTTAGTCTCATAGAATAACGAGCCATTGCTTAAAATAAGCGTTTTTACACCCTTTAAAAAAGGCTTAATATTTTGCATAAACTCTAGTAAATGGGGGTATAAAGTCGGTTCGCCATTAGCGGTAATGGTTAAAACATCAATAGGGGTTTTTAAGTTTTTTAGGGCGTTTTTAGTCGCATTGATTAGGGTTTCAAGCTCTAGCACTTTTTCCATGCTATCCATTGTTTTAGCTTTGCCTAACTCACAATAAATGCAATTAAAATTGCATTGCTTTTTAAAGGGCGATAAATCTATGCCTAGAGACTTTCCAAAGCGCCTAGATAGCACAGGCCCAAAGACTATGGGCAAAGTTTCTTTAGTCATTATTATTCTTCTAAAAACACTCGCTCTTTGCACTTAATACATTCATGGGCGTTTTTTTTGCGATAAATTCTTTCGCTCATCAAGTAATTACATTTTTCGCAACGCTTGTTTATGGGCTTATGGTTAGATAAAAAGTTGCATTTAGGATAATTATTGCACCCATAGAATGAGCCTTTTCTGCTACGCTTTAAGGTAATACCACCCCCACACTCAGGGCATTTCACATCTTCTAAAATCTCTTGGCTATTAGGGGCGGATTTTAAAGATTTGGTATTCTTGCATTCAGGGTAGTTAGAACAAGCTAAAAACGCTCCATTTCTGCCAAATTTTTGCACCATTTCCCCACCGCATTTTTCGCATGTCTCATTGGAAGTTTTATCACTTGCTTTTTCTTCTTGCTTGATATATTTACATTTAGGATAAGCACTACAAGCTATAAATTCTCCATAGCGACTGCTCTTTTTGACTAACTCTGCCCCACATTTAGGGCAAAATTCGCCGGTTTTTTCGCTTATTTTTTGGGAGATAATATTCTTTTTTCCCGCCTCAATCTTTTCCATAAAGGGATAGTAAAAATCTTTTAAAACTTGTTGATAATTGGCTTTATTTTGAGCGATATTATCCAGCTCATCTTCTAAAGAGGCGCTGAATTTTGAATCTACGATTTCTTCAAAATGCTTTTCTAAAATTTCTATTACTTTAAACGCACTCTCTAAAGCACTGATTTGCTTTTTTTCTACTTTGATGTAATCTCTATTTTGCAAGAGCGCAATAGTGGGGGCGTAAGTGCTAGGTCTGCCTATGCCTAAGCTTTCTAAGACCTTGATTAAACTTGCCTCTGAATAGCGAGCAGGAGGTTCTGTAACATGCGTGTTGTTGTCTAGTTTTTCTAATTTAATGGGGTCATTTTCTTTTAAATTAGGGAGTAATTTGTCCTTATCATCATTGCCTAAGATTCTATAATAGCCATCAAAAAGCAGTTTTCTGCCATTAGCTTTAAACTCGCCTTTTTCGCAAGCTAAAATCACGCTTTGAGTTTCAAAAGTTGCATCTTGCATTTGAGAGGCTAAAAAGCGTTTGTAAATGAGCGTATAGAGCTTTAATTCTTCAGGCTTGAGATAGTCTTTTAAGGCATTTGGCTCTAAGGAAATACAAGTGGGTCTAATCGCCTCGTGCGCCTCTTGAGCGCTCTTGTTTTTACTAGCATAAACTTTGGCTTTAGGGGGTAAATAGTCCTTGCCATAGTCTTTTAAGATTTTAGCTCTAGCCTCTTGTATCGCCTCTTTGGCAATATTTAAGCTATCGGTTCTCATATAAGTGATAACACCCATAACGCCTTGTGGGGTCGCTACGCCCTCATATAATTTTTGAGCAATACTCATGGTTCTTGTAGGCGAAAAGCCTAAAAGGCTTGAGGCACTTTGCTGTAAAGTAGAAGTCATAAAAGGGGGTGGGGTAGAAGATTTTTTAGGCTTTTTAACAATGCTAGAAATAATATAATTTTCTTTTTCTAGTTCGTTTTTTATAGCAAGCGCTTGCTCTTTGTCTATAAGCTCTTGGGCTTTAAGCTTATTGCCTTTATAGCTAATTAGTTGAGCCTCTAGGGCATGTTCAAATAAGGCATCTAGTGTGAAATAAGTTAAAGGGACAAAAGCTTTTATCTCTCTTTCTCTATCAATCACAAGCTTTAAGGCTGCGCTTTGAACCCTGCCAGCACTTAAACCTTTGCTAATTTTTGATGAAATGAGTGAGCTAAGTTTAAAACCTACAATTCTATCTAAAAAGCGCCTTGCTTGTTGGGCATTGACTTTATCCATATCAATTTGGCGTGGGTTTTCTAGGGCATTTAAAATCGCACTCTTAGTAATCTCATGAAAGACAATTCTAGGATAACTCTCTAATTTGCCTCCAATAAGACTTGCCACATGATAGCCTATAGCCTCACCCTCTCTATCTTCATCGGTGGCAATATAAGTAGTGCTTGCTTTTTTAGACAATTCTACAATGCGTTTGACAATTTCTTTATGGTCTTTATCCACGCTATAAGTTGGCGTGAAACCCTTTTCATCAATCTTAATCCCTAAATTGAATTTGGATAAATCCCTTACATGCCCTTTAGAGGCAATCACTTCATAATTGTTGTCTAAAAAATTTTTAATCGTTTTGGCTTTAGCAGGGGATTCTACAACAATGAGATGTTTCATTAAATGCCCTTTTGATTGGAATAAAATAATATGTATACTTAATACTTAAATGATACCTAAATAATAGCGAATGATTGTAGCATAGAATTTTTACTAATACGACCTATTCAATGAGTTAGAAAAATAAATTCATAAAAACATGCCAAATTATACAAAGTTGGAACACCCTTTGCTTAACTAAATAGCAAATATCTATGCAAAGGATGCAAATCATGAGTTTTAGGATTAATACTAACATCGCCGCTTTAACTTCTCATGCGGTAGGGGTTCAAAATAATAGAGACCTTTCAAGTTCGCTTGAAAAGTTAAGTTCAGGGCTAAGAATCAATAAAGCCGCTGATGATGCTAGTGGAATGGCGATAGCAGATAGCCTAAGAAGTCAAAGTGCGAATTTAGGTCAAGCGATTCGTAACGCTAATGACGCCATTGGTATGGTTCAAACCGCTGATAAAGCAATGGATGAGCAAATCAAAATCTTAGATACTATTAAAACTAAAGCCGTGCAAGCTGCTCAAGATGGGCAAACTTTAGAAAGTAGAAGAGCCTTACAAAGCGATGTCCAAAGATTATTAGAAGAATTAGACAATATCGCTAATACCACAAGCTTTAATGGTCAGCAAATGCTTTCAGGAAGTTTCTCTAACAAAGAGTTTCAAATTGGTGCGTATTCTAACACTACCGTTAAAGCCTCTATTGGCTCAACTAGCTCTGATAAAATCGGTCATGTGCGTATTGAGACCTCTTCTTTTGATGGAGATGGCATGTTAGCAAGTGCAGCAGCACAAAATCTCACAGAAGTGGGCTTAAATTTCAAGCAAACAAATGGTGTGAATGATTTTAAGATTGAAACCGTGCGCATTTCTACAAGTGCTGGCACAGGTATTGGGGCATTGAGTGAGATTATCAATCGCTTTTCTAACACTCTAGGGGTTAGAGCCTCTTATAATGTTATGGGAACAGGTGGCACACCGGTGCAATCAGGAACGGTTAAGGGCTTAACTATTAATGGTGTAGAAATTGGAACGGTTAATGATGTGCGTAAAAATGATGCCGATGGGCGCTTGACTAATGCGATTAACTCTGTTAAAGATAGAACCGGTGTAGAGGCGAGCTTAGATATTGCAGGGCGCATTAATTTACGCTCTATTGATGGAAGAGCAATTTCGGTTCATACCATTAGTAATACCGGCGATGTCTTTGGTGGGGGAAGTTTTGCAGGGATTTCAGGAACAGAACATGCTATTATTGGGCGTTTGACCCTTACAAGAACGGATGCGAGAGATATTATTGTAAGTGGTGTGAATTTTAGCCATGTGGGCTTGCATTCAGCTCAAGGGGTGGCAGAATACACCGTGAATCTAAGGGCTGTTAGAGGTGTATTTGATGCGAATGTGGCATCAGCAGCTGGAGCAAATGCTAATGCCGCTCAAGCTGAGACTAATGCTGATGGCATAGGCGCAGGGGTAACAAGCCTTAAAGGTGCGATGATTGTTATGGATATGGCAGATTCTGCTCGCATTCAATTAGATAAAATCCGCTCTGATATGGGTTCAGTGCAAATGGAATTAGTAACAACCATTAATAACATTTCTGTAACTCAAGTCAATGTTAAAGCGGCTGAATCTCAAATTAGAGATGTAGACTTTGCTGAAGAGAGTGCAAGCTTTTCTAAATACAATATTTTGGCACAAAGCGGAAGTTTTGCTATGGCGCAAGCTAATGCGGTGCAACAAAATGTTTTAAGACTCTTACAATAACACCACCTTTTATTAAAAGGGGCGTTAGCCCCAAAAATCTAGCATAAAATCTAATACTAAAAGTCAATTAGAATGAATATCTATCAAAAAAACTTACAAGCCCTAGCCAAAAGAGACCCCCTTTTATACAAGCAACTCAATACGATTAAAGAAAACAAAAAATACGAAGTGTTTCTAGGAAATGATAGTGCGAATTTTAATCTCATAGACAAAGAACATAACACACCCTTATTTCTAGGAAACCCTTTAGAAGAGTGCTTAGAGCAATATAAAAATTTTGAGCCTTACATGCTCTATCCTTATTTGTATTATTTTGGCTTGGGTAATGGTGTGTTTTATCGCTTGCTTTTAGGCAATGAAAATTTAAAACGCCTAGTCGTCATTGAGCCAGAAATAGAGATTATTTTTATTGTTTTGAACTTATTAGATTTTTCAACTGAGATTTTAGAAAATCGCCTTATACTCCTACATAGTGGTTTTTGTAGTTATAACTTAATAGCGTCCTTATTTGATATGGATAAAAAGTCTCGCTTGTATGCAAGAATGTATGATTTGCGCCTTTTTAATCCCTACTATGAGCGTTACTCCAAAGAGATTTTAGAAATTAACGCTCATTTTACGCATGCTTTAGAGCATAGTGCCATTAGTGTAGGAAATGACGCTAAAGACGCTCTAATAGGTATCAAACAGCATGCCACTAATTTGCCTGAAGTGATTCAAAGCCCTAGTTTAGTGGATTTTGTCAATGCTTTAAAAAATAGAGACACGGCTATTATTGTTTCAACCGGGCCAAGCCTTAATAAGCAACTCCCCCTTTTAAAAGAAATCGCCCCTTATGCAACGCTCTTTTGTATAGACGCATCTTTTCCTATTCTAGCAAAAGCTGGCATTAAACCTGATATTGTGGTGTCTTTAGAAAGGGTGGATTTAACGGCGAAATTCTATGAAGAAACGCCCCTAGATTTTCAAGAGGGCGTTGTTTTTGCCCTTACTTCCATTGTGCATAAACGCCTGAGTAATGCCATTAAAAAGGGGGTCAAACAATTTAGCTTTCGCCCCTTTGGATACACAAACCTTTTTAACCTGCATCAATATGGTTATGTGGGTATAGGCATGAGTGCGGCGAATATGGCGTATGAATTAGTGGTGCATTCACGCTTTAAAAAATGCGTGTTTATTGGGCAAGATTTGAGTTTTTCAGAAAGTGGTAATAGCCATGCAAATGGAGCCATTTATGGCGATAATGAGATTAAACCCAAAAATGAGAGCGAAAAAATTTTTATAGAAAAATATGGCGGTAACGGACAAGTAGAGACCACTTTAGTGTGGAAGCTTTTTTTAGAATTTTTTGAAAAAGACATTTTTAACACACCCTATAAACTGGAAGTTATTAACGCTACTGAAGGGGGGGCTAGAATTAAAGGCACCAAAGAAATACCCTTTAAGGAAGTGTGTGAAACAATAGATAAATCTAAGCCAAAGCCCCCTATCAATCTTAGCTATCCTACTAAAAGAGAGCAAGCCAAAAATTTAAAAATGGCTAAAGAAAAATGCGAAGAAATCATTGAATATGCTAATGAACAAAAGGCTAAAATTGAAGAAGTGTTTTTAAAAGTAGCGAAATTTTTAGAAAAAGTAGAAAAGCTTAATGATGAAAGCAAGTTAGAAGAATTAGATTTTAAAGAATTAGAAAATTTAAGCGCTGAAATTGATAACATTAAAGAGCTTTTTGATGACAGACAATTTAATGCGTATTTTATGGACGCGATACAATCCTATATCTTTCATCAAGAATTGCATATCGCTGAAATTGTGTGTAAAAAAACGAATAATGAAGATGAGTTAAGGGCTAAGCAATTAGAATATATTTATGCTCATAAATACTGGCTCTTTAGTTTGGCAGGAGGGATTGATTGTGTGATAGAGGCGATTAAAATGGCGTTAAAAGAATGGTAGCAAAAAAGAAACAATCATTTTAATTTAATTAATTTTTTTTTTAATAGAGACTTCTATGGCTAAACGCATTTACGCCCCATAGGTTGAGATATGGGGCAAATTTATTTTATTCTTAAGGAGCAATGCCATGAAACAAACAAGTGGCAAAAGCTCTTGGCTAGTATTATACAAAGATAATCATCTTTTAAAAATTTATTTTTTAATTAAATTAAGCAAGGAATTTGTTGTAAAATACATTTACGCCCCATAGTTACGATATGGGGCAAATCAAGTCTTAAAAGGAGCTGTTATGCCTAAGACACATAACAAACGCTCTTCTTAAAGAATTATACCTTGAAATTTCATTTTTGGGGTTTAAAATGGCGTTTTGTCTTAAACGCTGATTTCTAAGAGCGTCCCCTAAGCTCTCAAAGCTTAGGGGGTTTGCTTTAAGAAATGCTAGATTTGCCCTTAACTTTTGGGGCGTTTTTAATTAAAACGCTCTTTTAGTCTTGTAAAATCTCAAATACTTATTAAATTTTATTGCATAAAATATGATATAATTCTAATCACTACATTTTGATTTTTAAAATTCATAATAATGTTGGTTGAACGCTCAATCTAATCTCATAATGCTCTGCATATTAGCACTTAAAAATCGTTTTATATATAAAATTTTATTTTTATTAAAATTATAAATCACTATTAACTTTTAATTACAATTATTATGATATTATGAAATGTAGCCCTAATCACACACCCAAGCACATAATAATTGTTAAAAAGGGTTTTAAAATCATCAAAAAATGAGTAAAATTGAAATTTAAACCTTAATTTTCCTATCCATTTGTTTAAAAATCCTTGCAAAAATACAAAATTTTACGCACAAATTTTTAACTATTTTAATATCTCTACACTTTCGTAAAATAAAGCATTTGCACCACTTTCTATACGATTTAATTATTGCTTTAATAGGTAAAATAATTTCTAAAATTAACAAATATTAAGAAAATAATGGTAGCATTTTAAGCGTGAATTCTAGTAGAAGGCGATAGCGTGTAAGGAAATGATTAGAAATGATTATTAATCTCATTTATCCGTCTCTCTCTCTCTCTCTCTCTCTCTCTCCTAAGCAAGAAAGAAAGAGAGTTTTGGTTGTGAATTTTTTATCTTTTTAGTTTAGTTTCTTTCTGCTATAAGTGCATAAAAAACATTTTTTTGCATTTCTCGTATTTTTAAATAAGAGCGTCTTTTGGTTAGTAATTTAATTTGGTTTTGGTAGAAGTGCCTTTTTAGGGCTTGTTTGTTAACTTAAATTTTTAAAATGAAAGGATTACTTGAATGTTAAGTAAATTGCTTAAAGTAATGGGTTCTAGCGCCTTAGTATTAGCTAGTATGAGTGTGTTGCACGCTGAAAAAAGTGGTGCTTATGGCGAAGTAGGGTTTCAATGGGCTAATCAAAGCTATGCAAACACCACTAAAAATCCCGGTAAGAGTGGTTATAACAAAAACGCTGAAATCAATTCTTCGGCTTTTGGTTCAGTAGGCGCAGATGCGAGCGCTCCTAAAGGCGCTAATCAAGGTGGTTCACAAGCTGTAGTGGATTCTAGCCTTTTTGGTGGCGGTAATAATAGCGCTAAGTAAAGATTAAAAGAAAGGAAAGCTTAAATGAAATTCATTAAATTTGTTTCTGTAGTAGGTAGTGTGGCGCTTATTGGTAGCGTGGGTATGTTAGATGCGAAAACCAAGGCGCAAACACAAGCACAAAAAAACGAAAAAGTTTATACAGCAGACAAAGCTAGTGCTACTAATGCTTTAAAGACTACAGATTATCAAGCTCTTAGCGGTGCTACTCTTACAAAAGATAAAAAAGCTGATAAGACAGATACAGACGCATTGCAAACTGACGCAAGCACTATTGTAAAAGATGCTAAGAAAGTTACAGATGATTTAGCAAACATGAAAAAAGATGAGGCTAATAAGACGAAGTTTAACGCTGATAAGACTGCTTTTGCCACAGACCTTGGTAACCTCAAAAGCACTGAGAGTGATTACACAGCTAAAGAAAAGCTTATAGCAAAAGCGGTAGCAAAAGCTGATACCCCTCCAACCCCAGCTGCTGTAACACAAGCGCAAAAAGATGAGACTAACTTAGCAAAAGAAGAAACAGCCGTTAGCCAAGCGACTACAACAAACACTAATGCCACAACAGATGGAGTCTTAAACCAAGATTTAAAAACTCTTACAACAGATACTGCTACAGAGCAAACAGAATATAATAGTGCTACAAAAGCAAGCGATAAGTCAGCAGACTTAACTCAATTAAAAGCTGATGAAACAAAAGTCGCAAGCGATACAAAAGCCCTTGATACAGCGCTCAAAGACTCTCAGTATAAGGGAGCAGTTCCTGCATTACAAAAAGCTCAAACTCAAAAGAGTGCGTATGACAATGGCACAGGTGCTAGTGGCGCAGTTACTCCAACAACTACTGAGGGTAAGGCTATCAAAGCAGCAGAAGGCTTAAAAACTAGCTCTACAATAGTAAGTGGGGATTTAACACAGCTTGGCAAAGATATTAGTGCAGTGAATACTGCTAGTTCTAAACTCCAAAGTGATATTAGTGCTGTGCCTGCTCCTATAGTATCTAAAGGCAAGACCACCAATAAAGATGCGATTGCTACAGCTAAAGAGCAAGTTGCTAAAGAAGTTACAGCCTTACAACAAGCTGAGGCTACGGTAAGCACTGATGAGAGCAATCTAAATGAGGATAGCAGTATTGCAGCCGCTCAAAAAGCTTTAACTACATTGCAAGGTTCTGTTACTTCTAGCACTCATGTAAAATCTGATACTAATGTAACTTCTAGTTGGACTACTCTAGGCGAGCTTACTAGCACTAAGGGCAATACTGCTATAGCAACTACTTTAACCAATGCTACAAGTGTTAAGACTGATAGTAGTGTGCAAACTGATGTGCAAAGCTTAACGACTGATGAAACTGCTGTTAATAGCGCATTGACTGCTTTAGAAAACGCTCTTAAAAATGAGAAAAAAGCTCCAGCACCAACTAAAAGCAAAACAGCACCTAAGACCGAAAAGACTGCAAGCGATACTACTAAAGGCGCTAAAGGTAGTGTAGCAAGTGGTGCAAAAGATAACACCAAGAAAGTTGTTGCTGAGAGTGGTAAAGATAAAGAGAAACCTGCTGTAAAGAAAGATGAAGTTGCAAAAGCCCCTAAAGATGACAAAAAGGGTGCTGAAGTAGCACAACATGATAAAAGTAGAGCTATAGCTATTACAGAAACTGCCGAGCAACCAAAACTAAGTGTTTCAAGCTTAGAGCAAACTTTTGAAAATGATGTAACCGCATTACAAGGCGCAGAAAACACTCTTTCAACAGCTGTAGGCACAGCAGAAGTGAATGAGGCTAGTAGCGCATTGACTGATTTACAAAAAGCATTAAGCACAGGTTCTGATGCTCAAAACCCTCTAGCTCTTGCAAGCAGTGTTGAGGCGATTAAAACGGCTATTAAAGGCTTGAATACAGCTACAACCAATATTTCAGCAGATTTAACTAGCGCTCAAAATTTTTTAACTAACCACTATGTGCAAAAAGATTTGGGTGTGGTTAAGACAGATGAGGCTAGTGCTACTCAAGCATTAAATAATGTAGAAAGTGCTTTGAAAGCTCAAAACGAAAGCGAGTCAAAAAGTAAAACAGCTGAAAAATCACATGCTGAAACTAAAGCAATTATTCTTGCTGCTCAATCAGAAAGTAGTAGCACTCTTACTACTGATGAGACTAAGCTTACTAGCGCTGAAAAAGCCCTAAGCACGAGTGAGCAAACACTCTCGCAAGATTTAACTCTTGCTAAAGATTACCAAACCATTGATAGTCTTATTAAGGAATATGCAAGTAGTTTTAGTGGTTTAAAAACAGAGTTTGCAAAGTTTTCTGCTGATAAAGATGGTGGTGCTGTTAAAAATAAGGGTGTAGCAACTGCTTATACAAACTTATCTAATGCAATGACAGCTATTGAGAATGCTTTAAATGGGACAGGTAAAGATAATGGACTAGATTCTGCTATTGCAAAATTAAAGTCTTATAAAAATGGCGGAACCGCTGCTAGTGCAACTAAGTTTGGCACACAAAAAGCTAGTTTAGCTACTATGATGACAGAGTTGCAAAAGAATGAGGCTAACTTCCAAAACTTGGTGAAAGCATTAGAACAAGCTAAAGCTAATTCTATAACTTTGGGTGGCACTAATTATACTTTGGGTTCTACTGACTTTACAACAAATAATACCGCTCAAAACCTCTCTAACATGCAAACTAACCTTAAAACCTTGCAAGGTAGTTTAGGAACTCTTAATTACGCTAATGACCATGCAGTAATGTCAGCTCTAAGCAATGCTTTAGCTATCGTAACAACAGCTAATGATGATTTGAAAAACCCTCAAGTCAATGTCTCTACTCTAAACCATCAAATGACTGAGGCTAAAGAGGCTATTGCTAATGTGGTTAGTGAAATTAATGCAGCGATTAAAACAGCAGGTGCTAATAGTGATGAGGCAACTAATTTAGGAAACGCTTTAAAAATTGTTAGCAATGCTAGTGCAATAGTGAGTCAAGCTAAAAGCAATGTTGTTGCTGTAGCAGCTCAAAAAGGTATTCTACCTCAAGTTGCTCTTCCTGCTACTTCTACACAAAGTGTGAGCGGTTCAGCCTATGGTGTAGATGTTCAAATTGGTTATAAATACTTCTTTGGTAAAACAAAGCATTGGGGTATTAGAGGTTATGCCACTTATGCTTACATGCAATCTAACTTAGGACACACTACTAATATTCAAGGTGCAGGACTAGGAGTAGGACAAGCAAATAATCACACTTATGGTGCAGGCTTTGATTTCTTATACAACTTCCATGAAAGTCAAGATGGCATTCATACTGCAGGTATTCTACTAGGAACAGAACTCTTAGGCTCTACTTGGGTCAATCAAGGTCAATCTATTTGGCATGCTAGAATGGAAGAGATTAAAGCCTTAGGTGGAAAAGCTAGTATGAATACAAGCTATTTTCAAATTCCTTTAGTGGTAGGTTTTAGAAGCAATTTCTCTAAGCATAGTGGTATTGAACTAGGTCTTAAGATTCCTTTAGTAGTGAATTACTATTTTAGAAGTAATTATGATGGCTTTGAGCAATCCACATTCTATAAGAATAACATCAAGTTGTATTTCAACTATGTGGTGAATTTTTAAGCCTTTTAGCTCTCTCTTTTACTTAAACCTTGAAAGTTTAAACTCTTTAGGGGTTTGAGCTTTCATTTAATCTTTTTTAAATAACTTGAAAGTAGTTCCTATCATTCTAATAAACGGGTTTGAGCTTTGATGTTTTTAAAAGTTTAAAAGCTTTTATAATTAAATAAGATTGGAAAAAAGTCTAGATTTAAGCAAGTAAAAAAAAGAAACTCTTTTTTAAGATTAATTTTTTGACTCTGTTTTTTATTATTTATTTTAAAAACACAAAAAGCGTTTTTATTTTTTAGTTATCCATATATAATTAGAACAGAGCCTAAATTTTTAAAAGGCAAAAGGCTTAAGATTGTTGGTTAAGTTTCTTCTCTCTTAATTGTCCGCAAGCTGCCTCAATATCTAGGGCTTTGGATTCTCTAATAGTGCATAATAACCCTTTAGAGTTTAAAAAGTCTGCAAAAATTCTAGCGCTCTCTATACTAGGGCGTTGAAACTTGGAGCCCTCATGCGGATTGAATAAAATCAAATTCACTTTAGATTTAATGCCATTTAAAAGTTTTAGAAGTTTTTTAGCGCAATCCAGGCTATCGTTTAAATCTTTAATCAAAAGGTATTCAAACATCACTCTTTTGCGTTGTTCTAAAGGCCAAAGTCTTACTTCATTCAAAACACATTCAATATTGTATTTTTTATTCAAAGGCATTAAAGATGAGCGGGTTTTATCATCTACAGCGTGTAAAGATATGGCTAATTGCACGCCTAGATTCTTACTCGCTAACACAGGAATTTTATCGGCTACGCCACTAGTAGAAATCGTGATTCTCTTAGGTGAAATTTGTAAGCCGACCTTAAAAATCTCAATTGCTTTACACACTTCATCTAAGTTATTCAAAGGCTCACCCATTCCCATAAAGACAATGTTAAGCGCTTTTTCAATAGGTAAGTTATTGTCTTCTTTAATGAGTAGGGCTTGTTGGATAATTTCACTTGCTTTTAAGTTTCTTGCAAAACCGCCTTTTTGAGTGAAACAAAATGTACAGCCTACTTGACAGCCTACTTGACAAGACACGCATACGGTGTATTTTTCCCCTTCTAGTATGGCACCAGACTCTTCATCAATCTTTTTATCTTTCATCTTTAAAAGCACTGCTTCAAAAGTATGACCATCTATTAAAGACTTAAAAAGATATTTTTTAGAACCATCAATGCTCTTACTAACATGCGTGATTTCTATAGTGCGTAAGATAAATTCTTGTTCCAAATAAGCGATAAAATCTTTTGAAAAATTATTTTGCATGTCCTTAAAGCTTGTTTTATACTTCGCATAGAGCCACAAATAGAGTTGTTTAGCCCTAAAACTTGGTTTTAAAAGTTGGCTTAATTCATCTAAAGTAAAATCATAAATGCTAGGTTTCATTAGATAACCCTAATTCTAAAAGTTGGTGTAAGTGTAAGACCCCTAAAACTTTATTTTGAGTATCCACACACACTAAAAGCTGGATTTTATGGTGCTCTAAAAATTCTAACGCCTCTAAAATAAGGGCGTCTAAATTGTTAAAGCTTTTAGGTTTTAGAGTGGCAAAATGCTTGACTTCACTATCTAAACTAAGCCCCTTTAATAACGCTCTACGCACATCGCCATCGCTTAATACCCCTACAAGCTCGTTATTTTCATTGACTAAAATCGCACTACCCAAGCGTTTTTCGCTCATTTCTATGAGCGCATTTTTAAAGCTTGTGTTGGGCGTTATTAAAGGAAGATTGGTGGTTTGCAATAAATCTTTGACTTTCACAAAAAGCTTTTTGCCTAAAAGCCCGCCAGGATGAAAGGACGCAAAATCTTCTTTGCTAAAATTCTTTGCTTGCATTAAACATGCCATTAAAGCATCGCCTAGTGCAAGGGTGAGTGTGGTGGAAGTTGTAGGGGCGGTATTGATTGGGCAAGCCTCTTTATCAATTTTTAGGCTCAAATAATAATCGCCTAGTTTAGAGAGCGAGCTAGTAGGGCTTTTAGTCATGGTGATGATTTTATAGCTCAAGCGTTTTAGGTGTGAAAAAACACTTAATAATTCTTGAGATTCCCCCCCATAACTAATCATTAGAATAATATCGTTTTTATCTACCAAGCCTAAGTCCCCATGCATAGCCTCTGTTGGGTGTAAAAAAGCGCTTTTATTGCCGGTGCTTAGCATGGACGCCACAATTTTTTGAGCGACTAAGGCACTTTTGCCTACGCCCACAACAACAAGCTTGCCACCCCTTTTTTGGCTCTCTAAAATAAGCTTGATGATTTTTTCTAAATCATTAGAAGTTTGAAATTGCCTTGTGCTTTCTAAAAGTGCATGTGCCTCATCTTGTAAAACTTGTTGGGCAATGGCATTAAAATTAAGATGCGTGGACATGACAAATAATGGCTGGATATTTTCTAAACTTCTTAAACAACGATTTTCTAATGAAATTACGCACACAATCTTCTAATTTCTTAGGGTGGCTAAAGATTTCAGCATTACTAGATTTTAATAGCATTTCTAAGCCCCCTTGAATTTCTTTAGTCAAATTCTTTTCATCTTTAAAGCTTACAAGTCCTAGGCTAGAAAATTGAGAGCTTTCCAAAAGGGCTTGTTTGTTTTTATTGATAAAAAGCGTGGCAAAAAACGCCCCTACACTAGCGACTTCTTCTCTTTGTTGCACGATATTAGTGTCAATGCTTAGGCTACTTTGATTGTCAATATAGCTTTTCCCACTCTTAATGGTGCCGACTTTTCTAATGAAATTAGGGCTTACTTCTACTTGGTCGCCATCTTCCATTAAATAGATATTTTTTTCAGGCACTCCGCAAGCTATAGCGGTTTGTTTGTGGCGTGCGACATGGTTATACTCCCCATGCACAGGCAAGAAAAACTTGGGCTTAATAAGTCTTAGCATAAGCTTTTGTTCTTCTTGAGCGGCATGCCCGCTTACATGGATATTATTAAACTCTTGGTAAGCCACTTTGGCCTCTTTTTTCATTAAGAAATTCAACACCGCTGAAACACTTGCCTCATTACCCGGAATGGCTTTAGCTGAAATAATGATTAAATCGCTTGGTTTGATAGAAATATGGCGATGCTCATCAGTAGCCATGCGATATAAAGCGCTCATGGTTTCGCCTTGTGAACCGGTGGTTACGATTAAAACTTCATTATCAGGGTATTGCGCCACTTCATTAGCCTCAATGAAGGACTGATAGGGCAAATGGATATAGCCTAGCTCTCTAGCAATGTCTAGGTTTTTTTCCATGGAGCGACCGATTACGGCGATTTTTCGGTTGTATTTAATGCCATATTGTATGGCTTGATACACCCTATGGATATTGCTAGAGAAAGTGCTCATAATCACTCTTCCTTGTGCTTCTTTAAAAAGGGCGTCAAAGGTAGGGGCTATGGTGCTTTCACTTGGGGTGGTGCCAGCTTTATGAGAGTTGGTAGAATCGCTTAATAAAAGCATGACCCCCCTTTCACCATAATGAGCTAGGCGATACAAATCAGTGGGTAAGTTATCTACAGGAGTGTGGTCAATCTTAAAATCGCCGGTATGAATAATCGTGCCTGCTTTAGTTTGAATGGCTAACGCACTACTATCAATGATAGAGTGCGTGATATGAATCCATTCAATAATAAATTCGCCAATGCTAATAGGACAGCGTTTTTCAATGATTTTAAAATACGAGCGGTATTTTTTCAAGCCATGTTCATCAAACTTGCTTCCAATAAGACCTAAACTTAGGGGTGTGCCATAAAGGGGGAATTGCAATTCTTTGAATAAATAAGGCGTTGCTCCTATGTGGTCTTCATGGGCATGGGTGATGATAATACCAGCGATTTTGTCCTTGATTTGGTGCAGATAAGAAAAATCTGGGATTAAAATATCCACGCCAAATAGCCCTTCTTTAGGAAAGCTCATGCCCACATCAATCACAATAGCACTTTTTGGGGTTTCAATGACCATCATATTGCCCCCAATTTCGCCCAAGCCCCCCAAAGGCGTGATTTTAACGCTTGCTTTAGAGTTTAAATTCATCTTATAATGCGGATTTAAGTGTTCCACTTGAATTTTATTATTAGCCTCAACGCCTTTTTTTAGTTCTTTATGAAAGCCTAAAGTTCCTCTCTCATTCACATGTAAAATCTCTGTTACGCCCTCTACTTTGTTTTTATCCAGCTCTTCTTTAGCGTAATTTCTTGTTTTTTGTGGAGCATTTTTGGGTTTGTTGTGGTTAGGGTTATTTGACCTTTCTTTTTTATTGTGGTTGTTTGCATGCTCTTTTTTATGGGGTTTTTGATTGTGGTTATTCTCATCTTTGTTTTGCGCATTTTCTTTAAAGCGTTTTTTGCGGTTAGCAAAACGATTGAATGCCCCAACTCTAGGCTCGTTATGATTAGAATTGGGTTGATTGTGGTTGTATGAGTGCTCATTATTCTCATAATTGTTATGCTCGTTATTCTCTTGCATTGGGTTCTTCCTTTACTATATTTATTTATCCTTTTATAAAAAGGTAATATCTAATCCAAAATAAAATCTAAGAGCTTGAGATAATCTCTAATCTCAGATGCCCTTATGCTATGGGGTTGTCCCTCTAGTTCTAAAAATTCTAACACCTTAGCAAGCTTTTCTTGATAAGAAACGCTTTTTTTAAGATTGTTTGAAAGCGTCTTTCTAGGGGCTATGAAACAAGCTTTCAAAAAATCTTCTAATCTGTCAAAGCCAAGTGTTAACGCCTTGTCAAAATCCATTTTTTCTAAGACACCCTTTTGCCCTAAACAAGCTAATGTGTCTTCTTTAGAACGCTCTTTAATGACTTGAAACACGCTAGAAAACACCTTAGGTGGCGGACTAAACGCACTAGGTGGCACATCAAATAAAAGAGTGGCATTCCCTATAGCACCAGCTAGAACACTTAAGGCGTTTTGAGTGTTTTCTTTGGCACAAAACTTTAACGCTACTTCTTTTTGTGTCATCACTAATAAACCCCTACACTTAGGGTCTTTAAGAGCATTTAATACAAGCCTAGTAGCGATGTAATAAGGCAAATTAGAGACTAAAAAATAAGGCTCTTGCTCGTTTAAAAAAAGCGCATCTTGAGACACAAGCTCCAAAGCAAAGCGCCTTTTCTCTCTCTCAAGCCTTGCTCGTATGCGCTCACACAGCTCGTTATCTATTTCATAAGTCTTTAGCGGATACAAATCTAACAACTTGCAAGTCAAATCGCCTAGCCCCACTCCAATTTCAATTAAATTCACTTGGTCTAATGGGGGCAAAGCGCTTACAATCTGGTCTAAAAACGACTCATCTGTTAAAAAATGCTGTCCTAAGGACTTCTTGGCTACAACCATAAGAGTTGATTCCTACTCCAACTATTATACTTAAAAAGCACTTGCCTTAGTAGCTTTGTGCTTTAAAAGTTTTGTATATGAAAGGCATTATAGCTTTTTTATCTTAAATTGAACGCTTTTTGTGAAAGTGGCAAAAAACTCTAATACTAATAATTGATAATATAGATAGTGCAAATTCAAAGATTTTTAAAAAGATAGATAAAAACTTGATTTTGTTTAACAATTAATGGTTCTTGTGGCTTATATTAACAATCCAACTACTTAGATATATCTAAGTAGTTGGGGCAACTCAAGCAAGAGATGTTATGCTAGGTAACTAGCAAGCAGAAAGTTGCTAAGTTTGGTATGTAGCGTTATTACTACCACAATTTTCTAACGCAAACATTGAGACTTGGTTTTGACAAGCTTTGAGTAGCAGGTAGCAAAATTAGGTTGAGCGAAAGCTCTAAAAATACAAATTTCAATTAAAGGAGACACCATGTCTAACAATAACAACCACAACCACAATGCGCAAAACAACAACAATAACAACGCTTGCAACCATAACAACAACAATGCGAAAAATAATAACAACAACAATGCGCAAAACAACAATAACAATAATGCTAAAAATTAAGTTATTGTAAGGCTTAGGGGGCAAAGCCACTTTTTATTGGCTCTTGCTCTCTTATAGTGGTCAATGGCTATTTCAGCCTTTGGCTATTAAGTTTCTCCACTAAAAAACTTCTTGGTATGATAACCACAATCTAAAATTTAGCTTGAATGCGTTCTATTATATTTTAGCCTTGGATTAGGGGCAATTTTATGTAGGTTTTGCTTATAAAATGCTTGAAAGTTAATGAATAAAATTCAAAAGTTAACAATTGGTTGACTTTTGTGGCTTAGAATCAAGGTCTAGCAAATAAGAATTGCTAGTATTAAAATTTTAAAATAAAGGAGACATCATGGCACACCATGAACATCACGGCGAACACCACCATCATCATCAACACCATCATCATCACCACTATCATGGCGGTGAACATCACCACCACCACCACCACTATTCAGGTGGCGAAGAGCATCATGGAGAGCATCACGAAGAGGGTTGCTGTCATGGTCATCACGGACATCACGAAGAAGATTAAGTCCGTGTGGGCTAGGGGTAACTCCAATGGGGTTGTCCCTAGTTTTTGGTTAGTGCAATCCTTGTTAAAAATTTAGTCAAATAGATTAAACTCTCTCAAAACGCTATTTTTTAAATAATTTCATAGATTATACAGATATATAAAGAGTAATTTTTTAATCAAGTCGTATGGTCAAAGTTTCTTAGTTTAAGTTTAAGTTTGCTATCATATTTCAAACCATATTTTAAATAGGAAAAAGATATGCAAGTTACCCCCCCCCCATTATTTTAAAATCAAGTAAGAAGTTTTTTAAAATCGCTTTCTATTCTGCGTTAGGGTTTAATCTTAGCTATGCTTTAGATGAAAGCAAGCTTAATGAACTCATTGAAAAGAAAGTTAAAGAAGTTTTAGCCAAACAAGAAATCAAGCCTAAACATAAAAGAGTGGATAGAAGCGGTCTTTTTGCTGGACTTGGGTATAGTGGGATGTATTCGTGGAATGTGCTTCCTAATGGTTTTCTATCAACAAATTGGACTAATGGTCGTATAGACAATAATCTTTTAGGTGTTTCTTCAGAAACTTATATGATTTTAGATAGAAAAAATCCTAACACACTTCTAAATGGTGCTAATTTTAAAGTAGGTTATCAATACATCGCTCCTGTTAGAGTTAAAAAAATGAGTTTTGGAGTGAGGGGAGGGTTTCAATACGCTTATAGCGTCGGTGATTATATGGATACAAATACAATTAGTTATCAATACCGACATGCATTTTTTAATAATAACGATCCGTTAAATCAAATAATGAAAATATTAAATCCATGGTTAGCAACAACGCAAAATAAGATTATAAATAATTATAAAACATCTTCAAGTATTATTATGAATACTTATAGCTTTTTCATAGATTTTTTGCATAATATTTACGAAAACGATAAATTATTTGTCGGTTATTTTATAGGGGCTGGACTAGGGGGTGAGAGCGTGCAGGTTGGATATTTTGGAAGATGGAATAGCCAAGTTGCACAATTTCAAGGCTATGGCTCGTTAGGTTTGAGAATGGGCGATAGACACCACACGCTAGAATTGAGCGCTAGTATTCATGGCGATGCTCCAAATTGCTCTAAGAAAAAGCCAAAGACTTGTGAGAGCATAAGACCTATGCAAGTAAAAATCCCTAGAGGATTTTTTGAAAGTTATGTTACATGGAGTGCGGATTATGTCTATCGGTTTTAAAGTCTTTTAAAAAGGCTTTAATGGTCTATTATATCTTTTAAGGAATAGTTTTTAAGTTTTTGATTTAAACTCCCCTCAATCCATTTAACATTAGCACCCTTTTCATTATTATTGAATAAAAACACGCCTACAACCCCATTTTTAAGAGGCTTAAGGGCTACTTCTACGCTAGGAAGAATGATATTTTTTTGATTAGGCTTAACTTCAAAAGCTAGGAAAAAGGGCTGATTGTTTTTAAAATCATAACCATTTCTTAAACTTGGATAGCCTGGAGCGCTTTGAATAATATTTTTTTCTGTATGGACACTAAAGGAATCTAAATAATAATATCCGGGCTCTAGTTTGATAGTTTGGGTTTTGGCTTTAGAATAGCTATTTTTCCATAAAAGCATAAAAAAGTTATTCCCTCCTAGTGCAATTAAACGCCCTCTAGGGTCTTTGAGCTTGAGTTTTTCAGCGCCCTTATAAGGGTCGCTATTAAAAAGTCCTTTTTCTTTTAACAGAGCATTATGCTTAGAAATAGTTTCTCTATCAATTTTACGCCAATAAGTGCGGACACTCTGTCCTTGATGAGCGATAAAAATGCTTACTAAACTTGTATTCTTAATTTTGGGGGATAAACAAGAGCTAAAAAGAAACGCAGTCATAAAACTACATAAAAGAGCGTATTTTTTCAAAAAATTTCCTTATTCAAATTTGTTTTTAGATAGTAGCATAACTTAAAATAATATAAAAGTTACAACTAAGAACAAGCAATAATAGGATAGAATAATCACATGCGAATAGATAAATTTTTACAATCAGTGGGTTTAATTAAAAGGCGTGTTTTAGCGACAGATATGTGTAATGAAAAGGCTGTGCAACTTAATGGTAGTTGCACTAAACCTAGCAAGGAAGTAAAAGTGGGCGATATTATTAGCTTGCATTATCTAAAAGGAGTAGAAGAATACACTATTTTACAAGTGCCTACTTTAAAAAATGTGCCTAGAAAAGATATACATCTTTATGTAGAGCCTAAAAACACCACTAAATAAGGATAATGGAATGAAAGAATACAAAAATACCCTAAATCTAAATGCGACTACCTTTTCTATGAAAGGGAATTTAAGCGTTAATGAGCCTAAGACTTATGCCAAATGGCAAGAGCAAGGGGCGTTTAAACGCATGCAAAAAAGAAAGAATAATCATGGGAGTTTCACTTTGCATGATGGTCCACCTTATGCGAATGGGCATTTGCATTTAGGGCATGCACTCAATAAGATTTTAAAAGATATTGTTGTTAAGAGAGAGTATTTTAAGGGGAAGAAAGTTTATTATACGCCCGGCTGGGATTGCCATGGCTTACCCATTGAGCAACAAATTTTAGAGCAATTAGAAAAAGAAAAAACAAGCCTAGAAAACCCCACGCTTTTTAGAGAGAAGTGTAGAGAGCATGCTAAGAAATTTTTAGAAATCCAAAAAGAAGAGTTTTTGCAATTAGGCGTTTTAGGGGATTTTGAAGAGCCTTATAAAACGATGGATTTTAAATTTGAAGCAAGCATTTATAAAGCCTTAGTAGAAGTGGCTAAAAAAGGGCTTTTAAAAGAACGCCATAAGCCCATTTATTGGAGTTATGCATGTGAGAGTGCTTTAGCTGAAGCTGAAGTGGAATATAAAATGAAAAAATCGCCTTCAGTGTTTGTAGCATTTAGTTTAAAAAATGAGAGTCTAGAAAAATTAAAGGTTACTAAAGCTAGTTTAGTAATTTGGACGACCACGCCTTGGACTTTGTGTGCGAATGTAGCGATTGCTCTAAAAAGAGACGCCATTTATGTGCTTACCAAAAAGGGTTATATCGTTGCAAAAGCCTTGCATGAGAAGTTAGTCGCTTTAAAGGTGGTGGATAGTGAGATTACGCATGAATTTAATGCGAATAATTTGGAATATTTAGTCGCTACAAACCCACTAAATAACAGAGAATCGCTTGTTGTTTTAGGCAAACATGTAGGTTTAGAAGATGGCACAGGGGCAGTTCATACAGCCCCTGGACATGGTGAAGATGACTACTATCTAGGCTTAGAATACAATTTAGAGGTGCTTATGCCTGTAGATGAAAAGGGTTGCTATGATGAGAGCATTATTCATAAAAAATTATTAGATAAAAGCTACCTAGGCGAACATGTTTTTAAGGCTCAAAAACGCATTATAGAGCAACTAGGCGATTCACTCTTGTTAGAACAAGAGATTGAGCATTCCTATCCACATTGCTGGAGAACGCACAAACCGGTGATTTATAGAGCGACGACGCAGTGGTTTATTCTAATGGACGAGCCTTTTATTCAAAATGATGGCTCTAAAAAAACTTTAAGAGAAGTGGCTCTAAATGCGATTGAGAAAGTGGAATTTGTGCCTAGCTCTGGGAAAAATCGCCTAAAAACCATGATAGAGAATCGCCCTGACTGGTGCTTGAGTAGGCAAAGAAAATGGGGTGTTCCATTAGCCTTTTTTATAGACAAACGCACGAATAAGCCTTGTTTTGAAACAGAAGTCTTAGAACATGTGATTAAACTTTTTGAAGAAAAGGGCTGTGATATATGGTGGGAATATAGCGTAGTGGATTTATTGCCCCCTAGTCATAAAGATAATGCTAAACACTATGAAAAAGTCATGCATATTTTAGATGTGTGGTTTGATAGTGCTAGCACCTTTAAGGCGGTTTTAGAAGACTATAAGGGGACAAAAGGGCAAAGTCCTAGCGATATTGTTTTAGAAGGGAGTGATCAGCATAGGGGGTGGTTTCAAAGCTCGCTCTTACTAGGCTGTATTTTAAATAACATTGCCCCTTTTAAAAAGGTTATTACGCATGGCTTTATCGTAGATGAAAAGGGCGAAAAGATGAGTAAATCTAAGGGCAATGTCGTGTCCTTAGATAGCTTACTCAAAAAGCATGGGAGCGATATTGTGCGTTTATGGGTGGCGTTTAATGACTATCAAAACGATTTAAGAGTCTCTCAAACCTTTTTTGCCCAAACTGAGCAACATTATAAGAAATTCCGAAACACCTTAAAATTCTTACTCGCTAATTTTAGCGATATGACGCTTAAAGATTTAGAACACTCTCATACTTTTAGCTCTTTAGATAGTTTCTTATTAGAAAAATTAGAAACCATGAGTAATGAAGTTAATAGTGCGTTTGAAGAGCATGATTTTGTTAAGGGCTTGAATATTTTAATGGCGTTTGTTACTAATGAATTGAGTGGGATTTATTTAGATGCTTGTAAGGATAGCTTGTATTGTGATAGCATAGACAATGAAAAACGCCGAGCCATTCAAATGGTTTTGCTGGCTGTAGCTAGTAGGTTGTGTTACTTTCTAGCTCCGATTTTAACACACAGCATTGAAGAAGTCTTAGAGCATAGCGGAGTGCTTCGTGCGTTTTTAGAAGCTAAAGATGTGTTTGACTTAAAAGATATTAAGGTTTTAGAAAAACTTCGCATTAAAGAACTAAAAAAGCAAGATTTTAAAGAAATCTTGGAATTGCGTTCTATTTTTAGTGAAGAGCTAGACAAATTGAAAAAAGAAGGCGTAATCAAGAATTCACTAGAATGTGGCATTGAAATTAAAGACAAAACGCTCAATGAAAACTTAGTAGAAGAATTGCTTATGGTAAGCTTTGTGGGGCAATTTAAAGAGAATATGGCTAAAGAAAAATTAAGCCAAAACAAAAAATTCGTGCTTTTTAAAGCCCCCTTTTTTAAATGCCCCAGATGTTGGCGTTTTAAAAGCGAGTTAGAAAATACACCTTGTAAGCGTTGCGAGCAAGTTTTAAAAGAACAACAATAAGGAAATAGGGCTTTGCAAACTTTACAAACCCATAGAGTTTTACAAGCCCTAATCGCCCATTTTACGCCTTTTTTAGAAAGTGGCATTACAGAACTGATTATCAATAACGAACAAGAACTTTGGCTTTATAAAGTCAATAACACACGAGAAAAAATCAAAGCGGAGCTTTTTAGCAAGGAATTTTTACTGAGATTTTGTGAGCAATTAGCAAGTTTTAGGGGGTTATTTTTTGATGAATTTCACCCTACGCTTAATTGCTCCATTCCTTTTACACGCTATAGAGTGAGTGCGAATCATTTTAGCATTACCACTAACCATCAAATTACGCTTAATATCCGTGTGCCACAACTTAACCCCTTAAATTTAGATGATTTCGCTTTTAAAACAAGCGATAAAGAGAGCTTAAAAGAATTGGCATTAAAGGGGCATAATATTCTTATTAGTGGGGAGACTTCAAGTGGGAAAACAAGCTTGCTAAACGCTCTTTTAAATTGTGTGAATAAAGATGAAAGAATTGTGAGCGTTGAAGATAGTCAGGAGCTAGATTTAAAGGCGTTTGAAAATTCTATAGGGCTTTTAGTGGGTAAGCAAGAAAATGGGTGCTTTAATTATGAAGATGCCTTGAATATGGCTATGCGACTAAACCCTGATAGGCTCATTGTAGGCGAGATTGACACAAGAAATGCGGCACTATTTTTGCGTTTAGGAAACACGGGGCATAAGGGCATGCTTTCAACCATTCATGCAAGTAGTGCTAAAAAAACTTTAGAAGCTCTTTCATTGAATTTGGGCATGCGATATTCGCATTCTTTAGATAAGGATTTGATGCAAGCGTATTTTAAGAGTGCGATTGATGTCATTATCCATGTCAATAGAATCAAAAATGTGCGTCAAATTACTGAAGTGTTATTCACTAAAGAGTTTTAAATGCCCCTAAAATCGCTTAAAAACCGCTTGAATCAAAATTTTGATTTATCGCCCCGCTATGGGAGTGTGAAAAAAATCATGCCAAATATCGTTTATGCGAATGGTTTTAACCCATCAGTGGGCGATGTGGTTAAAATTGAGAAAAGCGATGGCACAGAATGCGTGGGAATGGTCGTGGTGGTAGAAAAAGAGCAATTTGGTTTCACGCCCTTTAGTTTTATAGAAGGCACTAGAGCTGGCGATAAAGTGCTGTTTTTAAAAGAGGGACTGACTTTTCCTGTGGGTCGTAATCTTTTAGGAAGAGTGCTAAACCCTTTAGGACAAGCCATTGATAATAAGGGGGCATTAGATTATGAGAGCCTAGCTCCTGTGATTACTACTCCTATTGCCCCCTTAAAAAGAGGCTTGATTGATGAGGTTTTTAGCGTGGGGGTAAAGAGCATTGATGGGCTTTTGACTTGTGGTAAGGGGCAAAAACTAGGTATTTTTGCAGGTTCTGGGGTGGGTAAATCCACTTTAATGGGCATGATTACTAGGGGTTGTGCGGCACAAATTAAAGTGATTGCTCTAATAGGCGAAAGGGGTAGAGAAATACCTGAATTTATAGAAAAGAATCTCAAAGGGGATTTAAGCTCTTGTGTGCTGATTGTTGCCACAAGCGATGATAGCCCTTTAATGCGAAAATATGGGGCGTTTTGTGCGATGAGCGTGGCGGAGTATTTTAAAAATCAAGGGTTAGATGTGTTGTTTATGATGGATTCGGTTACTCGTTTTGCTATGGCTCAAAGAGAAATCGGTCTGTCCTTAGGCGAACCGCCCACTTCCAAAGGCTACCCCCCATCGGCACTTTCATTATTACCCCAGCTTATGGAAAGAGCTGGCAAAGAAGAGGGCAAGGGAAGTATTACCGCCTTTTTTAGCGTGCTAGTAGAGGGCGATGATTTAAGCGACCCTATAGCTGACCAAGCCAGAAGTATTTTAGATGGGCATATTGTCCTAAGTAGGGAGCTAACCGATTATGGTATCTATCCGCCTATCAATATCCTCAACTCCGCATCAAGGGTAGCTAGAGATATAACAAGCGAGTCTCAAAACCTAAATGCGAGAAAATTCCGCCGTTTGTATGCGTTATTGAAAGAAAATGAAATGCTCATTCGTATCGGCTCTTATCAAATGGGAAATGATAGAGAACTTGATGAAGCGATTAATAAAAAGGCTTTAATGGAGCAATTTTTAATGCAAGATGAAAACGCCTTACAACCTTTTGAAAAAAGCTTTAAAGAGCTAGAAGAAATCTTACAAACCCCCCAAAAAGGAATATAGAAAGGAATATTATGGAAGCACAACTGATGAAACTCGCCATTGAGACTTATAAAATCACTTTGATGATTTCTTTACCGGTATTGTTAGTGGGCTTAGTGGTGGGGCTATTAGTGAGTATTTTTCAAGCGACCACTCAAATCAATGAAATGACCTTATCCTTTGTGCCTAAGATTTTAGCTGTGATTGGCGTCATTATTTTAACCATGCCTTGGATGACCAACATGCTTTTAGATTACACAAAAACCTTAATCAAACTCATTCCTAAGTTCATAGGCTAGAAATGTTAGAAAAAATTATTGATTTTTCTTCTTATAGTAGCGTGAAAATCGGCACACCCTTAAAAGTGAGTGTTTTAGAAAATGATAATGAAATCTCTAAAGAACATCAAATTATAGGTCTAGCGAACAATCTTTTAATCGCTCCTAGAGTTAAAAATCTCGCCTTGTTAGGCAAAAATTATGATTATATTTGCGATAAGGGCGAGATGATTGAAGTAGGGGGGGCGACAAATGCGGCTAAAATTTTTGGTTATTTTAGGGCGAACAATTTGGGGGGTTTGGAGTTTTTAGGGCAATTACCCGGCACTTTAGGGGCGTTAATCAAAATGAATGCCGGTATGAAAGAATTTGAAATTAAAAATATTTTAGAAAGTGCTTATATTAATAATGAATGGCTAGAGAATAAGAATTTAGGCTTAAGTTATCGTGGCAGTGCGTTTAATGGCATTGTTTTAAGAGCGAGATTTAAAAAAGTGCCTAACTTTAGAGAAGAAGTTTTTAAAGCGTGTAAAAGCATGCGAAAAAGCCATCCTAAATTGCCTAATTTTGGGAGTTGTTTTAAAAATCCGCCTAATGATTATGCAGGAAGACTCCTAGAAAGCGTGGGTTTAAAGGGCTATTGTCTTAAAAGAGTGGGCTTTGCCAAAGAGCATGCGAATTTTTTAGTGAATTTGGGTGGTGCAGAATTTGAAGAAGCACTAGAATTGATAGAATTAGCCAAGGCTAGAGTATGGCAAGAATGGGGCATTTGTTTAGAAGAAGAAGTGAAAATTTTAAGGTAGGGTAAATATATTGTATTTTCGCATAAAAAAGGCTTGTTATTGAATGATAAGAAATTCTTTTTTAAAAGAAAAGAATTTTAAAAAACTTATTCTAAAACTTAGGGAGCTACCCCATTTTTCTAGTTGTGCTTACTTAATCTCATCATAATTGATACTATTACAAAAAATCCTTTTTCTTGTAGTATCAAACTTAGGGCTAAAAAGATTTTTACTCTCTATTTCATCTTTGGTATGTATGCCTACTAAAGGTAAGAGCGAATGGATTAAATCATCGCTCATAAAGGGCTTATTCAAAGCTTGTTTAATCAACTCTACTTTTTTAGGGTGTCTTTCTTTAAAAATATCACTCACATAAATCATAAAAGGGATTTCTACGCCTTTTTTAGAGCATTTATGCCCAAAGGTAGAGCCACTTTCAAAAATATCTTGGGCGTGGTCGCTTAGATAAAACACTATGGCGTCTTTATCTTTAAAGAGATTAAAAATTTCATTGAGAATATAATCGTTATAATAAAGCGAATTAACATAATCAGCGACAATTTGCTTGTCTTTGTCATTACTTACATGTAATTTAGTAAAAGACAAGTCGCTTGGTTTGAATTTGGCGAAGTTTTTGGGGAAACGCTCGTTATAAATTCCATGACTACCCATTAAATGCAACAGAATAAAATTATTAGTTTCAAGGTTAGGCAATATTTTATTTTTTGCACCATGAATTAACCACTCATCTAAAACATGCCAATTGTTGTTATAATTAAAAGCCATATCAAATGGTAATGATAACAAATAATAGGGTGTAAGCTTGGGTTCTAATGCTCGTAAAGATTCTTGATTGTCTAAATCAAAGGTTTTATAATTGGCTTGTTTGAAAATATTACCAAGATTATTGAACTGATACCATGGGGTATTTCTATTTTCATAATCACTATAAGTTAAAAGGCGTGTGAAGTTCTCTAAAGTAAAAGCCTCGCTAGAAACAGCATTCTTAAAAATATAAAGCGAAGGGCGTTTTACTTCTCTCTCTCTCTCTCTCTCTCTCGTTGGCGATTTTGCTTAATAAGGGGTTATTAGGGGCGTTATAGCCATAGAGTCGCATAAAATTCTTGCTCGCACTTTCGCCGATGATTAAGACAACATTAGCAATAGGATTTTCTTCTACACTTAAATAATCTTTTTTTGAGAATTTATTTAAATTTTCTAAGAACTTTAATCCTACTTGTTCTGTTTTGGCTAAATAAAAAGCATAAAGACTTTTTGTTAAGGGTGTGGAGTTGGCTAGAGTGTTTGTGGTGTAATACAAAGTATGTTGAGTCATCAAGCTTTTAAAACCATGCGAAAGAATAATGAGCATAAGAAAGCCATTGATAAAGCAAGTTTTCTTTAATGAGATGTGCATGTTAAAACGCATAAAATATAAAAAAGAACACAAAAATACAATATAAAGAATAGGGATTAAAGGTCTAGCAAGAATCACGCTTTCAAAAAAGGCTTTACTCTCACTAGGATTTGTGGCTAGAATGGTTTGTATCATAATAGTAGATATAGGCATATTGAAATAATAGGCATTAAAAATATCCACTATTCCAAATAGGCATACAAGAATTAAGAAAGTATTTTTTAAAAAATGACTAATGCGATTATTTTTAACATAACTTAAAATAAAATAGGATAAAAAATAGATAGAAAAACCAAAAAAAGCAGTCTTAAAAGTTTCTTTGGCAATAAATAAATAATTAATATATTCATGTTGTGTCTTTAAAGAAAAAATACAAGAAATAATGGTGATTAAGAGCATTAAAAAGAAACGATTGTCTAAGTTTATATTACTTTTAGGCACAAAAAGGGTTTTAAAGAATTTTATGAGTGGAGTTGTCATTAAATGTCCTAAAATTTAGTAATGTGATTATGACTTAAAGCAACTATTATTCTAACATAATAAGCTTTAATATCTTGCAGTATTTTGATTAAAGACTAAAAAATATTAAATGCCACAATCTTTTAAAATCGCTCGTTTAATTTCTTCAATGCCCCCCATACAGAGATTTTGAAATTGTGTTTTATTGAAAGTATTTTGTCGCTTGGCTAATTTCATCGTGTTAGAAAAAATCGCTTCTTCTAGCTCATTAAGGGTTAGGCGTTTTTCTAAATAAAGAATACTCTCTTTAACGCCTATGGCTTTAAAAGGCTGTGAATCTTTGGGGTATTTTGTATAAAGGGCTTTGATTTCTTCAATAAGACCAAGATTAAGCATATTTTTAGTGCGGTTTTTGATGTTATTTTGAAGTGTGTCTTTTTTAATACTAAGAGCAAATAAAGATATGGCATGCTCAAAGGGTTTTTTGGGATTTTTTTTAAAATACTCACTTGGCGGAGTGTGCGTGAGATAAAAGATTTCTAAAGCCTTATGAATGCGATAAGTGTCGTTATAGTGGATTTTAAAAGCTGTGTTAGGGTCAATGGATTTTAAAAACTCATAAGGGTTAGTTAGGGCGTTGATTTCTTGCTCTATTTTTAAGATTTGCTCTTTGCTAGGCTTTGGCATCTCACTTAAGCCTTCTAAAATAGATTTGAGATAAAAGCTACTCCCCCCAACAATGAGTAAAATCTTTTTAGGGCATACTCTAATAGCATCTTCTAAAAGGGTTTTAAAAATTTGGGCGTTATTCTTTTCATCAATATTGAGATAATCTAGGGCGTAATGCTTGATATTCTTTCGCTCTTCTAAGCTTGGTTTAGCCGAAGCGATATTAATATCTTTATAAATACTCAAAGAATCCAAAGAAAAGATTTCAGCATCTAATTTTTGGGCTAGTTCAATAGAAAGAGCGGTTTTTCCGCTCCCACTAGCTCCTAGTATGGCGATAAGTTTTTTAGGCGTTTTGATGAGCTTGCTCGCTTTTATAAGTATTCAAAAACCCTTCTAAATCAAACTTTTTACGGCAATCTTCTGCAAAAAGATGAATCATCAAATCCCCTAAATCAATGATAATCCAATCTTCACTTTCTTCATCTACTTGATAAAAGACTTCACCTAAGGGTTTAAGGGTGTTTTTAAGGGTATCTAGTAAAGAAAGAGCATGCTTACTAGCCAAGGCGGTTGCGATAATGACATCTTCTACTAGATAGGGGGTTTTGGATAAATCAATATGCGTAATATCAAAAGCCTTTTTTTCATCTAGTAGAGCTATAATGGTTTCTATGCGTTTATTCATAAGTTTCCTAATTGTGGTTTTATTTAAAAATGGGTTAAAATAGCGTTATTATAACCTAAATTACTCAAGGAATTTTTATGCAAGAAAATAATGAACTCAATCTCAAATCTTTAGGCACTAAAACGCCCTATATTTTTGAATACAACAAGGATTTGTTAGAAGCCTTTCCTAACCCAAACCCTAATTTAGAACCCTTGATTACTTTAGAATGCAAGGAATTTACAAGCCTTTGTCCTATCACTGCACAACCAGATTTTGGCACGATATACATCCGCTACATTCCTAAGGATAAAATGGTAGAGAGCAAGTCTCTAAAACTCTATTTATTCAGTTATAGAAATTGTGGGAATTTTCATGAGAGTTGTATCAATACGATTTTGCTTGACTTGGTAGAATTGTTAGAGCCAAAGTATTTGGAAGTGTATGGGGATTTTGTCTCTCGTGGGGGGATTGCGATTAAACCTTTTGTAAATTACGCTCTCAAAGAGTATCAAGACTTTAAAGAAAAACGCCTTTTGAATACAAAATGATTTTAGGCTTTTAATATGCTTTTTGTTTAATATCTATTAAAAATCTTTAATTAGAATTTTACTATTCAATCACAAAAAAGGGAGTTAAATAAAAATGACAATTAATCTCAAAAATTTGTCTTCTCTCTCTCTCTTGTAAGATTAAACTCTTTTATTACTTTTTACCTAGTTTTCTATCTAACTACTCAGTTTTTCAAATTTCGCATTTAATTTTTTCAACCCCATATTTTAGGCGCTTCCTATATGCATGTGGGGTTAATAAAGTTAATAAAAAGGGGCAAATATGCAAGGTCTAAATTTAGTTTTTGGCATGAATGTCAATGAGTTTAATAAAAAGCATGGTTTAGTGATTTGTGGGTTGAATCATGGGGTAGGTGTATATGAAGATCCAGATAATGTGAATGCGGAGTTTATCAAAAAGGTTAGCGAAGAAGAGCAATCGTATTATTTCGCTACTATCCCCTTTAGATTTCAAAGACGCATTACTGGATGGTTTGGTCTGTGGGATTGTGCCTTAGAGAGTGAAGAAGAGAAGATGGGGGCGTTTGAAAAGAGCCTTATCAATATCAATTGGGTGGATACTAAATCAAAAAATTTTGATGATGAACTGATAGAGCATAAAGATAATTTTTTACAATACATAGAAGTCCTAGAGCCTAAGCTATTATTCTTCTTTGGGATTGATATGCTAAGGGCTTTAAATGATGAAAGAATTAAACCTTATGTTGAAAATTTTCTAGGTAAGGCTAAAAATGAGCCAAATTATATCACTAAGCCTTTTGAAGGCAAGTCTTTTAGAGTGGGGTTTCAAAGTTTTGAAAAATGCGAAGTGGTAGCTTTCCCACACCCTACAGGCACTATAGGGCTAAGTGATGAATACATCGCTCTTTTTAAAGATGATATTAAGCCCTTAATTGAAAATTATAGAAAGTTTAAGGGTGTGTGAGTTTTAAGAGATTTTAGCGTTACAATTTTGTAACGCACTTCTTGTATTTAAAAATACTATTAAGGATTTTAAAAATGAATAAAGAACAAATAAGAGCGATGATAAAAAGGAAAAAAGAAAATTATTCTAAGCATTTATTCAGACAATTTAATGCGTTAGAAGAATGCGTTATTAAAGATTTTTTAGCGAATTTAAAAGAGTATTTAAAAGAGCAGGGATTTGAGAAAGTAAATCATTATGGGAATTTAGTTTATATAGAGATTGAAGATTTTAGCATTCAAATTGTCTTGCAAGGGCGTAAGTGTTCTATGGTTTTTTCTATTCAAGAAATGGGGTTAAAAGATAGCACACTAATGAGCTGTAATCTTATAAAGCAATTCAAGCTTAAAGGAAAAATGCTAGATAATATCATAGAAAGTAAGCTATGTGAAATGGAGTTAGGGGATTTTGTTTTAAACTTTTTTAAAAACAACAAGCAAAAATTATTAAAGCTCAAAGAAAAATATAAACAAGACAGACAAATTGAATATGAGTTTTTTAAAACAGCCATTAGTCTTATTCAAGCTAAAATCCCTACAAATTATCAAGTAGAATATTCTATTTTAATAGAACATGGGATTGCTATTATTTTTAATGATAATGATAGTTGCCGTATTCAAATAAGAGGGTTTGAAGAAAGTGGCGAAATGTATTGCAAGGGTTGTTATGAAAATGAAGAGTTAGAAGATAATCTACTTGATTGGATAAGAACAAATAAAATAAGCACAGAAGAGTTTGTTAAAATGGTGCTATGCTTTTTTGACAAACATGCAGGCTGTATAACACAAAAATACGCACAAGAACAAGAAGAACAAGAATTTATAAAGTCCTTAATTGCAGTATTACAAGAGAAGTTTAAGGGGACTAATTTTTATGTGTATCCAAAAGAAAATGTGTTTGAAGGGTTTTATATCAGCACGATAGAAAAGAGCGTTAAATTGATTGGTGCTAGTGCAAGTGCAATAGATTATGATGGGCGTAGCAGTTTGATTAGATGCTATCAGGCAGGCGACACTAACTCTAGACAAATCCAAGAGATTTTACAACAAACTGAGCCACACTTTAACAAAACGCAACGCAATTATTGTTCTTTTGATATGAGAAATTTAAAAAAAGAGATTAGTTTGGAAACGCTAAACGCTAAAGATATTGCAAAAATTACTGATTATATTTATGCGTATTGTTTAGAGCATAAAGAATGGCTTATACATATGGATAATCTTATTAAAAAATCTAATTCTTTAGTAAGGGATTTTATAACAAAGACTTATGAGTTTTTAAAAGAGAAGTTTGAAAAAGAGCCTAACTGGGAGCTAGAATTAAAAGAGAGTAAGGATATTTTAGAATTAAATCTTAATTTTAAGGGCGAAATCAAAGAAGCGCAATTTGCTTTTAAATTGCTAAAAATTAGAGGGGTTTCTTGTGTGGAATATATACTAAGTTGTGGCATTTTTGAAAAATGTAGGCATAGTGAAATAGATTTGTTAAAAACGGCTTATTTAATTGAAAATAGCGCACAAAACTTTAATACCTGCTTTAGAAGCGAATGGCTAGATTATCGTTATGTAGAAGACGCCCTAAATTTAGAAAAAAGTTTTTTAGAGAGTTTGGAAGATAAAAGCTTGAATGCTGAAAATTACGGCGTATTTGTCTATAATTATTTCAAAAAACGCCAAGAGATAATAGAAGTCTTAAATGAAAATATAGAAGAATTTATCTTAAAATAAAGGATAAGAATGCTAGATTGTTTTGTTAAAAAATTCACGCATTATTTAGAAGAGCAAGCCAAAAACTTAGAACAAAAGGGTGTTGTCGCTAAGACTGATTTAGATGAACTTTTTGCTAGATTGCAAACTATAAGAGAATATCATGCTAAAAAGCAAGAATTGATTATGGAATTATTAGAGCTAATTTTTAAAAAAGCTCACATAGATAGCATAGAGGGGCTTGTAAATGGTTTGTATTTTTTTGGATTAGATGAAAATCTTAAGGTTATAGATAAGACTTGTATTGATGGCGATTTGCAAAATTTATTAGATAAATTATTGTATGAAATTGCAACACCACTTATTTGTTCTAAAGAAGAATTAGAAGTTTTTATTCAAAAGGCAGAAACTTTAGAAGAAGAGTTTGCAAAACTTAATGCCAAGCATAGAGACCATGCAAAATTAAAGGCTATCATGGGAGTTTCTAGAATAGGCGAAAGCTTAAGAGAGGTTTATCAAAGTAATTTAGATTATGAAAGGAATAGGTATGAATAAAGAGAAGTTTAGTCAAGAAGTTTTAGAAGAGCTTAGAGCTTTATTCAATGAAAATATATGGAAAAGAAAGCAAGATATTAATGATAAATCGCTAGAAGAATTATTGAGAACGCTTGAAAAGGGGCAAAAGGAAAAATCAAGATTTACTAAGGCATATTTTAAGCATATCATCAATTTTGATTTAAAAGATTGTCAGCTTGTCTTAGAAATGTTAGAAAAAGAGGGTATGGTTTCTAAGCCTAATATTTTTGGTTGGCGTAAGATTACTAGGGATTTTCAAACAGAGCTATGCGAAAGGATACAATCCCTAGAAGAAATGGTGTTATATGCCAATGGTGGGGCAGAGTGGGGGAATAATTGGCATTATGATAGGTTGCGTCATATTGGCGAGCAAGTTTATGAGGTTGCTGATGAAAAAAGAAAGACTAATGACTTGCTTAGAAACATCAATTCAGAGCTTAAAAACGCTAATAACGAAAGACAAAGAACTAACGAGTTGTTAGACAAAATAGCCGACGCTTTAGAGTATTTGTCTAATGAGATGAGGTTTTCAAAATGAGCGATTACCAACCATTTTTTAATAAAGTCAAACATGCTTTAAAAGAGCTTGAGATAAAAAGAGCTAGGGGATTGCATGATTACAATGTGTTTAGCGTGCTGATGAGTGAGAGCGATGAAGTGAGGCATTCTAAAATCTTACATTCATTCTTAGACACTATGGGGGAACACTATCAAAAAGACTTGTTTTTAAAGGCGTTTTTAAAGGTGTGTCATTTAGAGAGTTTTGGTTTTAATAGCATAGATACTAAAATTGTTGAAAAAGAAGTTACTACAAATGGTAGTAGGCGAATGGATTTATTTTTAAGCGATGGGTTTAAGCATATTATTTTAGAAAATAAGATATACGCAGGCGATTGTGATAATCAAATTTCTGATTATATTCTAGGCGTAGTTAAGGACTATCAAGTTAATGATGCACAAGATATTTGTGTTTTGTATTTAACAAAAGAAGAACGCTTGCCTAGTCAAAACAGCTTAGGCGATTTCAAGTTAGATGAGAGCAACACAAAGCTATTTTACAAAGGCGATAAGCTTAAATTAGAAAATTTAGAGCAAGGCATACTCTTTAAAGAGCTAATAGAGCAAAAAATGAGTGCTGATGACAAAATAAAATGGGTTGTGAGCAGTAGTTGTGCAGCACAAGATTTTAATAAAAAAATTGTAAATTGTTTGGAAATTAAACTAAATAATGAAAAAATGCGATTTTTACTTGAAACAGGAAACTTTTTTGATGTATATTTTGGAATTGTTGGGTGTGAAACGCTCAAAGGTAAGCATGAGCAAATAAAAAAGATTTAAAGCTTGATAATTTTAGAACAACTGAATGGTGGTTAGACTGGTGGTATCTATCTAAAAAACTTGGTGGCAGTAAAAACTTTGCAGACAATATCCTTAATGGAACTTGGAGTGTAGAAAAATTTAGTCAAGCTATTTTAGACTACTTCAACAAGCATAAAGAATTAGTGGAGACACTAAACGCTAACATTAAAAAATATATCTCATAATCAAAGGAATTTTTATGGCATATTCAATGGAGCATTTTAGAGTTATTGTATTAAAAGATTGTGGGGTTGAAATCCCACAAGACATACAAGCAGGGAAAATAGAAGTCATAGACAAAGAGCTTTTGAAAGAGAGTGTAGCTAAAGCTAGTGGCTTGGTTTGTATTGTAGTGGGGGATAACCTAGTCTTAGCCAAGCAAATTGCTAAAGATTACCCCTTTGTTTTTGTCATAACAACCCCTAAAAATAGCCAAGAAATAAAAATCTTTAAAGAATCTAATTCTATAGTCGTATGCAATAAAAATGAAGTTTTTGCTTGTATTAATGCTATAAAAGAGATGGTTTTAACTCAAGGGGAAATCAATATTGATATGACTCATTTTATGATACTAGCTACTCATAAAAATGGTGTAATGGTAGTAGGAAAAGGGGAGGATAAAGACCTTAAGAATGCTTGCCTCATAGCGCTCAAAAACGCTTTAAAACCTTTGGGTTATGGTCTTGAATATTTAAATGAGATAAAAACAAAGTCTCCTTTTTGTGGCGCTCTTGCATATTTTTGCAGGCATGAAGATTATCCTTTTGACAAGTATTGTGAAGCGCTAGACTCTATTGGTGATATCTTACACGAAGACGCAGAAGTATTGTATGGGTCTCAAATAACGGATACTAAAGATAATGCAAAAGTAATCTTGATTTTAAAGTTTTGCTTTTAATTCTTGTTTTTTGCATTATTTTAGGGTTAAAACCTTAATTTTTAAAAGCTTAGCATGAGTTTTTAGACTATCTAAAAAAACGCTCCTCTAAAATAGGAGTGTAACCCCCTCTATTATATTTGATTCTCTCAATCCCATCCTCTTATATTTTTTCTATCACTATTTAGTTCTAATTGATTTTTACTATTCTTGTATCTTTTTATGCTATTCTCTACCTCCCCTTATCACTTATACTATTGAACTTATATATCAAAATAACAATTCTTATTTGAATTGAGAGCATTTTTTATTTCTTATAACCTCTATAACCTCTATAATTTCTATTTTTTAGAAACTTTTCAACTCTATTCTCTATCTATTCTCTATCTAATGCAACTTCTTTCAATCTTTCTCCTTTTTCCCTTCCCTCCCAATATCCCCCCTAACCACCCATTTAAGGCTCTCACAACAGCCTAATAACCCTTCTATTGAATTTTATTTTCAATCTTTTCCCAAATCTTTTTTATGTTTAAGCAAACTTTAAGCATTGCGTGTCTATAATTACATTTCGTTTTTGACGACAAGCTAACAAGTTAAGCAAACGATTGTTTAACAAACCTAGCAAGTTATCACTAAAACGAAGTTATTTGATTTAATATTGTTAATAGCCTATGTAAAAGTAAAGTAAAACTACAATTACTCTGTCTTATATTCAGTAAGGCAGTGGTAGCGTTGAAGAATATTCATGCAATTGTCGTTATTCATTATATAAAAAGGCGGGTTTTAAAGGATATTTTAGAATTTAAAACAAGCTTTTAAGAGCAGATGGCGGATGCCTTGCCAAAGAGAGGCGATGAAGGACGTACTAGACTGCGATAAGCTATGCGGAGCTGTCAAGGAGCATTGATGCGTAGATGTCCGAATGGGGCAACCCAACTAATAGAGATATTAGTTACTCTAATATAGAGAGCGAACCTAGTGAAGTGAAACATCTCAGTAACTAGAGGAAAAGAAATCAACGAGATTCCCTAAGTAGTGGCGAGCGAAAGGGGAAAAGGGCAAACCGAGTGCTTGCATTCGGGGTTGAGGACTGCGTCATCCAATAGAACACTTTAGCAGAGTTACCTGGAAAGGTAAGCCATAGAAAGTGATAGCCTTGTATGCGACAAGGTGTTCTTAGGTAGCAGTATCCAGAGTAGGCCGAGACACGTGAAATCTTGGTTGAAGCCGGGGAGACCACTCTCCAACCCTAAATACTACTCTTTGAGCGATAGCGAACAAGTACCGTGAGGGAAAGGTGAAAAGAACCGCAGTGAGCGGAGTGAAATAGAACCTGAAACCATCTGCTTACAATCATTCAGAGCCCTATGATTTATCAGGGTGATGGACTGCCTTTTGCATAATGATCCTGCGAGTTGTGGTATCTGGCAAGGTTAAGCGTATGCGAAGCCGTAGCGAAAGCGAGTCTGAATAGGGCGATTTAGTCAGATGCTGCAGACCCGAAGCTAAGTGATCTATCCATGGCCAAGTTGAAACGCGTGTAATAGCGCGTGGAGGACTGAACTCGTACCCATTGAAACGGGTTGGGATGAGCTGTGGATAGGGGTGAAAGGCCAAACAAACTTAGTGATAGCTGGTTCTCTTCGAAATATATTTAGGTATAGCCTCAAGTGATAATAAAAGGGGGTAGAGCACTGATTGGGCTAGGGCTGCTCGCCGCGGTACCAAACCCTATCAAACTTCGAATACCTTTTATCGTATCTTGGGAGTCAGGCGGTGGGTGATAAAATCAATCGTCAAAAGGGGAACAACCCAGACTACCAAATAAGGTCCCTAAGTTCTATTCTGAGTGGAAAAAGATGTGTGGCTACTCAAACAACCAGGAGGTTGGCTTAGAAGCAGCCATCCTTTAAAGAAAGCGTAACAGCTCACTGGTCTAGTGGTCATGCGCTGAAAATATAACGGGGCTAAGATAGACACCGAATTTGTAGATTGTGCTGATGCACAGTGGTAGAAGAGCGTTCTATACAGCGTTGAAGGTATACCGGTAAGGAGTGCTGGAGCGTATAGAAGTGAGCATGCAGGAATGAGTAACGATAAGATATATGAGAATTGTATCCGCCGTAAATCTAAGGTTTCCTACGCGATGGTCGTCATCGTAGGGTTAGTCGGGTCCTAAGCCGAGTCCGAAAGGGGTAGGCGATGGCAAATGGGTTAATATTCCCATACCGACTATGGAGCGTGATGGGGGGACGCATAGGGTTAAGCGAGCTAGCTGATGGAAGTGCTAGTCGAAGGGCGTAGATTGGAGGGAAGGCAAATCCACCTCTGTATTCGAAACCTGACAGGCTCTTTGAGTTCTTTTAGAACAAAGAGAGAATCGCTGATACCGTCGTGCCAAGAAAAGCCTCTAAGCATATCCATAGTCGTCCGTACCGCAAACCGACACAGGTAGATGAGATGAGTATTCTAAGGCGCGTGAAAGAACTCTGGTTAAGGAACTCTGCAAACTAGCACCGTAAGTTCGCGATAAGGTGTGCCACAGCAATGTGGTCTCAGCAAAGAGTCCCTCCCGACTGTTTACCAAAAACACAGCACTTTGCCAACTCGTAAGAGGAAGTATAAGGTGTGACGCCTGCCCGGTGCTCGAAGGTTAAGAGGATGCGTCAGTCGCAAGATGAAGCGTTGAATTGAAGCCCGAGTAAACGGCGGCCGTAACTATAACGGTCCTAAGGTAGCGAAATTCCTTGTCGGTTAAATACCGACCTGCATGAATGGCGTAACGAGATGGGAGCTGTCTCAACCAGAGATTCAGTGAAATTGTAGTGGAGGTGAAAATTCCTCCTACCCGCGGCAAGACGGAAAGACCCCGTGGACCTTTACTACAGCTTAGCACTGCTAATGGGAATATCATGCGCAGGATAGGTGGGAGGCTTTGAAGTAAGGGCTTTGGCTCTTATGGAGCCATTCTTGAGATACCACCCTTGATGTTTCTGTTAGCTAACTGGCCTGTGTTATCCACAGGCAGGACAATGCTTGGTGGGTAGTTTGACTGGGGCGGTCGCCTCCTAAAAAGTAACGGAGGCTTGCAAAGGTTGGCTCATTGCGGTTGGAAATCGCAAGTTGAGTGTAATGGCACAAGCCAGCCTGACTGTGAGACATACAAGTCAAGCAGAGACGAAAGTCGGTCATAGTGATCCGGTGGTTCTGTGTGGAAGGGCCATCGCTCAAAGGATAAAAGGTACCCCGGGGATAACAGGCTGATCTCCCCCAAGAGCTCACATCGACGGGGAGGTTTGGCACCTCGATGTCGGCTCATCGCATCCTGGGGCTGGAGCAGGTCCCAAGGGTATGGCTGTTCGCCATTTAAAGCGGTACGCGAGCTGGGTTCAGAACGTCGTGAGACAGTTCGGTCCCTATCTGCCGTGGGCGTAGGAAAGTTGAGGAGAGCTGTCCCTAGTACGAGAGGACCGGGATGGACGTGTCACTGGTGCACCAGTTGTTCTGCCAAGAGCATCGCTGGGTAGCTACACACGGATGTGATAACTGCTGAAAGCATCTAAGCAGGAAGCCAACTCCAAGATTAACTTTCCCTGAAGCTCGCACAAAGACTATGTGCTTGATAGGGTAGATGTGTAAGCATAGTAATATGTTTAGCTGACTACTACTAATAGAGCGTTTGGCTTGTTTTTTGCTTTTTTATAAAATAACGACAATAAACATGAATAAGTTACCACTGCCTTACTGAGTGTAAGGGAGATTGAGTTTTACTAAAACTTATGGGCTATTAACAATCTTCTTTTGTTAAAAACATAACTCCCTAGGATTAGAAAAGGGAGTTAAGGATAAATCAGATTTTATCTTTAACTCCCTTTTCCTTGTGCCTTTAGAGAAGAGGAACTACCCAGTTAACCATTCCGAACCTGGAAGTCAAGCTCTTCATCGCTGATAATACTGCTCTTTTCAAGAGTGGGAATGTAAGTCGGTGCAGGGATAGGGAAATGTTTTTTAAATCTTACTTGTTTTTAATTTATTTAAAATTTTAGTTTAATTTATTTTATTTCTTATTTTTTTTAATACTTTTTTGATAGTCTAGTATTTATTTTATATCCTTTTAAATAAAACTTATTGGTTGTGAAGTTTTGGTTTTTATTGAGTAGTTAGTTTTTATCCTTAAAAATGTTCTTTGATATTTTTTAATTTTCATTTCTAATGTTTTTAATGTTTATCTTATTGCGTATTGAATGATACTGTCTTTTGTTTGGTGTATTTAGGTGTGTATGACGAGTGGTTTTTTTGTTGTTTAAAAACATGGTAGCTTTTGATTTTAATTCTCGTTGGTTCTCACAAGCAACTTTTTGACTTTCAATCAAATTTGTTTCTATTAAGATTGATAGAAAGTGATACTATAAAATTGTAGATACATTTATTTATTTTTTCTTATATCTTTAAGTGTATGGCGTATATTGTATTGATGGCACATATGGCAACTTGACTTAGCTACTAGAAAGAGGGATACATGAGAGTAGAGATAAGTCTCTTGATTTTTTTGGTAATAGATTGATAGTTATTGACATGATATATTTGTTGGATATGGAAACTTGTTTTTATGTTTAATAGAAATTTTAAGTTTTTACCAAAGGTAATTAGCCAAAAAATTCAATACTTGATTGGTGGTTTAAATTAACCCAAGATAGGCAAATGTTTGTTTTTAGTTTTTTTATTTCTTTCTTGATTGTTGTATTGAATATTGTTGGTGGTTTTTGATGGAGTTGATTGTGTGTTGCAGTGTAGGGCTATAGCAATGGTTTTGTTTGGTGTGATTGTAGGGTTGAGAATATATGTTTTAAAAAATGCTAGAATATTTCCAAGCATTAAGCGATGAGAATCTAAAGGAGCAATAGCTAAGTTATGGCAAAAGATATTGTTGATACAAAATTTACTCCTCTTTGTGGACTTTTTGGTAGAAAAGAGGATTTATATCAAGTTCCTAATTATCAACGCCCTTATAATTGGGGGTTAGAGGAATTAGAAGCCTTAATAGATGATTTAAGTGGGGCATTTGTTCATAGGGGAAGTGAGAGGTATTTTTGTGGTTCTTTAGTGCTGTATAAAAAAGATACCGATGATAGATATGATATTATAGATGGACAACAGCGTTTAACTACTTTTGTTCTTTTGGCGTGTGTGTTAGAAAAGCTTTGTGAGAGTAAAATCATAACTTTATCTGAGGCTACTTTAAATAAGTATATTAAGGAGAGTATTTATAGTGCTTGGGGTAAAGAAACGCTTACCTTGGCTACCCTTGATGATAAAATCATTCAGTTTAAAGTTGGTGTGGTTAAGGAACTGGATTTTACTAATGTGGCAACACAAAAGAATAAGCTTAACAACAAGTATTTAGAGAATGCGCACCACCTTAAGGACTTATTGGAAAGCGTATGTCAATCACATGATTTTGACAATAAAAAACTTAATGGTTTTATAGATTTTATTTATGAAAAAGTAGTATTTAGTCTTGTAATTTGTGATAATTTAGAGAGTGCGATTAAAGTTTTTACAACTTTGAATGCTAGGGGCATGCCTTTGAGTTTTACAGATATTGTGAAGGCAGAACTTATGGGGAAAAGCAAAGAAGATAAGGACAAGAGAGGTTTTCAAATGGCTTGGGATAGACTTGGGGAATCTCTGAAAAAATTTAATAAAAAAGAAGCAAAGGATAGTTCTGGGGCTTTTGAGCTTTTTCTGACTACTTATCTTTATTATCTTAAGGGGAGTAAACCCGAAGTAGCTTTGAGCAAGGGGCTTTTGCAAGAATGGCTAGATAAAAATGGAAATCTACAAAAAAGCATTTTAATAATTATGAGAGAGCTTGAAGACTTTGCTGTTTCGTATAAAGAAATATTGGAGAATGAGAAAGATGTCCACATAGCCCTTTTAAAACACTTAAAGCATAAGGTTTATTATAGGAGTATTTTATGTACCGCTCATTGTGTAAAATATGAGCATATAGAAAGTCTTAAAAGATTATTGGTACAATATTATTACCAGAATTTGCTTAAAGGCAGGAGAGCTGATGCGATTAGGGAGACTAGTTTTGCAATTATTAAGGATGTTAAAGAGAAAAAAACTTTAGAGGAAGTTAAGAAAAAAATTAGACAGAATTTAGGTATTCAAGGAGACAATGCAAAAGAAATTTTGGAGCTGTTGAAAGTTTCTAATTTTGCTAAAAGGCCATTTTCAAAATACATTTTACTTCTAATAGAATATTATCGTGTAGATAATCCTAAATTTTATCCATTTAATCAAGTATTCTTGGAACATATTTTGCCCCAAAATCCTAGCGAAGGTAGTCAGTGGCTTAAAGATTTTAGCAATGAAGAAAGGGAAAGATATACTCATTCTTTAGGTAATCTTACTCTTTTGGCAGAGCGCAAAAATAATCAAGCTGGGAATAAGGATTTTAAACAAAAATGTGATGTTTATATGAATAGCAACAAGAAAATAACAAGTTTTGCAATGACTCAAGATATAGTCAGGAAGTATCAAAAATGGGATAAAGAGAGTATAGAGAAGCGTTTCAAAGAGTTGAGCCAACGAGTGATAGAAATTTTAAAAATTCCAGAAGATAAAAAAGATTTAAAAGAGAAATCTGCTATAAAAAAGCATGTTAGCCTTAATTTGTTTGGACAAGAGATTGATTAGAATTATCAACAAAATATTGACCTACAAGTTGTGAAAAAGTTTTAGTTTTCTAACGATGGAGAAGGGGGAAAGGTCACTTAAATATTTAGCGCTAAGCAATAGATAATGCTCCAAAGTTTTCTAGCTATTGTATGTTTTTCTAAAAAGAGAATATAGTAGGTCTGTAATTGTAAAAGAATTGCAGATCGGTATTAAAAAATTAGAGTGCTTGAAAATTTATATTTAAGCTATTGAAATAATAAGGTATTTTAGAGTATCTAGGAATCTACAATGAATTTTGTGCTAATTGATGAGACCAAGTTTTATAGGAGGAATTGGGGGAGTTAGGTTCATATTCCTCTTAAGTTATTCTTTAGGAACATTATGGTAAAATACCTAAATACCTAAATACCTAAATACCTAAATACCTAAATACCTAAATACCTAAATACCTAAATACCTAAATACCTAAATACCTAAATACCTAAATACCTAAATACCTAAATACCTAAATACCTAAATACCTAAATACCTAAATACCTAAATACCTAAATACCTAAATACCTAAATACCTAAATACCTAAATACCTAAATACCTAAATACCTAAATACCTAAATACCTAAAGGTATATCTATTAGGTTAGATTATAGAGGCTAGGCTGATAGTTTTTAGGTTGTTAGGTATATTACAATTTATTCTTAGGAGATTTATATGGCATTTGTGGTTAAGGTAGTTAATGGTAAAGTAGTGGAATATGAAAATGGTTTTCAGAGAAAAACATATGGTAGTAATGTTGTGGATGCAGATACTGATGGGCATATTGTTGCTACCGTCACTAGAGATGGTAAGATAGTGGAGTATGAAAATGGCTTTCAAAGAAAGACTTATGGTAGCAATGTTGTAAGGGTGCAAATTTCAGGCGGAAGAGTGATTGCAACTACAGCAAATGGCAAGATGGTGGAATATGAAAATGGGTTTCAAAGAAGAACTTACTAGTAATTATGGGGTAGGGCAATGGCGACAAGAACTTATGCGTATCGCGTTAATTGTTGTGGTATTTACAATATGTCTTTGAGATGTGATGTTGAAATTATTGGAGAACCACCACCAGATTCTTTTCCTGCTACTTCAAAGAATGCAATCTATTGTAATATATTATTTCAAATGCTATATGAGGGAGGTTTTGAGATAGTATCTGTTGCGGTATGTCATGTTGGAAAGAAACTTGATGAAAGGTTTTCCAAAGAAGGAAAATATGGGGAATACGAGAATATCTTTTATGAGCTTATTGTTGTAGCCAACCCCCCTATAGTTGAAAATGGGAAAGATGAAACCACAGGTCTATTTTCGTGGGTCAAGCGAAAGTTAAGCAATCTAATTAAAAATTAAGAATAGGAGAAGAGTATGTTGAATGGAGCACATTTTTGGCACATGCAAATGCGCCCTGGTGAAGACAATCCTAAGGTTGAAGATACGATAAAGATTTTAAAAAATGGCTTTATTTGGTTTAGGCGGTTGGGAGCATGGCAATAACCAAATCGCTAAGTTTTTGAATGAAATAAAAGTCAATGGTATGGTTGCTATTAAGGTTGGGCAAGGCCTTGTTGCTTTGGTGCAAGTGATTGGTGGGGCGTATGATATTAGGAAATACGCCCATTATTCTGTGCCAAAAATAGAACATGATTGGCTCATTTATAGAATACCGGTTAGAGTTTTAGACTGGGCTAATAGTGGCGAAAGTATTCCGCAAGGCAGAGGCACTTTAAATAAATGTGTAAACCCTAGTGCAGAGACTTCACAAATCATTTTAAAATGGTATGAAAAAGTATGTGTCAAATTAAAAGAAAAAGGTGAATAGATAGTCTTAGTATAAATCATCACAAAACAAATATTAAAAAGGAGATGGAGATGATTTTAGAATAGTTTTGAGTGCATTGTTGGCATTGGTTTCTGTAGCTTGTGGGAACAAAGAGCCTCTAGTAGAAGTTGCAAGCAGTGATGGAGGGCTTATTATTACCTCTAAAACCGATGAAATAATGATTAAAAATGTTGAGGTTATCGTGGCAATTGTGGGTTAATCAGTGATTTAATGCGTTATTTGTCAAAGCTTGACCAACTTGATAAAAATCAAAAGCAATTTATCAATCAAGTCTTAGCGAATAATATGCCTACTAGCGAATATAGTGGGAGTGATGGCTATTCAATTGGTGCGCAAATAGGTGAAAGATTAGCATTTAAAAATCGTGTTCTTGGACTAGATGATGATGAGTTGCAATGGGATTTAAAATCAATGGTTGAAAAAAAGCAAAAAGACAAAGAAAACATGCGTTCAACTCTAAAATTTGGAGAGAAGAAATTTATTTTAGCTGGATGTGATGGGATTTTAGAAGTTAAAGCAGAAACTAATAAGGGGGGGGTTGGAATTTTAGCTTTTCGCAATGATAAATAAAAGTAAAGTGGGGGGGGGGTAAATTTATTAGGCTGATAAAACTGCGATAAATGCAAAAATATGGTAATATAAAACATAAAAGATTAGGCTTTCACTAAGCCTAAAAATACCAAAACAATCTTTTAGTGTTAGGATTAGCTTTGTTGTTGGTGGCATTAAAAACCAATCCAACTCATTTCATCATCTCTTCTACAAACCCCTTAATTTTTTCTAACATAGCGTTTTTGTTACTCAAATTCTCTTCTATAATTTTCACTAATGCTGAGCCACAAATCACACCACTTGCTCCCATATTTCTAGCATTTTTCACATGTTCTTTTTTAGAAATACCAAAGCCTAATAGGCATGGGGTAGCACAAAGGGATTTTAAGGTTTTGATAATGTTATTGGCGTCATTTTCTAGCGTATTGCTCGCACCAGTAACCCCACTTCTAGCTAAGGTGTAGATATAGCCTTGCGAATTATTAGCGACTTGTTCTAAGTCTTTAAGATTTGCGTTAGGGCTAGCGATAAAAACTTGTTTGATTTCGTGTTTTTTAGCGTGTTTTTCCACTAATTCTTTTTCTATTAAAGGCATATCCGCTATTAAGATGCTATCCACACCACATTCTTTAGCTGTGGCATAAAATTTTTCTATTCCAAAAGCCACAATTAAATTCGCATACACTAAAAGCCCGATAGGAATATGAGCGTTATGCTCTCTAATCTCTTTGAGAAGTTTAAAGTTTTTGTCCATTTTGGCATGTTTTAATGCCCTTAAATTACTCGCTTGTATTATGGCTCCATCAGCTACAGGGTCAGAAAAGCCAAAGCCTAGTTCTAAGGCACTCACATGGCTATCAATGAGTGTTTTGATAATCTCAAAACTCCATTCATAATTAGGGTCGCCTAAGGTTACAAACGGGATAAACGCCATTTTTTCTTGTCTTTTTAAGGTTTCAAACATATTTTCATATCTCATGGCTATCCTTTTTAAAATATTCATAAACGGTGTTTAAATCCTTATCGCCCCTACCACTTAAATTCACCACAATAATGCTCTCTTTATCGCACTTTTTAGCAAGCTTCAACGCATATGCTAAGGCGTGTGAGCTTTCTAGTGCTGGAATAATGCCTTCTTTTTGACACAATAAACTAAACGCTTCTAAAGCTTCATTATCAGTAGCACTCTCATAGGTAGCACGCTTACTATCTTTGAGATAACTATGTTCTGGCCCCACACCCGGATAATCTAGCCCTGCACTAATGCTATGACTTTCTGTGATTTGACCTTCACTATCCTGTAAAAGATAAGTTTTATTGCCATGCAAAATGCCTATACTCCCCTTATTTAAAGTCGCTCCATGCTTGTTTGTATCTAGTCCAAGTCCCGCTGGCTCTACACCAATAAGCTTGACTTCTTTATCTTTCAAAAACGCATTAAAAATCCCTATAGCATTAGAGCCACCCCCCACACACGCTATAACATAATCAGGTAGGCGATTTTCTTTTTCTAAAATTTGAGCTTTACATTCAGTGCCAATCATGCTTTGAAAAGTTTTAACCATTGTAGGGTAGGGGTGTGGTCCAGCGGCGGTGCCTAGCAAGTAATGCGTGTTTTTATAGCTACTTGCGTAGTCTCTTAAGGCTTCATTCACGGCGTCTTTAAGTGTGGCTGAACCTTGCGTTACGCTGATGATTTTTGCCCCTAATAAACGCATTCTAAATACATTTGGCTCTTGTCGTTTGATGTCTTTAGCCCCCATATAAATCACGCATTCTAATTGCAATAACGCACACGCTAAGGCTGTAGCTACGCCATGCTGACCAGCTCCCGTTTCTGCAATAATTCTAGTTTTACCCATTTTTTTAGCTAAAAGGGCTTGCCCTAAGGCTTGATTAGTCTTGTGTGCTCCGCCATGAATTAAATCTTCTCGTTTTAGATAAAGCTTTACTTTAGGATTAGAAATGATATTTCTACATAAGCTTAAGGGGCTAGGGCGACCTACAAAATCTTTTAATAGCCTTGTATATTCTTTTTGAAATTCGCTATCATTCAAGCTATCATAAAAAGCAAGCTCTAGTTCTCTAAGTGCAGGCACTAATAATTCTGAAACAAAACACCCTCCAAACTCCCCAAAATACGCATTTTTATTCATTCTAATACTCTCTTAAAATTTTTGCTACTTGCTTGATTTTATCTTTGTCTTTTAACCTTGGGGCAATTTCTAATCCTGAATTAAAGTCTAATCCTAAAGCCCCTACTTTTAAGGCTTCTTTAGTATTATTTAAATTAAGCCCACCAGCTAAAATAAAAGGCTCTTTAACATCTTTTAAAATACCCCATTCAAAGCTTATGCCATTACCCCCAAATTTATCCCCCTTGGTGTCATACAAAATTAAATTTGCCCCTTCAAACTTAGGTTTTAAATCTTTCTTAGAACTTACGCTGACTACTTGCCAAATGGCACAAGTTTTCACAAGCTTTTTTCTTAAATATGCCACTTCTTTAGATGAATAGTTGCCATGCAATTGAATGGCTTTTAAACCAAGCTCTTTGGCGAGTTTAACAATCTTTTTAGCTTTATGGCTCACAAATACGCCTACAAAATCTAGCTTTTTAACAGCTTTTGTGATTTTTAGTGCTTTTTTGGGTTTAATGAACCTAGGCGAAGATTTTTCAAAAATCAATCCCCCATAAATGAAATGGTTTTTATAAACCGCCTTAGCGTCTTTAATTCTAGTTAAGCCACAGACTTTATTTTCGCCTAAAATAAGTTTAGCACACGCTTTTTTTAAATCTTTTTCTTTCATTAAAGAACTACCGACTAAAAAGCCATTCACATAAGGGGCTAGGGCTTTAACTTCAGCATGCGAGTTAATGCCAGATTCACTAATCACTACAGCGTCTTTTCCTAAAAGGGGGCGTAAATTTAGGGTGTTAGTAATGTTAGTTTTTAGAGTGTGTAAATCCCTATTATTGATGCCTATAATGTCGTGCTTTAAACTTAAAAGGCGTTTGATTTCTTCTTCATTACTCACTTCGCTTAATACATTCATATTAAGGGTTTTAGCTAAGTCAAAAAGCTTTAAATAAGTTTTATCATCTAAGACACTTAGCATTAAAAGCACTGCATTAGCTCCCATAAATCGTGCAAGCTTGATTTGAAAACTATCTATGATAAAGTCTTTACACAAAATGGGTTTAGTGGTATTTCGCGAAACGATTTGAATGTTTTCATATGAGCCTAAAAAATAGCGTCTATCTGCTAAGACTGAAATGCATGATGCAAATTTTTCATAGGTTTTAGCGATTTTTTCTACATTAAAATCTTCTCTAATAAGCCCTTTAGAAGGCGAAGCTTTTTTACACTCTAGAATAAAGCTTGTGTTTTTTTCTAATAATGCCTTTTTAAAATCTCTATTACTTAAGCTTAGTGTTTTAGGTAAAGTATAGATTTTTTTAAGCGTTGCGACTTCTATGCGTTTGTTTTTGATAATATTTTCTAACACGCTAGGCATGGCTTAACTCTATAATTTTTTGTAAATGCGTATAGGCAATACCAGTTTTTAAATGCTCTAGCACCATTGCAACGCCTTCTTTTAAATCTTTAGCAATACCCTTCAAATACAATAAGCACGCTACATTAGCCACGACTACCATTTTATGCGAATCTTTGGCTTTATTTTGTAGTATATCTAAACATGCTCTTGTGCTTTCTTGTGCGTTATTAATCTGTAATTCTTTCAAATCATAGGGGGGCAAACTAAAATCTTTCGCACTCAAAGAATACTCTAAAATCTCATTATCTTTCAATTCGCACACACTTGTTGTATCGTGCAAGACAATTTCATCACTCCCACCCCCATTAACCACCATAGCTCTTTGAACGCCTAATTTTTTTAAAGCGAGTGCCATAGTCTTACACAAGGATTTATCATACACCCCTAAAAGCTGGATTTTAGGTCTTAAGGGGTTAATCAATGGCCCTAAGCAATTAAATATCGTTTTAGCAAAAAGCTCTTTTCTTAAAGGGGCAGATTTTCTAAAACTCTGATGATATAAGGGTGCGAATAAAAACCCAAATTGCGAATGCTCTAAGCAATTTTTTAATTGTGTGCTGTTCATTTCAATATTCACGCCTAGATTTTCTAATAAATCCGCACTCCCACTATAGCTTGATACGCTTCTGCTACCATGTTTTGCCATAGGTAGTCCCATAGAGCTAGCAATAAGTGCAGCTATGGTGCTAATATTGATTGTTTTTAGTCCATCGCCCCCTGTGCCGCAATTGTCTATTAAGTCCAAGTTGCTATTGAAAGGTTTTGGCGTATGCTTTAAAAGCGTTTGTGCGGCGATACTAATTTCATCAAAGCTCTCACCCTTAATTTTTAAAGCACTTAATATTGCTCCAAGCTGTGCTGGGCTGACTTCTTCATTGATAATAAGCGTGAATAATTTTTCTGCTTCTCTATCGCTCAAATTTTTTTGATTATATAGGGTGTTTAAAATGTCTTTCATGCTTTATAGTTTCCTTAAAAACTCTACGCTCTGTTTTAAAAGCTCCCTTCCTTTTAAGGTCATTATGCTTTCAGGGTGGAATTGATAAGCTAAGATTTTATCTTTTTCATCAATAATTGCCATAGGGATATTTTCATACTCTGCAATCACTTCTAAATTTTTAGGCAAATCACTTGCCATTAAAGAATGATAACGCCCCACAACCATACTTTCCCCTAAGCCCTTAAATACTTCGTGTTTTTTAAGCGTAATAGCACTTGCTTTGCCATGCATAATTTCTGGTGCTTGGATAATCTTAGCCCCATAGCTTTGCGCTAAGGCTTGTAAGCCTAAGCAAATCCCTAAAATGGGGAACTTCTTTTTAGCCATTTCTATGATTTCTAAGAGATTGCCAGAATTATTAGGATTACCCGGACCTGGTGAGAGAAACAAAAGGGGCTTTTCTTGTTCTTGATGCATAAGCTTCATAAGATAACTAGGCTCAATATCATTTCTATACACTAGCACTTCATAATCTAAATGCTCCAATTCATACACTAAGTTATACGAGAAAGAATCAAAATTATCTATAAAAAAGATTTTCATAAGCTTGTTTTCCTAATGGCAAAAATTAGTGCTTGCGCTTTAGCCCTTGTTTCGTCAGCTTCACTTTTAGGATTGCTATCTAGCACCACTCCAGCTCCCGCTTGTATCACAGCTCTATGATTTTTAACAAGACATGAGCGAATAGTAATACAAGAATCCATGGAGCCTTCGTTATTTAAATAACCCACACTCCCCCCATAAGACCCTCTTCTTTGATTTTCAAGTTGATAGATGAGTTTTATAGCAGAAATTTTTGGTGCTCCACTAAGCGTGCCTGCATTCATAAAACTTCTATAAGCATGCAAACTATCACAAGACTTTTTTAATTCCCCCACTACGCAAGAAACTAAATGCATGACATTGGAGTATTTATCCACTTTTAAGAGTTTATCACAATAGCGTTTTTGTGAAATTCTAGCCATGTCATTTCGTGCTAAATCCACTAGCATGATATGTTCAGCCCTTTCTTTATAATCGTGTTGCAAATCAAATTCCATTTTGCTATCCAAATCATAATCAATGTTGCCATTTGTATCCTTACCCCTTAAGCGAGTGCCTGCAATGGGATAAATCTCAGCCGTGTTGGTTAAGGCGTTGTATTTTAAAGCGCTCTCAGGGCTGGCTCCAAAAAGGATAAAATCGCTATCTTTTATATAGAACATATAGGGGCTAGGATTAGCAAGCTTTAAATGATAATACGCGCTCAAAGGCTCTTTGCATTCCATATAAAAACTTCGTGATAATACCGCTTGAAAAATCTCGCCTTTTTTGATTTCTTCTTGTAAAAACAGCACCTTTTTTTCAAACTCGCTATCGCTACAATTAGTGCTAATTTCTGTATTTTGCTTGAGTTTTTTTGGCATAAAATCTTGTTGTATGCTATTAGCTAGAATTTTTAAAGTTTGTAATTCTTTTTCTATCTCTATTTTAAGGTGTTTATCAAAACACGCCCCTAAAATCTCGGTGGTTTTTTCTTTATGGTCTATGATGATTAAATTTTGCGCCACATAGAAGATAAAGTCATTGGCTGTGTTATCCTGTGTTTGTAGCTTGGGCAAATCTTCAAAAAAATTCAGCATTTCAAAAGAAAACAATCCGGCACAAAAGAGTGCAAAAGGGTGTTTGTGCTTGGTGCTAATGCTTTTAAAAAGCCCCCTTAGGGCATCAAAAGGGCTAGGTTCAAAGAGTTTAGAAAACTCATCTTGTGCTTTTCTAACTTGTGGGTAGATTAAGGTTAAAGTGTTATTTTGAATAGGGGTTTTGAAAAATGCGCTTAGGTTTTTTAAAAATGCATAGCCATTAGGCGTAAGGCTAGTGATTATTACGGCGTTATGATTACAGATAAGTTTCAAGCAAGCTTTAGCCATAAGCAAAGATTTAGTATTGGTTTTGCTCTCAATTTCGGCACTCTCAAACAAAAGGGTGTTATTTTGCTCTAATTTCTCATAAAGAGCTAGGGGGTAAGCAACATAAGGGATTTGTTCTATTAGACTAATCATGGGCTACTTTAATTAAGATTTAAGGCTGTATTTTACAAGAAAATAGATGAATTAAGGTAAATAGCAAAATAACAAAAAGAGCTTGTAAGCTCTTTTTGTCTTGTAGGGAGTTTGGTTAAAAGCTGAAAGTATAAGTGCCTTTATTAGTTTTAATTTTAGCCTCTTTAAGATTGTTGCAAGTAGGTATCCTAAAAACTTCGCCAAATTTTAAGGGGACTTCCATAGTGTTGCCTTGCTCTTTCATTTCTTTGATTTTTTGTTCCACTTGAGCGAGTTTTTCTTGGTCTTGTTGCTTTTCTTTGAGAAGTTGGTTTAGATGTCTTTTAGCCTCATCAATTTTATCAGTCTTTACTATTTTTGGGAAAACTTCTTTATACCTTTTAAAAAAAACCTCATGGAACTTAGGCATTAGGGGGAATACGATTTGTTCAAATTCTTTTTTTGAAATTTTGCTTAAAAACTTTTTGTCAGTAAGTTTGTTATAGGTATTGACCCCTATAATATTTGCAACATATTTACTATGATAATATTTATTGTTTTTATATTTTGGACACTCTTTCATGATTAACCCCTTATAATCATCACCACAATAATCGTTAAAACTATTTATATAGCTTATATGCAACTCCGATAAGAAAGAGTTAAAGTAAGAAAGTGAAAACAATTCATTGTCTTTTGTGTATTCCTCTTTGGTTTTACTAGCCAAAACACCTTTTTTCTGCTTTAATTCTTCATAAGTCTTAAAAGAACTAACCTCTCTTTTTTGCTCTTCAACTTTCTTAATCTCTTTTTGGACTTCTTCTTGGGCTCGTTTAATGTTAGTAGGATAGAAATCTGGGTCATCATACCCCTCGATTCGTTTTATTATGTCTGCTCTTTCTCTTTCATAATTTTCTAAATGAGTATAACTATACCACCCACCAAGTTTTAGCCCAAATGACTCATTTTTACACTTCCCTCTGTTAAGCTCAACATTTTGGATAACAACATCATCTGCCTTAGATGAGATATTAAGATAAGTTTGTTTGGTGAGTTCGGAAGTAAAGATATTGGTTTCATGTTTTTTTTCTACAGACACATCAATAGGCGAACTCCCACACCCTGCCATAACTAATGCTAGGCTCAATGCTCCTAATCCTTTAATCCATAGGTTTGTTTTCATATTTGCTCCTTTTATGAAATATTTTAATAAGGTTTGTTTTGCCAACAAAGTGATAGGATAGCTATTTTAGTTTCTCCCATTCCAACTAAAGGATTATTCATTAATTCTTTTACGCACTCTTTTAAGTTATTATAGTTAGGACATTTTTGACAAAAAGAAATATCCCCAAGGTATTCAAAATGATATTTTTTCATGGTGCCTATAAGGTAAGATTGTATGTGTTGGGGGATAAAATCAATTCGTGTTGTATTTGAACAAAAATGTAGCGTGTGCATTCTTTCTAATAAGGCATTTGTGATGCTGGGATTATTTTTTTGGCTTAAGACTTCATCACAAATCTTAAAATAATCTTTTATTTTATTGCCTTGTATTTTGCCTATAGGTTCTAAAATGCACTTTATTTTGTCATCTTTATTATCTACAAAATCCACAAACACCCCTTTTAAATTTAAGTTTCATCTCAAATGGGCTGAGTATAGTAGACTTAGACTTAGACTTAGACTTAGACTTAGACTTAGCTTAAAGAGTGCCTAAATTTTGGGACTATTAGGGAGTATAAGGTTTTAAAAAAGTGGGGTTGAGGTAGACTAAAAAAACGATTAATTTTTTAAATTAATCGTTTTTTTTAAAATTGTCGTTTATTAAGGCTTATTTTTTATTTTTCCATGCTTTTAAAGGCTCAAGGCTCATTATCCCATGTGCCATAAAGAGAGTTGGGTAGAATAATCCATTCTGTGCCAAATTTTTGGGCGTTTTGTAGCACTTTTTTTTGTTGTTCTTTGCTATTTTTGGCGTTTTTGGCAAACATGGCATCAAAATCATGCAAGGTATCGCCAATTTGTAAAATAATCGCATAATCTTTAGCAACCACAGCGCGCCTTATTGCTTTTGGCTTGTTTTCTTCTTCTAATAAAACAGATTTTTCATTCACTTGCGGAAGTTTCAAGCTTTTTAACATTTTTAATACAAACGCCTTATTTTTGTGGGTGCGATTAGAAATATAAAAAATCATCACCCCCTTAGAATGAGCGTATTCTAAAAATTCTAATGCCCCAGCAATGAGCTTAGAAGTGCCTTGTTTTTCATAATTATCCCAAGTTTCTTTAGTGTATCTAAGACAATTTTTAATAAGATAGCCTGCATAATCAGAAGTATCAAGAATTGTTTCATCTAAATCCAAGATAACAGCAGGCTTTTTGTCTTTGATAAGTTTAAGATTGTTATCTAAGGCTAGTTTTGCCATTTTGTAAGTTTGTAGTTGCAAGGCTTTGATTTCAGCGCTTTGCTGGTGATACTTAGCACTTCTTGTAATAGGTGAAACACATTCTTTAGCATTTAAAACGCTCACTAAAGATAGTGCCACTAAGCCTAATATCATTTGATTTCTTATCATTACAACACCTAAATATAAGAATATAAGTTTCTTGGTATTATAGCTTAAGAATTGATTGCTTAAAAATAGGTAAAAAATAATTTTAAAAGATTATTTTTCCTTGTAATTTTCATTAAGAAACTTCTCAAAATAGTTCAATGCTATTGCTAAGGATATAAGCACAATTACTAATAGCCCCACATTTAACCAAGTATTATTGTCCCACTTACCATTTAAAACGACATCGGTAAAAAGATTATATAGCAGAAAACAACCCGCAACCATAAGAGCCAACAATAATAAAATATATGAAATATATATAATGTGTTTCATTGAATGTTTTTATTTCTTGTTATCTTTTCCACCACCAAATATCCAATAAGACACAGTACCTATAACAACAAATATTAACATAGCAAGGAACATAGAAGTGCCGTGTGAGAAACCATGTCTTTCAAGATTTTCGGTTGTCTGTCTTATAAAACGCTGGTGGGCTGATTCTTCGCAACCTACAAATACCAAGCTACTCAATCCGATAAAAAACAATAAATACCATTTACCTAAAAATTTCATGTTTATTCCTTTTATATAAAAATTTTAATCAAAGTTCGTTCTACCAAGAGAGTGATAAGATGGCTATTTTAGTTTCTCCCATTCCAACCAAAGGATTATGCATTAATTCTTCCACACACTCTTTTAAATTCTTATAGTTATTAGAACCGGAGCATGTTTGATGAAAAGAAATTCCACTACGAATTTCACCACGATATGTAAAATGATATTTTTTCATGGTGTTTATAAGATAAGATTGTATGTGTTTGGGGACAAAATCAATTCGTGTCCTATTTGAACAAAAATGTAGCGTGTGCTTTCTTTCTAATAAGATATTTGTGATGCTGGGATTACTTTTTTGGCTTAAGATTTCATCACAAATGTTAAAATAATCTCTTATTTGGTCGCTCCGTATTGCACCTATAGGTTCTAAAATGAATTCCTCATCTATTTTGTCATCTTTATTATCCACAAACACCCCTTTTAAATTTAAGTTTTTATCTCAAATGCGCTGAGTATAGTAGACTTAGACTTAGACTTAGACTTAGCTTAAATAGCGTGAAAAATTTAGTGGTGCTAGAAAATGTAGGACTAGCAAGGGATTTGAGTAAAGGAATAGTAAAAAAATCGTTTTTAATTTTTCGTTCTTTGTGTTATATTAAGCGTTTTATCAATCACATTTTTTCAAAAACTAAAAGGGCATTGTTTTTAAAAAATGAATTTATCCAAGACATTTTATTTTACGCTTTTTTTAGCATGCGCTTTTTTAATTGCTATAAATTTTTTAACTAAGGGTTCAAGCTTAAATCTTATTGCCTCATTAAGCGGGGTGCTATACGCATTTTTTGCCGGAGAGAAAAAGGTTGTTTGCTTTTTCTTTGGGTTTATCTATAATATTTCTTATGCGATTTTAGCGCATTTATGGGGGTTGAAAGCCGAAGTGATTTTAAATCTATTTTTATATATGCCTATGGGGATTTATGGATTAATTTCATGGAAAAAATTAGAAAATTTAGGGGAAGTGAAAATTAGAGCCTTAGATTTAAAGATGCGTGTTGTATTAGCATTTAGTATAGTGGCTTTGACTTATTTAGGCGTATTCTTTTTTGACTGGATGCAATCTAATTATATTTTGTTAGAGAGTTTTATTTTTGTGGTTTTTATCATAGCCTTTATTTTGCAGGTGTTGCGTTTTGTGGAGAGCTACTTTTTAGTAACTTTGGGTAATATGGCGTCTATTATGGTATGGTTTGGTATCTTTAAAATTTCTACAGAGAGTTTGACGCAACTACTCACAACGATTTTATTTCTCTTTATTGGCATGTATTATTTTAATCGGTGGAACAGGTCATGCAGGCAGTGATTTTGGCTAATGGGGAGTTTCCTAAGTCAAAAAAATGCTTAGAAATTTTAAAAAACGCCCCTTTTTTAATCGCATGCGATGGGGCTGTTGCACCCTTGCATAAGCTAAAAATTAAACCAAGTGTAGTCATAGGCGATTTGGATAGCATAGACTCAAACTTAAAAGCTTTGTATAACCCCATATGCGTGAATGAGCAAAATAGCAACGATTTATCCAAAGCCTTTTTTTATGCGTTTAATAAGGGCTATAATGATTTTATTTTCTTAGGATTGAACGGTAAGCGAGAAGACCACACCCTAGCGAACATTTTTTTATTGTTTGAGTATTTTAAATTTTGCAAGAAACTCCAAGCCATTAGTGATTATGGTATTTTTAGGGTGCTAGAAACCCCTTTTACTTTGCCTAGCTTTAAGGGAGAGCAGATTTCGCTTTTTAGCTTGGATTTTAAGGCTCAATTCACTTCTAAAAATCTCAAATACCCTTTAAAAGATTTGTGTTTAAACACGCTATTTTCCGGAACGCTTAATGAAGCTACGCATGATTTTTTTAGCTTATATTCTATGCCTAAAAGCGTTGTGCTTGTGTATGAAAAATACTAGCAAGCTTATACAAGCTCGCTAAATTCTATAATAATCGCTCGTATTGTTTCAAAAGATTTTTCTTGATGGAGCAATCTGTATGGAAAGTTATAGAGTAAGATACTTTTATCTAGGGGGTATTGTTGTTGGTAGGACTTAAAATAACATGCAATACCTTTTAAATTTTCAAGGTTGTCAGAGCTTTCTTTTTCATAACCTGGAGTGGGGAGATGATGAATAAAGCGATTGTATTTGTCTAAGCACCAAGATTGATATTCGTAAGTATAAATAATGAAGTTATGCCAATATTTATCTATGATTGCAGAAAGCATTCCTTGATGTTTAGTATTTAACCAACGCTCAAACTCTTGGTATAGAATTAATGGGTTATCTTCTAGCATTTCTATAACTTGCTTATGCAAATTATCTTTTTGCAATTCTTTTAAGGTTCTTTGGGCTATTTCTTCAATTCTATAAGTTTTTTCCCATTTATTGCCCACTTTCTTTAAGAAAAATTGTGAAGAATTAGCCAAATTCTCTATCTCGCCAACATAGTTTTCTAATATTATTGGGTCTTTAACAACTTCTTCTAGTCTAAAAGGACTAGAAGTTTTATGGTTGTGGACTTGATAATTTAATTTTTTTAAAAAATCAAGAAAATCATTGGTTGTGTTTTGCATCTTTTTAATGCCTATTCTATTGCTAAGTTTATTATTCTTTGCTTAGGTGTTTAATCTGAGCAGTGTCCCTTACTATCTCTACAAGCCCAACCATCGTTGGCGTCTGCGTCGCAGTCTGGATATTCAGAGCAGTCTGAATAAGCATTGAACTCTCTAAGAATTTTTACTTTATGTTTAAGTTCCAAGCTTTGTATTGCTTGTTTAAAATTTTCTTGTGTCATTTGAAATTCCTTTGCATTTTTTCATATATTATTGGGCTTAATGCCATTATTATTTGCTTAAGAGAATTAATTTGTTCACCTTGCTTGATTATTTGTTCATCTTGCTTGATTACAAGTTCAATAAGTTTGGGGGTAAGTTTAGCGCATTCCATTACGACTTTTTGACCTCCCATTTCTTTCATTTCGCAATTATTTCTAGCACCACCTGTTAATTTTCTGTGGGTTGCTGTGCTATGAAACTCATTATCTTTCTTATAGTATTTGTTATTCTTAGGCATTAAAAGCTCCTAATTCAAATTTGACCTTTCAGTCATTATTTATTATAGTTGCATTTGCATTTGCTTAAATAGTATAAAAATTTTGGGGTCTTACAGTTTGTGTGGCTTTAAAAAGCAATTTGTTTAGTTGGGTTAATATTTCAAGAGCAAGGGATATAAAATGAGATTATCCCAAGCTTGTTGTTTTTAAAATTATTTTTCTAATAATCCTAACAACGCCTTTTTATATTCTAACGCCGTTTTTTCATCTTTACCTTCAAAGCGAGTGACTAGACATGGGGTGGTGTTACTCGCACGAATGAGTCCAAAACCATGTTCAAAAACCACTCTCACGCCATCAATACTGATAATTTCTTTGATTCTAGGGAAGTTATCTGGCACATTTTGAAGTTTATTTTGTAAATTTTGAATGACTTCAAATTTTTCTTCTTCGCTCACGAGAATTTTTTCTTCAGGCGTGGTGTAGGAATAGGGGAGATTTTTAATGGTATTTTCTAAATCGCTTGGGTCTTCTTTAAGCATCAACTCTAAGGCTCTCAAAGCTGCATAAAGGGCATCATCATAGCCAAAATAACGCTCTTTAAAAAAGATATGTCCGCTCATCTCGGCTGCAAAATGTGCGTTAGTCTCTTTAAGCTTGACCTTTAAATTGCTATGTCCGGTTTTATACATCAGTGTCTTGCCAAAACTATTGATAGTGTTATACATCACTTGAGAGCATTTGACTTCACCTATCACAAAAGGGGTAATGCCTTGATTATATAAATGCTTTGCAAATAATATGGCTAATTCATCGCCTGTATAAATATGATTAGCCCCTAGCATTGCAATCCTATCCGCATCGCCATCAAAAGCAAAGCCTATAGAAATAGCATTTTCTTGCATATGCGTTTGTAAGTCTTGTAAATTTTTTGCAACGCTAGGGTCTGGGTGGTGGTTAGGAAAATTGCCATTAGGCTCACTATAGAGACTATTAAAATCAATGTTTAAAGCCTTTAAAATAGGCTCTAAGCCTAACGCTCCCACGCCATTACCAAAATCTAGGGCAATTTTGTGTTTGAAATCTTTTAAATGCTTAAAATCGTTGATTAAATAGTTATGATAAGCTTCTAGGGCATTGACTTTTAAAGGCATTTCTTTTAGGGGTTTAACTTCATGCGTAGTGTTTAAAAGCGTGTCTTTTAAAGCTTGAATATCCTTGCCATAAAAAGGGTTGTTATTGAGTGTGATTTTAAAGCCGTTATAAACTTTTGGGTTATGAGAGCCAGTTATCATAATGGAGTTAGGGCATTGAATATTATCTATCTCATTAAAGGTCGCAAAATACGCCACCGGTGTAGGAATAAGCCCTAAATCATACACTTTTAAACCCTCTTGTTGCAATCCTGCACTCAAAGCTTCAAAAAGTTTTTTTCCATGCACCCTTGCATCATAGCCTACAAATACGCCCTTGCTATATTGTTGCATGATTTTTCCTAGCTCTACGCCGATACTAAAAGCGGTATTTTCATCTAAAGTTTTGGGATAAATGCCCCTAATGTCATATTCTCTAAAAATACTTGTATCCATTATTGCTCCTTATTTTTAAGTAAATCTAAACCTTGCTCGCACAAACTTTGCCATGGGTTTGTTTGGTCTTTTTGTTTTAACTGAACACATTTTTCTAAACTCTCTTTAGACTTTGCTTTTTGATTATTTAAATCTAATAAACTAGATTGTAAATACAAGGCTTTTTGATGATTTTCTACAGAAAGCTTATGGTTGAGAAGTTTTTCTAGCACTTCTAAGGCTTTGAGATAGTCTTTGGTGGTTCTATAAGCATCAATAAGAGCAAATTCACTAAATGGTGTGTAAGAATAGTCCTTATAGGTGTCTTGTAGTTTGAGTAAGGTTGTGGCATAGATTTTAATGCTTTTGGGGTCTTTTTCGTTTTCTAGCAATTTGGCATAGACTAAAATTAAGCGTCTGTCATCTTTAAAGTTTTTTTCTAAAAACGCATAAAGTTCCAAAGCTGCATCTTTAGCCTTTGTTTGCATATAATCTGCAAAGAGAATGAATGCAATATCATAAAATTCTTTTTTATTCAAATTTTGAGCTAAAGCTAGGGCGTCTTTAGAGGCGAGTAAAGAATTTTTAAAATCCCCTAAGCGATAATAATTACGCCCTAAACGATAAAGCCATGGCAATTTTTCGCTGGGGGTTTTGGCAACTTTTAAAGCGTTTAAGGCGATGATTTGAGCTTTTTGGTGCAATGATGCGAAATATAAGCAATCAAAGGCTTTGATTTCTTGGTCTTTGCTTAAGTCAAAATTTTTAACTTGTGCTAGATATGCTAAAGCTTGTTTGCAATTATTGTTATCTAATTTTTCCTTAGAGAGAGTGTTGAGTGTTTTTTGAATTAAAGGAAAATCTTTAGGCAAATCTTTTTGCATGTTTAAAACTTCCGTGTAGTGTTTTTCATCAAAGAGTAATTGAGCCTTTAGTTCAGTAGCTTTGAGTGCCTCATTGGAGTTAGGAAAATTGTGAATGATTTTATCATAATGAGCGATTTTTTCTTGAGTGTTCCCACTCATAGAAAAGAGGGCGTTTTCATCTCTTGTTCTAACAATAGGCGCATGCGCTAAATCCCCATAAGCTTCTAAATATTTCAAGTTATAAAAATGAGCGTTTTTAAAATCTTTAAGCCTTGCATACAATGCCCCCAAATCATAGAGCGCTCGCTCTTTAATCTTTAAGCTATCGTCTTGCTTTATAAGTAGTTTGGCTACTTCAATGGCACTCTCATTCATTTGATTATTCTTTAGCATATCAAGCAATTCAAAGCCTAGTTGGCTGTGCGTAGAGATATAAGAGGGGTTGGCCTTAATAACTTTTTGAATGAGAAGTTTAGCGTTATTGAAATTTTGATACATAATTTCTACTTCAGCCCAACTCAAGGCAATTTTACTCGCACTTTCTTTATCTTTAGCATTAGAGAGAGCCTCTTTAAACATAGAGACCGCACTGCTAAAATCAGTTGCATTGGCCGCCTCAATGGCTAGGCGCATTTGTGCTAGGGGGGCATAGCGACTATCTTTGTATTCTAAAAGAATGCGCTTATAATGGCGGATAGCTTGCTTGTAATGGTTGTTTTCATCTAAAGCTTTAGCCACATAATATAACACCTCAGGAATATTTGGGTCAGTAGGGTAGTTTTTAATCCATTTAGTGCCTATATCTATAAGTAAGGTTTTTTTAATGTTTAGTTTGCTTAGAGCAATGATTTCTAAATAGTATAAATCTTTTTTAAAAATGGTTTGGGGATAATTTTTAAAAATACGACTAATAGTGCGTAAGGCATCAAAATAGGATTGTGAATCTACTTGGTTTTTAGCCTCTAAATAAGCGTCTAAATCATAGCCTTTGGTAGTTACTAAAGGCTTGCTATCAACACCTAATTCTTGAATAATTGGGGTCTGTGCGTTTTCAATCAAAATGGGGAAATTCAAGCCCTTTTTAGCCGAGCTATTTTCGTTTAAAAAGGGTATAGCTTGACTATAGCCTACAACTTGCCACATTTTAGCCTTGGAATCATTTTCTTGAAAGATTGGCACTTCATTCTTATAATCTCTAGCAAAAGAAAAAAGAGATTGTCGGCGCAAGGCTTTAGGTTTAATATGCAAATAAAAATGCCCATGGCTAATAGAATAAGTGATGCTAAAAAAAGAGTTTTCTAAAGGTGTGAAACCCTCTTTAGGAATAGAATCTATCATGCAAACTATAGGGCGTTTTACCTTAAGAGGAGCAGTAATTCCGCTATGAGGCTTTTCATTGTTATAAGCACAAGAAAAGGGCTGAGAATGACGCAAGGTTAAGACTGAGAAATTTTGCTCTTCCTCTCTGCCTTGAGTAAGTGTGAGGCTTAAGGCTTCAAGAGAGTAAGCGCTCAAGACTGCAAGGATTAAAAAACAAAAAAGCTTTGATGATTTAACCCACAAATTCTAATAATCCTTGCACAAAAAAGATAGAGAACGAGCAAATTAATGCCATAAGAATCACTACACCATAAATAGGCATGGTGGCGTTTTTGGTGTAAATATCGCCATAACCTTGAGCTTGCAAGGGTTTATTGAAAAACATTGCAACAAACCAACGAAAATAATAAAACGCTGCAACAGCGCTATTAACTAGCATTACAACTGCTAAAAGGGTGTAGTGGTTTGTTAAAGCGCTTTCAATTACAAGGAATTTGCCCCAAAATACACTAAAGGGGGGAATGCCCGCAAGTCCAAAAATAAAAATAGCGCTTAAAATAGCGATTAGGGGGTGTGTTTTAATGAGACCATTAAATTTAGAGTAGGGGTGGTCATAGCGATTATTCCAAGTTGTTTCACGGCTTTTAAGAGACCATAAAAGTCCAAATGCTCCTATGTAAGTAAACATAAACAAAAACCAGTAGATAAACATAGCGTTTTGGCTTTCTGGGGTATGGATAAACACGCAAGCTAGAGCAAACCCAGAATGTGAGATAGAGCTATAAGCAAGCATTCTTTTAACATCTTCTTGCCATAAAGCGATAAAATTTGGAATGGTAATAGTAATAAGAATAAGAGCGTAAAAAATATTTTCTACCCAAGCAATGTGAGTGTCTATAAACGCACCAAAAATGCGAGTAGCTACAACAAATCCAGCAATTTTAGGCACAATAGAGATATAGCTTGCAAAGATAGGATTATTGCCCTCATACACATCAGGCATCCAAGTATGGAAAGGTACTAAAGAGACTTTAAAGCCAATCGCTCCAATGAGAAAGACAACGCCCATAGCAAAGAGTAAGGGGTGCGTAATACCTTCTGTATTCAAATGAGTGCTAATATTTTCAAGGCTCAAACTACCAGTAAGCAAGTAAAAAGCCATTGCCCCCATAGCAAAAAATGCGCTAGCCATTGCCCCCATAGTAAAATACTTGATTCCTGCCTCTAAGCCGTAGCGTTTGTTGCTTAATGCCATAAGAACACAAATAGGTAAGGACGCTGTCTCTAAGCCAATAAGCATTAAAAGCAAGTGGTCTGTAGAAACCATAAATTGAAAGCCAGCCACAATAAACAAGTAAAGGGGGTAGAATTCAGCTGTTTGAAATTCTGCAAAACGCTCTTTTGAGAGCGCTAAGAAAATAAGAAAGAATGCTGAAGTTAAAATAATTGTTTGTGAGATAAGCGAGAGATTATCTAAGCTTAAGAAGTTAAAAAAGGCGTTTTCTTGATTATCAAGACCTAGGACAACCAAAAAGTCTAGGGCTAAAAAGAGCATGCACAAAAACACATTTAAGTTGCGTGAAAATTTTGAAGTGAATGCGTTGATTAAAAGCGTGAAAATTCCGCCACACACTATAACGAGCATGGGCAAAATACTTTGGAGCTTGAAAGTATCAAATGGAATGTGAATACTATTTAACATAAGTGGCCTCTTTTGCATTAGGGTTTGTATTCAGTGAGCCTATGAAAGGACTTGAGCGAAGTTGCATTACTTCTAAAAGCCCTTTAGTGCCTTGCTCAATAGGTTTTAAAAGCACTTTAGGATAGATGCCTAACGCTAAAATTAGGGCTAAAATAACGCTAAAAATCCCTACTTCACGAGCGCTCAAATCTTCAAACACACTCACTTGATTGTTGCCTGCTTTTAAGGTGCCAAAGAAAACATTTTTATATGAAGTCAGCATATAAATGGCTGATAGAATAATGCTTGTGCCTGCAATAATAGCAAGGATAGGGTGGATTGCAAAAAATCCTAGCAAGCTTAAAAATTCGCCTACAAAACCAATGGTTAAAGGCATACCCACATTTGCCATTAAAACCACCATAAAAAAGGTTGCAAAAATGGGCGCATAACTTGCAATAGCGCCAAAATGTGTCATATCCAAACTATCAGTGCGCTCTTCTAAAATCCCAGCGAGCATAAATAACCCCATAGCCGTAATACCATGGGCAAACATCATAAACACCGCCCCAGAAATGCCCTCAACATTGAAAGCAAAAATCCCTAGCACCACTACACCCATATGCGAAAACGAGCTATAAGCAATAAGGGTCTTAACATCTTTTTGTACATGCGCTAAATAACCCCCATAAATAATCATACACAACGCTAAAATAGCAATTGGGGTCAAATAGACTTCTGAAAGAGTAGGGAAAAGGGGGAGCAAAAAGCGTAATAGGGCATAAGTTCCCATTTTAGAAAGTAATGCTGATAAGCATACAGAGCCTAGAGTTGGGGCATTAGAATAGGCGTAAGGTAGCCAAGTATGCAAGGGAAAGAGTGGGACTTTAACCGCAATTCCAGCTAAGAAAGCTAAAAAGAGCCAAAATTTCACTTCGCTAGAAAGGTTTAGTTGATACCAATCTAAAATATCAAAGCTCCAAGCACCATAGCTTTGTGCGTAAGAATGACCAATATATAAAATACCTAAAAGCATAAATAATGATGCTAAAAAGGTATAGAGAAAGAATTTCATTCCTGAATAAACTTTATTATTGCGACCAAAACGCCCAATAAGATAGAGAATTGGCAAGAGAGAGACTTCCCAAAAAGTGTAGAACAATATCATATTAAGCGAAGAGAACACGCCCATTAGGATTCCCTCTAAGAGCAAGAGACAGATAGTAAAATCCTTACGATTTTCTTTGACATAAATCACTGATAAAAGCACTACAATCGCATTTAAAAGTAATAAAAAGAGTGAAATACCATCAATGCCTACATGATAATTTACGCCAATTTGATAAATCAATTCTTTGGTCTCTTCAAATTGCATGCCGATAGCTTGATTTTCAAAACCATGCCATAGTAATAGCGTGATTAACAATTCAATCAAAGCAACAACAATGCCATAGGCCCTACTAGCTTGTGCACTCATAAAGAAAGCTAAAATGGCACTAAGCATAGGGAAAAAGATGGCTATGCTTAAAAGATGTGTGTGTAAATATTGCATTATCTATCTCCCAAAAACAACTACAAATGCAAGCAAGATTAAAACCCCAACCACCATAAAGCGTAACATAGAAGTTAGGTTTCCATCTTGGCTTATTCTAAATAAGCGCCCTAGAATTAAAGTGCTTCTAGCAATATTATCTACTATTGCATCAATGATTTTTAACTCAATCACTTTATGCAAGAATAATGCTATGGCACTAAAGGCGCAAGCAATCTTATGATAAAGCTTAGGGATATAGTATTGATTGAGAAGTAGTTTATAAAAAAAGCCACCCTCTTTTTTGCAAGTTATGCCATGTTTGTATTTATAAATAGCATAAGCAATACTTAATAAAACCACAATGGTGGTAATTCCTACTAATAACATAAAAGGCACAGGGTATTCATCATAAGAATTAGGAATAACTTTTGAAATAAAATGGAAGAATGGCTCTTCAAAAAACCCAGCAATAACAGCCAAAATCCCTAAGGGTAACATGCTTAAAAGCATGAAATTTTTAGCCTCATGGGGGTGATGGATTGTGTGTTGTTTGGGTGCGAAAAAGACTAGCATAATTAGTCTAAAACTATAAAAGGCGGTAAAAATCGCTCCAATTAAAAGCGCAAACCATAAAATGTGATGGTGCATTCCAAAAGCTACTTCTAAAATCTTATCCTTAGAAAAATATCCTGCAAAAGGATAAATACCGCATAACGCTACTGAGCCTATAATCATAAAAATAGCTGTAGCTCTCATAGGCTTGTATAGCGCTCCCATTTTGGTAATATCCAAATTATCTTCCATAGCATGCATAACATTTCCTGAGCCTAAGAAAAGAAGCGACTTGAAAAACGCATGCGTAAAGAGATGAAAGAGGGCGACCCAGTAAGCTCCAAGACCCGCCGCAACAAACATATAGCCTAATTGAGAAAGCGTAGAGTAAGCTACAATGCGTTTTAAGTCCTTATTGACTAAAGCCATGCTCGCTCCAAAGAGAGCCACAAACGCCCCTAAGCATGCAATAAAGTAGCTTACTTCTGGAATTAAGCTATATAAAGGATTTGCCCTAATGACTAGATACACTCCAGCAGTTACCATAGTCGCTGCGTGAATGAGGGCAGATACAGGAGTTGGCCCTTCCATAGCGTTTGCTAACCATGTGTGCATAGGAAATTGCGCACTTTTACCCACAGCACCAATAAAAAGTAATACGCCAATATAAAAGAGCATTTGATTATCTGCGCTATTGAGTGCGCTAAAAACTTCTTTATATTGAAGAGTGCCAAAATTCCAATAAATCAAAATAATACCCATAAGCATGCCTAAATCTGTGATTCTATTCATCACAAAGGCTTCAATAGAGGCGTTATTTGCACTTTCTTTGTGATACCAAAAGCCAATGAGTAAGTAAGAACATAATCCAACCCCTTCCCAGCCAATGAAAAGCCCTAAGAAATTATCGCTCAAAACCAAAACAAGCATAGAAAATACAAAGCCAGAAAGATAAGAAAAATAGCGGTTAAACCCTTTGTCATGTTCCATATAGCCTATAGAATACACATGCACTAAGAAAGAAACTAGAGTAACGACTACAATCATTATAGCATTGATATTATCTAGCATAAGAGAAAAGCCGACGCTAAAATTTCCTATAACAATCCAATCAAACAAATGTGTGCTATAGTTAGCCCCATGCCATACTTGAATAAAGAGAAGTAAAGCGCTTACTAGAGAGATAAATACACACAAGGAATTAAAAATCCCTATGTGTAGCGCCTTAGCTCTAGCCCCAAATAATCCTGCATAAATCGCACCCACTAAGGGCGAGAATAAAACCACTGAGAGTAGCCAAGCATAAGAGTGTTGCATAACTTTCAACCTTTCATAGCATTGAGGTGGTCTATGTCTAGGCTCTTATGTTTTTTGAACCATAAAATGACTAAGCCTAGACCAATTGCCACTTCACTAGCTGCAATAGCAATGATAAAGAGTGCAAACATTTGCCCATCTAAATCTTGCTTGTATTTTGAAATTGCTACAAAGCCAATGTTAATTGCATTGAGCATGATTTCTGTAGAGAAAAAGAGTAATAAAATATTTTTGCGTTTTAGCATGCCCGCTAGACCAATGCAAAAAAGTAGCCCTGACACAATCAAGTAATGATTCAAACCTATCATAGAGATTCCTTTACAAATTGTGCGCCACTATGCCCATGAATTTTTTGAATCCCTGTAGCAATACCTCCAACTAAAGCGACCAAAAGCATTAAAGCAGCCACTTCAAAAGGAATCAAGTAATTAGTAAAGAGCGCATAACCAATGACTTTAATATTGGGAATTTGTGAATCAATGGCATTTTGTGCGTTTCCAAGATGTGCAAGATTTTCGCCAATACTAGGCGCACTTAAAATTAAAGTAAGCAATACCGCTACACCAAAGGAAAGCACGCATAAAATTTTAGGGCTTTGCTTACGCTCAACTACTTCAGCGGCTGAGTTGAAAAACATCATGCCAAAGGCATACATCACAATGACTGCACCCACATAAACCGTGATTTGCACCACGCCCAAAAACTCTGCATCAAGCAAAAAGAAAAAAGCTGAGATAAAGACCATACTACTAGCTAATGCGGTAATGGCATAAAGGATATTAGTGGTTGTAATTACCACTAATGCCATGCTTAAAATCAGCACTGCAAAAAAATAAAAGGCAATCGTTTCAAACATTATGCATCTCCTTTGTTGGTTTCTGTGTTTTGAATGGGGGTTTCTTTAGGTTTTTCTTCAGTCTTTGCTTTAGCGCTTTCTGTAATGTTTTCTTCTGTTTTAGCGCTTTCTTGTGTGCTGTTTTCTGTGCTTACTTCTTCTTTAGGTTCTGTTGTATAATCTAAAGGGGTAGCTGTTATGCGTTCATTGTAGTTAGGGCTTACTGAGCCAAAGCCTAAAAACTCTTTATGCGAGCCATTTTGAGCGTCTTTTTCACTTGTTAAAAACTCACCTTTAGAGCCATATTGAGAACGTTGAGTGCTGGCATTTTCAAACCTATTACCCATAACAATAGCAAGTTCTGGGCAGACTTCCGCACATAACCCACAATAAATACAACGCCCTAAATTAATCGTATAAGAATCAATCTTTTTGCGGTTATCTTCGCCCTTATGTGTGATGATTCTTATGCAATTGCTCGTGCAAATTTTTTCGCATAACCCACAGCCAATACACCTTTCAGAGCCTGAATCTAAAAGGCGTTGCAAATTATGCACTGCACGATAGCGTGGGCTTAAAGGAAGTTGTTCCATAGGATAATGAATGGTTACATTAGGGCTAAAAAATTCTTTAATCGTGAGTCCTAGTCCTTTGAATAAATCCAAACCCAGGCTTGTTTTTATGGTATCTGCAAAATGCTCTGTAGCACTACGAATTTCGGCTCGTTTAGGAAGTTGCTTGTATTCTTGTTTTGCCATAAATCTTCCTTAAATCAAAATGATAATGCCTGTTAGCACAATGTTTAATAACGCTAAAGGCAACATAATTTTCCAGCACATGCCCATTAACTGGTCTGGTCTAACATGCGGAAAAGTCGCTCTAACCCACATGGATAAAAAGACAAAAAAGCACACTTTAATTAAAATTGCAATACCACCAGGAATAAAGCCCCATGCGTTAAACCCGCCAAAAAATACAATAGAAATCACAAAAGAAAAGGCGAATAAATGGGCGTATTCAGCTAAGAAAAACATGCCCCATTTCAAGCCACTATATTCGGTGCAATACCCCGCTACAATCTCTGCTTCATGCTCTAACAAGTCAAAGGGGGTTCTATTAAGCTCAGCATAACTTGCGATTAAAAACAAAATAAAAGCCAAAGGTTGTTTGAATACGAGCCAATCTAAAAAACCACCGCTTTGATAGTGGTTAATCTCTACTAAAGAGAGCGAGCCTACTACCATTAAGGGAGCTAAAATCGTTAAGGTGCTTACCACTTCAAAACTGAGTAGTTGAATGGTAGCCCTTGCTGAGCCTATCAAAGAGTATTTATTATTAGAAGCAAGTCCGGCTAAAATAGGTGCATAAATGCCTGCTGAACCTACCGCTAAGAAAAATAAAAAGCCAATGTTAATATCAGAAATAATAGGCTTGATTTCATACCCAAACAAAGTGAAATTAGGGAAAAAAGGAATAGGTGCTATAGACACAAACGCACTCACCATAGCAATAATGGGGGCTAGTGTGAAAATGAATTTATTCGCCCCTTGGGGAATGATGTCTTCTTTGGTAAAAAGTTTAATACCATCAGCAGCGACTTGCAAAAGCCCAAAAGGCCCTACATAGCAAGGCCCTAAACGGCGTTGAAAATAGGCTAACACTTTTCGCTCAATATAAGTGGCAAAGCCCCCCAAGGCTGAAAAAATGGCAACTAAAACCAAGATTTTAATCAAAGTTTCAATGATGTAAGCACTCATGCTTGCTCCTTTAAACTCACGCTATCAAATACGCTCTCTTTGAAAAAGCTCTCATTAGAAATCTTATCTAAAAGACAAGGCGAAATGATAAATACATCTTGTTCCAAACTCTCATCTAAATACAAAATACCTGTAACTTCATCTTGTTCTTTAGCTAAAGTAATGCTTTGTCCCACTTCCTTATTCAATTTTTCTAAGAAAGCTTTAGAAACATAAATACCGGCTTTTAATTGCAGATTCTCACTTTTATTAGTAGCGTGGTTGAATTGCGTTTCTGGGTATTTCAAATATGCATTGAATGTAATTTTTTCTTTTAGGGGTTTAATCGGTTCGCATTCTATCTTCTCATATTCTTTAGCGCTATTTTCAAAATGACTTGATTCTAGTTTGTAGCCCCTATGATTAGCCCTATCATTAGTGAAGTGGTTCGTCAAGCTATCAAAATCTATGGCTTTAAAACCAGCTTCTGTAGGAAGTTGTTTGGTGCATTCTATTAAATTTTCTTCAATAAAGCCAAAGCCTTGCATAATATCGCTTAAGTCATAGCCTTCAAAATTTAAAGCCGGTTTTAAAGGTAACACACGCCCTTCAATATTAGTTATGGTGCCTTCTAGCTGGTTTAAACTAGGCAAGATGAAATTGACTTCGTTAGTTGCACCTTTTTCAAAGACCTTATCATCGCTACTGATTGTAAAATCCCCTTGAGCGCGAATGCCTACAATTTTTTCATTCTCAAAATCTTGTGTGCTTAATTCACAAAGTGAAGCGATACCTAGAGCGTTCGCACTAGGGGGGATAAGAGCGAAATTGATAGCACTCTTTTGAGCTAATAAACGCAACATTTTAGCGATATTTAAAGCTTGTTTATGGCTATAAATCTCTTCGCCTATGACAAGCAAGGTGTTGCTTGATTTTTGTAAGAGTGCGAGAATTTTTTCATAAGTCTCTAGGTTTATTCCTATTTCTTCAAGCATAGAATAAGTGGTTTTTGTAGGCACTTCAAAATTTTCTTCTTGCTTTTGTTCTTGGTCTTGTGTGGCTACTTCTTCGTTGTTTGAGTGCTCGTTTTTTTCTTTATTTTCTTCTTCTTGCTTCTTCTTTTCTTCTAAAGCTTTTTGACGCTCTTCTTCTAATTTTTTTAGAGCCACTTCATCTACAACGCTTTGTTTGGAATCTTCTAAATTTTTTAAACATGCGCTTTCAATATCAAGCATTTTTAAAAGCATGCCCAAAAGAATTTCTTCAGCACCCACTTCATGTGTGATATTTAGAACACTTCGGCTTAAATTCGCTAACGCATTATCCTTGATAGGGTGTAGAACCACTAAAGTTGCTTTATTGAGTTTGAGAGCGTTATTGATAGCATAACGCACAAGCGGGTTTTCTGTTTTGATAGAAGAGCCAAGTGTAATGACTAGATTAGAAGTTTTGATTTCTTCAATGCTAGGATAATTAATATTACCTAATACTTTCAAAAATTGTTGGAAATGATATAAATCTTCATTATAGATTTTGAAACCTAGTTGCTTTCTCAAACGCTCTATTAAAAACGCCTCTTCATTCGTAATATCTCCGCCTATTCGCACCGCATTACATTCTTTTAAGGCGTTTTGAGCCTCTTTAAGATTAGTGCTACCTTTAGAGCTAGAGCTCACATCAAAGGCAAAACGCCCTGCCCCACAAATAGGGTTGTGATAAAAATCATTCAACACTCTAAAAATCTTAGATTCTTCGCCTAGAGTATCAAAATGACGCACATCATATTGAACTAAACACCCCGCTGAACAATGTGAGCAAGTAGAAGTGATTTTTTTCAATTCCCATGCATTAGCCGTGTAAGCGAAGTCTTTGTAACTCATCGCACCCACAGGGCATACCGCAATACATTCCCCACAATCATAGCAAGGCGTATTTCCCACAAAAGAAATAATCCCTTTTTGCTTGCGACTCCACACGCTAAAGGCATCTTTTGGCATGCTATCTTTGAATTTATCTGGGGCGTGTAAGTTGGCTTTAGTGGCTTTGAGATTATTTTCGCCCACATTGTCCTTACAAGTGGTTACACATCTCTCACACATAATGCATAAATTAGGGTCATACAAGGCTTTTGCCCATGTGTCTAATTCTTTCATGTCATCAGCAACCGCATAGGGTTGGTGTTCTACGCCCGTTAAATGGGTCATGTCTTGCAATTCACACTCCCCACTCTTATCACACACACCACATTCTAGGGGGTGGTTTACATCATAAGTTTGCATAATGCTTTTTCTCTCAGCCATTAAAGCGGGGGTGTTAGTGAATATGACTGCATTATTTTTGGCTTTAGTGTTACAACTATAAATGCGTTTGCCATCCATTTCAGCCATACACATTTTGCATGCGACAGTGGGCGAGCAACCGCTTAGATAACAAATGGCTGGAATATAAATACCAGCACTTCTAGCAATTTCCAAAACGCTTTGTCCCTCTTCGCATTCAATTGTTTTACCATTGATGGTTACTTTAATCATAGATTTCCTTGAGAGTGGGATAAGAAAGTAATAGGGGTATAGGGATAAGTTTCAAAAAAAGCCCCTTCTAAAATCGCAACTAAGCCTTTCAAATAAGGGCATTCTTTTAATTCGCATTCTAATGTTTTATCTAAGACTTGAATGTTAGCCTTAGAATGATTGAGCTTATTGGCCATTTTAAATTGTTTAGAAAAATACAATTTGGGGGTTTCAAGAGTCTTATAGCTAACATAAGCAAATGAACCATTGGCTTCATTGATTTGTTCTAAAGGCTCTAAATCTTTTGATTTGAGCTGTGACTTGAAAGGCAAGATTTGTTCTTTTAAAGCTGTTTTAAGCAACAATTCTTTGTCTTTTGAGTGGTAAAATAAAGGTGTTGAATCTGAAAAACTTGAAAATACTTGTAGGATTTTTAAATGGATATGGTTTTGCAACTCGCTTAAAAGAGTGTATAAAAACAAACCATGAGCATGCTTTGTGATTTCTCTATTTAGGACAAACACCACTTTTTGAGCTTCAAAAATGAGCGTGATGAGTTCTTGCAATTCTTCCTCGCTCATATTAGCTTCAGAGCTTAGATACCCTACATCTATATTTTCTAAAACATGCCCTTTTAATTGCGAAGTTTTTTCTAAAATACCCCTTAAAAGCAAAGATAAAATTGCCACTTCGGTGTTAATTTCATAAGACATAAAAAGACAAGTTTCTTGCAAATCTCTAGTGTCTTGTAGGGGTCTTAGTAGGGCGTAATTGAGTTTTGATTGATGGATGGTTTCTAGCAACAAACGCTCATTTTCATTTAAATAAGTGTTTGAAAATCCCCCAAACAAAACACATAAATCGCTTTTTTCTAAAAAATTTAAGTCATCTTTAGTCACTTTATAGTTTATTTTAAAACCTTTTTTGAGAGATAATTGCTCCAAGTAATAGGTTTCTTCTAAGCTAAGAGATGAGTTTGCTTCTAAAAGAGAATTTAGGGGGTTAAAAGCACTCAAAATTAAGCCTTTTTCTTCACAACAATGGTCCAATCGGCTTGATTAAAACGCAAAGAATTAAGCAGTTCATGTCCTTTTGCCTGAATAAATTCAGCGCTCTTAGGAATATTAGAAAAATCCCCTACTTCAAACATAAAAATTGCTACTTCACTAGGTTGCATTTCTTTTTCAATCAATTGTTCCAAGCGTTCAAAAATATCCGCTTTTAGGGGGCGTAAATCAAAGCGTTTCATCTATCTACCTCGCCAAATACCGCATTTGTTGAGCCAATAACCGTTACTGCATCAGCTAAATATTGTCCTACTAAAATATCAGATAAAGCTCCGATGTGATAAAAGCTTGGGGCTCTAATCTTTAATCTATGGGGGTAGGGCTCACCCTCTGAATGGATAAAAAACCCTAATTCACCCTTAGGACTTTCTGTAGGTGCATACACCTCTCCAACAGGTGGACGCATGCCTTGAGTTACTAAGACAAAATGTTGCATTAAAGCATAGTTTTGAGTCATTATATCCTCTTTGGGCATAGAAATATAATGCGGATTTTGAGCCATAATGGGCGTATCGCTCTTGGCATACATAGGAATGAGTTGCTCAATAATGCGAATGCTTTCATCAATTTCTAGCATATACAAGCAATACCTATCATAGCTATCGCCATAATTACCCACCGGTATATCAAAATCAAGCTCTTTATAAAGCTCATAAGGCTCTTCTTTTCTGATATCATAGGCAATGCCAGTTCCTCTTAGCATAATGCCACTCATACCCCAACTTTGTGCCATTTTTTGCGTTACAACGCCCACATTTTCCAAACGCATACGCCAAATGCGGTTATTATCTAATAACCCTTGAATGAGTTTTTTGCATTCTCTCATTTCACCTAAGAATTTTTTTAAGCCTTCTAGCCAATTAGGGGGCAAATCTAAAGGCACACCACCAATTCTTATGGCATTATGTGTTAATCTTGCTCCGCAATAATCCTCCATTAAATCTAGCCCATACTCTCTTGTTTTAAACGCATATAAAAACACGCTCATCGCCCCTACATCTAGGGCATGCACGCTGATAAAAAAGATGTGTGAAATCATGCGGTTTAATTCCAATAAAATCGTGCGAATCACTTGGGCTCGGCGCGGGATTTCTAAATCTAGCAAGGTCTCTATGGCATGCGCATAAGCGTAATTGTTGCTTGTAGAAGATGTGTAGTCCAATCTGTCTGTGGTAGGCATGTATTCATTATAAGTCATGTTTTCGCCTAGCTTTTCACAGCCCCTATGCAAATAGCCAATTTCAGGCGTTGCTTTAATGATTCTTTCGCCTTCTAGTTCTAAAATCAAGCGTAATTGCCCATGGCTAGAAGGGTGTTGAGGTCCAAAATTGATAACCATTTGATTATCGTCATGTTCAAAGATAATATTTTCAAATTGGGGTTTTAGTTTGGTAAAATTTTGAGCCATTTTATAGCCTCTTCTTTAAAATAGTGGGAGCGAGTTTGTGCAAATCCTTAACAAAAGGAATTTTCTTAAACGCATGTTTTTCTTCTATCTCTTTTAGTTCTTCGCCCTTGCCTTGCTCATAGCCAACTTTTGCAAAATTGAAGGTATCTTTTTCATCTACCCTAGCACTATCTCGTTGCTCTTTGCCAATAATTTCTCTGTATTCTTTGCCAAAGATTTTATCCACTTCATACCACTGGGCAAATTCATCGCCCTTAAGCGGATAAGAGCGTAATAAGGGGTGCCCTACCCAATCATTAGGCATGATAATGCGTTTTAAATAAGGGTGCTTATCAAACACAATACCAAGCATATCATAGGCTTCTCTTTCGCTCCAATTAGCCGAGCGGTATAAAAAGCTTAGTGAATCTATGCTCTCATTAGGCAATAAAGTGCATTTCACGCGCACCCTGCGGCGATTCTTACAATTATCACCAAAACCTACAAATTGATAGAACAATTCAAAATGCCCTTTTTTAGCGCACAAATCTATCGCACTCATTTCACTTAGAGTTTCATAACCTAAATGGCGTAGTATGGTGGCAATCTCAAAAATATCATCTTTTTTAACCCAAAATACGGCGGTGTGAGTCTCTATGTATTTGTCTAAAATCTCATGCTTATAAGAGAGATGGTTATAGACAATTTCATAAGCACTACCTTCTAAATATTTTTTAGGGGTAGGTTCTATGATTTTGTAGCGGTCATGCTGGCGTGATTGTTTTTGCACATCTTCATAAGGGGATTGCTTTCTAATCATTAAATCAACCTTTTAGGGGTGTCTTGTTTAATCGCTTTGGAGCGTCTGATTTTATCTTGTAAAACCATAAGGGCGTATTGCAAAGTCTCTGGGCGTGGTGCACAGCCGGGCAAATAAATATCCACTGGAATGATTCTATCAGCCCCTTGAACGGTCGCATAAGTGTTAAACATTCCGCCAGTATTTGCACAACTTCCCATAGAAATCACCCATTTAGGTTCAGGCATTTGGTCATAGAGTCTACGCATAAACTCGGCATGTTTTTTAGTGAGTGTGCCAGCAATTATCATCACATCAGATTGTCTAGGGCTGGCTCTAAAAATCGTGCCAAATCTATCAAAATCAAACCTTGAACCCCCTGTTGCCATCATCTCAATCGCACAACATGCCAAGCCATAGGTCAAAGGCCAAAGCGAATTAGAACGCCCCCAATTTAATAATTTATCCAAAGTGCTTAGAACAACTGGTGCTTGTTGCATTACTTCACCTCTAAATTTTGCCAAGTTAAGGCATTTCGCTTGAGAGCATAGATAAAACCAATAGCTAAAAAGGATACAAAGCCTAGCATTTCAACTAGCCCAAATAAGCCTAACTTTCTAAAATCAATAGCCCAAGGAAACATGAAAACGATTTCTACATCAAATAAAATAAAAAGCATAGCCATGATATAGAAATGGTGTGAGATTCTATTGGGCTGTTTGAGAGCCACAGGTCCGCATTCATACGGAGCGAGCTTAAGCTTTTCGCCTTTTTTTTGAGCCATTTTACGGCTTAAAAAGCGTTGGATTCTTAAGGTTAGGTTAAACACCCAAAAAGTGAATACTAACAAAACAAAAACGCCAAAATAGGGGTGATTCAATGCTTCTGTAGCTTCTTGCATTAGGCTTTCAAGCTCCTTTGATTTATTACTTTATGGCAAATGATGACAAAGATTAAACCATATTTTTGTTAATGCTTGGCTGAAAAAATCAAAAATATTCTTTTAAATCAAAAATAGCTATGCACTTTCTATGAGTTTTGGCATTAAATCTTGCATAGCACTCACTGCACTACTACTAATACATTGAATATTTTTAGGCATGCGAGCACTTTTAGCCATAGGGTCAATATAATAAATGAGCGCATTCTTTGGTGCATAGGTAAAAAGACTCGCTGCAGGATAGACTTGCAAAGAAGTGCCAATAATCATTAAAATATCAGCTTTTTTAACTAAATAGATAGCCTCTTTTAAGAACAGCACTTTTTCGCCAAACCATACAATATCAGGGCGTAATTGCGATTTGTCTTCAGCCAAATCTCCTAAATGTAAATCCTTTTCCCACAAATAGACTAAATGAGGATTTTTAACACTGCGCACACTCAATAATTCTCCATGCAAATGCAAAACATTAGAAGAGCCTGCTCTTTCATGTAAATCATCTACATTTTGAGTAACGATACTAACTTGATAATATTTTTCTAATTTTGCTAAAGCTTTATGGGCATCATTAGGGCTGACTTCAAAAAGTTGTCTGCGTCTGGCGTTATAAAAATCTAGCACTTTTTGTGGGTTCTTTTCCCAACCTTGTGGCGAGGCAACCTCCATAATATCATGCCCCTCCCATAAACCTCCAGCATCTCTAAAAGTCTTAATCCCACTTTCTGCAGAAATCCCCGCTCCGCTTAAGATTACTAAGTTTTTCATTATTTTTCCTTGATGATTTCAATGTGAGTGCCACTGAGTTTATCATGCAAAAAAAACTTAAAAATAAAGGGTGCAATAAACCCTATAAGCAAACTCATGCTAAGTATCCATGCAACAAAGCGCCATAGGGCTAAGAAAAAGCCCACTTTTTTGCCATTATTTTTGATTAATCTAAAATTTGCATAACGCATTCCGGGGCTTTGAGTTTTGAAAGCAATAAATAAACTATGCACAATAGCATACCAACATAAGCATAAAAAAATCGCACCTTGATTTTCCCTAAAGCTTTGTGCGCTCCCTAAGACAATATAAGTCATAAAATAAAGCATAGGGGTATAAATCATAAAAATATCAGTGATAAAAGCCTTTAAGCGTAAGGTAACCCCAAGTTCTTTTGAAAAGTGGGGTTGGTAGGTATTTTTTGTGGCGTTTTTAATGGGTGAGGGTTTTAAAAGAGTTTTGGCACGATTTCTTTTAGTTCCCACGACTTCCGGGTTTTATAGCAGTGCTTGTAGCACATAAGGGACAAGTGCTAGGCTCATACATATCAAAAATAAAATCCTCTAGGGCAAAAAAGGGCAAATCGCTTGGTAGGCATGCGCCCTCTTTAGCCTCTAAAATAGAATGTGTGCGCTTGCAAATCCCACGATTAGCTAAAGCTCCAAAAGCTACAATTTTAGCGCCCTTTTCTTCTAAGGCTTTGGCGCATTCCATAGCGGATTTTCCGGTAGTGATAATATCTTCACACACTAAAATCCTTTCATTCTCTTTGACTTCAAAGCCACGCCTTAAAGTCATTACGCCATTCACCCTTTCAGTAAAGATAAAGCGCACATTTAAAGCCCTTGCAAGTTCATACCCAGCAAGTATGCCCCCAATAGCAGGCGAGCATACGCACTCAATGTCTAGTTTAGCCTCTTTAATTTGTTTGGCTAGATTGATAGCAAATTCTTGGGCTAGTTGGGGGTTTTCTAATACTTTAGCAGATTGCAAGTAATGATTAGAGTGAAACCCACTACTAAGCAAAAAATGCCCTTCTAAAAGCGCTCCAGCATTTTTGTAACATTCTTTGACATTCATAAGTGCCCCCTAGATTTTTAAAATATCTTCTTCTTTATTTTTGACGCTTTCTTCAATTTTCTTGCTTGCCTCATCGGTCATTTTCTGCACTTGCTCTTGAGCTTTTTTGCTTTCATCTTCAGTAATTTCTTTATCTTTTTCTAGTTTTTTAATTTTGTTATTAGCGTCTTGGCGGATATTGCGCACAGCTACTTTAGCTTTTTCGCCCATAGCTTTGGCATCTTTAGCAATTAACTTTCGTTGCTCTTGAGTCATTGGAGGGAAAAACAATTTGATGTTTTCGCCATCATTGTTAGGATTAACGCCAATATTAGCCTCTTGAATTGCCCTTTCAATTTCTTTTAATAAGTTCTTTTCCCAAGGACTGATTTGAATGGTTGTTGCATCAGTGGCAATAACAGAGCCTACTTGATTGAGTGCTGTAGGCGTGCCATAGTAATCTACTTTAATATGGTCTAAAATATTGATAGAGACCTTAGCACTTCGCAAGGTAGAAAATTCTCTATGTAGGGCTTGCACGCTTTTTTGCATTAAATCTTTGGTTTCATCATAAATAGCTTGTAACATTATTTTTCTTCCTTTGTTTGTTTTTTATGTGGTTGTTCTTTAGTGGGTTTTTTAGGAGTTTTTTCAGCATTTTTGGTTGTATGGGTTTTATTGTGCTGGGCTTTGGTGTGGGTGTTAGCATTTGTTTTGGCATTTGTTGTGGGTTTATTTTGTGCGCTTGGTTTAGGCTTATTAGGATTTTCTTGATTGTTGGTTGCTGGCTTTAAAGACTCTTTTTCTGGCGCTTTTGGCTCTATGGTCTTGGGCTTTTCAAGCGGAGCAAGAGGGTTTAGAAGATTAGAAGATGGCGTTTCTAAAAGTTTTTGAGCTCCAGAAGAAGGGATTAAAGGAGAGAGTTCTTTTTTATTCTTGGTGTCATCTAAAATACTTTTGTTATAGTCTTTGTTATACAAATATCCTAGTGCAATAGTATTGATAACAAAAATCAAACCCAAGAACATTGTGAGTTTAGCCATAAAACTTGCAGGTCCTTTTGCGCCAAATAAAGAATCATTGCTCCCACTATAAGCTCCCAAACCAATACTAGAACTTTTTTGCAATAAGACCACAATCACAATTAATACTGCTAAAATAATTTGCAACCAAAATAGCGCACTCGTCATAAACACCAATTCCTTAATTCTAAAAATTTAAGCAAAATTACTTGTGATTCTATCTAAAATTTGCTAAGAATACACTAAAATTTCGTTCATAGTCCAACTAAAGGCAATATTTAAGATTAGTGATGCCAAATTTCTTACACTCTTTTAACAAGCATGCTAAAACTTATAGCGCTAATTCTTTAGCACAACAAGACTTGGCTTTGCTGTTGCTTAAAAATTTAAAACAACGAGCTTATACTAAAGTTTTAGATTTGGGGGCTGGGAGTGGCATGGTAGCAAATATTTTAGAAAAATATGGTATTCAAGTAGATGAATTGATTGCCTTAGATAGTGCGCAAAACATGCTTGAATGCCATAAAAAAGTTAGTTCTAAGATTCAAAAAATCACTTTAGAATTGGCTGATTTTGAGTGTTATGAGTTTAAAGCTTATGATTTAATTATTGCTTGTTCATCTTTGCAATGGGCTTTGAATTTAGAAAAGCTTTTAAAAGATATTGCTTTAAGTGCTAAAGAAGTTGCACTAGCCATTCATACAGATTTTAGCTTGCATGAGGTGCATGCGTTTTTAAAAACAAACTCTCCATTAAAAAGCGCTTATGCACTAAAAAGCATGCTTAAAAATATCTTTAAAGATTTTGATTACAATATTCAAACAAAGCGTTTAGCGCTACATTTTGAGAATAAAGAAGATTTTTTTAGCCATTTGCAAAAATCAGGGCTTTTAGGAGGGGGAACACTTAGTTTTAAGCAAAAAAAAGATTTTTTTAAAAATATGGCATTTGAGAAATTGAGCTATGAGGCGCTCTTATTTTGGGCGATTAAACGCTCTTAAAAGTCTTTCATTGAAATATTAAAATTAGGTTGCTACAATATTTGAAATTAAAATATCTTTGTCAATTTAATTTAAAAAAGGATAATTTAGGTATGCAAAAAAAACGAGTCTTTTCAGGCATTCAGCCAACAGGACAAATCCATTTGGGTAATTATCTAGGAGCGATTAAGCATTGGGTTAAGATGCAAGATGAGTATGAAAACCTTTTTTGTGTGGTTAATTCGCATGCCATTACTCTACCCATAGAGCCTAAGTTTTTAAAAGCACAAAGCTATGAATTAGTTAAATTGCTTCTAGCTTGTGGGATAGATTCTAACAAATCAGGACTATTTATTCAAAGTGAAATTGATGAACACCCCGCATTAGCGTGGCTATTAGATTGTCAAGTGTCTATGGGGGAAATGCAACGCATGACACAATTTAAAGACAAATCTTTGAAAAACCCAAAAAGCGTGAATGTGGGGCTTTTTAATTATCCTATTTTAATGGCGTCAGATATTTTGTTGTATCAAACGGATTTAGTGCCAGTAGGCGAAGACCAAAAACAGCATTTAGAGCTCACACGAAATGTTGCAGAAAAGTTTAATAGGGATTTTGGAGAATGCTTTAAAGTGCCTGAACCTTTAATCGCAAAAGTGGGGGCAAGGGTTATGGGATTAGATGAACCAAGTATTAAGATGAGTAAATCGCATAAGGGAACTAACCATGCGATTTTTCTTTTAGATGAAGCTGATGTGATTTTAAGAAAAATCAAAAAAGCCACTACGGATTCTATTGGCACAATTAAATTTGATGAAAATAGAGAAGGCATTTTTAATCTCTTAAATATCTATATGCTTTTGAGCAATGAGAGTAAAGAAAATATAGAAGAGCGTTTTAGAGATAAGGGCTATGGGGATTTTAAAAAAGAATTAGCTGAAGTGATTATCCAATCGCTTAAGCCCATACAAGAAAAATACAAAGAAATCAGTGATGATGAAGTGAGAATGGTGTTAAATCAAGGCGTAGAAAAAGCTAGACCTTTAGCTAAAGCTACTTATCAAAAAGCTAAAGAGTTAATGGGGTTAATTTAAGTGTTGCGATTAGCCCTTTTACTTATTGTATTAGCAAGCTTATTGCGAGCTACTCCCTATTTGTATTTAGGGCAAGAACCAACACATCAAAAATCATTTTCACACTTTGATTATGCTAATGCTAACGCCCCAAAGGGTGGCGTTTTAAGAAGTGATGCGATTGGGACTTTTGATAGTCTTAACCCCTTTATTATTAAAGGCACTAAAGCAGAAGGCTTGGATTTAATTTTTGACACTTTAATGGCACAAAGTTTAGATGAGCCTTATGCAGAATATCCTTTGATTGCCAAAGATGCACAAGTGGCTAAGGATAATAGCTATGTAATTTTTACCATAGATGAAAGGGCTTTATTTAGTAATAACACGCCTATTTTAGCTAGTGATGTAAAATTTAGTTTTGATACGATTATGCAATTAGGCTCTCCTATCTACAAGCAGTATTATCAAGATGTAGAAAAAGCTGTTATTTTAGATAAATATCGTGTTAAATTTGTCTTTAAAACCACTGAAAATAAAGAGTTGCCTTTGATTTTAGGGCAACTACAGATTTTTTCAAAAAAAGCGTTTAAAAAGGATTATTTTGATAAAAATCCCTTGCTTATTCCGGTTTCTAGTGGTCCTTATGTGATTTCATCTTTTGATGTGGGAAAGCGCATTATTTATAGGCGCAATTTCAAATATTGGGCGAAAGATTTGCCAAGCAGAAAGGGGCAATTTAATTTCAATCAAGTGCGCTTTGAATATTACAAAGATGAAACGATTGCCTTGCAAGCTTTTTTTAAGCGGAGCGTATGATTGGCGTATTGAAAGCGTGGCTAAAATTTGGGCTAGGGGCTATAATGGTAAGGCTGTAGAGAAAAAAGACATCATCAAACATCTTATCCATCATAAAATGCCAAGTGGCATGCAAGGGTTTTTCTTTAACACACGCCGTGAAATTTTTAAGGATAAAAGGGTGCGTGAGGCACTTTTCTATGCTTTTGATTTTGAATGGGCCAATAAAAACTTGTTTTTTTCACAATATGAACGCACTACAAGTTTTTTTAACAACTCTGTATATGCATCAAGTCTTTTGCCAAGCCCTGAAGAAAAGTTTCTTTTGACTCCTTATAAAAAAATCTTAGATGAAAGGGTTTTTAATGAGCCTTTTATAGTGCCAAGAACTGATGGGGCCGATGTCTTAAACTATAACTTAAGAGAGAATTTGAAATACGCTCAAGGGCTTTTAAAAAGTGCCGGTTTTTCCTATAAAAACATGCGCTTAGTAGATAAAAACAACAAACCTTTTAGCTTTACTTTGCTTTTAAATAGCCCCGCATTTGAAAGGTTGGCTTTAGCTTATGCTAAGAATTTAAAGATTTTAGGCATTGAGATGAAGATTAAGCGTGTGGATTTAAGCCAATATATGAATCGCCTTAAAAGCTTTGATTTTGATATGATTGTAGGCGTGATAGGACAATCGCCCTTTCCGGGCAATGAACAACGCTTTTATTTTAGCTCAAGTAGTGCTAAAGAAAAAGGCTCTAGGAACTATGCAGGCATTTCTAATAAGGCTATAGATAATTTGATTGAAAAAATCATTATGGCTAAAACTTATGAAGAGCGTGTAGCAGCTACTCAAGCTATGGATAGGGTGTTGTTATGGGGGTTTTATGTTGTCCCTCATTTTTATTTGCCTAATTATCGTTTGGCGACTTGGAAAAAGATTGGTATGCCCTCTTATAGTCCTAGCTATGGATTTTCGCCTTATTTATGGTGGGATAACACAATAAAAGGTTCAAAATGATAACCTATATTCTTAAGCGTTTATTTTTAATTGTGCCTACTTTGCTTGGAATTATTACCATTAATTTTTTCCTCATTCAAACAGCTCCCGGAGGCCCTATAGAGCAAATTATGGCAAAGATTGATAACGCCTCTTCTAAAGAAACACGAAATGTTGCTAAACAAGAGCGTGTGTATAAGGGCGCTCAAGGCATGGATTCTGAATTATATGCCTCGTTAGTTAAACTCTATGGGTTTGATAAATCTATTGGTGAGCGTTATTTTTTAATGCTTAAAAACTATTTGAAGTTTGATTTTGGGGAGAGCTTTTATCGCCAAATTAAAGTGGTTGATTTGATTAAAGAAAAATTACCGGTTTCTATTTCTTTAGGGCTTTTTAGCACGCTTTTAATTTATCTCATTTCTATTCCTTTGGGGATTTTTAAGGCTAGACATAATAATGAGCCTTTAGATGTGTTAAGCAGTGTGGCAATTATTGTTGCTAATGCTATTCCGGCATTTTTATTCGCCGTAGTGCTGATTATCTTTTTTGCTGGAGGTAATTACTTGCATTGGTTTCCTTTAAAGGGGTTAGTGAGCGATAATTTTGAAAATTTAAGCACACTAGGTAAAATTAAAGATTATTTATGGCATATTACCTTGCCTGTTCTTTGCATTTCTTTAGGGGGTTTTGCAAGCCTTACGCTTTTAGTTAAAAACTCCTTTTTAGATGAAATGGGAAAGCTTTATGTGGTGAGCGCTAAGGCTAAGGGTTGTTCAGTGGGGCGTATTTTTTATGCGCATGTGTTTCGTAATGCGATTTTATTAGTCGTGGCTGGTTTTCCACAAGCTTTTTTGAGCATGTTTTTTAGCTCTAGCTTACTCATAGAAATTATTTTTAGTTTGGACGGATTAGGATTGCTTGGATATGAAAGCATAGTGAGTAGGGATTATCCAGTCATTTTTGGTTCGCTTTATATTTTTACGCTTTTAGGGTTATTAGCAAGTTTAGCAAGCGATTTATTGTGTGCAGTCATTGACCCTAGAATTGATTTTGAAAAGCGCTAAGGATTTTAATATTGATAACTTATAAACAAGCGGGCGTGAATATTGATGAGGGGAATGCTTTAGCAGAATTGATTAAACCTTTGGCAAAATCTACTTTTAATACGCAAGTTTTAGGAGGTATTGGAGGCTTTGCTGGGGCTTTTAGAATGCCTAAAGGGTATAATGAGCCTGTGCTTTTAGCATGCGCTGATGGGGTAGGGACAAAGTTGCGTTTAGCTATTGAATCAAAGCGTTTAAACACAATAGGAATTGATTTGGTAGCCATGTGTGTAAATGATTTGTTATGTCATTTGGCTAAACCTTTGTTCTTTTTAGATTATTATGCGACTTCTAAATTAGTTAAAGAAGAGGCATTAGAAGTTATTCAAGGCATTACGCAAGGTTGCTTAATGGCAAAAGTAGCGCTTTTAGGGGGCGAGAGCGCTGAAATGCCCGGGATTTATACGCATAAGGATTTTGATTTGGCAGGCTTTATGGTGGGGGTTTGCGAAGAAAAAGATTTAAGGCGTTTTCAAAACTTAGAAGAGGGCGATGTATTAGTGGGTCTTAAAAGCTCTGGATTGCATAGTAACGGCTATGCTTTGGCACGAAAAGTTTTGTTTGAAAAATTGTGTTTTAAATATGATACCATGTTAGACAATAAGCCTTTGATAGATATATTGTTAGAACCCACGCACATTTATGTGGCTGAGATTGAGAGTGTAAAACCTTATCTTAAAGCTCTAGCACATATTACAGGAGGAGGGCTGTTGGGAAATGTGGCACGCATTTTGCCTCATCACTTGAGTGCTGTTATTCATAGGCATGCCTTAATTTTTGATGAAATTTTTGCTATTCTAAAAGAACAAGTAGGAGAGAAAGAGGCTTTTAGGGTGTTTAATATGGGGGTGGGAATGGTGCTAATAGTGGGCAAAAAAGAGCTTGAAGAAGTGCTTAAAAGATTAGGTAGTAGCGCATATGTAATAGGGGCTTTAGAGCCAAGAGACACACAAGATTCTGTAGTGCTAAGGTAGGAATTATGAACTTTTTTTTCAGACTTTATACGCAACCTTTATTGGTGCTTATGGCATTTTTGCTAATTTATGTATTAGCATATATGGGGATTTCTTATTCAATTAGAGAAGATACTCCAAAAAATTTAAAAACTATTGATATGCCTAATAAAGAGGGCGTGTCTAATGCGCCTTATGAAGTCAAAAATGAGTCTAAAACACTAGAAAATTCCAAAGATTTAGACCTTATTCAAGAACCTCAAAAAGAAGAAAAAGAAGAATTGGTTCAAACTTATGAAAATACAGATATTTCTAAAAGTTCTAGTTCTAAAGAAAACGCTCCCCTAAAGAATGAGACACAAGAAGATTTGCAAACTTTAGGGGATTATATTGTTGTGCCATCAAGTGTGAATGTGCGTGCTTTACCTAGCACAAAAGGCAAGGTTATTGGAGGGCTTTTGAAAGACCAAAGCGTGCAAGTTTTAGAAATCAAAAAGGATTGGGCAAAGATTCAGTTTTCTTCTTCTAAGCAAGGCTATGTTTTTTTAAAGCTTTTGAAAAAAGCTACTTTAGATGACACTACACCTCAAAAAGAGTTTTAGAATATGGTTTTAAAGTCTTTTGGAGTTTTTGGAAACCCTATCAAACATTCTAAATCGCCCTTAATTCATAACGCATGTTTTATCACTTATGCTAAAAGATTAGGCTTTTTAGGGCATTATCATCATTTGTTATTGCCTTTAGAAAGCGATATTAAAGCGAGTTTTTTAAACTTAGGGCTTTGTGGGGCTAATGTTACCTTGCCTTTTAAAGAAAAAGCTTTTAAGGCTTGTGATAGAGTAAAAGGCATTGCTAAAAAATGTGGCTCTGTGAATACGCTTATTTTAGAAAACAATGAGCTTGTAGGTTATAATACGGACGCACTAGGTTTTTATTACACCTTGAAAGATACTTTTAAAAATGCGTTGATTTTAGGCGCTGGAGGGAGTGCTAAGGCTTTAGCATGCGAATTGTTAGAACAAGGCTTAGAGGTAAGCGTTTTTAATCGCTCTAAAGAAAAATTAGATTTTTTTAAGCAACTTGGTTGTGATATTAGAAGTTTAGAAGATTTACTTGAAAGTTCTTTTGAGCTTATCATTAACACCACTTCAGCAAGCCTTAATAACGAATTACCTCTAGCTAAAGAGCTTTTAAAAGCATTGTTTAAAAATTCTAAATTGGCGTATGATTTGATGTATAACACTTCTATTTTTTTAGATTTAGCGCATTCTATGGGGCTAGAAATTCAAGATGGTAAAGACATGCTTTTAATGCAAGCGTCTTTAAGTTTTGAATATTTTAGTCATTCAAAAGTAAGTTATAAAGAGGCTTTAGAAATTATGCAGAGCGTTTTTTAATGCAACGCTTTTTAACGCATTTATTTACCGGAGTTAAGGAAGTCCCTAAAAAATTTTCTTATCTTTTAGAAGATAGTATTTTTAAAGAGGTCATAGAAAATAAAAACAATCATGTTGTTTTAAAACAAGGTTTTGATATTGGTAAAATTGAATTAAATAAACAACGCCAAGCTTTTTTGATTTCGCTAGGCATTCATTATGCTAAAGACCCTATTTTAAAAGGTTTTCCTAAAAATATCGCCCCCAATGCGCTTGTATTATGTTCTATTAATCCTAGGCGTAAACGCCCTATAGCACGCTACATAGCCACTCTTTCTATTAAGACGCATTCTATAGTGTGTTATTTAACTAAAATGAATCAAAAAATTGTTGCCCTTAGTTTTAAAGACCCGACAAAAACCCCCATTTTTTTAAAGCATAGTCAAAAGTCCTTATTAGAATTGCCCAAGCATTGTGTGATAAAAATCAATCTTAAAGAGCGTAAGATTGAAGAAATTCTAGGGGTTTTAGAAGACCCATTAATTGATGAGCGTTTGTCTTTAGAATTGTTTCAAAGGCAACTCACTTTTTCTAAAGACGCCCTAGATTTAGCACAAAATTTTTCTCAAATGCCCGCACAAAGTTTTATGGGTTATCAAGATTATACGCACATGCCTTTTTGCACCATTGACCCAATAACAGCCAAAGATTTTGATGATGCCATCTTTTATGATAAAGATTTAGAAACGCTTTATGTAGCCATTGCCGATGTGAGTGCGTTTGTGCCTTTACATTCAGTGCTTGATACAGAATCAAGGGCTAGGGGTTTTAGTGTGTATTTTCCTAATAGTGTCTATCCTATGCTCCCACCTAGTCTTAGTCAAGGGGCATGTTCATTAAAAGCACAAGAAAAACGCCTTGCTTTAGTGTGGGAAATCCCTTTAAAAGATATAAAAAATGCCAAGCTAGTTCAAGCTATGATTGAAGTAAGGGCTAATACAAGCTATGAAGAAATAGAAGAATTTTTTAATAACCCTACAACTTGTAATATCTCTAAAGAAATTCAAGAAAGCCTTTTAGGGTTTTTGCCCCTAGCTTTAGAATTAAAAAAAGTGCGTTTGAAAAAGGGCTTTGATTTTATTAGTGATAAAAGAATGCTTTGTTTGGATAAAGAGGGGCGTTTAGAAAATCTAGCCTTAGACAAAGAGGGCATAGCCCATAGTGTTGTAGAAGAGGCTATGCTATTAGCTAATCAATCTAGTGCAAGACTTTTAGATGAGGCTTTAGGGGGTAAGGGGATTTATCGTGTGCATGAAAAACCCACTTTAGAGCAACAAAAACGCCTTAATGCTAAACTTTTTAGCTATGGCTTTGAGCGCAATAAAAAAATGTCTTTCCATCATTTTTTACACCATGTTTTAGAGCTTGCAAAAGAAAAGGGCTTAGAAAATGAAGTGGGGCATATGATGATTAAAGCCCAGCAAGAGGCACGCTATAGCCCTTTTAATGAGGGGCATTTTGGCTTAGGCTTTTCTAGTTATACGCATTTCACTTCGCCTATTAGGCGTTATAGTGATTTGATGTTGCATAGGATTTTAAAAGAGCTATTATTTGGGAATGCTAAAAAACTTGCTTACTTGCTTGAAGAAACAATAATAGTATGCTCTGAATTAAACGCTTTGCAAAAAAATGTTGCCTTGATTGAAAGAGATTTTAGAAAGCGTAAATTCGCTCGCTATGCTTTAGAGCATATTAATGAAGAATTTTTAGGTATTGTGCTAGAGAATAAAGATTTTATTGTTGTAAGTTTAAAAGAAAAGCTTATTGGCGCTAAGGTTTTAGTAAAATCTAAGCACTCTTTTGAGATATTAGAGAAAGTGCGCCTTAAAATCACTCAAGCTGATTTAATTTTAGGTGAAATTAGAGGCGAGATTATACAAAAAGGGCTTTGAATGTATCGCAATAAAAAATTAGGCAAGCTTTATCGCAATGACTTGGAAAACTACTTAGCGACTAAATTACCAAAAGCATTGTTGCTCTATGGGGAGTCTGATTTTTTTATTAGGCATTATATGAAAAAAGTTAGCGCCCTTATTAAAGAGCAAAATCCTAGTATAGAAATTTATGCGATAAATTCCATAGACTATGAGCCTGATAAAATCCTAAGCTTATTAGAGCAAGATTCTTTATTTGGTGAGCCTAGTTTGGTTATCTTAGAGCTTGAAAGTGCGATTTTGCAAAAAATGCGCAAGAAATTTAAAGAAGAGGACATTAAACTTTTTTTAAAAGCGTTAGAACGCCATAGTGCTAATAGGCTAATTATTGGGCTTTATGGGGCTAAAAGTGATGAGGCTAGTAAGTATAAGCGCCTTAGTGATACCCTATTAAAAGCCTTTCATCAAAGCCCTATGAAAGAGGAATTAACTTATGCACGCTTTTTTATGCCTAGTGTTTCAGAGAGTTTGGGTTTTTTGCAAATTAGCGCACAAGATTTGCAAATAGAAATCAATACGCATTTACTAGGGGCATTACTTGAAATTGATAATAACGATTTGAGTATCGCTCATAGTGATTTACAAAAATTTGCTATTTTAAAGCGCCCTATTAATATAGAAGATGTTAAAGAGCTTTCTAGCTGTGCGGGGGATATGGATTTACAAAAGCTCTTTGAAGCACTTTTTAGTCGTCAAAATGTGCTGAGTGTTTATCAGTATTTACTCAAAGAGGGGATAAAAGATTTAGATATTTTAAGAGGACTTGAAAGGTATTTTTACCAACTTTTTTTATTTTTCGCACATATTAAGACAACAGGGGCAGTCAATGCAACAGAAGTCTTAGGCTATGCTCCCCCAAAGACTATCATAGAGAATTATACTAAACGAGCTTTACGCTTAAAGGAATTAGGTTATAAGCAAATTTTTGAGCTTTTTAGATTGTGGCATATCCAAAGTATGCAAGGTAAAAAAGAGCTTGGATTATTGTATTTAATAAAAATTCAAGGCTATTTGCGCTAGAATAAAAAGTTTTTTCAAACCTTGCTCTTTTTTAGTAAAAAAAGGGCTATAAAACCACAAGGAGAATCTTAATGAGGCATTATGAGACAATGTTTGTCCTCAAACCTACTTTAGTAGAAGAAGAAATCAAAGCAAAGATTGATTTTTATAAAGAAGTCATTCTTAAGCATGGCGGAACGATTGAGACCAATTTAGATATGGGTATGCGTAATTTGGCTTATGAAATCAAAAAGCATAAGCGTGGTTATTATTATGTGATTTATTTTAAAGCATCTCCCTCAATGATTTTAGAGCTTGAGAGACTTTATCGCATTAATGAAGATATTTTACGCTTTATTGTGATTAAATACGATAGCAAGAAAGAAGTAGAGGCATGGCATGCTTTAGTAGATAGAGCTAATAAAAAGCCAAGTCATGCTAAAGAGAGTCATAAATCTGAGCAAACCCATGAACACCATGAAAACCATCATGAGCATGGTGAAAAAGAAAGCACAGAGGCTCATAGCGAGTAAGTTTGAGTAGTTAGAAAGACTTCATAAAGAGAGGTTTTAGGCATGTATAATAAAGTAATTATGGTAGGGCGCTTGACTAGAAATGTGGAATTGAAGTATTTGCCAAGTGGTTCAGCTGCCGCTACAATAGGTCTAGCTACAAATAGGCGTTTCAAAAAGCAAGATGGAACTCAAGGCGAGGAAGTGTGCTTTATAGATGTGCGCCTATTTGGTCGCACCGCTGAAATTGCTAATCAGTTTTTAAGCAAAGGCTCAAGCGTTCTAGTAGAGGGACGCTTGACTTTAGAGAGTTGGACTGACCAAATGGGTAAGAAAAATTCACGCCACACGATTACAGCGGATACTTTGCAGTTTATGGATAAAAAGCCTACAGAAGAGCAAGCTCATCATGACAACTCTTCTTTTGGTGTAAATTCTTATAATAACGCTTATACAGCCCCTAGCCATGATAGCTTTACTAAGCAAAGCCCCTCTAATAGTTATTCTAATTACCAAGGTGCTTATACTCAAGAAAAACCTCAGGCACAACCGGCTAAATACCAAAATAGCGTGCCTGAAATCAACATTGATGAAGAAGAAATCCCCTTTTAAGGGTTAATTTAAGGAGACATTATGGAAAGAAAACGCTATTCAAAACGCTACTGCAAATATACTGAGGCTAAAATTGCCTTTATTGATTATAAAGATTTAGATATGCTTAAGCATACTTTATCAGAGCGTTATAAAATTATGCCAAGACGCTTAACCGGTAATAGCAAAAAATGGCAAGAGAAAGTAGAAACTGCAATTAAGAGAGCACGCCATATGGCATTAATCCCTTATATTGTGGATAGAAAGAAAGTGGTAGATAGCCCTTTCAAACAACACTAAATTTTAAGAAAGGGGGTTTAAAACCCCTTGTCTTACTTTCAATTTATTTTTTATCTTTTTAAGCTTTTTACTCTTATTTTTAACTCTTAAATCCATTAAACTACTTTTGCATTTTTGTTATTAATTAGGTTTTGTATTAAAAATTAAGAAAAATCAAAGCCTATTAGGACAATAATAGCGTTAAACAACAATTATAAGGATAAACAATGATTAAACAAGAGCGAGTAAAGGCGACATTTTGAATAACGATAAAAGTCTTACTATGAATGTAAAAACATTAAGCAAAAGTGCATGTTTGGTATTGGCAAGCTTTTTGAGTGAGTGTGAGGCGCACCCAAAAAGTGGGTTTTTTGTAGAGGGTGGTTTTGAAACGGGTGAATTACAAGCAAGACAAAGAGAAAAAACAAGGGTTTTAAACAACAGCTACATGCCCCCTATAATCACTAGCCCTAGTTTCCCTCAAAATGCTAGTAAGCCAGAAAACAAGCCTTCTGTAATAGAAAAGCCTCAAGAAGAAAAACCCCAAATAGATGAATCTCAAGTAGAAAAACCCCAACAAGTAGTTTTGAAATACCCCACTTTAAAAAGTGGAGCGGATATTAAGCAGTTAGAGCAAAATATAAAAGCAATTGATACCACTAATAGCCAAGACCTTTTTACCAAAGACAATATTACAGACCCCTCACGCTCTATTAGCACGACCGCACCCATTAAAATCACTCTTGCAAATAAAGAGGGGAAAGTTAGCATTCAAAATTACTTGCCCTATGATTTGAGTAATGTAGATGTTGTGGTTAAGTATTTACCAGAGGGAGCTACAGATAATTCACAAATGAAAGAGGTCAAAATCGCTACGATTGCCAAACTAGGTGCAGATAAAGAAGTGCTACTAGACCCAAAGGACTTTCCTAATTTAAAAGATTATTTTGATGGGGATATTGACCCTCAAGATTTTAAAATCAAGCCAAAAGAGGGCGATACAAGCAATACTGCAAGGGTTTTAAACGCAGTTAATAGCATTACAACTAATATTCATGGGCATTTTAGCAATCAAGAAGTGTATTATAGCGTTTGTGGAAAAGATACCATTACGGGTGAAAAAAATCCATGTTTTACTGATGTGAGCGTTACTGATGCTAAAAATTATTTCAATACTTTCTTAAGCATAGCGTATGTCATAGATTCAAAAGAATGGGAAGATATGGTAAGAAATGCACCCTTTAAGTTTTGGGATAGGCGCACAGGTATCATTGACCCACAAACAGTGATTGATAGATTTAGAGCTGATACTAACGATATGACCTTAAAAGTGCTTAGTCCTAGAGCTAATAATGGCAAATTAAAGGGGCGGGCTTCTAATGGAGGAGGATTGCTTGCAGTGCAATCTGAGTTTTTAGATTTTTCAAAATTAGATTTATTAAAAAATAATAAATATTGTCAAAATAATGGTAGTGATTTGGATAGGGGGCATTGCTTAGAGCAATATGGTAATGCTAGTATTGTTTTACATGAATTTTCACACACTAAGGGATATGGTCTTTCTGACCATAAAGGCAATATGACTAAGCACTATAGTGATAGTTTTGTGGGTCTCACTCTCAATGCATGGATTGAGTTAGGAGCTAAGGGGGATTTGCCTATTTATTATGAAAATGGCAAAATAGCATCTTATGATGAGGGGAAAGTTCCAAAACATAGCCCCGGCACTAGACCTATATACTATGATTGTTGGGGGATTAATGTGGATGATAAGAATAATTGTCAGCCAAAAAATACTCCAAACGCCTCTGTTATAGCGCAAAAAGAGCAAGACTTACAACATGCTCATGCAAGGGTTATGTCAAATAGGCATTATTTGCAACTTCCTAATAAAGATACTACCACTACTTTTGCAGAAAGTTCTATTAACGCAAGTTTAAGCTCTATGTTTAGCGAGCATTTAAGCAATACTTTTATCGCACTTTCAAATCAAGTAAATAATAATGACAACCAAACTAGCACCAAAGAACAAACCCTTAAAGCCCCTATGCTAGGATTTAATGCTATGTTAGGTTATCAGCAGTATTTTAATGACTATGTAGGGTTGTCTTATTATGGTTTTTTCAACTACAATAACGCCAATCTCAAAGGCACTTTAAAGCAAGTTTCACAACTAGGTTTAGGAGTAGGGAGCAATTTGCTTTTAGATTTTTATACAAGTTATGACAATAATAGTGTGAGAAATGTTTTAGGGATTTTTGGAGGCTTTAGGGCATTATGGAGTAATTATAAGAGTAATGGGCTAATTAAGCTTAATAAGAATTTAGGAAATATCCATTTTACCACCGGAATCAATTACCGCTACAAGCATTCTAAATTTTCTATTGGCATAGCCTTGCCCTTACTTAAGCAAAACATCAATGCTAAAAGCGTGCAAGATACGACTATAAGCGAAGTAGAATTAAGCGAAACCCCAAAAAACATGCATATTTATTTCAACTATGGTTGGGTGTTTTAAAATGGTTTTTTAATCAATAAGCTTGCATAAGAAAATATTTAAAAAGATAACATAAAGAGTTTTTTATAAAAACAAAAAACTCTTTATGAAGATATTTTATTTGTCAATATTTTTTAAAAATATAATCAATTTTTAATTTTTTTACCTTATTTTTGCCCAAAGCACTTGACACCCCCCCCCCCATTTGTTACAATTTTCTCTCATTTTTAATTTTTAAATAGGAGTATTGTTATGAAAGTAAAATTTCTAGGTGCGTTAGCGTTGAGCTTGAGTTTAAGTGGGTTATATGCTGAAGAGAGTTCGTTATTTGCAGGAGTTGGCTATGAGTTAGGTTTAGGGCTTAATCAAATGACAGCCCATTACCCCATATGCGGTTCAAATGGGGATAAATGGTGCACAAAATCTATGACAACCGCTCAGCCTTTGATGAATGGCGTGAATTTATCCGCAGGTTATCATCAATTTGTAGGTAAGAGCAAACGCTTTGGGATTAAATACTATGGGTTCTTTAGCTATAGCGCTAGTTCAAACGCTCAAAATCAAGGGGGTGTTTCTGGCGGTTTAGATTTGCCTCAAGGAGCCTATGGAGCAACTGCCCCTAATGCTCTAGCGCTTTATGGTGCAGGAATGAATTTTATTTATAATGTTAAAGAAACTCAAGACGCTAAATTTGGCTTTTATACCGGTTTTGCACTAGCAGGACAGACTTGGTCTTTTGGTTCTATTGATAAATCAAGAGATATTGTTTCTAAAAAGGACATTAAAGATACTCTTGCTACTATGAATGCGAGCTATGTGCAATTCTTGTTTGATTTTGGTATGCGTTTAAAATACAAAAAGCATGCGATTGTTGAGCTTGGCTTTAAAGTTCCCACTATCAATTTACCTTATTATAAAACTCCAAAAATGTCTTATGACCAAACAACAGGAGAGTGGGTTAAAGATAAATCTTGGACAAAGCTTGAAACAAGAAGAGCGATTGCTTTTTATATCAACTTCCTTTATGCTTTCTAAAAGTAGCCTCTCTTTAAAGAGAGGTTATGACCTTAGCAAATCCTAGGCAAGATTTCGCCTTCTGGCATTTCTAAGATTCTTTCAAAACCCCATGCATTTTTTAAAGTTACGCTAGGATAGGGGTTTTTAAACACTTCGCCTATAATACAAGCGTTTTTGCCTTTTTCATTAGCATGCAAGAGCTCTAAGGCTTTAGGGGCGTCTTTTTTATCCATAGCTAGGACAAACACCCCTTCATTAGCTAATGCGTAAGGTTCTAGCCCTAGAATCTCACAAATGCCTTGCGTTTCTTCTTTCAAAGGAATTTTGTCTTCTTCTATAATGATTTTTACCTTAGAGCTACTCGCCCATTCATTTAGAACGCTTGCTAGTCCGCCCCTAGTTGCATCTCTTAGGGCATAAATTTTTAAGTTGCTTAAAAATAAAGGTTTTAATAAAGGATAGAGTAATTGACAATCGCTTTCTAAACTCGTTTTTAGCTTGATTTCATTACGCATGGCAAACAAACTTGCCCCATGATTTGCGATACTATCACTCACGATAATGGCTTGTCCTTCTTTTAAATTTTGTGAAGAAATCTCTGGCTTTATGATTTTACCAATGCAAGTTGAGTTAATAAAGAGCTTATCCACGCTCCCCTTTGGCACCACCTTAGTGTCTAATGAGAGTAGTTTCAGATTAGCTAATTTTAATTGCTCTTGAATGGAATTTAAAATCTGTTTTAGCAAGCTAATTTCTAAGCCTTCTTCTAAAATAAAGCCTATGTTTAGAAAAAGGGGTTCGCCCCCTTGCATGCTCACATCATTCGCACTCCCACAAACACAGAGTTTGCCTATATCGCCCCCATTAAAAACTAAGGGCGTAATGACAAAACTATCCGTGCTGACACAATACTCCCCATTAGCCCTAAACTTAGGGGCATCTTCATTAAAAGCACTAATAAATTCTTTTAAATAAGGCATAAACACTTGCTCAATTAATGCATTAGTTTCTTGCCCCCCATTCCCACATGCTAGAGTTACGCTATCCATTGTTAATCCTTTTTGATAATTTGAGTTTGATAATACGCCATTAAAGCTTGACCAATAGCGATATTGCTATCATTAGGCGGAAAATTTTTGTGGAAAAAATACTTTCTTTTAAGCTCTTTTAAGCGTTTGGCTAATTGCTCGCATAATAGTTTGTTGCAAAACACACCCCCACCAAACACCACTGCATGCTCTTTAAAAGGCATGATTAAAGCGATAATGATTTCTACTAGACTATTAAAAAATTTCTTAGCGATATGTTTAAATTCTAGTTTTTCTAAATCATTTTCAAACGCTTGATAAAATTTTCTCAAACGCACCATATTGTCCTTAATTTCAAAAGGATAAATTGAAGTTTCATTGCTCTCTTTGGCTAAATTTTCTAAAACTTGACCGCTCTGTGCTTCAAAACTAATTGTTTCTACTAAGTTTAAACTAAACGCCACAATATCAAACAAACGCCCTATGGAATTTGTGGCTATGCTTTGGATTTGTCTCACATGCATTTGTTTAAAAATTTCTAATTCATTTTTGTTAAAATGCTTTTGAATGCGTTTTAAAAGCTTGCCAAGCTGGTATTTTAAAGCGATTTCTAAAACTAGGCGTTTAGGCTCTTTTATGGCTTTCTCGCCCCCTAAAAGCAAAAATTCTTCAAACCTAGCGACTTCTCTAATTTCTTTAAAATCCCCTATAAAACACTCCGCCCCATAAATCTTATTTTCATAAGCCCCACTCCCATCCCAGATAATGCCTATGAATTGATTGGTATTTCTATCTTGTAAAAATGCGTCTAAGATACTTGCTAAAAAATGCGCATGGTGGTGCTGGACTTGTAATAAGGGCATGTTAAAATTCAAAGCCATTTTAGTGGTGGCGTAGTTTGGGTGTTTATCGCAAGCTAAAAGCGTGGGTTTGAAATGATAAGCGTTTAAAATAAAATTTAGAGTTTCTTTAAAGTGGTTTTCATTTTCTAAAACGCTCAAATCCCCACAAAAAGGCGAGAGTAAAAGCGTGGAAGTCTCGCTATCTAGCAAGCTAAAATGCCCTTTTTGCTCCGCTCCTAGGGCTAAAATTTTTTCTTTCTTTTTTAAAGGCTTTGGTAAGGTAATATAAAGTGGGGCAAACCCCCTAGCCAAACGCACTAAACGGATTTTATTATCCACGCATTGTGTGATACTATCATCAATTCTATGAATAATAAAGCGATTGTGTGTGAGTTTAAAATCATAGAGAAAATGCAGTTTTTTGATTTCTTCTTCATTACTTGCTAAAGGTTGGGAGCTAAAATTTGCACTTGTAAAAATAGTAGGAAAATCTAACAAATCTAATAACAAAGCATGTAAGGGGGTATAGGGCAATACGACACCATAAAAAGGGGAGTTTGGGGCAATATTTGGGGCTAATTGGGTGTTAGTTTTTTTATGAGCTAAGAGTATGGGGGCATTAAAAGAGTTTAAGCTCTCGCATTCTAACTTGTTTAAAAACACATATTGATGTGCTGTGTTTAAATCTTTAAGCATGAGTGCGAATGGTTTTAAGGGGCGATTTTTTAAAAGGCGTAATCTTTCTATAGTTACTTGATTTCTCGCATCACATACAAAGGCAAAACCCCCTAAGCCTTTAAAAGCGATAATTTTACCCTTTTGAATGTCCTTAGCACACTCTAAAAGAGCATCATAATTTTTTAATTCTTTATAGTTAAGCGTAATACCGCACTTTTGACAGCTTATGCCTTGAATATGAAATCGCTTGTTAGTGGGGTCTTTATAGATAGAAGAACAAAATTCACAGAGTTTGAAAGGTTTTAAGGCGGAGTTTTCTCTGTCATAGGGTAAGGCGTTTAAAAGGCTGTATCTTGCCCCACATTTTGCACAAGAGTTGAAAGCGTAATGAAAATAGGGGGAGTTCTTGTCCCTAATTTCATGCAAGCAATTTTTACACACGCCTAAGTCTTTGGGGATTTGACTAAGCAAATTTAAGGCGTTAGTCTTGCTTTTTAAAATTTTAAAACCATTAAAATTTAGCACTTTATTATAGGGGCTAATCTCAATTTTTTCAATCAAGGCTAAAGGGGGTAATCCATTTTTTAAAGCGTTTAAAAATAACTCGGTCTTATTTTTAGGCAAGACAATTTCTAGAGCAGTGCTGACATTACGCACAAAGCCTACAAGCTCTAATTTTTGAGCTAGGGCAACCACAAAAGGGCGCATGCCCACGCCTTGAACCACGCCAAAAAGCGTGATTTTATTTAATATAGTTGCATCGTTACACAATGCAAGCTTCCATGTTGCTTGATTAGGGTATTACAATTTATACCTACTACTTCTAGGGGAGTATGCTCTTTTAAGGTCTCTAAAATGAGCGTATCCTTAGGGTCGTTATAAGTTGGCACGATTAAGGCGTTATTACAAAATAAGAAGTTTACATAAGTAGCTGGTAATCGTTCGTTATTCTCATCAAAAATCGCTTTGGGGATTTCTAAAGGGATTAGTTTATAAGGTGTGCCATCAAGTTTTTTAAAGGTTTTTAATTCTTCTTGCATTTTGGCTAATTCTTCATAATGCTCATCATTTTTATCCTTGCACGCACTATAAACAATGGTATCTTTATCTAAAAACCGAGCGAGCGTGTCAGTATGACTATCTGTATCATCGCCCCTTAAATAGCCATGAGAATACCATAGCACTTGTTTAGCCCCTAATTCCTTTTTAAGCATGTTTTCTAATTCATCTTTATTCAAATGGGGGTTACGATTTGGTTCTAATAGGCACTGAGTGTTGGTTAAAATAGTTCCAGCCCCATCACTTTCTATACTTCCGCCTTCTAAAATATAGGGTATAGTCTTTAAGGGGTGTTTTAAAAACCCTAAATTTTTGAGTTTGAAATTCACTAGATTATCCAAATTTGATGGGTATTTTAACCCCCAGCCATTAAAACCAAAATTCAAGCACTCTAAAACGCCCTTATTTTCAATGCTAATGGCTCCAAAATCTCTCGCCCATGTGTCATTTGTATCAATTCGTGCGGTATTCACATTAGATAAATTTTTTAACCTTTCATAACCGATATTATCGTTAGTATGAACACACACTAAAACCTTTGTGTAATTTGCTATGGTTTGAATGATGTTTAAAAAGCTCTCTCTAGCTTCTTTGATACAATACGCCCAGTCGCCAAACTTGTGGGGAAATGCCATTAAAATCGCTTGGTTTCTTTCAAATTCCGCTAACATTCTTTTCATTGAAAATCCTAATAAGGTATAATTTTAAGAAACTATAACACATTAAAGATAAAAGTAATGATTTTAAGTATTGAAAGTTCTTGTGATGACAGCTCTTTAGCTCTTACTAGCATAAAGAGTGCCAAACTCATCGCTCATTTTAAAAACTCTCAAGAAAAGCACCATAGTCCTTATGGAGGCGTTGTGCCTGAACTTGCATCACGCCTTCATGCTGAGAGTTTGCCAATATTATTAGAACGCATTAAAATGAGCTTGAATAATGATTTTTCTAAGCTTAAAGCCATAGCTATTACGAGCCAGCCGGGTTTGAGTGTAACTTTAATAGAGGGTTTGATGATGGCAAAAGCCTTGAGCTTGTCTTTAAATTTGCCCTTAATTTTAGAAGACCATTTAAGAGGGCATGTGTATTCGCTCTTTATCAATGAAAAGCAAACTTGCATGCCTTTAAGCGTGCTGTTAGTCTCTGGGGGGCATTCTTTGATTTTAGAGGCTAGGAGCTATGAAGACATTAAAATCATGGCTTCTAGTTTAGATGATAGCTTTGGAGAGAGCTTTGACAAGGTTTCTAAAATGCTAAATTTAGGCTATCCGGGAGGTCCTATAGTAGAAAAATTAGCCCTTGATTACTCGTATAAAAATGAGCCTTTAATATTTCCTATTCCTTTAAAAAATAGCCCAAATTTAGCGTTTAGCTTTTCAGGTTTAAAAAACGCAGTGCGTTTGGAGATTGAAAAAAACGCTCACAATTTAAATGATGAAGTAAAAAGTAAGATTTGCTATCATTTTCAAAGTGTAGCCATAGAGCATTTAATCAAGCAAACCAAACGCTATTTTAAAACTAAACGCCCCAAAATTTTTGGCATTGTGGGGGGAGCGAGTCAAAATCTAGCCTTGAGAAAGGCGTTTGAAAATTTGTGTGATACATTTGATTGCAAGCTTGTTTTAGCCCCCTTAGAATTTTGTAGTGATAATGCGGCTATGATAGGGCGAGCAAGCTTAGAAGCCTATAAAAAAGGGCAATTCACCCCTTTAGAAAAGGCGGATATTTCGCCAAGAACGCTGTTGAAAATGAATTAGTAATGCTTTAAGCGTTTTTGTGCGATTTGAAAATATTCTTTTTCTAATTCTGTGCCAATGAATTTTCGCCCTAAGTTTTTGCATGCAACACCAGTTGTGCCACTCCCCATAAAGGGGTCTAGCACAATATTATTAGGGTTGGTGTGTATAGAGATAATTTTTTCCATTAAGGCTAGGCTTTTTTGTGTGGGGTGTTTAGTTCTTTCAATTCCGCTCACTATGGGGCTTTTTAAAATTAAAGAGCGTAAGTATTTTTTATTTTCAGGTTTATTAAAAGTCCATTTAGCTCCCTTTTTAACTGCCCATAGGGCAAATTCAGTATCTTGCACATAGCGCCGATTGATATTTCTAGGCATTGGGTTAGTTTTGACCCATTGGATAAAATCTTTTACTAAAAAGTCATTTTGTTCCAAAGAATCGGCAATATAGCTTATAAATCTATAAGAGCAAAAAATAATCATAGAGCCGTTTTTCTTAACTAGGGGAGAATATAGCCTAATCCATTCTAAAAACTTAAAATCTTTATCCCATTCCCCAAAATCTATGCCCTTTCGCTTAGCGCTATGCATGGTAGAAAAATTATTTTTAACAGAAATGTTATAAGGAGGGTCAGTGATAATAGCATCTACTTTTAAATTTTGTTTTTGAAAATCTTTGATAATTTCAAAAGCATCTGTGTTATAAATTTGTGTCATGTGCTCATGCTTTTTAAAAGAGCTTTACCCAAAGCTAGGGCTAAAAGAGGGGGCACAGCATTGCCGATTTGTTTGCAAATGCTTGTCTTATTCCCATAAAAAATATAGTCATCACTAAAACTTTGTATTCTAGCAGCCTCTCGTGGTGTGATAGAGCGGTGTAATTCTGGGTGTGAATTTGTGCCATTGCTTGGGGTGTCAAATCTTGTGTCTATGGTGGGGCTTACTTTATCCCAACTTAAACGCCCCCATGTGCTTTTAAATTGCTGTTTTCCATGTAGGTTTTTGGGCAAACATTCTTTACCTTGTTCGTTGGGAATAAGTTTTAATTTTTCTAAGGCTATTTCACTATGATTGGTTGCCTTATGATTGTAGAGCTTATTGCTATTTTTTCGCATTAATGCTTGGTAGGTTGATTGGATTGGTTTTGAATAATCACTTTCAAATGCGCCTTCATTGGAATTGAGATAAGCTAAATCGCTAATTGCTTCTTTCACGCTCACGATTTGCAAGGGCTCTAATAAGTTAAAATCAAAATTAAAATACCTAGCCCCTACAATAAAAGCTCTTTCTCTGCTTTGAGGAACGCCATAATCTCTAGCATTTAGAATGTGATAGCTTAACTGATACCCTAAAATATTAAATTTTTCTTTGATTTCTTTTAGAAAATATCCCTTGGCACATGAAATTAAGTTTTTCACATTTTCAATAATAAAAATTTGTGGTTTTATGGCTTTCACAATGTCTATATATTCTAAAAACAAGAAATTTCTAGGGTCTTTTAGACCTAAATTTTTTCCTTTATTAGAAAAGCCTTGACAAGGAGGTCCGCCAATTATCATATTGATTTTTAAATTTTTAGCGTGTTGTATAACTTGCGATTTAATTTCTTGTTCTGTAATGTCCCCACAAACCCCAATGGCATTTTTATGGTTATTTTCAAAAGTCATTAAAGCTTGTTTGTCAAAATCTAGCCCTATTAGAGTTTTAAATTCTTTTAAGTGTTCTAATCCAGTACTAAAACCTCCGGCGCCACAAAATAGGTCTAAAACCTTATAATTCATTTTAGGCTTTCATAAATATTATGAGTAAGCATTGAGAAACTATCTGTGTTAAAACGCAATTTTGCAAACTCTAAATTATCTTTGTTGTGCTTTAAAATATTTTCAATTAATTGCTTTTGATATTCCTCACTACTAGCCCCTTTTTTTAAAGCTCTATGGCAAATAGGGCAAAGCTTGGTTAAATTCTCAAAAACATCTAGTTCTTTGTTTTTACCCAAAGAAATAACATGGTGTATTTCGGTATAGTAGGAACTAGGGTTTTGAGTGATTCTATATAGAGGTATTGAAATAAAACTTCTTTCTTTTATGTTGTAATCATCACAACAAGCACTACAGAGATTTGGGGTTAAAAGACGATATTCGTTGATAATTTTACTATCTCGTTTAAATTCTTCACTATCTTAAATAAAGTCTAATTGTTTTCTTAAGTTTTTAATGCTTTTTTTGTCTAAAACTTTTTGATATACATTCTTAAGATAAAAATGGGTGCGGTTTAAAAAAATACTATCACGATAAGTAGTTGTTGGTTTGGAATTCAGCTTGAAAAAAATGCCATCAATAATAAGGGTGTTGTTAAAAATATGATTAGCAATTTGTGCTTTATAAGGATTAAATAATCCAATATGGTATAAATACCAATCCAAATAAATCCTAAATTGGGGGTTACGCTGATTAATGCCTTGGATATACTCAGGTTGCAGTTCTCTAAAATTAAAATTTAATACTTCATTAGGGATATTAAAGTTATAGGCCAAGTAATTGAGCTTTTTAAATTCTAAAGCGTTATGAAAAAAATAATCTTGAGTCAAGTAATTGCGTCCTGTGTCAATACTGCCCCTACTTTCAAAAAAACCGCTTAAAAATAGTTTTTGATTAGGGGTTATCAAAATAGAATTTTTAGGATTAAAAAAATCATTGTCTATGAGTAGGTTTAAAAGCTTTTTGTAAAACGAACTTTCATCTAAATCTAAATCATTTTCTAAGGCAAAAACAAAAGTGCCTTTAATTTTTGTAAAGCTCTTATTGTTAAATTGCCAAATTTTATGTATGCTTAAGTCATTAAGAGTATTTAAAACTTGTGCGTTGCTTTCTTTGCAATCACTAGCAGATTGTGAAGTTCTATAAGAACACACTCCATAGATATAGCCATTTTTAATTTGGAAACGGCTAAATAGAACTCCTAGATTATAAATGGGTCAATCTGTGAGAAGAAATGAGAAACTAGCATTTTAACCTTTAGCAATGCTAGTTAAAAAATTGTTTTTAGAGAGAGTTACCCCCCCCCCCCCTAATATCGCATAGGGTTGAGAATGCCAATAAGGCATAAAGATATTAGCTTGCATTTAATTACCTCAATTCAAATGCGCTTAGTATAGCCTCATTATCAAGGTTTTAGATAAAAAGTTGAGGTTATTAAAATAGGAATAAAAGATAATAACTAGATAAGAAATATATTTTATAATGTGTAAAATTTATAAAAGCTCAAAGATAAGCAATAAAATTACGAGCTAGATTGCTAAAAGAGGGGCTTTAATAGCTGGTATAAAGATAAGTATTTAATTATGGTTTATAAGATTTTTATTCAGATTTTTTATAAGATTGATTAAGGGCAATTAGGGGTAAAACAGCAAGAAAGAAGAGCCAAAAAAGCTCTTCCAAAAAAGCTCCTTATGGTAAGAGAAATTATCTCTTAGAGAATTGCGGACTTCTTCTAGCCTTTCTTTTACCATATTTCTTACGCTCAACTACTCTTGAATCTCTAGTGAGTAAGCCTTTAGGTTTTAAAATCGCTCTGAAAGCAATGTCATACGCATTCAACGCTTTAGAAATACCATGTCTTAAAGCCTCAGCTTGAGCGCTATAGCCCCCACCAAAAACCACCGCTTTAATGTCTACAGATTGCTCTTGTTTGGTTAAAAGTAGGGGTTGCATGACTTTCATTTTAATCGCCTCATGCCCACCTAACCATTGGTTTAAGCTTTGGTTATTGATAGACATTTCGCCTTTTCCAACGCTTAGCCAAACTTTAGCGATAGCCGTTTTTCTCTTGCCGGTAGCATAGATTTTTTTCATTTAGCGTCCTTTTTGCTGATTTGTGCAGTATGTGGGTGCTTATCATCACGATAAACTTTGAGCTTTTTAATCATCGCTTTTCCTAATTTAGTCTTAGGGAGCATGCCTCTAACAGCTAGGTGGTAGAGTTTTTCAGGGGTTTTTTCTAACATTTCTTGAAGAGTCTTACTCTTAGTGCTACCAAAATAGCCTGAATGAGTGAAATACTCTTTATCTTCTAATTTCATACCAGAGAACTTAACTTTATCCGCATTGATAACTACTACAAAATCCCCACAATCCACATTAGGGGTATAAAAAGGGCGGTGTTTGCCTCTTAAAAGCACGGCAATTTCAGTGATTAAGCGGCCAAAAACTTTGTCTTTAGCGTCTAAGATAACCCAATCACGGACGATGTCATTGACTTTAGCAGTCTTTGTCATAGGACTTCCTTTAATTAATTTAAAAGCAAGCATTATAAGGATATTAGCTTATATTTAGCTGAATTTCAGCAAAAACTAAGCAAAACTCATGGGTTTTCAAGGCTCAAATTTTAAGGTTTGTAGCTAGGATTTTTAAAGCATTTCTAATGAGCGCTCTTGATATTCTAAAAGGATTTTGCCCTCACTCCCAAGAATATAGCGTTTGTCATACTCACGCCTTACCATGCCCTTTAAAACGGTGCGCTGAACTTGGTATTTGTCTTCTTGTAGCATTTCTTCTACAAGCGCATAATATTGTATATCTTGCACGATAATTTCTGAAATTTTAGCGCTCTCTTTATCAAAAAATTCTTCATTAGCGCAATATTCACTCACTAGAACAAGCACACGATTATATACATCAAGGGCAATATTAGAATTAAGGGTTTTTTCTATATAAATTTTTATTTTTTTAAGCTGTTCTTCTAAGTCTTCATTAGCCTTGCTTGCTAGGGCTAAAATACTTAAGATTTGTATAGTGGTGGTAAGTTTGCTATTTAGAGAGCGTGTGCGCCATTTAATAATAAATCGCTTAAGCCAAGAGAGTTTAGTAGATAGGCGACAAGGCAAAGTGTTTTTTTTGGTTTTGGACATGCAATGGTTTCTCTAAAATTTATTTTTATGGTTATTATATACTTATCAAACAAACTAGAGAGGAAAAGAGTATGCAAACATTCAAAAAAGGCGTTGTGTTAGAGGCTAAATCTATTGGTTTGAAAGCTTTAGAGCCTCTTAAAAAATTGGGGGATTTTAGCTTTTATGAAACAACTTTAGCTAATGAAGTATTGGAGCGCTCCAAAGAGGCTGAAATTCTTGTGCTTAATAAAGTGGTGTTAAATAGAGAGCTTTTAAAAAAATTGCCAAAACTTAAACTGATTTGTATTACAGCAACAGGCATGGATAATGTGGATTTAAAAAGCGCCAAAGAATTAGGTATAGAAGTTAAAAATGTGAGCGCTTATTCTACAGAATCTGTAGCCCAACACACTCTAGCTTGTGCGCTTTCTTTGCTAGGTAGGTTGAGCTATTATGATAATTATTGCAAAAGTGGGGAATACTCACAAAGTGATACTTTCACGCATATTGGTGGGCATATGGGCTTAGTAAAAAATAGCCAATGGGGCATTATAGGACTAGGAAATATTGGTAAAAGGGTAGCAAAACTCGCTCAAGCCTTTGGAGCTAAAGTGGTGTATAGCTCTACAAGTCAAGTAAAACGCCAAGAAGATTATGAAGAAAAGCCTTTAGAAGAATTATTAAAAACAAGTGATATTATCAGTATCCATGCGCCATTGAATGAAAAGACCAACAATTTAATCAGTGCTAAAGAGCTTGAGTTATTAAAACAAGGCACAATTTTAATCAACATGGGGCGAGGGGGCATTGTGAATGAAAAGGATTTAGCTCAAATTTTAAAGCCTAAAGATTTATATTATGCGAGCGATGTCTTTACTCAAGAGCCTTTAAAAAAAGAGCATGTGTTTTTAGAGCCTAGCATTCAAAAACATTTGCTTTTAACCCCCCATGTAGCATGGGGCTATAGCGATAGCTTAAAAACTTTAGTAGAAAGAACCAAAGAAAATATCCAATCCTTTTTGGCAAAGTCTTAACCTTGCTTATCAATAGGGGGGTAAATAAAATTATAAATGCTTGGTTTTATGCTTTAAAACTCTAATTGTTAAGCTAAGTGCAATCCCACTAATCAAATGATTTTTAAGTTGTTAGCCTTGTTAGGTGGTTTGTGCTATAGCTTTATTCAAAAGAGTTTTTAATACCTTGCATTAAAGAAAACTCTAAAACTAGAATTTTAAAAGCCACACAGAGACAAAGCAAATATAGGGCTAGGCTTGATTAAATTAAAATGGGTGTTATAGGGGGGAAGAGCGTTTAGTAAAGATTATCAAAGGCTCGCAAGAAAGGATAAAAGTTTTTATAAAAAGATTACTAAAATAAGATTAAAAGCAAAACTAGCCAGCAACCAACAAAGAGATTATAAAATAAGACTGCTAAAAAACTAAAAAGCAACTACAAGATAAGATAATAGTTTAAGGGGCTAAAGCCCTTAAGGGCATTCTAGCGTTAGCTAGAGTGCTAAAATTATTCCTTAATGACATCAATTTTAAAAGTATGGATTTCATTATCTAAAAAGATTTTAACCACAATCACACCGGGTTTTTTAAGATTTTTAGCATTGACAACAATAAAGCCTCCTTTAGCCTTGCTCTCTACATTAAGCGTGTTGTTTTTAAGATAATTGATAGCTAAGATTTTGAGGGCTTGACGGCTTTCTTGCATAACTTGTTGTTCTTCTACATCGTCCATCATCATCATGCCTAGCCCTGGCCCATACATTCCCATACCTCCATACATGCCATTATAAGCGAGAAAGCTCCCTTGTCCGTAGTAATACATAGGCGGAGCAATCACATTCACATTATCAACCGGGGCTTGAGGAACAGAAATATTAAAGCTTTCTAAAATGCTTTCAAAATCAAAACTAGAATTCATCACTTGTCTTAAACTCAAAACGGGCAAATTGATGTTATTGATAGTAACTGAAATTGCCTTGCGGTTGAAAACCACTGAATTACCCTCTAAAAGTTGGGCTGCGACATAAAAAACTAGGGGCGATTCACTAACGCCTTTAAACTTGCTTTGAGCGATTTCTAGCTGGACTTTGGATTTTGTCTGTGTGGAAGTAAGCACTTGAATGCCATTATTGTATGAGCTGACATTTTCAGGCGTGATTTTAAAGCTTGCACACCCACTTAAAGCAAGCAATAGAATAATAAAAGAGGGAATGAGTTTTTTCATGCCTTTCCTTAGTAATTTAAAATCAGTTTAAACAATGCGGTTATTATAGTGTGATTTGGCTTAATTTGACCCCTTAAGCAAATAGGGGGTTATACAAAATTAGCTTAAACTCTCTAGCCATGAGAGGATAGAGGGCTTAATAGTGTGAAGTCTTAGAATTTCTTGATGTTTAACATCTCTTTGGAATAAATCATCAAGGCGCTTGCTAGAGGGGGCATCATAACAACATCTAAGCGTATCTAGTGCGCCTCTATCATTCTTTTGTTGCTTGGTGAGCGCACTTAAAGTGGTGCTTGGGAATTTCTCATAAGAGGCGGTAGAAGAAATGAGCGTTTTTTCTTCACTATGTAGACTCGCATATAGCGCAGTTGCGGTATGTGGGTCAATTAAATAGTGGTGTTCTGCATAAACTTCTTGAATGGTTTTTAAGCAATCACTATCAGAGCAAGAAGCTGAGCTAAAACTCTCTTGCAAGCGTTTTAACTCATTAGGCATTAGATTATAATATTGGTAATCTTCTAAAGATTTCATGCATTCATTCGTGCGCTCAACTCCAAAAAGCGCATAAAGCAAGCGCTCCACATTAGAGCTTTTTAGAATATCCATAGCTGGCGAATAGGTCTTTAATAAAGAGCGAGATTGCAAATTATAACGACCGGTTTGTATAAATTCTTTTAAGACATCATTAGCGTTAGTTACAATTTTAATACTAGAAAGAGGTAAGCCCATCATTTTGGCATAATAAGCCCCTAGAGCATTTCCAAAATTCCCGCTAGGTATGGCTAAAACGATGGGTTCTTTAGCGCTAAGCGCTCCCTTTCTATATAGCTCTAAATAACCCCAAATATGATAGACAATTTGAAAGGCAATGCGCCCAAAATTCACGGAATTTGCCACGCTTAATTCTAGGTGTTGAGCCTTTAAAATCTCTTTAAAATCCTCATCTTTTAAAAGCTCTTTTAAGGCATTTTGAGCATCATCAAAGTTCCCTTCTATGCCAAAAATTTTAAGATTTTTAGCGTTTTGGGTTGTCATTTGTAATTGTTGCACAAGGCTTGTGCCATCTTTTGGATACAAACAAACTACAAAAATATTGGGCATATTCGCTAGGCTTTCTAAAGTTGCTGGGCCTGTATCACCACTTGTAGAGACTAGCACTAAAAAGCGCTTATTCTTTTCTACAGCTAGGCTAGAGAGTAGGCTACCAAAAGGTTGTAATGCCATATCTTTAAACGCAAGGCTTGGCCCATGATAGAGCTCTTGGACAAATAGCCTTTCATTGAGCGCAAAAATAGGGGCGGGGTTAGAGGGGTTATCAAAATTTTCATAGCGCTCTAAAGCCTTTTTTAACATATCTTTTGGCACTTCTAAATTTAAGCATTCAAATACATGCTCTACTAATTGCATATAGCTACAATTCAAACAATATTGCCAATCTAGGGGCTTAAAATCCTCTATAGTATAAAGTCCGCCTTTAGGCGCACTAGGATTTAATAAAGCATCTATAAAGCTTACATCTTTAGCTTTATTAGTGCGAGTGGGGATAAAAGGCATAAATTTCCTTCTTACTAGATTTTGAAATTAGAATGTGTAAGCATACCCTAAAAGGTAAAAATTTAAGCTAAAGCCTAAGTGTGTGAAAAAATTAAAAAATTAAATATACCAAGAGATAAGAAATAATTTTTTAATATATTCTACATTTTTTATATTTCTTGTAAAATTTATATGTTATATGTTATATGTTATATGTTATATGTCGGCTTGATGTCTTTATTACACTTATAGAATTTTTATAGTAGAATAAACAAATGGTTTTTTAAAATTTTATAAGAAAGGATGCACCTTGTTTAAAAATATGGGTATTGGGAGTAAGATTATTTTATGCACCACTATCATTGTTATAGTGTGCGTTAGTTTGCTTGGTATTTCTATCAATACTAAGGTTAAAGAAAATTTAAAAGAAAACGCCATAAGCGCTATGCAAAACAGCTTGCATATTAAAGTTAGAGAAGTTCAAGGCGTTGTGCAAACGATTTTTGCGGGTCTTGATATTATCAAAAATACGCTTGTAGATGATTCCAAAAGAGAAACTAAAATCAAACTTTTAAAGAATTTTATTGCGGGCAATGACCATGTGGCTGGAATCTCTATGTTTTTTAAAGACAGAGAAGATTTGAATGTGATGTTGCTTCAAGATGGCGGTAGTCTCAAAATTGTAGATGCAGATTTAGCCAAAAACGCTCTCATAATGAAAGCCTTGAAAGAAAAAGAGATAGCAAGAAGTAAGCCTTATTATAAAAGAATGCCTAATGGCGCTGAAGTATATGGCGTAAATGTCGCTACTCCTTTATTAGATGAAAACAAGAGAGCTATTGGAGCGGTAATGATTTTTGTCTCTATTGATAGCTTTAGTAATGAAATCACTAAAAATCGCAGTGATTTGTATCTCATTGGTGCTAAGGGTAGGATACTTTTAAGTGCAAATAAGAGCTTGCAAGATAAATTTATCAGTGATATTTATAAAGACGCTAGAGAGGCTGTTAGAGATGTGTTAAACGCTCAAGAAAGTGGCACTAGCTCTATCACAGAATATCTTGACCCCTTTAGTCATAAAGAAAATTTCTTAACCGCAGAGGCGTTTAACTTTTTGGAAAAAGCGGGGCATTCAAGAGATTCCTTGAATTGGTTAGTTGTGAGAGTGGTGGATAAAGATAGTGTTTTTGCTAGTGCTAATGCTGTGCGTTTAGTAGTGATTGTGGCTAGTGTGCTGATGATTATTGCTCTAATTATTGCGATTGCTATTTTGGTGCGCACCATTATTGTGAAACGCTTAGAGGTTGTCTCTGTTACTCTAACTAATTTCTTTAAGCTCTTAAGCAATCAAGCTAAAGCGAGTGATATTAAATTAGTAGAGACTACTAGCCATGATGAATTAGGGCGCATGCAAGAAGATATTAATAAAAATATTAAGCGCACTCAAAGCATTTTGCAAGAAGATAATCAAGCTGTGCAAGATACCATTAAGGTGGTAGAAGTGGTTAAGGGCGGAGATTTCACCGCAAGGATTAATGCTGAGCCAGCCAATCCAGCGCTCACTCAATTAAGAGATGCCCTCAATGGCATTATGGACTATTTGCAAGAAAGTGTTGGTTCGCATATGCCAAGCATTTTCAAGGTCTTTGAAAGCTATCAAGGCTTAGATTTTAGAGGTAGGATTGAAAATGCGAGCGGTAGAGTAGAGTTAGTAACTAACGCTTTGGGACAAGAGATTTCAAAGATGTTAGGGACTTCTTCTAATTTTGCTAAAAGCTTAGCGACTAATAGCGCTAACTTGAAAGAATGTGTAGAGAGTTTGGAAAAAGCCTCTAACTCTCAGCATGCAAGCCTTATGGAAACTTCACATGTGGTAGAAAATATCACTTCTTCAATTCAGAGTGTGAGTAGCCAAAGTGAGGCGATGATTGAGCAGGGGCAAGATATTAAGAGCATTGTAGAAATTATTAGAGATATTGCTGACCAAACTAACTTGCTCGCTTTAAATGCCGCTATTGAGGCTGCAAGAGCAGGCGAGCATGGAAGAGGCTTTGCGGTGGTGGCTGATGAAGTAAGAAAATTAGCTGAAAGAACTCAAAAGTCTTTGAGTGAGATTGAGGCTAATATCAATATCTTAGTCCAAAGCATTTCGGATACAAGCGAGAGTATTAAAACTCAAGTTAAGGGCGTAGAAGAAATTAATGTTTCTATTGATGCTCTAAGACAAGTTACTGAGGGTAACTTAAAAATTGCTAGTGATTCACTAGAAGTTGGTAATGATATTGATAAAGTTGCTAGCGACATCTTAGAAGATGTGAATAAAAAGCAATTCTAAGTTCATTGAATGTTGATACATATTTGTTGTTCGGTGGATAATCTCTATTTTCTAAAAAAGGCTAAAGAGGCGTTTAAGGAAGAAAAGATTATAGGGTTTTTCTATAACCCTAATATCCACCCCTACAGCGAATATCTTTTACGATTGCAAGATGTGAAACGCACTTGCGAAATGCTAGAGATTGAATTAATAGAAGGCGCATACGAATTAGAGCGCTTTTTGGATAAAGCAAAGGGCATGGAGCTTTTAGGCGAAAAAAGTGCGAGGTGCATGGAATGCTTTGATTTGCGCCTAGAAACAACCGCCTTAAAAGCGCTAGAATTAGGACAAGAAAAATTTACTACAACCTTGCTTACAAGCCCTAAAAAAGACCCCTCTCAACTCATCTCTAAAGGTCAAAGCATAGCTCAAAAATATGGCTTAGAGTTTGTTGTTTTTAGAAACGATAATTTTGAAAATTTTAATAGCCAATTAGATTTGAATTTGCAAGGTTTAGCTAGAGAAAATGAGCTTTATAGACAGAATTATTGCGGGTGTCAATTCGCTCTAAAAATTCAAAAAGAATCTCAAAATAGAAGTCCTTTTGAGCTGTATTCACCCCTAAAACGCCAAGTTTTGCCCGCTAGTGTGGAAGAGAGAATGGAAGTTTTTGAAAAACTAGAGAGTGATAAAAAGAATAAAAGTAAGTCCTTTTTAGCCCAAAAGACTATCCAAGCTTATCGTTTATTAAGTGGGGGCGTATGGCTTTCTAAAAATTCTAAACCCTTGAATTGCTACATTCTAGCTCGCTCTAAAAGCAAATCTAAAATCAAAATCAATGATTTGAAATGGATACACTCTCTGCGCTTAAAAACCATTGTAGGCTATAGTCAAAGAGATGAAACGCTTTTTTTAACCTTGCAAGGCATAAACACTCTAGCTAGAAAGTCTTATGCTAATTTAGAAGAGCTTAATGCCAATCCTTTGAGCTATGAAGAGGAGCTGTTTATAAGAGGGCTTGTAGCGGGCTTTGAAAGCATTAATCCTATTATTGTTTTAGAAGAAGAGCAAAAAAGAGTGCTTTTTGTAGAGATTAAAAGCACTTTTCAAGAAGAAAAAGTCTTTTACTTGCTTTAAGGCTATAAGCCTTAAACTAACATGCTTTTTAAGGCGATAGCCCTATTTCTAAATAATTCATTTGTATAATAAAATAATATAAAATTCTAAATAACAATATTTTAATAGGTAATTTTGTCAATTTGCCCTAGAATGCGTTTTGGCTTGCTAGGATAGATTTTAAAAATCAAAAAACGATTTTAGGGGCATTTCAACAAGGGTTTAAAACACTAAAAACCTTTTAAGGTAGAATGATAAGCTGTAGTTTTAAAATGATTTTATTAAAATAAGATAATAAAAAGCACTTAAGGCATTTTGTGCGCTTGATTGGTGTTTTTTAGTGGTTTTAAAAAATATCATTGATAAAAGCTAGTCTTTGATTGCATGAATATTATGGTGTAAAAAGGGGGATAAAAGAGCCTTTAAGAATAAAGGCGTTTAGCTAGTAAGTGTTATTAGAATATCAATCAAGGGGCTAAAATAAATCATAAAATCATAAAAAATTCTCATTTAAAGAAAAATAAAATATATCTTTTATATTGATATAAAATATTGTTTGTTAGAGTTATTAACCATGTTTTAAGATAATAGAATGGTTTGTCAGTAAAATGTTTTAACAGAGCCTAAGATACAAAAAGCATTAAAAAATACTAAATAAGATAATGACCTCAAGGGGCTAAAACCCTTAAAGCCATTTGTTTTTAAGCTTAATATTCTTCAAAAATCTTTTGGATTTCTTCTACATTCTTGGTTTGAGTTAAAGCGAGTTGCAAAAGGATTCTAGCTTTTTGTGGGTTGAGATTATCGCTTGAGACTAAATGATAGGCTTTGTTATCAATCTCGCCCACACTTGTAGTTTCTCCGCTACCCACTCGGCTTGAACGCACGATGATTACGCCTTTTTGACTAGCTGTTTGCATAGCTTTTAAAAGGCTTTCATTCACATTGCCATTGCCAACCCCAGCAATAATAATGCCTTTAGCGTGGTGTTCTAAACTCGCATTAAATAGGCTCACATCGCTATTTACATGCGTATAAATAATATCTACTTTAGGTAATAATACCTTATCTTTAGCTAATTTTTCTAGCTTACTGATAGAAAATTGGCTTTTAGTAGTGTGCTTTCTTAAAGGTTGCATATAATAGCGCACCTTTGCATAATACACACTCCCTATAGCGCCACTATTTAAAGCTTTGAATGCGGAAGTGTGTGTGGTATTAGTCTTAGTAACTTCTCTAGCACTAAAAATGCTATCGTCCATTACAACTAACACGCCTTTATTAGCACTTTCTTTATCAATAGCGACACTTACAGCATTATATAAATTCAATGCGCCATCAGCGCTCAAAGAAGACGCATTACGCATAGCCCCAACTAGCACAATAGGCTTATTAGAATGCACGACTAAGTTTAAAAAATACGCGCTTTCTTCTAAAGTATCTGTGCCATGCGTAATCACTACGCCTTGAATATCCTTGTTATCTAATAGCTCTTGAACTCGTTTAGCAAGTTTAAAAAGCACTTTTTCATTCATATCTTGTGAGCCAATATTTGAAATTTGTTCTCCCTTAATATGAGCGAGCTTTTTGATATTAGGAACGGCATTGATAAGTTTTTCAACGCCTAATTCCCCACTTTTATAACTGCTTGTGCTATCATTAGCGCTACTTCCTGCAATCGTTCCTCCTGTTGCTAAAATTGCAATCGTTGGTAAATGCTCAGCCATTAGTAACCCCTTGAAACAAAAAATCATTAATAAACATTTTAAAAATACTTTCATGGCTATCCTTTTTTGCTAATTAAAGATGCCTTTTAAGTATAGTATTTTGTTGGTAAATTGTAAGAGTAGAGTTTGAAAAATAAAGCTTTTTTTGAGTATAGTTTTAAGCATAGTTAGTTGTTTTATAAAATTAAGTTTAGAAAGGATTAACTATGGATATTGTTTTTCAAATTATAGTGTTACTTTTTGCGCTTTTTTTAGGGGCAAGACTTGGGGGCTTAGGGGTAGGCTATGCGGGGGGTTTAGGTGTGCTTATTCTTTGCTTATTTTTGGGGTTAAATCCGGGTAAAATCCCTTTTGATGTGATTTTAGTGATTATGGCAGTTATAAGTGCCATAAGTGCTATGCAGAGTGCTGGGGGCTTAGATTACTTAGTCAAAATCGCTGAAAAATTTCTAAGAAAGCACCCCAAACAAATTAACTATTTAGCGCCAAGCGTGGCATATCTTTTAACTCTTCTAGCTGGCACAGGGCATACGGCATTTTGCTTGATGCCTGTAATTATTGAAGTGAGTCAAAATCAAAATATCAAACCCAAAGTGCCTTTAAGTTTAGCAGTAGTAGCTAGTCAAGTGGCTATTACAGCAAGCCCTGTAAGTGCGGCAGTAGTATTTATGAGTGGCATTTTAGAGCCTTTAGGGGCAGGCTATCTTACGCTTTTAATGATTTGGATTTCTACAACCTTTCTAGCTTGCATAATCACTGCGTTTTTAATGAGTTTTACGAATTTGAGATTAGATAGCGACCCCATTTATTTGGAGCGTTTGAATAAGGGTTTAACAAAAGCGCCTATAACCCACACCATAACAGAAGTAAGTCAAAGTGCTAAATTATCCGTATGGATTTTTATTTTAGGGATTGTGGCGGTGGTTTTTTATGCGAGTGCGATTTCTAAAAATATCGCTTTAATTGAGCCGGTGATTTTAGGTAGAGATTATGCGATTGTGTGCTTTATGCTAAGTGTAGCTACCTTGATTGTGCTATTGTGTAAGGTCAAAACGAGTGATATTTCTCAAACAAGCGTGTTTAAATCTGGCATGCAAGCATGCGTGTGTGTGCTAGGAGTAGCATGGTTAGGAGATACTTTTGTAAGTAATCACATAGATGAAATCAAGCATTATGCCTCTTTTTTAATCAGAGATTATCCATTCTTGCTTGCTATAGCGCTCTTTTTTGCCTCCATGCTTTTATATTCGCAAGCTGCTACAGCTAAAGCACTTATTCCAAGTGTGATTGTGGCACTAGGCATTAGTGCGAATAATACTGAACACTTGTATATTATCGTAGCCTCTTTTGCAAGCGTTTCAGCATTATTTGTTTTGCCTACTTATCCTACTTTACTAGGAGCGATTGCTATGGATAATACCGGCACAACTAAAATGGGAAAGTATGTGTTTGACCATTCGTTTTTAATTCCCGGAGTTTTAATTGTATTTTTTAGTGTGGCATTAGGCTTTGTTATTACCCCTATACTTTTATAAGCTTTTTGCCATAAGGGGGGTAAAAGTAGCGTGCAAGTTTTTAAGTCAATTTGCATTACAATATGCAAATAAAGTTATTTAAATAAGGATTTAATCATTAGCATGCAAGCTTTAGCATTAAAATATCGCCCCAAGCATTTTAGTGAGCTAGTGGGGCAAGATAGCGTAGCCAAAACCCTATCTTTAGCTTTAGAAAATAATCGTTTAGCCAATGCGTATTTATTCAGTGGGTTAAGGGGTTCGGGTAAAACAAGCTCTTCTAGGATTTTTGCTCGAGCTTTGATGTGTGAAGAAGGGCCAAAGGCTATTCCTTGCGATACATGCGTGCATTGTCAAAGCGCTTTAGAAAATCGCCATATAGATATTATAGAAATGGATGGAGCGTCTAATAGGGGGATTGATGATGTGCGTAATTTAATAGAACAAACCCGCTATAAGCCAAGTTTAGGACGCTATAAAATCTTTATTATTGATGAAGTGCATATGTTTACCACTGAGGCGTTTAACGCACTTTTAAAAACCTTAGAAGAACCCCCTAGTCATGTAAAATTTCTTCTAGCAACTACTGATGCTTTAAAATTGCCTGCAACTATACTTAGTCGCACCCAACATTTTAGGTTTAAGAAAATCCCTGAAAGCTCTGTAATAATACATCTAAAGCATATTTTAGAATTAGAAAATATTGCTTATGAAGAGAGTGCTTTGGAGCGATTAGCTAATAGCGGTCAAGGGAGCTTAAGAGATACGCTCACACTTTTAGAACAAGCTATTAGTTATTGTGATAGCGATATTACGCATAAAAAAATCGCTGAAATGTTAGGAGTGATTGATAGAAGTGTTTTAGAGGAATTTTTCCAAGCTTTGTTGCGCCAAGACAATACTCTTTTAGAGGAACGCTACACTTTGTTAGAAACTTATGAAACAGAGAGTGTGCTAGAAGAGATGAGCTTGTTTTTGAAAAACAAGCTATTAGAAAATTCGCATGCTTATCCTTTGATTTTAATGGAGCGTTTTTTTAAAATCCTTATGGATAGTTTTAGCTTGCTTAAAGAGGGGGCAAATTCTAGCTTTGTGTTACTATTATTAAAAATGAAAATGCAAGAGGCTTTGAAACTTAAAGCTTTAGAAGACGCTATTTTAGAGTTAGAACAAAAAAATCAATCTTCTTTATCCTCATTACAAGCCCCTTTAAACACTCCTTTATCCTTAAAAAGCAATGTTGCTCCTACTTCAATAGAGCCTACACTACCACCAATAGAGCCACAAAAACCTATCTTAAACACTACCACGCCTATGCTATCAGCTAAAGAGCAGATTTTTCATAATCTTTTTAAGCAATTGCAAAATAAGATTTATGAGCGTAATTACGATTTGGGTGTTGTATTTGAAAAAAATATTCGTTTTGTAAGCTTTGAAGATAAGGTGCTAACTTGGGAATCTTTAGCCAAAGATGAGGATAAGGCGCTTTTGAGCGAACATTTTGCTATTTTAAAAAAGCTTATTAGTGAAGTGTATGGCGAGGGAGTGAAAGTTGCTTTAGGCACAAATAAGTCAATGCAAAAACCTGTTGAAGAAAACCTTGAAAAACCTAAAACATTAGAACAACCCACACCTATTGCACCTATAAAAGAACCTAACCCTACGCCTGTAAAAGACATAAAAGAGCCTATTATAGAAGAGGTTAAAGAGCCTAGTGAAACAGCCATTTTGCAAGAGTTTATAGAGGATAACAAAAGCCTTATTGCGGATATTAAAAGCGAGCTTGGCGCTATGAATGTGGAGCTATTATGATACAAGCAAATTTAAATGAGCTAGATAAGATAGCGCATGAAATTTTAAAAGACAATTTTTTAGGGGTAGTGGTTTTAAAGGGTGCTGTTGGGAGTGGGAAGACCACTTTAGTGCAAGCTTGTTTAAAGTATCTTAATTTAGAAGTCCAAGTTACTTCGCCTACTTTTAGCTTAATGCATGCTTATAGTGAAAGTGTGTTTCATTATGATTTTTATATGCGCCCCTTAGAAGAGTGCTTAAAACTTGGCATGCTAGAGTGTTTGCTAGAAGAGGGGGTGCATTTTGTAGAATGGGGCGATGAATTTTTAGAAAAAATTCTTAAAAAACACGATATACCTACTAAAATTGTAGAAATTAGCACCAACAATGATAGCCGTTTTTACACCATAAGGTAGGGTTGTGGATATTTTAAAAGCCGAGCATTTAAGCAAGCAAATTAAAAAAACTAAAATCGTGCATGATGTTTCCTTAGAGGTTAAGAGTGGGGAGGTTGTGGGCTTACTTGGGCCTAATGGTGCAGGAAAAACAACCACATTTTATATGATATGCGGGCTTTTAGAGCCTAGTGGTGGGAATGTCTTTTTAAATGATATTAATTTAGCCACTTACCCTTTGCATAAGCGTTCTAATATGGGTATAGGCTACTTACCCCAAGAATCAAGCGTGTTTAAAGAATTAAGCGTAGAAGAGAATTTAGCCTTAGCTGGAGAGACGACTTTTAAAAATTCTAAAGAAAGTCAAAAAAAGATGGAACAAATGCTTGATGCTTTTAATATCCAAGCTATTAGAGGGCGAAAGGGCATGAGCTTGAGTGGGGGAGAGAGAAGAAGAGTAGAGATTGCAAGGGCTTTGATGAAAAACCCTAAATTCGTGCTTTTAGACGAGCCTTTTGCTGGGGTTGACCCCATTGCTGTGATTGATATTCAAAAGATTATTGAAAGCTTGATTGAATTAAATATTGGCGTATTGATTACAGACCATAATGTGCGAGAGACTCTAAGTGTGTGTCATAGAGCGTATGTGATTAAAAGCGGAACGCTTTTAGCAAGTGGCAATGCTAATGAAATTTATGATAACGCTTTAGTGCGTAAATATTATTTAGGGGAACATTTTAAGGCGTAGATATGGCAATATTACGCACTTCTCTTAGCCCTAAAAACAAGTTAAACGCTACTTTAAAAGGTTGGCTACCTATTTTACAAAGCGAGCTTGAAGATTTAGAAGAGACTTTGCAATCTTATAGTGCTGATAATCCTTTAATCAAAATTGAAAGCCAAAGAATGAAAACCTTTAGCGAACGCTTTGATTTTAAAAAACGCCCTAGCTTGCAAAATCTAAGCGATAAAATTGAAAGTCTAAATATTGCAGAAAAAGGGCTTTATGAGACTTTAGAAGAACAGCTTATCCCCCCATTATTTCCTACTCAGATTTCTTATGAAATTGCATTAGATATTATTCAAGGTTTGAATAATGAGGGCTATTTTGAAGAAGATATACAAGAGAGAGCTAAAGCTTTAAAAGTGGATAGTGAAGTTTATGAGAAGGTGCGTAAACGCTTTAGTTATCTTAGTCCAGCTGGCATTGGGGCAAGAGATATTAAAGAGAGCTTTTTGTTTCAATTAGAAAATAGAGAGCTTAATGATAATGCTTTATACGAAGAAGTTAAAAATATCATTTTGCATTTAGAAAATCATCATCAATTTTCAAAAAATCCTTACTACGAAAAGGCCTTAAAAATCTTAAAAACTTTTAAAAACCCCCCAGCGATTGAATTTTTAGAAAAAGAAAAAGAAGTCATTCCGGAATTATTTATCGTTGAGGTTGATGGCGAAATAGTGGTGCGTTTAAATGATGAGAGCTATCCTAAAATTAGCCTAGAAGAAGAGCGTTTAAAAGATTCTAGCTATTTGAAAGAAAAAATGCGTGAGGCTAAGGATTTGATAGATGCTTTAAATTTAAGAAAAGCGACCATTCAAAAGATTGGCTTAATGCTTTTAGAATACCAATATGATTTTTTTAAGGGCAAGGAATTAAAGCCTTTAAGACTTGTGGATTTGGCTGAAGAATTTAACCACTCCCCAAGCACCATTTCAAGGGCTATTTCTAATAAATATTTGGCATGTGAAAGGGGGGTCTTTCCCATTAAGAGTTTCTTTAGCACCGCTTTAGATAATAGCGATATTTCAAATGCTGTGATTAAAGATTATCTTTTAGAATTAATTAAAAATGAAAATCCAACTAAGCCCTTAAGTGATGCCAAGATTTTAGAAATGATTGAAGAAAAATTTAATCTCAAAATGGTAAGAAGAACCATCACAAAATACCGCCAATTACTCAATATCGCCTCTTCAAGCGAGAGAAAAAAGCTCTATTTAATGCGTGCTTAAAACCTTTTTTGTAAAAAGCATTGATTAAACAAAGCTTTTAATTATCAATGGTTGAAAAAGTGGGGTTTTTAAATTATTTAAAATCCCTAAACAACACCCCTAAATCTAAGCCAAGTAGTTGGGTGTGTGAGCGTAGTTTAAGGATATTTTGAGCGCCATTAATCAAATCAGCGCTAGAAATACCATGCGAAATAGAGATTTTAGCCTCCAAAAAGGCGCTCAAGTGGTCGCACACCTTTAAAAGCTCCCCACAAACGCCTTGATATTCATCTTTATTAAAAGATTTAAACAAGTCTTTGGCATTTTTAGCCACAATGATTTGATTTTGTGTGTCTTTATAGCGGTTAGAAAATTCGTTTTCAGTAAAATACTTTAAATCTTCTTGCACGCTTTTTGAGACAAGCGAATAGACTTTATTTTGCATTTCTTTCTTTTCAATATCTTTTATGCAGTCATCAAGCCCTATTACACTGCGTTTAATGGGGGTAATAATATCTCGTGTAAGAATTTCGGGCAAATCATGAAATAGTCCGCCTAAGAAGTGATTGATACGCATATTCTTACAAGCATTCAAATCAAAGCTTAATAAATACCCCATAATTGCTACGCATAAGGTATGCCCTAAGACACTCGTTTCTGGCACTCTTGGGGTTTGACTCCAGCGCTTTTGAAAACGCAATTGCCCAAACATGCTCACAATTCTTTTTAAATCTTCTCTTTCGCCAAAAAGCCCCTCAAACAAATGCTCGTTATTGCGCAATTCCTTATCAATAGCGTCTTTAATGTTTTTCACACCATACATATTAGGGTTAAATTGATAGATGATTTCAAATTCCCATTTGGAGGCGTAAAAATGAGCGCTCTTTAAAATCTGCGCCTCTAAATTATTGGGGGTTTGGCTCAAATACTCTTGTAAGGTTTCTAAAGAAAAGTAATCCTTAATTTCATCATTTAAATTTTGGGCTACATAATGGGCTAATTCTTTGTTGTGCGTTTTTTTAAGCTCATAAAAAATTGGGGGCTTAATATCTGTTAGCACAATGCGAGCAAAAAATTCAAAGCAAAAATATTGAATCAATTTTTCAAAATCTATCACTTCGCCCCTATCTTCTAAATCTTTAGCAAGCAAATACATAATCATCGCTTTATGGGCTTGTTTGTCTAATTCCACAAATTCTAAAGGGCAAGCTTGGTCATTCCAGCGTCTAATAGAAGCAGATACAAAGAGGCGTTTTAGTAATTTAGGTTTAAGTTTTGGAGTTTTTAGCGAAGAAAAATAGCGAAAAAGATTGATTTTAATAGGGTGTGCGCCATAGGGCATAAATAGTTTTCCTTATTATAGTATTCAAATCATGCCTTATTATACGAGAATTAAGGCAAAAATGAGTTTTTGTTTTGGCGGTTAGCTTACAAAAAGATTTTTTTAAGGTATTTTTGTGGTTTTATTTTGTGTTGATTAGATTCGTGATTGGCTTGATTTTAAGCAAGTATTGAATAATTAAGAATATAAAAATATATTAGTATAATATATTCATAAGTATAAAAATTGTTATAGGGGTGTAACAATCTCCAATTTCTAATAAGATAAATTATCAATGATTGTAAAAAGCTAAGTGTTTTATGGGAGCAAGGGGTTATGCACTTTTAGTGGTTTATTGGTTGGTTTTAAGCTATTTTTGTGTAAATGAAAGATTATTTTAACAAGCTTATTTGTTTAGCAAGGAGATTGTCTAGCGCTTAAGGGGGTTAGGCTGGGTGTCTCTCTTCACCCAACCTAAGTATTTGTATTTGTAAAATCTGTAAAAGGAGTGTTGTAAAAGGAATGCTTAGAAACTCTATGATGTCTTATTAAAAGACATTAACAAAAAGTTTAAAGGCAAAAAGGCTGGCGGACAGGGAGGGATTCGAACCCTCGGTAACCTTACGGCTACGCATCCTTAGCAGGGATGTGGTTTCAGCCAACTCACCCACCTGTCCAATGCAAGAATTGTAGTCAATCTAAGTTGAAAGAAACCTTAAAGATTAACAATTTTTGGAAAAAATTTAATGATTTCTAAACAAAACTAAAGGCTTTTAGTATTAAAATTTTAATTAATAGATTTTAGTTTTTAAAAGGAGAATCGCATGCAATACGCATTATTATTTCCGGGACAAGGCTCGCAATGCGTGGGAATGGGGAAGTCGTTTTATGAAAGCCACTCATTAGCTAAAGAGCTATTTGAGAAAGCCTCTAGTGTGCTTAAAGTGGATATGAAAAAGACACTTTTTGAAGAAAATGAGTTGTTAAATCAAACCGCTTATACTCAGCCAGCCATTTATCTAGTGAGCTATATTGCTTATAAGTTATTAGACCAACGAGTTAGTGGGGGGCTAAAACCTACTTTTGCTTTAGGGCATTCGCTTGGTGAAGTGAGTGCGGTGTCTTTGAGTGGGGCGCTTGATTTTGATAAGGCCATTAAGCTTACGCACCAACGAGGATTGTTTATGCAAGAGGTGTGTCAGGGCAAAGATGTATCCATGATGGTGGTTTTAGGAGTTAGTGAAGAAAAACTTTTGAGCTTGTGTCAAAAAACCAAGAATGTATGGTGTGCGAATTTTAATGGCGGAATGCAAGTGGTCTTAGCGGGGCTTAAAAACGATTTGAAAGCCCTAGAGCCAACTTTAAAAGAAATGGGTGCTAAAAGAGTAGTGTTTTTGGAAATGAGTGTTGCAAGCCATTGTCCGTTCTTAGAGCCAATGACGCTTAAATTTAGAGAGTTATTAGAAAAAAATTTAAAAGACAAGTTTAGTTTTGAAGTGATTTCTAATGCAACCAAAGAGGCATACAGCAACAAAGAAAAGGCAATTGAGCTTTTGAGCTTACAGCTCACTCAGCCAGTGCATTATCAAGATTGTATTAAAGAAAATAATGATAGAGTAGATGCGTTTTTTGAATTAGGCTGTGGAACTATTTTAAAAGGGCTTAACAAGCGCTTAAGCAACAAGCCAACCATGAGTATAGGGGATAACAAAGGGCTTGAAGAGGCGATTGAGTTTTTAGAAGAATATGTGTGAATAAAGGAAAATTTATGCAAAAAATTGGCATTTTAGGAGCTATGAGAGAAGAAATTGCTCCTTTATTGGAATTATTTGGGATTGATTTTGAAGAGATTTCTTTAGGAGGCAATGTCTTTCATAAGGGGATTTATCAAGATAAGGAAATTGTGATTGCTTATAGCAAGATTGGCAAAGTGCATTCTACTTTAACCACTACAAGCATGATTTTACATTTTGGAGTTAAAAAGGTGCTTTTTAGTGGGGTAGCTGGAAGTTTGATTAAAGATTTAAAAATCAATGATTTATTGATTGCTAATAAGTTAGTTCAGCATGATGTGGATTTGAGTGCCTTTAATCACCCCTTAGGCTTTATTCCAGAGAGTGAAGTTTTTGTTAAAACGAGCGAGGAATTAAACGCTTTAGCTAAAGTGGTGGCTAAAGAGCAAGGCATTATTTTAAAAGAGGGGGTTATTGCCTCAGGAGACCAATTCGTGCATAGTAAAGAGCGCAAAGAATTTTTAATCAAAGAATTTAATGCAAGTGCGGTAGAAATGGAGGGAGCAAGTGTGGCGTTTGTGTGTGAAAAATTTAGTGTTCCATGCTGTGTTTTAAGAAGTATTAGCGATAATGCTGATGAAGATGCTGATATGAGTTTTGATGATTTTTTAGAACAAAGCGCTAAAACTTCAGCTCAGTTTTTAAAAAGTATGGTAGATAAGCTTTAAAAATAATTAGAAATTAAGCTATTTTTTAGTAAAATCTCGCCCTTGAAGGATTAGGCGTCATCTCATACATTAGACCTAGCTTTTTTAAAAAGCGTAGGTTCTTATTTTATTGGAGTATTCAATGAAAAAAAAAGCTAACGAAGAAAAAACCCCCAAAAAAGCTACACAAGAAATTCCAGAAACCAAGTCTAAAGAAACCAAGCTTGTAAAAAAACCTAGCGCTAAAAAACTTAGCTTTAATGAAGAATTAGAAGAATTATTTGCAAGCTCTTTAAATAATTGCATTTCTTATGAATCTATTGTCCAGCTTTGTGCGAAAGTTCCTACTTTGGCTCAAGTTAAAAAGATTAAAGAGCTATCCCAAAAATACAAAAAAGAATTGGTAAGCTCTTCAGAATATGCCAAAAAGCTTAATGCGATAGATAAAATCAAAAACACACAAGAAAAGCAAAAGGTCTTAGAAGAAGAATTAGAAGATGGCTATGACTTTTTGAAAGAAAAAGAGTTTTTAGAATGGTCTAGGAGTGATAGTCCGGTGCGTATGTATTTGCGTGAAATGGGACAAATTGTGCTTTTAGACAAAGAAGAAGAGGTGGAATTAAGCAAGCAAATCCGCTTAGGTGAGGACATTATCCTTGATGCGATTTGTTCTGTGCCGTATTTAATTGATTTCATCTATGCGTATAAAGATGCTTTAATCAATCGTGAAAGAAGAGTCAAAGAGCTTTTTAGAAACTTTGATGATGATGACGACAGCTCAAGTTCTGATTCTAAGAAAGAAGAAGAAATAGATGATGAAGAAGAGGGCGAAGAGGGCAAAAAAGTCGTTTCTGAAAAAGACAAAAAGCGTGTAGAAAAAGTCTTAGAAAGCTTTAAAGCTTTAGATAAAGCTAAAAAAGAATGGCTAAAAGCATTAGATGAACCTAGAGATGAAAATGAAGATGAATTAGTTTATTTGCTAACTTTAGCTTATAAGCGTCAAATGCTTAAAGATAGACTTTATGATTTAGGGCCTACAAGTAAGCTTATCAACGAATTAGTAAAAACTATGGAGACCACTTTAAAAAGTGGCGATGGTTTTGAAAAGGAATTAAAACGCTTAGAATATAAGCTCCCTTTATTCAATGATGCGTTAGTTGAAAACCATAAAAAAATCCTTGCAAATATCACCAACATGACTAAAGAGGATATTACTAATCAAGTCCCAGAGGCTACTATGGTTAGTGTGTATATGGAATTAAAAAAGCTTTTCCAAACTAAAGAGGCAAGCGAAGAGGGCTTTGACTTAGACCCTAACAAATTAAAAGAGATTTTAGAACAAATCAAAAGAGGCAAGTTAATTTCTGATAGAGCTAAGAATAAAATGGCTAAATCTAACTTAAGGCTTGTTGTAAGTATTGCTAAACGCTTTACAAGTAGGGGTCTGCCTTTCTTAGATTTAATCCAAGAGGGTAATATTGGCTTGATGAAAGCAGTAGATAAGTTTGAGTATGAAAAAGGCTTTAAATTTTCTACTTATGCGACTTGGTGGATTAAACAGGCTATTAGTAGAGCTATAGCTGACCAAGCCCGCACTATTAGAATCCCCATTCATATGATAGATACTATTAATCGCATTAATAAGGTTATGCGAAAGCATATGCAAGAAAATGGTAAAGAGCCGGATTTAGAAGTGGTGGCTGAAGAAGTAGGGCTTTCATTAGATAAAGTTAAAAATGTGATTAAAGTTACTAAAGAGCCTATTAGCTTAGAAGCTCCTGTGGGTAATGATGATGATGGTAAGTTTGGGGATTTTGTAGAAGATAAAAATGTCATAAGCTCTATGGACCATATTATGAGAGAAGATTTAAAGGCTCAAATTGATGGGGTTTTAGACCAATTGAATGAACGAGAAAAGGCGGTGATTCGCATGCGTTTTGGTCTTTTAGATGATGAAAGCGATAGAACCTTAGAAGAAATTGGCAAAGAATTGAATGTTACAAGAGAGAGAGTGCGCCAAATTGAAAGCTCTGCTATTAAAAAGCTTAGAAGTCCGCAATATGGGCGTATTCTAAGAAATTATCTACGCATTTGATTTTAATGAAGTATTACAAAATACACTTTGTTTGGATAGTGTGCTTGCTTTTATTAGCAAGTTGCACACAAAGAGATTTGAAACTTAAAGATTTATCTTTATCCCAAAACGCATCAAGCTATCTCAAAACAGATTCGCAAACCACCCTAAATGCCCTAGAGATTCAAAAGCTCCAACAAACCCTTAAAGACAACTATTTAAAGGCATGGTATTCTCCATGGATAGATATGAAAGCCAAAAGCAACTTAAAAGAAGTCTTTTGGATGCTCCCTATAGTGCGTAATATTCAAGGTTATGGCGAAGATTTAAAGCTTAACTCCAAAGAGCTAAATAACACCCTCATTGCTAGTATGGATATTAAGCACTACCCCTCAGTCTCTATCAAAGCCATTGTAGTGCGAGACGCACACATAAGGGCTATGCCAACCAATAAGCCTTATTATCGCTCTAAAAAAGGCTATCCTTTTGATAGGTATCAAAATTCGTTAATTTTTCAAGGTACACCGGTTTTAATCACACATTTTAACACTACTAAAACTTACGCTCACATTCAAAGTAGTTTCGTCTATGGCTGGGTTAAAATGAGCGATTTAGCTTATATGCATAACAAGGATATAGAGCTTTTAACACACCTTAAAGATTATGTCATGCCAAAAAGTGATAAAATCCCCCTTTATACTGCTTATGGAAATTTTTATACCAATGCTAGGGTAGGGGAGTTATTTGCTTTAATCCCTCCCAAAAAAGACCCCTCAAAAAAAATGCTTTATCGCACTAAAGAGCCTTTGAAAGCTTATGGCTTTTCTAAAGACCCTAAAGGTTATGCGACTTTACAAAGTATCACTTTGAATGAAAAAGATTTCTTTTTATTTCCTAAAGCCCTAAATAGCGCCAACATGGCTGAAATGATAGATACTATGATGGGTCAAAAATATGGTTGGGGCGGTTTGTTAGAAAATAGAGATTGCTCAGCTTTCACACGAGATAGTTTTGCAAATTTTGGGATACTATTACCTAGAAATTCTTACGCACAAAGCCATTATGCAAACAACTATATTGATTTAAGCAAAATGAATGCTATAGAAAAGGAGCGCTACATCATCGCACATGCTACGCCATTTGCCACGCTTTTGTATCTAAGGGGGCATATTATGTTATATCTAGGTGAATACAATCATCAAGCTGTTGTAGCTCATAGTGTGTGGTCTGTGCAAACCCAAAAGCATTTTAAAACCTTAAGCCATAATATAGGAGGTGTAGTGATTACTTCATTGTGGCTTGCCAAAGAGCATAATGGTGTGTTTTCTAAAAAAAGATTGTTGATTGATAGGGTGCTTGGAATGAGTGATTTACAAGCCTATATACAAACTTCTTTAAAAACCTTAAACACTAATTGACTTTCTTGTATTATTATTACAATTTATGAAGTTGAATCATTTCTTTTAGGGAGATTTAAGATGAGTATGGAATTTGATGCGGTAATTGTTGGTGGTGGGGTTTCAGGGTGTGCGACCTTTTATACTTTGAGTGAATACAGCTCCTTAAAGCGTGTCGCCATTGTAGAAAAATGCCCTAAGTTGGCTCAGGTTAGCTCAAGTGCTAAGGCAAATTCACAAACTATTCACGATGGCTCTATTGAGACTAACTATACTGCAGAAAAAGCCAAAAAAGTGCGCCTATCCGCCAAAAAAACCCGAGAATACGCCTTGAAGAAAGGCTTGCAAAATAAGGCTATCTTTGAAACACAAAAAATGGCAATAGGTGTTGGCGATGAAGAATGTGCGTTTATGCAAAAGCGCTATGAGGCATTTAAAGAGATTTTTGAGGGATTAGAATCATTTGATAAGGCAACCATTAAGGAGCTAGAACCTAATGTTATTTTAGGTGCGCATGGAGTTGATAGACATGAAAATGTGATAGGGCATGGCTTTAAAAAAGATTGGAGCACCATGAATTATGCAAAGCTAAGTGAAAGCTTTGTAGAAGAGGCTATGAAATTAAAGCCTGATAATAAGGTGTTTTTGAATTTTAAAGTCAAAAAGATTGAAAGGCGCAATGAGGGTTATGCACTAATTTCAGAAGATGCTGAAGAAGTGTATGCTAAATTTGTTTTAGTGAATGCGGGTTCTTATGCCTTGCCTTTAGCTCAAAGTATGGGTTATGGCTTAGATTTAGGTTGCTTGCCTGTGGCTGGTAGCTTTTATTTTGTGCCAGATTTGCTAAGAGGCAAGGTCTATACTGTTCAAAACCCTAAACTTCCTTTTGCGGCCGTGCATGGCGACCCTGATGCAGTGATTAAGGGCAAGACTAGAATTGGCCCCACCGCACTAGCTATGCCAAAATTAGAGCGCAATAAGCATTTATTGAAAGGTATTAGCCTAGAATTATTAAAAATGGATTTCAATAAAGATGTGTTTAAAATCATGTTTGATTTGATGAGTGATAGAGAAATCCGTAATTATGTGTTTAAAAATATGGTTTTTGAATTGCCCGCTATTGGCAAGCGCAAATTTTTAAAAGACGCTCAAAAGATTATTCCCTCATTGAGATTAGAAGACTTAGAATATGCAAGTGGTTTTGGTGAAGTGCGCCCTCAAGTATTAGATAGAACCAAGCAAAAGCTAGAATTGGGTGAAAAAAAGATTTGCACTCATAAGGGCATTACTTTTAACATGACTCCATCACCGGGCGCAACAAGCTGTATGCAAAATGCCCTAATAGACTCTCAAGAAATTGCAGAGTATTTAAACGAGAGCTTTGATTTGGAGCGTTTTTATAAAGATTTATCCCCAGAGGAATTAGAAACTTTAAATAAAGAGAGCTAATGCAAGAAAATGAGTCTCTTCAAATAGCTAAAAGAGCGATTAAAATCGTTTTCTTTTGGGGGCTTTTGGTGTTGTTATTGATGATGATAAATATTTATATCCTTATCAATCAGGTTAATGCTACTGCAGAAATAGGCAAGAAGGTTAAGCAACTAGAAAAAGCAACTCAAAATTATGAGCCATAAGTGGCGTTGTATTTGTAAAGATAGAGGGGGATAAATTTGGTTTCCCCATTTTGATTTATTCTGTCAATTATTAATAGTATAAAAAATAGTTTCCTATTGAAAAATTATTAAATGTTTTGTGGATAGAGAAATATTAAGAAGTTTTTCTTAATTTTATTTGGATATGAAGGTATTTTGCAAAAGTTAGTATGATTTAAAAAAAGAGTCTTTTTATTATTTAATACCTAAATATTAATACCAAATAGATGTGTTTATCTTGATGTTTTTATTTCTATAATTTATGTCCATTTACTTTCTGTTAAATATTGTTTCCTATTATAATACGGAATTTTTGGGTAGTGTTGGAAAAGGCGTTGTTTTTTATTCCTCAAGAAGAAATTCAAAGTATTTTCCTATATAAAATCATATGTAATTAAGGATATAGTAAATGAGAAGCAAATTTTTAATTAGCTGTGTGCTTGCTGGCGTTTTAATCAATGTGGCAGATGCGCAAGATTTTAGCGATGCGCCTAGTTCTAGCGCAAGCAATAATCAAGCGTATTTTGCACAAACTAATGGTGTTCGAAAGAATGGTGGTGGGTATAATCATGGGAACAAAGGTCAGGGAATGAATCCTTTTTATAGGATTTACTCTGATAATCATATAGATGTTAAAAGCGTAACCGCAAACGATAACAAAGTAATCTATGACACTACCTATAACGATGTTAATAAAGGCATTATCAACGCTAAAGATATTGCTAGTAAAGATAACAAAGTTATTTATGGCACTACCTATCAAAATGTAGCTAAGGGTTCTACTAATGCTAAAGAAGTGGCTAGTAAGGACAACAAAGTTATCTATGATTCCACTTACAACCATGTAGCTAAGGGTATCATCAATGCTAAAGATGTGAGCCATAAGGCTAATAAGGTATTTTATGATACACATAGCGCACAACAAAACATTATTGATGCTAAGGGTATGGCTAAAGAAGAAAATAAAATTATTTATGGCACTACCTATCAAAATGTAGCTAAGGGTTCTATCAACCCTAAGGAAGTGGCTAGTAAGGATAATAAGGTCATTTATGATACTACCCATAATGAGGTGGATAAAGGCATTATTAATCCTAAAGACATTGCTGATAAAGATAATAAAGTCATTTATGATACCCAATACCAACATGTAGCCAAAGGTGGTATTGACCCTAAAGAAATTACCAAAAAAGATAACAAAGTTATCTATGATACCACTTATCAACATGTAGCCAAAAATCCCATTGATGTTAAGAGTGTAGAAAAAGAGGCTAATAAAGTTATTCATGGCACTACTTATGAGCATGTAGATAAGGGTATTATTAATGCTAAAGATATTGCCAACAAAGATAACAAGGTTATCTATGACTCTACCTATCAAAATGTGGCTAGAAATTCTATTAATCCTAAAGAAGTAACCAATAAGGATAATAAGGTTATTTATGATACTACCCATAATGAGGTGGATAAGGGCATTATCAATCCTAAAGAGATTTCTAAAAACGACAACAAGGTTATTTATGGCTCTACTTATGAGCATGTAGCCAAGGGAATTATCAGTGCTAAAGAAACAAGCCAAAAAGCTGATAAGATTTTCTATAATACCTATAATGATGTAGATAAAGGCATTATTAATCCTAAGGACATTACCGATAAAGATAATAAAGTCATTTATGATACCCAATACCAAAATGTAGCCAAAGGTGGTATTGACCCTAAAGAAGTAACTAATAACGATAATAAAGTTATCTATGGCACTACTTATGAGCATGTGGCAAAAGGTATTATCAACACTAATAGCATAGCAGAACAAGAAAAAAGAAACCAAAAGCTTGGCGATGATATTTATAATCATGTAGATAAGGGTATTATCAATCCTAACGAGGTGGCTAGTAAGGATAATAAGGTTATTTATGATACTACCCATAATGAGGTGGATAAAGGCATTATTGATTCTAAGGGTATCGCTCAAAAAGATAACAAAGTAATCTATGATACCACTTACCAACATGTGGCTAAAGGTATTATTAGTCCTAAAGAAGTCTCACAAAAAGCAGATAAAATCTTCTATGATACCTATAATAATGTAGATAAGGGCATTATTGATTCCAAGAGTATTGCCCATAATGATAATAAGGCCATTTATGACACTATTCATAATAATGTAGATAAAGGCATTATCAACGCAAAAGGTATTGCAAAAGAAGAGAGCAAGATTGCAAAGAACGCCCATGATACCACTAAAGGCATTATCAATCCTAAAGAAATTAGCAATAAAGATAATCAAGTTATCTATGATACTACCCACAACGAAGTTACTAAGGGTATTATTGATTCTAAGAGTATTGCAAGCAACGATAACAAGGTTATCTATGATACTACCCATAATGAGGTGGATAAAGGTATTATAAATGCAAAAGGTATTGCCAATAACGATAATAAGGTTATCTATGGCACTACTTATGAACATGTGGCAAAAGGTATTATCAATGCTAAGGGCATTGAGAAAGAAGAAGAAAAAGCCAGCAAACATATCCATGATGTGAATGATAAGATTACTAAAGGCATTATTAATCCTAAAGACATTACTGATAAAGATAATAAAGTCATTTATGATACCCAATACCAAAATGTAGCCAAAGGTATTATTAGCCCTAAAGAAATTACCAATAAAGATAACAAAGTTATCTATGATACCACTTACCAACATGTGGCTAAAGGTATTATTAGTCCTAAAGAAGTCTCACAAAAAGCAGATAAAATCTTCTATGATACCTATAATAATGTAGATAAGGGCATTATTGATTCCAAGAGTATTGCCCATAATGATAATAAGGCCATTTATGACACTATTCATAATAATGTAGATAAGGGTATTATTGATTCTAAAGATATTTCCAATAAAGATAATCAAGTTATCTACGGCTCTACTTATGAGCATGTAGCTAAGGGAATTATTAACGCCAAAGGTATTGAAAAAGAAGAGCAAGAGGCTACCAAGAATATTCATAGCGTTGCTAAAAATTCTATAAACCCTAAAGAAGTAACCAATAAGGATAATAAGGTTATTTATGATACTACCCATAATGAGGTAGATAAAGGTATTATTAATGCAAAAGGTATTGCCAATAACGATAATAAAGTTATTTATGGCACTACCTACAAAGATGTTACTAAGGGTATTATTAATGCTAAGGGTATTAAAGAGGAGGAGAGTAAAGCTACTAAAAATATTTATGATAGTGCTAAAGGGATTATTAATCCTAAAGACATTGCTCATAATGACAATAAGGTAATTTATGATACCACCCATAATGAGGTAGATAAAGGCATTATTGATTCTAAGGGTATTGCAAGCAACGACAATAAAGTCATTTATGATACCACTTATCAGCATGTAGCCAAAGGCATCATTAACGCCAAAGGTATTGAAAAAGAAGAGCAAAAGCTTGAAAGAAGTGCTCATGTAATTTATAACAAAGTTGCCAAAGGTATTATCAATCCTAAAGAAATTAGCAATAAAGATAATCAAGTTATCTATGGCACTACCTATCAAAATGTAGCTAAAGGCATTATTGATTCTAAGAGTGCAGCTAAGAATGAGCAAATGGCAGTAGCCAATCAAGATGCTCTTGATGCTAAAGACGCTCTAAATCAAGCTAATAGTGTGGCAAGTTCTATGGCTAGTGATAACAAAGCTTTAGCTAAAGATAAGCCTGAATATAATAAACAAACCGGCTTATGGAGTCTTAATAACGCTCAAAATACAGCTCAAAATGATGCTAATGCAGTTACTAAAGACAAAGAAAGCTTAGAGCAAGCTATCAATGATGTAAAAGACGCTCAAAACACTAAAGAATTTAGAAGTGCTCAAAAAGAAGAAATTCAAGCACTTAGCCAATTAGACAATGCTGAAAAAGCCTTTGCTAATTCTCAAGATAGCTTAAAGCAACTATGGAATGACTATAAAGACTCTATGCCTTTATATAACACTGCAGAAAATGATGAAAACATCTTTAATGCAAATGATAGTAAGCTTGCTCATAACTCTAATGCAGAAATTAAAAATGCCTACGATAAAGTCGCTAAAGATATTTATGACTTAAATCATAACACTGGCTCTGGTGTGTATAGATTATCTTGGTGGTTAGCTAACAACGCTTATAACAACAACACTAAAAATGAAATCACAAGCGCTCAAAAAGCTCTTATTAAACAAGAGGAGCAATTCACTAAAGACCAAGAGGCTTTAGAAAAAACTCTTAAAGATGTTATTGCTAAGAATGCTACTAAGGGTATTATCAATCCTAAAGACATTACTAACAAAGATAACAAGGTTATCTATGATACTACCCATAACAAAGTTGCCAAAGGTATTATCAATCCTAAAGAAATTAGCAATAAAGATAATCAAGTTATCTATGGCACTACCTATCAAAATGTAGCTAAAGGCATTATTGATTCTAAGAGTGCAGCTAAGAATGAGCAAATGGCAGTAGCCAATCAAGATGCTCTTGATGCTAAAGACGCTCTAAATCAAGCTAATAGTGTGGCAAGTTCTGTTATTGCAGATAATACCACCTTGCAATTACTTAGCCCCTCATACAGCAGATACACTGATATGAACCAAGTTAATGGCTTGTTTAATAACACCATTAAAGTAGAGGCTAAAAACATTGCTAAAGACAAGCAAGCTTTAGAGCAAGCTATCAATGAAGTTAAGAATGCTAAAAACACTCAAGACTTCAATAAAGCTCAAGAAGAAGAAATTCAAGCTCTAAGTCAATTAACTAACACTGAAAAATCCTTTGAAGTGGCTCAAAATACTTTAGAGCAAAATCTCAAAGATAACAGAAAGACTGAAAGTCTCTATAAGGTGGCAATGAAAGACTTGGCTATTTACAACGCCTATGATAAAGGCATTTATAATGTTTATGATGGCGTGTATGGTTACTTTGAAAATATTGCTAAAGTTATGGTTAATATGGTAGGCAGTGATTTCTCTGGCTTGAACCAATTAACTTGGCTTGTAAATAAGAAACTCCCACAAGTTGGCTTAAATGGTGCTAACGCTCTAGCTAACATTCAAAATAAAGTAGATAAAGCTGAGAATGCTTTAGTTAATGAAGAGCGCCAATTTAATCAAGCACAAAGAGCTTTAGACAAAGTGATTCGCAGACATATTGAATTGCCTAGCGTAGAAGCCAATGCGTTTGAAATGCCTACTATGCCTTCTAAAGAGGAGTTTGAATCCAAGCATTTTGAAGATAACAAAATGAATGATTATCTCAAAGAGGTAAGAATGAATGATAGTCAAGATGATGTAGATGTGGATTATTCTGATAGAATTGATGACTAAAAATTTATGCCTCTAAGGTGGGGGAGTGAGGCATATCTATTTGAATGAGAGGAACTAAAATGAAAGGCTTTCTTAAGGTATTCTTATTGGCATGTTTGGCATTTAGTAGTATGTTTTCTGCAAGCCTAGAGATAGGTCATAACATTAAGCACAATAAGAAAATATATAAATTGAGTAAGAATAATAGTTTAGAAAGAGTAAGTGTCCCTATGCTTAAATTTAACGAATCTTTATCTCTTGGCTCTTATATTGAAATGCCTAAATATTCTAGGAGGCATTTTGGGGGGCGTGTGAATGGGGGATTGATGATGCGCTTTAGATTCTAGTCTTTCTTTTAGTGCTTATAGGAGGGATAAACCAACAATAACTTTCTTAAAAAACCTTTTTAAACAACTTCTTTTAACTTACTTTTTAAATGGGGTCTTTATACCAACATCTTGTTTTTCATATAGGAGCGCTTAGGTTTTTAAATCTTTTATGCTTTTAAAGAATTAGTTTTAGGCTTGTTAAAAGAGGGCTTTGATTAGAGCTTAAAGACTAAAGAGAGGGTTATAATGCGCCTTTTAAGGGGGTTAATGCGAAGATTTCTTGGTATTATCTAGAAAATTATCCATTTTATGTTCTAGTTGAATGGTTTGTTTGATAGATTGCTCAAGCTCTTTGAAAGCTTTAGAGTTTCTTTTATTAACACATGGGATTATTCTCAGGCTTTCATGTTCCAAAACTTGGATATTTGTAAGCAAAGCCCTTAAGTCATCAGTGCTTTTAAAATCCTTTTCAAAATAGTCATAGAATTGTTGCTCTAAGGTTGTGATGCGCCCCAAAAAAGTGCTTTGAATACGAATATTAGCGCTATTTTCCTCTTCTTCTATGCAAGTTTTAAAGGTTTTATTAAGCTCTAAAAAATCATTTTTGGCTTTTAAGAAAGTTTTTGACATGTCTGTAATGATTTCATAATGTCCGGTGCTAATTTCTGCGTTTGTAATGTTTGTTAATAGTAACCCTAATAAAACTTTTTTAACCACTTTTGAACCTTAATATTATAATCTACCATTGGTATGAAAAACTCACGCCATAGCGCCCATTGCCTTTAAAATCGCTAGAGATTTCAGGATAGAGCATCCAGTTTTTAGGCTTGTAGCGTGTGGTAAAAAGATAGGCAAACCCCCAACCTATGAGACTACCTACGACCACTTGCCATATGGTATGCTTTTGAGCGACTACTCTAGATGCGTCTGTAAGGATTGCTAGGGCTAAAACAGGAAGAGCGGGTTTCCACCCATAGCGATAATATACAAACCCCGCCGCACTAAACACACCGCCTGCATGTCCGCTTGGCATGCCCCTATAAGAATCACAGCAAGGGCGTTTAGCAAAGCTTACACTAGCGCCATGCGCATGCGCTTTAGAAAAAGCCCCTTTAATGCCATAAATCACGCCTTGAGACACTAAAGTGCCTATGGCTAATTCGCCTAAGCCCCTATAATCTCGCATAGCCAAGCTAACCGTGCCAACAAAAATTGGCAAGAATCTCAGCACATCACCAATTTCTTCTAAAATATATGCTCCCTCGCTAAGTGGCTTGCTCTCTAAAGTATGAGAGCATAATAAAAGGCTTAAAAACGCACTTCTAAACCATTTCATAATGAGCTCGCTTTTCTAAGAGTTTGACTTGTCTATTGAGGTAGTAATAGCCCCATAAATAACACCCAATAAAGATTAGACCAATTACTATAAGCACAGGAGCATTTAAGCGAAAAAAGGTGCTCATAAGTATAAAGGGTAAGTTGCATAGCACTAAAATAAACGCACACATAGGGTTTGCATACGCATAGGAATGTAATTCTAAGACCTTGAATAAAAGGGTATGCAAATGCAAGTTATCGGGCATAGTAGCTTTTTGGCGTTTTAATTTGCGCCTAAGAATGCTAAAAAGCACTTCAATTACCGGATAAAGCATTAGATTGAGTCCAAAAAACACGCTGATTTTTTGCTCTAAGCTTAAATACAAGAGTAAAATCCCACACACAAATCCTAAAAAATACGCTCCTCCATCACCTAAAAAAATCCGCCCCAAAGGGAAATTAAATACCATAAAGCCAAGCACCATGTAAGCGAGCCAACAGCTCAAGCTTGTAGGCTCTATGTAATGGATAACAAGTAGGGTTAAAAGACAAATTCCTGAGGCTAAGCCATTGAATCCATCAATAATATTGATAGCATTACTAATACCTACAAGCATAAAAATACCAAATAGAAAAGCTAAAAAATAAGGCAAGCTAAAAAGGGGTGAAAAGTCGCTTACGACCAAATGCGCTGAAGTAATCACACAAAGTGCTCCCAAACTTTGCAAAATAAGGCGTATTTTAGGACTAAGTGAAAAATTAATATCTTCTAAAAAACCACTTATAAATACTAATAATATCCCTATGAATACAAGATTGTTTTCAAAGGGTGCTTCTTGTTGTTGTAAATAATAGGCTAGAACAAAAGAAATAAAAATGCCAAGTCCGCCGGCTCGTGGGGTTCTTTCTTTATGAAAACCTTGTATTTTATTGGCATTATCTATAAAAAGCATGGATTTTTTAGACCATAAAATAATGAGAAAGCAAACCAAGCAACTGATTAAGAAATATAGCACAGGTAACACTTTGTAATGATTTTATAAGTGGGTATTATAGCAAATTTATAGAATGGCTTTCTTAAAGATAGGTTGCTAGGGTTTAGGATAAGTTTTTTGTGTTACAATCCAAAAAATATTGTCATCAATGATTATTGAGGAGTTAGCATGCGTTTTGGGTTGAATATTGACCACATTGTTACTTTAAGAGAGGTAAGAAAAACTTATGAGCCTGAGATTTTAGAGGCATTATTGATTGCTAAAAATACTTATAAAGTAGATTTAATTACTATTCATTTAAGAGAGGATAGGCGCCATATTCAAAATGAAGATGTTCTCAAATTGCTTGAAAATAGTCTTTTGCCTATCAATATTGAATGTTCTATTAATGCTAATATCACCGATTTTTTATGTTCTTTAAAAAATAAGCCTAGCAAAGTTACTATTGTGCCTGAAAATAGAGCTGAGATTACTACAGAAGGTGGATTAGATTGCTCTTTAAAAGATTTGCCAAAAACTATAAAGGCATATCAAAATAGAGGCATTGAAGTATCTTTATTTATTGACCCCAACTTAGCGTCTTTGAAGTTTGCCCAAAAGCATGGGGTTAAGCAAGTGGAGTTTCATACCGGAGTGTATGCGAATTTGCACAATGCTTTATATTCTAATGCCAATCATCATATTAATGCCATTAATGCGCTCAGAGAGAAAACCCCTAAGGAGTTAAAAGAAGAATTACAAAATGCGTTCTTGCAATTAAGAAAGATGAGTAAGGAGGCGTTTTTTATGGGGATTGAAGTGTGCGCTGGGCATGGATTGAATTATTCTAATGTGAAAGAAATGCTAAAAATTCCTTCTTTAAGAGAGCTTAATATTGGGCATAGTGTGATTTCAAGGGCTGTTTTTGTGGGGCTAGAAAAGGCAATTTTAGAAATGGCACAACTCATTAAGCGCTAAGTATGCTCAAGAAGAAAATTGCTATTAGTTGTGGGGATATTCAAGGCGTAGGCTTAGAATTGATTTTAAAAAGCCACAAAGAAGTGAGCGAAATTTGTGAGCCACTATATGTAGTTGATAATAAGCTTTTAGTTCAAGCTAACCAATTGCTTAATAATGTCTATGAGGTTAAATCTCTTAACACGCTTAGTTTAGACACTCAAATGCCTCCTTTAAACTCTAGCACAATAGGAAAAGTAGATGCAAAAAGTGGGGCGTATAGTTTTGAAAGCTTTAAAACAGCTTGTGAATTAGCAGATAGTAAAGAGGTGGATAGCATTTGCACCATGCCTATCAACAAGCTTGCATGGCAACAAGCTCAAATTCCTTTCGTAGGGCATACCGATTTTTTAAAACAACGCTATCAAAGGCATGAAATCATTATGATGCTTGGGTGCTCTAAGTTATTTGTAGGGCTATTCACTGACCATGTGCCTTTAAGCAAGGTTTCAAAACTTATTCAAACTAAGGCTTTAATAAAGTTTTTACTAGCCTTTCAAAAAAGCACTCAAGCCAAACTTATTCAAGTGTGTGGTTTTAATCCCCATGCGGGTGAAGATGGCTTGTTTGGAAAAGAAGATAAAAAAATTTTAAAAGCGATTCAACAATGTAATGAAATGCTAGGTTTTGAATGTTTTTTAGGACCCTTACCAGCTGATAGCGCTTTTAGTCATAGAAGAAGAGCTATAACGCCCTTTTATGTGAGTATGTATCATGACGCTGGTTTAGCCCCTTTAAAGGCTCTCTATTTTGATGAAAGCATTAATGTAAGCTTGAATGCCCCGATTTTACGCACTTCCACTGACCATGGCACAGCGTTTGATATTGCTTATCAAAATAAAGCGAGCAATAAAAGCTATTTGAATGCAATTAGTTATTTGGCCATAAGATAAAAACGCTTTGTTAAAAAAAGCGTTTTTATTAAAAAGGGGTTTAATGTTTTAAACTCTCAATTTCTTTGAGCATGGTTTCAAACGCCTCTTTAGTGCCTTCTCGCACATTAGAAAACAAGCTAAATACAACAATACACACACTTGCTACAATAAATCCCGGAACAATTTCATAAATATCTAAAAAGCTTTTGCCAAATTTATCATACAAAATCACCGTGCTAGCCCCTGAGAGCATGCCAGCAATCGCTCCAATTCTTGTCATTCTTTCCCAAAAGAGTGAAAATAAAATCACAGAGCCAAAACTCGCACCAAAGCCAGCCCATGCATAACTGACAATGCTTAAAACACTCGCATTCCTATCGGTTGAGATAAAAAAGGCGATACAAGCCACGCCAAGCACTGAAAGCCTAGAGATAGTCATCACGAGTTTTGCGGGTGCGTCTTTGTGAAAAATGGTGGTATAGAAGTCTTCAGCAATGGTAGAAGAGCTTACAAGAAGTTGTGAACTAGCTGTGCTCATCACAGCTGCTAGAATCGCACTGAGTAAAATCCCTGCAATCCAAGGATTAAAGAGCAATTGACTCATCACAATAAAAATCTTTTCAGGGTCTTCTAAGCTTAGATTGAATTTTTGCGCATAAGCAATACCTAAAAGTCCCATAGAGCATGCCCCAATAAGCGAAATTAGCATCCAAGAAATACCTACGCTAGTTGCTTTAGGAATTTCTCTTACAGAGCGAATAGACATAAAGCGCACTAAAATATGAGGCTGTCCAAAATAGCCTAAGCCCCAAGCAAGACTTGAAATAATGGCAACTAAGCTAGAGCCTTGTAAAAAAGAAAGGTTTTCAGGTTTGATTTCTCTAATGATTTTTAAACTCTCTTCAACGCCTCCAATCTGAGTAACCATAACAATTGGCACGACAATTAAAGCGCTCATCATCAAAAGCCCTTGAATTAAATCCGTCCAGCACACCGCCTTATACCCCCCTAAGAAAGTGTAAGAGACAATAATAAGAGTGCCAATGCTTAGGGCATTAGCGTATTTAATTCCAAAAGTTGCTTCAAAGAGTTTAGCCCCACTCACTAGCCCTGAAGAAATATAAAAAATAAAAAAGATTAAAATCACAAAGGCTGAAATTAAGCGCAAGATGTGTTTATCATCGCTAAAACGAGTCTCAAAATAATCTGAAATCGTAATAGAATTTGCAATCACGCTTGTATAAATACGCAAGCGTTTAGCGATAAAAACCCAATTAATCAATGCTCCTAAACTCAATCCTATAGCAATATGTGAGTTGATTAACCCTCCCACATACAAGGCTCCGGGTAAGCCCATTAAGAGCCACCCACTCATATCACTTGCTCCCGCACTCAAAGCGCTAATCACAGGACCCATAGAGCGATTGCCTAAGAAGTAATCTTCGGTGGTTTCATTTTGTCTATAAAAATAAAAACCAATATAGAGCATTAAGAGTGAATAGGCAACAAACATTGTAATTATAGGGGTGCTTAAAACAACTTGTTCCATAGTATCTCCTTATTAAATACAATATTTATCATTAATGACAGCATGATTTATGACACGTTTTTTGTTCTAAAGCTCTTGAGCCTAAATTCCCATAGCGATGATAGGAAATGCTGACTGAACGCTCCAAATGATAATAAAGCAATTCAAAACGCCCATTTAAGCAAGGCTTAGTAGTGGCTAATACAAGCCCCAAAGAACTCGCTTTTTGGTGTAATAAATCTAGTTTGTGATTCAAATAACGCACCCGATTAAATTCGCTTAGTTTCTCGCTAAATTCTTGCAAGCTTTCATAAAAAATAGGGGCATTCATTCTAAGAGCGTCTAGGCATTCCAAGAAAAAGACTAGATTTTTGTTTGTTTGCTTGTTTTCTATACTAAGAGTTAAAGGGATTTGAGCGATTAAACACGCTAGAGCAATACCTAGCATATCACTTAGGCTATCATTCTCTGTAATGCGATAGCCTACGCTTTTAACCTTAGTGTAAGAAAAGAGATTGTCTTCGCCCCTAATTTTGACATAATCTTTGGCTTGACTAAATTCATGCTTATAATGGTAAGCATAGCTTTTTGCCATAAAAATCGCACGATTTAATTCATGGGTATGCTCGTCATAGCCTTTTTTGGTTAGGCTCTCTAGACATTCACTCAAATTACTCTCTAAAATATTATCATCTTCTTTTTCTTGATGAATATCCACAAACTGCGTGATATAGTTAAAAATCCCTACCTTTCTTCCAAACCCTACGGCGGATTTTTTAATCCCCCCAAAAGGCTGGCGTAAGACTATCGCTCCTGTGGTAGGCTTATTGATATAAATATTACCCGCTTCAATACGCTCTAAATAATGCTCCCATTCCCTTTCATCTAAAGACTCTAACGCACTCGTAAGACCATAGCCGGTGGAATTAACTATCGCTATGGCATCATCTAAATTCTCAGCTTTCATTACAGATAGTATAGGGGTAAAAAGCTCTGTTAGGTGTGTGAAATCGCCCTTTTTGGTGCCATATTTTATGCTTGGTTTCATCAAATAGGGGTTATCATTCACAAAAGAAACAGGAATTTCATAATGCTCGTGTTTTTCTAATTCGCTCATCGCTTTTTTGACCTTTTCATTAGGCTTATCTGCTAGAGTGCCGATTTTATTTTTGAAATCAAACGGGTCGCCCACATTAAGACTCAAAGTAGCGTCTATTAAGGTCTTTTTGAAATTTTCATCTTCATAGACTTCTTTTTCTAACACTAGAAGCGAAGTGGCGGAGCATTTTTGTCCGGAATTACTAAAGGCTGAATGGACAATATTTTTAATGGCTTGGTCTCTGTCTGCCATTTTGCTTACAATGGTGGCATTTTTACCACCGGTTTCTGCGCTCAAGGCTAAAGTAGGGTTAGCTTCTAGCATTTTATAAGCGGTGTCTTCGCCCCCTGTGAGAATAGCAAACTTTATGCTCTCATCTTTTAAGAGATACTTGCTAATATCACTCCCTTTAGCGGGTAAGTAAATGAGTGCATCTCGAGGCACACCCGCATCCCAAAAGCATTCACAAAGTTTGTAACCAGTTACGCTAGATAAACTTGATGGTTTGTAAATCACACGATTTCCAGCTGCTAGGGGGGCGGCAATGGTGCCTACAGAAATGCCTACAGGAAAATTCCAAGGGGCAATCACTACGCCCACACCTTTTGGGGCGAATTGTGTTTCTTTGTTTTGCTCTTGTAACACTCTTAAGCTATAAGGATAAAATTCTAAGAAATCAATCGCCTCACTCACTTCAGCGTCCGTTTCTACAAAGGTTTTACCCACTTCTAAAGCAGAAATACCTATTAAATCGCCCCTTCTTTCTCTAAAAAGTTGAGCGGTTCTACTCATTAAAGCATGGATTTCTTCAAAACTTTTTTGACTAAAATGGCTTTTATCGCTTTTGGTTACTTCTAAGGCTTTTAAAATCGCCTCTTCATCAGCTAGATGCACGCTTGCGATTTTTTTATGGAAGATTTTGTCAAAGACTTCTAAGGGGGTTAGATTAGGGTTTTCAAAACGCCCATCAATCTCTGGGTAAAGCTCCAAAATAGGGGCGTTATACATTTTCTCACGCACTTTTTTAGCCCACTCTCTGTTGGCTTTTAGGATAAAATCCGTATCGCTTTCGTTTTTAAATGAATTGTTTTTATAGGTGGTATGCCCACTTTGTTTGGCGTTTCTATCTTGGGTTCTCTTTGTAGAATTGTTTAAAGTAGCAATGCCCTTAAGGCTGTCTAAAAAGCGCTGTTCTTGGTCTTTCCATTCTTTGGTGTCTACTTTGAGATTGAAGAAAGCTTTCATAAAGTTATCACTTGATGTGTTCTCATCTAATCTTCTCACCAAGTAAGCAATCGCATTGTTAAAATGCGCTTCATCACAGACTGGAGCGTATAAAATGAGTTTGTGCATATCTTTTAATTCTAGGCTTGCTTGCAAACTCATGCCTTCTAGCATTTCAAAGGTGAAATGCTCTAATGCGATAGGGTCATTGATTGCATGAATGCGGGTGTATACATAAGCGATTTCAAAGATATTATGACTAGCTGTGCCGATGTGAATGTATTTATAATTGTCGTCTTCTAAAATAAAATCTAGCATTTTATTGTAGTTAGAATCGGTATCTTGCTTACTAGAGAAAGTAGGTAGTTCCCAGTCTTTTACGGACGCAATGGTCTCTTCGCTCTCCATATTCGCTCCCTTAACAAAGCGAATTTTGATGGGTTTTAATCCTTTTAAAACCCTTTCTTTAGAAAAGGCGTGCAGTTTTTTCAAGTATTCATAAGAATCAGGAATATAGGCTTGCAACACAATGCCCGCATTCAAATCAAACTTAGAAATGCTTTCCATAAAAGACTCCACCGTGAGTTCTAAGTCTCTAAATTCTTCCATATCCAAGTTGATAAATTTGGGAATGCCTTGCTTTTGCTCTTCTTCTAAAGCTAGGGCATAAAGAGCGTCTAAGCGTTTGACTATTTCTTTTTTGGAGTATTCAAAATCAAGGATATTGATTTGAGAAAAAATCGTAGTGATTTTAATGGAGATGTATTGAATGTAGTTAGATTTTAAAGCCTGTGAGTATTTTTCAAAGCGTGCGTTGGCTTCTTCTTCGCCCAAAACTTCTTCGCCAATAAAATTCACATTCAAAGTGATTTTTTCGTTTTTTCTAGCTAAAATGCGTTCTTTTAGCTTGCTTTCTTCTTGCTCTAACACCATAGCTTTAGTGTCGCTTCTAATCTTACTCACAAAGAATGGCACACTCATATTGGGGAGCATTTTTCCAAAGCTTAAAAATCCCATTAAAAGTAGTTTCTCAAAGGAAGAAAAAATCTCACGGCTTTTATATTTGTCTAAAACATGCTCAATCATTTCAAAGCGAGCTTTATTATCTTCACATCTAAAACTCCTATCCATAAGCTCTATGAGCATGACCTTGTTTTCGGGGTTACTCAAAAGCTTTTGCATTTTAGAATGAAAGGCTTTTTCTTGTTCGCTTAGATTATTACTGATACTATTTTGCAATTTTCTAGCTAACTCTAGTGTGTCATCAATGATTTTTTGCATAGCTATCTCCTTAGAATTTGCTTTGATTGTAGCATGGTTTTAGTTACTAATTTCATTTAATAATGCTTATCGTAAGTGATTGGACTTGCAAAAATACTTAATTAGGTAGCTTATTCACATTTTTAAGAATGATAGAATTTAAAAGATAGGAGATAGTTAAAATAGGGGGCTTAAATAAAGGCTTTTAGCCTTTATTTAAGTTTTTAATTAGAAGTTTTAGTCTTCAATTTTGCCACTTTTCATGCGCTTATTATAAATCTTTCTTAATTTGCGAATGTCTTGTTGCACTTCAAAGACCCCATGCCAATGCGAATAATCTGGTGCTCCCATAAGTCCGCCATGGCGCATTCTGCGACCCTCATGATGCCATAAGTGGTAGAATGTTTTTTGGAACTCATCACTCCATGGGTCTTTTTCTAATAAGCCTTTTTTCTTAAGCTCATCACGCATTTTTACAGCCTCATCATAATAAGTGTTAAAGAGCATAACATTCTTATCACCCATTGTAAAGACATTTTCTACATGCTTAATGGTGTGGCAATCTTTACATACCGCTTTCATTTCTTCTCTTGCAGCCTCTACGCCTTTAGGATTGCCCGCTAAGATATTACCCTTAGTGATTTTAAAGCCATTAGCCCAATCTTTTGCTGCTGTCTCTAAGCCACCGGTTCTTAACTCACTTCTTGGAGCAAACATGTTCCATTTTAAGCGGCGGCTTACATTATGGGTAACATCAGATTTAGAATTACCGCTCATATGGCATGTCGCACAAGTGGGCGCTCTATAATCAGCTACTCCCCAAGTTCCGGGTGCGGCGTCAAAATTCCATTGATTACCCTCAGAGTTGAAGATATGTCCATGCATGGAGTTGTTATAAATTTCAATATCTGGATGGTCAGGCCCCATATGACAAGACGCACATGCTGCAGGTTTTCTACTTTCTGCGACACTAAATTTATGCGCACTATGACAGCTCGCACAATTTCCTACAGAACCATCGGGGAAAGCTGTGCCAATACCATAAGTAGGCCAAGTTTCTGGGGTTGGTCTGCGGTTCTTATCTAATTTAATCACCGTTCCATGACATTGAAAACATCCAGTAGCCTCTGGGGCTTGTTGTAAATCAGGGTGATTTCTGCCCTCAATCATGCGCATAAGTTCTCGCATATTCCCTTTAGCTAAAGGTTGCAAAGCTCCCCTTGAATGCCCACTATTATGAAATTCTTTAACCTCTTTTTCATGGCATTTTCCACAAGTATTGGGTGAAACCAATACAGAAATAGGGGTTTTAGAGCCTTTATGTCCATCCATAGTGAGCATGGGTGAATCTTTGGTTGTTCCATGGCAATCAATACAGCTTACACCTGCATGCGCATGCCTAGATTTACGCCAATCATTCACCACACCCGGATTTTCTTTGGCATGGCATTCAATACAGCCTTTTGCCTCAGGCTTTAACTCACGAAAGACCTTTAGTTGCACATTAGTTTGTAAGCCCGGGGCATTAACATTACTTCCGCCCTTACTGCTTGTATCTGCGTGCAAGCTAACCAAAGTCAAAAAGACCAAACTCAATCGCTTAAACATTGTTGTTACTCCTTTGTATTGGGGTGGGTTGTTTTTAAAGCCTCTTGTTTTAAAGAATTCTCAGGATAGGGACGATAATCCTTTTTGAGATAATCCTTTAAGTGTTGGCTCAAGTTTTGATGCCCAACTTTATTGATGTGGCATTCCACGCAAGTTTTTTTAGTGTATTTTTCAAAATAGTCCCTATGAGGTAAGAATGACTTCAAGTTGCTTGAAGTAGCATTTCTCAAATTGGTATGACAATGCAAGCAACCAGAATCAAACACATATTCTTTAGCTTTTTTACGCCTTTCTTCCCAATTTACATGGGTTTTAGGATTAAAAAAGACATTTCCAATGATGTCATTTAACCCTGAGCGAGCTTTTTGAATAACATAATGTGTAACGCTATCATGGGGCAAGTGGCAATCCACACATTTAGCTTTGAAACCGACTTTGTTATTTCCACCATGAGAGTCTTGTAAAAAAGCTTTAACTTCAGGTTGCATAATATGGCATGAACCACAAAATTTGTCATCAGCGGTTTTTTCTATAAACTCTGCACTAATAAGTGAGAATACCATACCAACAATGCCCCCCAAGACAAAAATCAATAACACGAGATAGCGGTTTTTTCTAATCAATTCTTTCAAGGTCATCCCCTAATTAGATTTCGGCTAAAGCGACACTCAAAAAAGAGTGATACAAACTACAAATTCCCATTAAATTATGATATTTGATTATCACAAACGAGCGAATTTTAGCAAAAATATTAGTTACTTTTTGTTTATGGTTATAATTAGGTAGAGGTAGAGGTAGAGGTAGAGGTAGAGGTAGAGGTAGAGGTAATAATTTTATTTACTATTCATTTAATAAATATGGATACCATTCAAAAATAATCTAAAAATTACACAACTAAACAAATATTTTTAGAAATTTAAAAATTATAGGATAAAACAATGAAAACAATTAGAAATAGTGTTATAGTAGGAGTTTCTTTATTGAGTGGGTGTGCCCATTTTGATACTAAGCATTTGGTGCATAATGGCTTTTCTTCATCAAGCGACAAAGAAAGCGTGCGTTATATGCCTAAGGATTTTGGTGATTCCTATTATACTAACCAAACGCATTGGGATACAAGATATTAGGTCAAGTTTTGCATAAATAAAATACAATAGAGTTAATAATAAAAGATAGTGATTTTCTCAATCCAATCTCTTAGAATGTTTTGGGAAAATCTTCTTGCAATCTCAATTCTACATTTTATCTTTGATAGTAAGTAATTTTTACTTATATTTTTAGGAATAAGTGATAAATTTCATTCACATAAGACTTTTAAATTGCAAGAGAGATGAGCTATTGCATTACTTTTGTGCATTATCTTAAGCAACTGCCTAGTGATTACAATATGAACTTAAAAAAGGATTTGTTAGACAAGTATTTCAAGCAACGCCTAGTTTATGCCTGCAATCAAGAAAATTTGAATGCAATAAGTAGCTCAAGCGAAACACAACACCCATTGGATAGGTTCAACGCACGCTTTATTGATATGCTTAGAGATGATATAGTGGATTTTAGGCTTTTTAGTCTATAAAAAACAATATTTTGTTTTTAACAAAAAATCGCTTTAAGCCATTTTTAATACAACTAGGAATAAAAAGAAATATAAGACTGCTTGAAAGGGCAAAATTTTCTATTTATCTTAAAATTCTGTTTTTGGTGGTTTGTATAATAAGGTGGGTTAAAGAGGGGGACAAAAAGGGGGTTAAGCCCTTTTGTTTTTAGAGATTCTTTGTAATTAAGCGAGCGATTTTTTCACGCAAATCTAATAAGCTTTCTGAGTTATTAGCTAAAGCTTTTATGCAAAGATTATGGCTTGCCATTTCACTCACTGCGCCATTAATCCCACTCTCTTCAATTAAAGCTCGCACACTAGATAACTCTATGGGGCAATTAATGATAATAAGATTGAGATAATGCGTATATTTATCAAACATGCATAGATTAGACATTTGGGTTTTAGAGGGGTCTAAAATCGTGTTATCGTAATAGATAGGCTTATTGCCTAAAAGCACAGAAATTTTAGTGTGCAAGCGATTGAATTTAAACAATTCTTCTCTAGCTACCCGCCCAGCTACAATAATTTCACTATAGAGCAGTTGGCTGGTAGCATGTAAAGAAATGGTTGTATTACCTTTGAAATGAGCGTTTTCAAAAGGGATTAAGGGGAAAGGTGCAAAGTCTAAAAAAGCGTTTTCTCCCACTACAATATCCATATCTCTAGTAGCAAAACCATCTTCGGTGTTATGGATTTTTTCAAAAGATTGAGAGGTGATTCTAAGTTTGCAATCTTGACCGATATTTAATTGTATATCTTGCGAATCACCTTTCATCATGCCCGGGCTTACTGCTAAAAGCATGATTTCTGCCAAATCATTTGTTGGGTAGAAAGGCGCCATTAGCTTGAATGGAGGCGTGAAGAAATTATCCTCAATAATACACTTGCCATTAGCTCCAATTTTGGTTTTTAATCTAAGCTTAGATGTTTCAGCGTAAGTATTCATCAATCTTCCAATAAAGCGTGGTGTTTAATCCAATTCACTACATCATCTAGCCCCTCTTTGGAACGAATATTAGTGAAAATAAAAGGCTTTTCGCCACGCATTTTTTTAGAATCTCTTTCCATTACGCCTAAATCTGCCCCCACATAAGGAGCTAAGTCAATTTTATTGATAACCAATAAATCTGAGCGAGTGATTCCTGGCCCACCTTTTCGTGGGATTTTATCGCCCTCTGCCACATCAATTACAAAAATCGTAAAATCCGCTAATTCAGGGTTAAAAGTTGTAGAAAGATTATCTCCACCACTTTCAATTAAAAGCAATTCTAAATTAGGAAAACGCTTTTGCATTTCTTCAACCGCCTCTAAATTCATAGACGCATCTTCTCTAATAGCTGTATGCGGACAACCACCGGTTTCTACACCAATGATTCTCTCTCTTGGCATAACAGAATTTTTACACATAAATTCTGCATCTTCTTTAGTGTAAATATCATTAGTGATAACTGCCATATCATAATCTTTTGACATATGGCGTGTTAATGCCTCAATCAACGCTGTTTTTCCACTTCCTACAGGGCCACAAACTCCAATTTTTACCATTAAAAAATTTTCCTTTCTTTACTAAAATTAAGTTAAGACATATAAAGCCGAGAGTATAAACTCTCATGTTGCATAGCTTTAATATCGTTTTGAATACTTGCTACACACAAATAATCTTTGTCAAGCTCTAAAACTTCATCTAGGAGATGATTAAAATGTTTTTGTAAGCTTAATAAGATTTTTTGCCCATCATTTTGAGGCAGGGGAACCGTTTTAACACAATTGATTACCATATTAGAGGTTTGGGCATAAAGATAATGCCTCAAAGCCACCTTTAATTCAATGCCTAAACTTGCAGAAAATACGCCATAGCTAGTGGCATGGGTTGGGTCTGTAGTCTTTTTTGCATAAGCATTAAAAAATGTTCCCATATCTAATTCATTCATAGCTTGCAAGGTCTTAATGAAACGATTGCCTAATTTTTGATTAGCCAAGCGTAACTCCATAGGGCTTGTAGAAAGCATGATGATTTCTTCAATTTCTAAGATTTTTTCTAAATCATTTTTCAAAGTGCTTTCATAGGCTAATTTTAAGCCTAACATTTCAGTATAGAGAAATTGGCTAGACAAATTAGCTTTTAGATATTCTAAAGCGCTTTTACTGTCTTTTACAAGGTGTTGTTGGATATAGGTTTCTAATCCAAAAGAATGCGTGTAAGAGCCAATAGGAAACACCGCATCATTAACTTGTAAAATTAAAAAATCCTTATCCACATCACAAGAATGTGCACCACAACTTGGTATATCTTTATGGGCTTGTTTTTTAGCATTACTAGATTTCACTTGCTTTCCTTCCATTATCTTAAATATCTTAAAAATACTTCACTTCTTCATAACCACTTTAAAGTCATCTGCTAGTGAAACCTTAAAATTAGGCTCACTATGAGGCATACTAACAGTTAGTCGTTGGAACGAATCTAATCTTGAACTTAAAACGCTATTTGTTACGCCTAGTTTCTCTAGCAAGGCTAATATAGGTTTTTCAAATGGTGTTTTAAATTCAAATTGACTATCGCCATAATACAAAGCTGCATGACGATTGCCTATCTCATAACAAATCTTAGCTACTTCAGCAATGCTTTTCGCCTCAATTTGAATGACTTCAGAGGGGAGGATATTGATAGCGACAATATCCTTACCCTCTTTTAACAAAATATCCCCATGGGAGAGTCCTAATTTAGGAGCGTCTTTAAGGCGCATAGCAATGTCTTTGCCTTGCTTGGTTTTAAATCTAGCAATTTTTTTTCTAGTATCAAACCACTCTAGGTCTATATAGTCAATGTTAAAATCTAAAGGATTTAAATCCCTTAGATTGCCTTCTAAACGCTCTATAATCATAGAATCACGCCCAATGTTGGATAAAGAGCAACCAAGCAGGAATCCAAGCAGTAAAGATACCTTCAATGATTGCAAGCCAAGGAGTGAATTTCCCTAAAGGAATTTTTAAGATGTTTTCAATGAAAGCTGTAAGCCATAAAACACCCCAAGCTAACCAGATAATCGCCCACCAATCACCCTCAGTAATACCTAATACTTTGTGGTCATTTAAAGTATCGCTATAGTGAGACAAAATCGCTGCAGGGATAGTGTTAATCGCTACAAAGAGGCTATACCAAGAGAATGGTCTCCAATCAAGATTGAAAGTGTGGTTAATGGCTGCATACAAATAAGTGAAACCAAACAATAATCCAGTAGCAGGCCCATAGAAATTAGTCAAGTGGTGAGCTACTTGTGCAACATCTTCAGAACCCTCTACAGGAGTAAATGGTTGTAGAGTGAAATATGCGATTGCAATAGTGTTACATACAATAGATAAGCCACCTACAAAAAAGTTCATAACCGCTGTGCTTTTTGGGTCAACTTTGGTTAAGCCACAGATACCGTTACTAATTAAAACGATACCAACATATAACAATACAAGTCCTAGCATTGCCTTATCCTTCCAAAAATATATTTTCACAACAAATGTGTGCCAACCTTTGTTGCTAAGTTAATGATAAAAAAAAATAGTAAATATAAAAAAAATAAAATAGGCTCTCTAACATTTTTATTGCTAAAAAATTAGAGAGCCTTGCAACAACTATTAAAGTCTTAAAGAGGGAAAGAAAACCCCCTCCAAAAAACCTTAGAAAATATTAAAGAGTTGTGCCAAGCTTACCTCAGTAGCGGCTTTAGAAGTTACTTCTTTGCCATCTACATGCACATGGTAAGTCTCAGGGTTAACTTCAATATGAGCGGTAGTGTCGTTAAATTGCATATCTTTTTTAGTGATATTTCTGCAATTTTTAACCGGCAATACTTGTCTTTCAAGTCCTAACTCTTCTTTAATACCATTTTCATAAGCTGCTTGAGATACAAAAGTGATATTTGCATCATACTTAGCTTTACCATGATGAGCAAACATCTCTCTGTAATATACAGGTTGAGGGGTAGGAATAGAAGCGTTAGCATCACCCATTTGAGAAAGAGCAATGAAACCACCCTTAATAATCATGTTTGGTTTAACACCAAAGAATGCTGGGCTCCATAATACTAAGTCAGCTACTTTGCCTACTTCTACAGAACCAACATACTCACTAATACCATGAGCAATCGCTGGGTTAATAGTGTATTTAGACAAATAGCGCTTGATCCTAAAGTTGTCATTATCGCCTGTTTCTTCTTTCAAGCGGCCAAACTCTTTTTTGTTCTTATCAGCAGTTTGCCAAGTTCTAGTGATAACTTCACCTACACGCCCCATAGCTTGTGAGTCAGAACTTGTGATGGAGAAAATTCCCATGTCATGCAAAGCATCTTCTGCTGCAATAGTTTGAGGGCGGATTCTAGAATCTGCAAACTGAACATCTTCTTTAATGCTTTTATCTAAGTGGTGGCAAACCATTAACATATCCATATGCTCTGCCTCAGTATTCACTGTGAAAGGAATAGTAGGATTAGTTGAAGCAGGTAAAATATTATGCTCACCAGCTACTTTAATGATATCAGGAGCGTGTCCTCCACCAGCACCTTCAGTGTGGAATGTGTGCATTGTGCGTCCAGCAATGGCAGCCATAGTGTCTTCTACGCAACCTGCCTCATTCAAAGTATCAGTATGGATAGCTACTTGAACATCATATTTATCAGCAATGTCTAAAGCATGGTTGATTGCAGATGGAGTTGTGCCCCAGTCTTCGTGGATTTTAAAGCCAATTGCGCCCGCCTCAATTTGGTCAGCTAAGCATGCGTCATTAGAGGCATTACCTTTACCTAAGAAACCTAAGTTCATAGAATATTCTTCTGCAGCTCTAAGCATCCACTTTAAATTTCTTCTGCCTGGAGTAATGGTTGTAGCGTTTGTTCCATCAGCAGGACCAGTTCCTCCACCAATCATAGTGGTTACACCGCTTGCAAAAGCTGTAGGGATTTGTTGAGGAGAGATGAAGTGAATGTGAGTGTCAATTCCACCAGCAGTTACAATCAAACCTTCAGCAGCTAGAGCTTCAGTAGCAGGACCTACGCAAAGATTGTTCTTAACACCATCTTGCATGTCTTTATTTCCGCCTTTACCAATACCAGTGATTTTACCATCTTTGATACCAATATCAGCTTTATAAATACCGGTGTAATCTACAATTAAAGCGTTAGTGATGATTAAATCTAATTCTTCCTTGCTAGGATTGTTAGATTGGCTCATGCCTTCTCTTAAAGTTTTACCGCCACCAAATTTAAGCTCTTCACCATAGATAGTAAAGTCATGCTCTACTTCAGCAATAAGTTCTGTATCACCCAATCTTACTTTATCGCCTGTAGTTGGGCCATACATTGATGCGTATTCTTTTCTTGAAATCTTTTTCATGTCTTACTCCTTAATTGTTTTCACATAATTGTCATCGCTTTTAGCGCCGTGAAAACCACGCTCTTTGGCTCTATGTAAAGCGATTTTCTTGCTTTCGCTATCTGCTTGTCTATCAACTAATGCGTTAAATCCAAAGATTCTTCTGCCACCACCAATTTCAATTAATTCAACAGATTTTTCTTCGCCGGGTTCAAATCTTACTGCGGTTCCACTAGCAATATCTAAGCGCTTGCCAAAAGCTTTTTCTCTATCAAAGTCTAAGCATTTATTAACTTCAAAGAAGTGGAAGTGTGAACCAATTTGAACAGGTCTATCACCAACATTCTTAACTTTAAGGCTAATAGCTTGTTTGCCTTCATTGATAGTGATGTCTTCATCTTTTAAGAACAACTCACCGGGAACAAGCTTGCCATTGCACTCAATTGGGGTATGAACAGTTACTAACTTAGTTCCATCAGGGAACATTGCTTCAATACCTACTTCATGAATCATGCTTGCTACACCATCCATAACATCATCAGCTTTTAAAAGAGTGCGTCCTTCTTGCATCAAATCAGCCGCACTTTTTTTACCAGCTCTTGCCTCTTCCATAATGTGAGCGCTGATAAGTGCTACAGCCTCTACATAGTTGAGCTTAATACCTCTTTCTTTGCGTTTCTTGGCTAATTCTCCAGCATAGTGGAGCATCAACTTATCTAACTCTTTTGGGGTGAGTTTCATCTCATTCTCCTTCTTTTAGTATTTTTCCTTGAAGTTTTTAAATGCAATCAAGGTTGGGAGAATTGTAGCAATCTTTTGATTAACCAAGATTAACGAGAGTCTTTTGTTAACTAAATATTATTTATTTGTAGTTAGTATTATCCTTTTTTGATAAGCTTAAGAAGTGTGTGTTTTAGGTACTTTTATGGTGTTAATAATGCTAGATAAAGTTTAACTTTTGAGCTAATTTAGAAGTGTAAAATTTGTTATTAATTTTTTAAAAACGATTGTTTATTTTTAATATCTTAACAAAAGAATTACCCTTGCAGTTTATCAAGAAAAGGTCAATGTAGATTAAATGAATTAAAATGTAATAAAATATTAAAGAATTAAAACTTAGGGCAAAAAATATAGAGTAAGAATGAATAATGGTGGCCACGACTGGACTTGAACCAGCGACCACTACCATGTCAAGGTAGTGCTCTACCAACTGAGCTACGCGACCTTTTAAACAACAAGGGCTTAATTATGCCCTAAAGTTGTTTTGTTTTTGCTTAAAAATTCTTTTAAAATTAAGAGACCTACGCCAATATCTATCATCACATCAGCAAAATTAAAAATGGCAAAATCAAATCCATAATGATAATACACATAATCCACCACGCCCCCATGCACAAATCTATCTAAGATATTAGACACACCAGCTCCAAAGATTATGCCAAATTCTATGCTATAAGCTTTAAAAAAAGTTTTTTGACGCACTAGAAAAATAAAAAGCCCTATGATTAAAAGGATTTGTAGGTATTTTAAATATTCATCTAAAAAACTTAACAGTGAAAATGCTACGCCTTTGTTATAGACTAGAACAATATCTATAATAAAACTTTCAAAGCGAAACCCTTGCAAGATAACATATTTAATCAATTGGTCAAGCCCTAGAATAAGGGCAAAAAAACCTATAAATATTAAAGAAGTTTTTTGAGATTTTAACAAAGTTGTCCTTCAAAAAATTCTTTTAGCTCTTGCATTTTAGTTTCTAGGGTTTTTTCATCTTTGCCCTCTAAAAGAATGCGTAATTTATTTTCTGTCCCACTATAGCGAATGAGATGACGGATTTGCAATTTTTCTAACTCTTTAATGAGATTATTATAGCCTTTTAGACTTTCTAGGGTGGGCTTTTTTTGCACGCTTAAATTCACAAGACTTTGAGGGTATAATTCAAAGGGATTAAGAGTGGTTGAACTTGGTTTTTTACTTTCTAAAACTAATGCGCTTACTTGTAGGGCGCTCACTAAGCCATCGCCGGTTTTTGCATAATCACTAAAGATAATATGCCCGCTTTGCTCGCCTCCAAAATTAGCATTATTTAAACGCATGCACTCGCTTACGAATTTATCGCCAATCGCACAATACTTTAATTCTAAATCTTTTGTGTGTAGATATTCTTTTAGTGCAAGATTGCTCATATTAGTCGCAACAATCACTTTAGAAGAAAGGGCATTTTTAGATTTTTGATACGCTCCTAACACCCCAATAAGCTTATCCCCATGCACAATATTTCCTAAATTATCTACGACTACCAATCTATCAGCATCGCCATCTAGCGCAAAGCCTAAATCCGCACGATATTTTCTAACTTCTTCGCCTAATTGTGTAGGATAGAGCGCTCCGCATTGATGGTTAATGTTGCACCCATTAGGCTTATCATTGATAATGACCACATCAGCTCCAAGCTCACTAAAAACAACCGGAGCGACCTTATATGCTGCACCATTAGCTGTATCTAAAACTATACGCATGCCTTGTAGGTCTAAATGCTTGGGAAAAGAGTGTTTTAAATGCACGATGTAGCGTCCTATAACATCATCAATTCTTTTAGCATTACCAATATTTTCGCCTACCTTGTAGCTAGAGTGCAACAATTCTTCATTTTGAAAGATTTCTTCAATGGCTTTTTCATCATCTTGAGTAAGCTTATAACCAAAAGAATTAAAGAATTTTATGCCATTATCTTCAAAGGGATTGTGGCTCGCACTAATCATAATGCCTGCATCACAGCGCATATTTTCTGTCAAAAAGGCAATTGCGGGGGTAGGCATAGGACCAATTTGAATCACATTGTAGCCTATAGAAGTAAGAGCACTCACTAGAGCATTTTCTATCATATAACCGCTTTTTCTTGTGTCTTTGCCAATTAGAATTTTATTAGTGCGTGAAGTTTTTCTAAAATAGAGTCCCGCAGCAATTCCTAAGCGCATAATAAACATTGGGGTGAGATATGCTCCAGCCTTACCTCTTACGCCATCTGTGCCAAAAATTTTCATTATTCGTTTTTACCTTAAAAATCTTGTATAAAGTAGCCTAAAAACAAAAATTTAAACTACCTTTAATCAATTTTAAGCTAAAATTATGCCAAAATTTAAATTACAAAGGGATTAAAGTAAGGCTATGGCAAATCATAAGTCCGCAGAAAAAAGAATCAGACAGACGCTCAAAAGAACCGAGCGCAATAGGTTTTATAAGACCAAGATTAAGAACATTATCAAGGCAGTGCGTGAGGCCGTTGCAATTAATGATGTAGCAAAAGCTCAAGAGCGTTTAAAAATTGCTAATAAAGAGTTGCATAAGTTTGTAAGCAAGGGCATTTTAAAGAAAAATACTGCCTCTAGGAAAGTCTCAAGACTTAATGCTTCAGTGAAAAAAATTGCTCTTGCTTAAGGGCTGTTTTTTGACTTCTTTCTAGCTCAATAACGATTTTTTAGTTGTTATTGAGTGTTTTTATAACTAAATTTTCTTTTTAGGTAGTTTCTATGTCCATTTTAGTAGAAAAGCTTTCTTCTATTCTCAAACGATACAATGAAATCACGGCGTTATTAAGCGATAGTGAAATTATTAGCGATGTCAAAAAACTCACAGAATTAAGCAAAGAGCAAAGCTCTATTGAAGAACTTTCAATGGCGAGCAAGGAGTATTTGAGCGTTTTAGAGAGTATCAAGGAAAATAAAGAGCTTTTAGAAGACAAAGAGTTAAGCGAACTAGCCAAAGAAGAATTAAAAATCTTAGAAGTTAAAAAAGGCGAATTAGAAAGCACTATTAAGCAACTTCTCATTCCTAAAGACCCCAACGATGATAAAAACATCTACTTAGAACTAAGGGCTGGCACAGGGGGCGATGAAGCGGGTATTTTTGTGGGGGATTTGTTTAAAGCGTATTGCCGTTATGCAGATTTGAAAAAGTGGAAAGTAGAAATTGTAAGCTCTAGTGAAAACAGCGTAGGGGGCTACAAAGAAATCATCGCTCTTATTAAGGGTAAGGGCGTGTATTCAAGGCTCAAATTTGAAGCTGGCACACACAGAGTCCAAAGAGTTCCAGAGACAGAATCTCAAGGGCGCATCCATACTTCCGCTATCACGGTGGCGATTATGCCTGAAGTAGATGATGTGGAAGTTTCTATCAATCCTAGTGATTTGAGAATTGAAGTCTTTCGTGCCGGAGGCCACGGAGGACAATGTGTAAACACCACAGACTCCGCCGTTCGTATCACGCATATTCCTACTAATATCAGCGTGAGCATGCAAGATGAAAAATCCCAGCATAAAAACAAGGACAAAGCCCTAAAAATCTTAAAAGCACGCCTTTATGAAAAGCAAATTGAAGAACAACAGCTCACTAACGCTAAAGACAGGAAAGAGCAAGTCGGTAGCGGGGATAGAAGTGAAAGAATCCGCACTTATAATTACCCACAAAATCGCTTGAGCGAACACAGAATTAACTTGACCTTGTATAGCCTAGAAGAAATCATGCTTTCAGGAAATTTAGATGAAGTGATTAACCCCTTAATCGCTCACGCTCAAAGTCAGTTTGAGTAAACTTTGGTTCTTGCTTAGTAGCAATCTCACTACTTAGACTTTTTTAAAATATTCTCTCTTGATTGCCATTTTTTATGTTGTTTTAATGGCGTGTTTGTATGTGATTAAAAGTAAGTTATTTCAAGTCTTGTAATGATTTATAGTTCTATTTGTAAGAGTGTTGATTAAAACAAATATAGATAAACTTTAAATTTTAAAGGGCTAAAAAAAGTTTTATAAAAAAATCTAAAAATGTTTGCTTAAATGATTCTTTAGTCAAATACTTTTAGCTATAAAATCTGTTAATCAATATTTTTATTAAATAGAACCTTATTTATTTTAAAATGGTGTTATGGGATTAAAAAGAATTTGTATTTGAATATCTGTCTATAAGGAGTTGTTTGATGAGCTGTTGTGTTAAAAGATTGCAAGAAATAGAAGTTTATAAAATTTTACAAGAGCGTGCGAATGAGCCTTTAAAAAACATTAAAGAGCTTTCGGTGTTTTTGGTTTCTTTATTGACTACTTTTATAATCGTGATTTATCAAGCTTGTTATGTAGTGAATTACATGACAGGCAAGCAAATATGGGACATTCTTGGTATAGCGTGGCATAATCTTTCAAATTTTAGTATTTTGAATAGTGAAGATACTTATCGGATATATATTTCGTTTCAGTTGGGGCTATTTTTTGCGTGGCTATTTTTTCTTTACTCTTATTTAATAAATAATAAAGATAAGAGTAGTCGACTTGTTGCATTTATGGTTTTTGTTCTTGGGTTGATGTTGTTGATTCTACTTTCATTTTTTCCAACTTTGAAGTTATTGATAACTTTAGATGCATTTTGGGATACAAGTGGTTTTCTTAAAACTACGATGATATTTTCGCTGAGTTTGAATGTTGTTTTTGTAGCTAGTTCTTTTTTTGAAGAGAAATTTAAGACTTACTTTCCCCCTATTTGGTCTTTTATAATATTCTTATGTTGGCCTATATTTGTATGGCTTGCTTGGCTGTATGATAATGTTATTTATCACATTCTTATCTCTCAAATTTTTCTCTATTTAGTTATTTTTGTAATGCTTATGTTTTTTTTATCTTTACTTTCCTTATTTTTGCTTTCTTGTGATATTTGTTTTTCCATTAAGAAAAATAATGCTTTGTATGCATTAAGAAAAAGGATTATTGATAAGCAGATAGCAGATAGAGATACAGATTTAAAAAAGTTGATAGAATATGAACCGGCTCAAACATTTCCATTAAAATTAAGCCTAACAGACCATATTAAAACATTTTTTAGTCGTAAATTTTTGATAGGGTTGGTTATTCCATCTTTAGTATTGATTAGCTCGCCTATATTTATATCTTTTTCATACAACGATATTTGTGGCAAGAAAAGTATCCATGCTTGTAAGGCTCACTTAGCATTTGGTTTTAACAAAAAACTTGCAGATGATAAACAATCCACAAAAATAGACATTAAGTTATACGCTGGAAGTGCTAAAATTTATCGTTTGCAACTTAATTATGGGGGTTGTGTGGCATATAGGGAACAAGAAAGAAATTCTTTGAATAATAGAGGATTTTTTCAAGAACAAGGTTTATTTGCTAAATATATCAACCATGACCGATTTGCCGTTGATTATGGCAAAGATTTTATGGCTCAACCATTTGTTTGTGTAAAATTTGACAATCAGCCCCTAAGCGAGTCTATAAAACTTTTATCAGAAATCAAAAACAAACCTATTCAAACTCTAAATCCTACGCACGAGACGATGTCAATTTACACTTCATGCAAGAATACAGATATTCACAACATCACTTTATGGGTTGAATACAAGGGGCGATTAGAAAAAATAGAGCATGATTTTTAAGTGAGAAAAAATGTTTGTTTAGCATTAGCGTGTTGGTAAAAGGGCTTGTTTTAACGATTTAGTTTTAAAAACTATCTTATAATTCCCTAACAGATTGCATTAGAGGGAATATGAATAACAAATTTTTAAAATTAATCGTTTTAGTAGCACTTAGCGCAAGTCAAGTTTATGCTAATAGCGGATTGAATAAGGCGTTATTTGACTTAAAAGACACTTCTTTAATAGGTAATCTAGTCTCTAGGAAAGTAACTATTGGGGGGTGGCAAGGCAATACCAAAGAATGGGGCGCTAGGGCTTTAAGCTATATCAATGTGGCTAATGGTGATGCGAAAAAATTCAGCGCTTTAGTAGCAAAAATGCGTTTTGGCTCTAATTTGGGGGGATTGAGAGAGCATGTATATTTAAAAGAGGCGCTCAAATTACAAAAAGAATTGAAATACAATCTTAAAGTGATTGCTAGAGATGCTTTTTATAGCTATCGCACCGGCATTTATATTCCCTTAGGTATTTCTTTAAAAGACCAAAAAATTGCTCAAAAAATGCTTGCTGATGTCAATATTATTAGCCAATATCTTAGCAAAATGAAAGACACTCAAAATTCCAATAGTGTGTATAGTGGCTATAGAAGGAGTTCCAATAATTATAGCTATTACAATAATCCTTATGGGTTTTATTATGGATTATATGGTTATGGCATGTATGGTAGTATGATGATGATGCAAATGCAAGATTATCTAATGCTTGAAGATTATATTTATGCACTAGACAGAGAAGAGGGTTTAGAGCATGAGGCTATAGCCAATGACACCCCTAGAGCTGATACTAGCCCTATACCTAGAGATGAAACTAAAGATACCAATAAAAACCTTGATGACACCAAGTCAAATGATATTAAAGATACTTTAGCAAATGCTAACATTATGCGATTTTATCGTAACCCTAAATTTAGCAAAGATATTCAAGCACACCGCCTAAATCATGCCTTAGTGAATTTAGACAATAGCCACCAATTAAAAGACAACCCCTTATTTAATACCAAAGTAATGCCTTCTAAAAATGTTGATGCGATTACTCATGATGCCAAGCAATTAAATGGCTTAGTCAAAGAAATTCAAGATTTGAAAGCTCAAGGGGCAAGTGAGCATAAGATTGATTCATTGATAGACAAAGCAAATGATGTGAGAGATAAATTAGATAATAACCTCAATCAATTAAATAACGATTTAAAAGATACCCCCAATGACCTCTCAAATTCTGAAAAATTGCAAGTGCATGAAGCAATAGAGAGTGTGCAAAAGCTTAGTGATAGTAGCGATACGATTGCAAGCTACTTAGATGGGAGCATGAAAATTGATGATGGGCATGATATGATGGATAATCCTAATATCATGTCCGCACCCTTAATAGTTCGCTCTAAGCCCCAAGTTAATGCCAATAATAATACTAGCGATAACTCAAAGTATGAGCATTCTAATACTAATATCACAACAGATCGCAACAATAACCCCTCAAATAATCTTGACACCAAAGACAATTCTAATAATACTGATGTTAAAGATGATACAAACAATGATAACAACACAGATACAAAAGACAATAACGATAATAGCGACAATTCAAACGATGATAACTCTAATGACACGAACGACAACACTGATAATAGCGACAATAGCGATAATGCTGATACTGACAATAACGCTGATGAAAATCCCGGAGGCGATGATAGTTCTGATGTAGGGGATTCTAATGATATGCAGGATATGAATGACATGCAAGACATGCAAGATATGCAAGATATGAACGATATGCAGGATATGATGAACTAGGATTAGTGGTAGGAAAAAGAAGTTTAGGTCTTAAAAAGAGATTTTAAAAAAGGGCTTTAATAAAAGCCCTTTAGAAAGTAAGCTAAGTTAGCGACAGATTGAGCCTAATTGCTCTTTGAGCTTTGCATTAGCATAGTTAAGTGCCTTTTGGTTTAATTTGGGAAAACTCTTTTTAAGGATTCTATCTATGTCTTTTAGCTCACATCTTGCAATGGCAACTTTGACAATAGCAGTTTGCATTTTTTCATTGATGTAAGTATCCATAACTTTTGTATTGTCTAATAGATAGCTATAGGCAACCGCTCTAATCGCATCAACATCTTCATCATTGACTTTAGCCTCTTTCTTAAACTCTTTTCTATAAGATTTAAAGAGGTCATGCATGTCTAAAACAAGACGCATTTTAGCCTCTGAGGTAGCCTGCTCAATACCCATTTTATTATTCATAATAGGAATAGCTGCAATGCCTAATTCTTCGCCACGCTTTAATTCATTTTGAGAAAAAATCCATTGGGGAGCGTCTTTATATTCTTCTTTTAAATGTTGTAAATCTTCTAAGCGTGGTTCTTCGCTAGTAAGAATAGGCTTTGCCATAGAAATAGCACAGCACACACTAATTCCAAGTAATATCTTTTTTAACATAAAAACTCCTTCTAGTAATTTCAAAATGGTAGTATATCACAATTCAAAATGAGACTAAGTGAGATACTGCCTAACACACACCATAAATCATGCAATTTTATAACAAACAAGCTTTTATCCTAATAGCACCTAAAGCATAGTTGGTGTGTCTCTTAGTGGCAAATAGAGCCTAGTTTCTCTTTAAAACGACGGCTAATATGCTCTAATGCGGTTCTATTTAGGCTAGGAAATCTTTTTCGCACAGCACGATTTAATTCATACAAAGAGCAATGTATAATAGCCACTTTGACTACAGCAGTTTGCGTGCTTTTATTCACATAAGTATTAGTGGCTATGGTATTGTTTAATAAATAGCCAAAAACAATCGCTCTAATCGCATCAACTTGTTCCTCATCAAGGTCGCCGGTATGTTCAAGTTCTTTTCTATAAGCCTTAAAAAGATTGTGAAATTTAAGGATTAAGCGCATTTTAGCATCTGAAGTAGCCTTTTCAAGCCCTAATTTTTCATTGGTGATAGGGATATTGGCAATGCCTAATTCTTCTTTATTTTTCAAGTCATGCTTTTTGGTAAAGACCCATTCGGGAGCGTCCTTGTATTGCGCTTTCTTGTTTTGCAAATCTTCTAAATGAGGCTCTTTGGTTTCTATAATAGGCTTAGCTAACAAAAGAGCATAACAAGCACTCATGCTTAATAGTATTCTTTTTAACATTAAAGTGTTCCTTTTAACGATTAGTAGTGTAATAATACAATAATTTATGCTAGAAAGTAATAAGATATATCAATGTTTTTTTTTTTTTTTTTGAAATGGCAAGGGGGCTAAAATAGGGGGTTTATAAAGGTTTTTTTACATTTACTTGGAAGTTAAATTTTGGTTTTTTTAGATTGTTTTAATAAGGCTAAAAGATGTTTAAATCAACATGCAATGATTTAAAATTATTGCATGTTTGAAAGGCTTAGAAATTCACTACATAATTGACATAGAATTGCACGAGGTTTTTATAGACAATGGTAGTTTCTGTGCCATTATAGTGGCTTTTAAAGTAGCTATTATAAGCTAGAGGGATTTTAAGCCCAAATTCCAAACCATTATGTTTAGAGAGATTTGCTCTAAAGCCTACAACCACAGGGATTTGAAAATAGCTTGTATTCATTTTGGCATGACCATTATGGGCATTAATATATTTCATTTGGCTTTCAAAATAAGATTGATTTTCATTAGACCAAGAAGAACCCAAAAGCTCTGTGCCTAGTAAAATTCCGGCTGTGCGGTATTGATTCTTGCCCTCGCCCTCCCAAAAATTCCATAAAAAGTCTATGCCAGCACCATAAATACTATTGTTAGCTTGACCCACCATACCTACACTAGCTATATCTTGTTTGAATTGATTTTTATGTTGCAAGTTAGAATACAAGTAAGAATAAGTGCCATAAGTGCGCACACCAAAATGCTTTTTCTTGCCAAAGAACCATTTATAGCCAAATTGCACATTCAAGCCATAGCCCGGTCCGCCATTGCCTAAAGAGCTAGAGCTACTGATACTAGGAATGGTTGTAGGAATAATACTAGCTTTTTGAGCTGTAGCTTGGATTTGAGAGATGATACCATTCAAATAGTTTTGAGCGTTATTAGCCACGCTAGAGGCATTGCTTAAGACCACTTGTTTGGCTTGCTCTTTAGGACTTACAGAAATAGGCGTGCCTATAGGGGCATTTTGTAAGGGGATTTGTTGGCTAAAGGGTGCGTTAGCCTCTTTATTAAGGTAAGAGGCAACTACCCCTACAGCATTACTAGCATTAGCAAGTAAAGCACTTAGATTGTTTGCGCCATTATAGGGCAAGTCTTGTTTGTTGTTGGCAAAATTATGCAAATTGATAATGTCTTGCACCGCTGTCTTAATATTTTGGGTTAGCAGATTTGAGGAAAAATTGTAATTTTGATACTTTCCATTAGTGCCACTACCCTTGCTTGCATTTTCTAAGTCATAGAGCGTGGTAATAAGACTATCAAGCGAGTTAATTTGAGTTGCTATGCTTTCGCCATTGATACAATCTGTGCTATTTGCTGAGGTGCAAGTTGTATCGGTGCTAGGTGGGAGTGGTTTTTCATTAGGAAAGGGATTAGGGATAGTGCCATTAGGATTAGTGGCAAGGATTACTTTTTCTGGGATAAGTGTTTTGGTGTTTTGAGAATATTCTTGGTGTGAATATATCCAACCAAGCTCGCCATAAAAACCATTTTCTTCTGCCATAAGAAGAGAGTTTAACAAGCTTAAAATAGCCATGCTTTTTGTAATGCTCTTTGTTTTCATACAAAAACCTTTTAATTTAAGAATTTACTTTAAAAATACTCACGCCTTTTTGGTGCGTTTTAAAACATTTGTAATAAAGACCTTTATAAAAACGCATAATGAGAGAGCGTTTTATTGTTGATAATAATATCCTTTTAATATCGGTGCGTATTATAACTAGAATAAACTTCATATTTTATTAATTTTTTTAAAAGAGCATGGCGACCCTTGAAAGATTTGAACTTCCGTTTCCACCGTGAAAGGGTGGTATCCTTGGCCACTAGATGAAAGGGTCGTAAACAAAGATAAAAGGCACTATAGTAACTAAAAAGAGAAAATAATAAGATAATTTTGATAGAAATATTTGAGTGGCGGAGCGGACGGGACTCGAACCCGCGACCCCCTGCGTGACAGGCAGATATTCTAACCAGCTGAACTACCGCTCCATGCTTTAAATAAAATCAAATCTCATCGCATTATTATAGCTTCACTTTTGAAGTTAATGGTGGTCGCTATAAGACTCGAACTTATGACATCTACCTTGTAAGGGTAGCGCTCTACCAACTGAGCTAAGCGACCATCTGATGAGATAGCATTTAACTAAAAAACTAAGTTTTTAAAAGAGTGGTGACTCCTAGGGGATTTGAACCCCTGTAACCACCGTGAAAGGGTGGTATCCTAACCACTAGATGAAGGAGCCACTATGCTCGTTTAAATGGTGACCCGTGTTGGATTCGAACCAACGGCCCATTCCTTAAAAGGGAATTGCTCTACCGGCTGAGCTAACGGGTCTTTTGAAAAGTCAAGTAAAACAAAAAAGCAATAAAACGCCCTTTCATTTAAAAAAGACTTTGAAATAATACAATTTTTTTGAGGGCTTGTCAAGAACTTTTGAAATAATTAAAAATTTTTTTAGAAAAATAAGCCAGCAAGAGTGTGAATTTTTGGACTAGCTCTCTAAAAACTTTGTTATTTTTATCAATATTTTCTTAATTTGTAACTAATTTTGGTATAAGTTTTCACCAATTACAGAAATAATTACCTAAAGCTGTAATTTAAATTTTTGAAAACAAAGGGTAAAAAATGGTTTTTGAAAAAGTTACTGAACTTATAGGAAATACCCCATTGGTAAAAATTAAGCATGACAAAGGCACAATTTTAGGAAAATGCGAATTTTTAAACCCCTCGCATTCTATTAAAGATAGAGCCTCTGTTGCGATGATAAAAAATGCTTTAGAGAATAACAAAATCAATCAAGATACTTTAATTATTGAGCCAACGAGTGGGAATACCGGTATCGCACTAAGTATGATTTGTGCTAGTTTGGGACTGCAAGCTATCTTTACTATGCCAAGTTCTATGAGTATAGAAAGGCAAAAATTACTTAAAGCTTATGGGGCTAAGATTGTTTTAACTGAGCCAAGCTTAGGCATGCAAGGGGCAGTGCAAAAAGCGTTAGAATTAGCTAAAGATAATCCAAACTCTTTCATTCCTAGTCAGTTTGAAAATGTAGCTAACCCTAACATGCATTACAAAACGACTGCTCTTGAAATTTGGGAAAGCACACAAGGAAAAATAGACATGTTTATTGCAGGTTTTGGCACAGGAGGGACAATTTCTGGGGTAGGAAAATTCTTAAAAGAAAGAAATCCACAAATTAAAATTGTTGCCATTGAGCCAAAAGATTCGCCCTTGGTGAGCGAGAAAAGAGCCGGTAGCCATAGAATCCAAGGCATAGGGGCAAATTTTGTGCCTAAAAACTTGGATTTGAGTGTTATTGATGAAATTGTAACGATTTCTAATGAAGATGCCATTTCTCAAACCTTGCACTTAGCTAAAAATGATGGGTTGTTAGTGGGGATTTCAAGTGGAGCGAATGTGTTTGTTGCTAAGGAGATGATTAAGCCAAATCAAGTTGCAGTAACCATGCTTAATGATACGGGTGAGCGCTATTTAAGCACCGGAATTTTTGATTGAGTTTAGCTTTGGGGTAAATATTGTGATTTGGTCTTTGATTAAAGAAGATTTAAAACAACCTGCCCTTAAAGACCCGGCATTTAATAGCAAATGGGAGTTATTATTTTGCTATCCGGGTTTAGTGGCTTTGATTTTGCATAGAATTGCGCATGCTTTGTGGAATAAAAACTTTAAGCTTATGGCTAGAATGATTAGTGGGATTAATTTGTTTCTCACTAAGGTAGATATTCATCCGGGGGCAAAAGTAGGTCATAGGCTATTTATAGACCATGCTATAGGGGTTGTAATAGGCGAAACGGCTGTTATAGGAGATGATTGCTTAATTTATCAAGGTGTAACTTTAGGGGGTTTGAGCTTAGAAAAAACAAAGCGCCACCCCACTTTAGAAAATAATGTCATTATAGGGGCTGGAGCAAAAGTGCTAGGCAACATCACAATAGGGCAAGGGGCAAAGATAGGGGCAAATGCCGTAATCTTAAGAGACATAGAGCCAAATTCTGTGGCTGTGGGGATAGCGAAATAAGACCTTAAGGGCGTATTTAAGCGCTTGCAACATCATTTAATAACTCCAAGCCTAATTGCTGATTATTTTTTGAATCAAAAATTTGTGGTGGAATTTTTGGGCGTGCTGAGACTATAATTACAGCCAAGGGCTTTAAAATAGCATTGATATGAGCTATACATTCTTGTTTGTTGGGTTTAATGAGTTTAAAAAATTCATTTTGATTGTTTTCTTGTATGGTGCATTCCACCATATTTTGAAATTTTTGTATTTCTAGTTCATTCATGCTAAAAAGCACTACCAAACGCTCCATTTGTGCAAAAAAGACCCTATAAACACGCACAACATCATCTTCAATCATATTGTCCATAGCTTTTTTACCCAAGATACTTGCGCCAAAACCTCCAATCAATCCTCCTATAATAGCTCCCGGAACAGCACCTATCATTCCTCCTATAATGGCTCCTGTCATAGCTCCCCCAGTAGATGCGCTATTAACAACTAGATTTTTAATGACTTGTGAACCCGACATGTTACCTCTAAACATTTTATATACATCAGGGGCAGTTTGCACAGCAATCGTAGCCAAAGCTATTACTGCATTAGAGCGTAAAACATTATTAGCGGCACTGTTTATGCCACTTTTACTCATATTTGCCGTATTCTTGCCACCAAATTCTGCTAAGCTCTTCCCAATTGTGCCACCATTAAAATCAAAAGAAATCATTTTTTCTAAAAAAGTCTTAAGCAGAGGTATTCTTTGGGCTTGCATAGAAATCATAGCGATAGAAAATGACTTAAACGCGCTTTTACTAGCAATAAAAAGAGAGGACTTTAAGGCATCTTTGAGGGTAATATTTTTATTCCTATAGAGTAAAATAGCTACTTGGCATACAAAAGAAATTCCAAAGGCACTTATTGCTGCAATACTTCCTCTATAAGCATCATATTTTAAGCTTTCTTTAGTGCAAAATTTACTAGCATTTCTAGCTTCTTCATAAGTAAAATGCCCTTTTCTAACGATATTTTTAGCTTCAGCTGGGTCTGTTACGCCTTCTATTTTGCCTTGTTTGATTTTTTCTTGCATTAATTCTAGGGCTTTAGAATATTGGTCTTTAGGAACTTCAATTTGTTGGTTGCGATATTTGTAAAACCCATTTTCATCAAAAGCTGCATTAATACTTCGTTGGGCACTAGCACAATATTTAGATTGAATTTCAATGTTATCAACCAGTCTGTCTGCACCATTTTTGGCATTATCATCTCCGATAATACTAGCATCTTTGCCACTTAATATGTCGCTTCTATGATTAAGCAATTCTGCCATCCATCCATGCCCTGTAATGGTATTAGATAGTGGCTTGTAGAGTTCCACCCAATTAGAAGGAACAACAATAGAATTAATGCTTATAGCACTTAGAAGTTCATTAGTTTTATTGAGATTTTGTTGGGTATTACTCTGAATCATTTGGTTGTAAGCCTCTAGACTTTGGTTTGGTTCTAGAATGGGGTTTAATGTGTTACTGATTTTTTCACAAACTTTTTCCACATTTTCACAAGTTTTAGAACAATAAAATTCGCCCTCATAATTTTTATCGTCCATTATAAGTGTGCCACAAGATTGACATGCATTAAAATGGTGCAACATTTTATAAGGCACATAAGTGCAATCCCCTTTGAATATGTAGCGTGCGTAAGGTTGTGTGCCAAGACCTAGGGCGAAATTAGCAAAAACTTCTTTGTTTTCTTTGTCAGAAAAAAGCGTTTTGATTTGCGTTTGAAAATGTTCTAGCGTCTCGTTTTGGTCTGCTTCTTCAACACACAGGTTAAAGTCAGTTTCTAGGACAAGTTTTGCCAAATGAGTGGAGTTGAAATGAGTTTTAGTGTCATTTTCTAAGCTTAGGGAGATGGATTGATTAAGTATACTAGCGCCTATGGGGTGTAGGAGGATTTGTTCTTGTCCTATGGTTGCAATATTTATATTGTAATATTTTGCATAAAATTCACTGATATCTTGTATTATTGTTTGGTATTTGAGTGTATTTTCTTTGTTTAATGCTTGAGGCGGAGTGAGTGAAAATATAAGGATTTTGGCTTGTTCTAAATCCTTGAGTTGTTGCATAAAGGCTTTTGTATCCAATTTCTCAATAGAGAGCTTATCAGCAAGCATCATAATTGCAATAAATAAAACTACCATTTTGATATATACCCAATTTTCTATATCTTGAGAAGTGTTGCAAACCCCAAGCAATAAAAACGCACTAAAAAATAAAGCTATTATGCGATAGATTTGAGTTTTAGCTAATTGGTAACTTTTGCTTGTCTTGAGAACTCTTGCGCGCACAAATTGATTTAGGTTGGAGCCAAAAACAATAGTGCAAGTTTGCACTAAAACAATATTTGAAAAGAATAAAATAAAGGCTTTGTCAAAACTAAAAGCATCTATAAAAGCAAAAGAACCATGAATTTTAAAAAGATTTAAGCTTGAATACCATGCGATAGCACTGCATAATAACAAAAGAAATTTAACTAAAAAATACATAGTCTTCATTATTATAGTCTTAAGAAAATAACTACAAAGTAACAAAGAAATAACTAAGACAACTGGTAGAATAATAGGGTTTAAAGTGTGCATGTATGAACCTTTTAAGTTTTTACAAATATCTAAAAAATAGTTTTTGTAATTAAACTTAAATTAAACTTAAATTAAACTTAAATTAAACTTAAATTAAAGTGGGTCATCAAAACGAAACCAAAATAGAAAAATTGGTTCTCCAATTTTGCGAAAAATGTTCTTTATAGCCGTTATAAGTGAAAGGGGTGTTTTTGATTAGGGGGATTTCAAAACCCCATTGCAAAGATAAATAACCAATGAAATCTACAATCAATCCTATTCTAAAAGGAGCTTGAAAAAAGTTTTTCTTACTTTTAGTAATAATAGCCATTTTATCCACATCGCTGACAATCAACAATTCATCTTTGAGGGCAAATCCAAGATAAGACCTCAAATGATAGGTCTTTTTCTTAACAAGAGTAGCAAAAAAATCTAGCCCTCCGCCATAGCTTTGTGAAAGTATGATTTGAGGGTGCATAATTGTTAGAGAGTGCGAATAAGTATAGGTGCTAAAGAGTCTATAACCAAACTTGGAATGCTTTCTAAAATAATGTTCTAATCCAGAAGTGGCTCTAAAGCCAATACTACCAACAGAAATGCTTTCTTGAGCGAGCGAGTTTGGCGCATTGATAGAATAGTGCATGCGCCCATAAGTGTATCCAAAGCTAAAGTAAAAATTTAAATTTTTCTTTAAGATTTTTTCTAATACTTCTTGGTCTTTTTTATTGAGATTGATTTGCTTATTTGGTTCTTCTTTGAGGTTTTTTTGAATAGTGTTGGGGGTTTTTGTGTTTTCTTTAGGTTTATTTTTAAAGCTATCAATGAATTTAGACCAACTCATTTCCCCACTAAAAGCATGCAAGGTGTTAAAAAGAAACAATAGGGTAAATAAGCTCTTTTTCATCTCTCTATTTCTCTTTTTATTTTTGCTATTTTTAGGGGTGTTTAGATTTCTTATATTAATTTGTTGGTAATAACAATGATTAAAGATAAGCTAAAAATTTTTCAAAAATAAGCAAAAATAGAATGGATTTGACACCAAAGATGAGATTTAAGCAATTTGAAAAGATTTTAAGGTGTTAAATACTAGAATAATAGATTTTGTTTTGATGTTTTAAACTAAAGGAACATGATGAGTTATAGTAATCAAGTTATCTTTCAACAAAAAAAGATAGGCAATAAATTGATAAAGCATTTTAGTCTTGCTCGTATTTTACTAGGTATTTTAGCTTTTAATGGCTTACAAGCTATGGATAGCGCTAAAGAAGATGAAAAAAATCAAGAAAAAGTCCTTATAGACCAAAAGACTAAAAACAATCAGCAAGCCACGCCAAACCACCAAACTACCACGCTAGAAAAAAGCGCTTTTTTTGTTGGGATAGGATATTCTGGTATGGCTAGTGGTTGGGAGGGAATTTTTAGGGTAGGTGCATCTATGCAACCCATTTTAAATGGCTTTAATGTAGAGGCAGGCTATCAACATATCAGTAAGAAATACCCAAATATTGGCGTGAGAGCGGGCTTTATATATTCGTATAAGGCACAAAATCTTACTAAAAACTATCCTATCTATAATTTGAACAATAATCAACCAAATCAGTCCATAGGAATAAGCGGTCTTGGCATCTCTATGAATACCTATAGTGTATTTGTAGATTTTTTGAATGATTTTTACCAAAAAGAAAGATTTTTTCTTGGCTGGTTTTTGGGTGTGGGGCTTGGGGGAGAGAGTGTGAAGTTTAGCCAATTATTTACAAATCCTCACACCATTATGGGCGTAACGCAATTTCAAGGCTTTGGCACTTTAGGTTTGAGAATAGGGGACAAACACCATACTTTAGAGTTAAGCACTTCTATCTATGGAGATGCAGGAAATTGTAGCAATCATAAAAGCAGTTGTTTTAAATTATCTCAAACAAATACAAAAAGCATGTATGGATTATGGGGCATATATATAGCTTGGAATGTAAATTATGTCTATCGTTTTTAATAGGGCTAAAAGGTATTAGCGCTTTTTTAGGGGCAATACTTAGGATTACCAAGTATAGCCCCCACCAATACGCAACGCCACATATTCTGGGATAGCGTAATTATCAAATTTCTGTGTTTTTAAGCTAGATTGTATGGATATATCAAATACTTTATAAAAGCCAATACCACCGGTTAAGATAATGCCATAATCTAAATTATCTCTTGCCATATTTCCCATAGCTCCAAACCTAAAATCAATATACTTAAAATCTAGCATAATCCCCCCACCAGTCATTTGACTCTTTTTAAAAGGCACAATGGAATTATTTTTGGTTAAGTCAAAATCCCACGCTAGAGTTAAAAATTTATAGTGATATGCCAAACCCAAACGCACTTGAGGGTCAATGCGTAAAAATCCATTGTTTGTTCCTAAGCTGAATTTAGGGGCGTTGAGGTATTTGCCTACAAGCCCCAAAGTAAAGCCCTTAATAGAATATGCCCCGCCTAAGTCTAGTCCAAAATGTGAAGTTTTTGGAATGCTATTGAAACTAAAGTTATTCAAAGCATTCATAGAGCCTACTTCATTTAGCATGGTATTAGCGTTACCTTTTAGCCCTATGCCATAGCTTAAACTCCAAATATATTTAAAGGTAATCCCCACACCAAAACGCCCTATTTTAGTATTAAAAGCATGCCCATAACCTAGTGGCACTTCCACCAAAGCTAAGGCACGCACAGCCCCTTGCAAATTGGCATTAGGCGAAAGCATGGAGTGTGCGTTATAATTGGCTTGCGAAGTTTGTGAGAGGTTGATAGAGTGCGCATTGATTTGAGCTTGATAATATGTGTTATTATCATCAATAATAAGTTCTTTATGTTCTTTATCTGTTATAGCGCTTGCCCCTCCAAAGGCACTTCCAAATAGTCCTATTCCAAACGACCCCACGAATTCTTTCTTACGCCCTCTATAATTGTATTGGAAGACAAAGCCATTTTGCGAACTTAGCATAAGCGCATTATTTTGAATGAAATTGTTAGTTGTATTGGCAATTTGCACCACATTATTAGCTTGAGAATTTTCACTAGCATTGATAGTGATGTTTGAATTGCCACCTTGCAGAGCTTGTGCGATGGTTTGATTATTAGAAGTTCTTAGATTGCTTATATTATTTTCTAGGTTATCAATTTCTCCATTAGTAGCAAGGTTTGCAAGGGATAAAACATTTTTTTGCGCTACTTGCGCATTAAAGCTATAGCCAAATTTAGACTTTTCGTCCATATCCAGCAAAGCTGGGTTATAATACAGCGCCCATTGAGATTCTTGCAAGGCTACACCAGCACCCCCTAATCCCATAGACACATTTCCCATGCCACCAAATTCTAAGGCTTTGAGCAAACAAGGAATGAGTAATGCCAAGCTATAATAGCGCTTAGTTACCCCCCCCCCCCATAAAATTAGATTGATTCAACATTAATTCTCCTCATACAATATTTTAGAAATTTTAAAAACAAAATTTTATTCTATCTAAAAATAATTGAAACTTTTTTGATTTTGCAAATCAGTGTTATATAAAATTTAATGTTTTAGTATAAAACAATATTTAAAAATAAGTATTTTAATATATGGTATCATTTATATGACTAAGATTTTTTAATATTCAAAAAGGATTAGGATAATTTCAGCTTTCAAACCCCCTCAATTTGAAAGCTTTTAAAGTGCTATAACGACTTATCTTTTAAGTTCTTTTTCTAATTTGGCTACAGCATTCCAAGTAGAAATCACGCTATCAGGATTCAAAGAAATAGAAGTAATGCCTTCTTTGACTAAAAACTCCGCCACTTCAGGGTAATCGCTTGGAGCTTGCCCGCAAATCCCACAATATTTGTTGTGTCTTTTGCAAGCCTCAATCGCTCTTTTAAACATTTCTAGCATAGCCGGGTTTCTTTCATCAAAGATGTGGCTGACTAATTCGCCATCTCTATCCACGCCTAAAGTAAGCTGTGTCAAATCATTTGAGCCAATAGAGAAACCATCAAACAAACTTAAGAAATCATCAGCCAAAATGACATTAATGGGTAATTCGCACATGATATAAATTTCTAGCCCATTTTTACCGGACTCTAAACCATTTTTTCTTAGAATTTCTAAAACTTTTTTGCCCTCTTCAATAGTGCGTAAGAAAGGAATCATTACTTTCATGTTGGTTAATCCCATTTCTTCTCTAACCATTGCTAATGCCTCGCACTCCCAAGCAAACGCCTCGCAATATTGCTCTGAATAATACCGACTTGCACCCCTATAACCAAGCATGGGGTTTTCTTCATGGGGTTCATAGCTAGAACCTGCTAGCATTCGCATGTATTCGTTAGATTTAAAATCGCTTGTGCGAACGATTACAGGTTTAGGATAAAATGCCGCACTTATCATGCCAATGCCCTCAGCGATTTTTTTCACAAAGAAATCCTTAGGGTTAGCATAGCCTGCCATTAAGTTTTCAATTTCATTTTTTTCTTTTACTGGCTTTTTATGGTGCAAATCCACTAAAGCTAAGGGGTGGGCTTTAATTTGATTTAAGATAATCATTTCCATTCTAGCTAATCCCACGCCATGATTAGGAAGTTGAGCAAAGCCAAAAGCCTTTTCAGGGTTTCCAATATTGACATAAATTTTAGTCTTTGTCTCTTCCATATTGGAGAGCTCTACACGCTTGATTTCATAGGGGTGGATTCCTGCATACACATAGCCCTCTTCGCCCTCTGCACAAGAAACGGTGATTTCCATGCCGGTATAGAGCCTATCAGTAGCCCCACTAGCCCCAACAATGGTAGGCACGCCAATTTCTCTAGCCACAATAGCAGCATGGCAAGTGCGCCCCCCACGATTTGTAATAACCGCACTTGCTTTTTTCATGCAAGGCTCCCAATCAGGGTCGGTATTATCGGTTACTAGAATTTCACCCTCTTTAAAGGTATTCATATGTTCTAGGTTATTAATAATGCGCACTTTTCCTGAGCCAATCTTGCTACCAATAGCTCTGCCTTGTAAAATAATTTCTTTTTTCTCATTAGAGTTTGTGAATTTAAATTTTTCAAAAACTTGACTGCTTTCTTTGCTCTTTTGACTTTGAACGGTTTCTGGGCGAGCTTGCACGATAAAGATTTCTCCACTATCGCCATCTTTTGCCCATTCTATATCCATAGGGCGATAAGCACCCGCCTCTTTGGTGTAATGCTTTTCAATCTCAATAGCGTATTTAGCTAAAGTTAGCACATCTTCATCATCTAATGAAAAGGATTGTAATTCTTTTTTAGTGGTTTTAATGTTTTTAGTAGGGTGTTCGCTCCCTCTTGGAGCATAAACCATTTTTTGAAATTTATTACCTAATTGTCTTTTGATGATAGGGCGTTTATTTTGTTCTAAAGTTGGCTTAAACACATAAAATTCATCAGGATTTACCGTCCCACCTACGACATTTTCGCCTAATCCCCAAGCTGAAGTGATAAAGACAGCATTTTTAAAGCCTGTTTCTGTATCAATAGAAAACATAACCCCTGCACTGCCTTTATCAGAGCGCACCATTTTTTGCACCCCAACACTTAGTGCGACCTTCAAATGGTCAAACCCACGACTAGCTCTATAGCTAATCGCTCTATCTGTAAAAAGTGATGCAATACAAGATTTAATGTAATGCACTAATTCGGTTTTGCCTTTAATATTCAAATAAGTGTCTTGTTGACCGGCAAAAGACGCATCGGGCAAATCTTCTGCCGTAGCGCTTGAGCGCACCGCTACATCAGCCTCTTTCATATTATATTGTTTGCTTAAAATCTCATAAGCTTGAAAAATTTCATCTCTTAAATCACTAGGAAAAGGTGTGCCAAAAATAAGCTCTCTAATCTTTTTAGAACGCACTTTTAGCACATCAATTTCAGTCGCATCAACATTTTCTAAAAGCTCTACAATCTTTTGCTTAGCCCCACCTTGCTCTAAAAGATACCAATAAGCCTCACTAGTGATTGCAAAGCCATCGGGCACTTTAATACCAATAGGCACTAATTCTTGAAACATCTCGCCAATACTAGCATTCTTTCCCCCAACTAGATTCACATCTTTATTATTCAGCTCTTTGAAAAATTTGATGTAGCGCATAAACTTCCTTAATTCAAACCAAGTTTTAAAAATTTTTAGAAACCCTAAAATCGTAATGATAGCACATGAGACTTATTTTTTGGTTTTTAGATATATCAAAGTTAAAGTGTTTTTATAGTTTATGTTTTTTGTTGTATAATGTTAGTTTTATATATTTGGGGTTGGGAGCTTGTTTGAAGTGCTTTTTATCAACAAATGGATTTTAGGACTTCTTTTGGTTGTTTGTGTCGCTTGTTTGCAGAGCTGTTTCCAACCCATGCATGACCCAGAGGCAGAGAAACCAGACGCTCAAGTGCAGTGTGGCTTTGGCTCAGGAAGTTGCTGATATAGAAGTTGCTAATTAAAAATGGAGTAAAGAATTTTTAGATGAGTGCGGAACTGATTGCCGTTTATAAAGATAAGCAAATAATAGATTTAGAGAGTGCGAAAGTCTTAGGACTAAGCGATGGGATTAAGGCGCTTGGGGACTCAGAGCCGATATATTTTGATGATTCGCCTTTAGCTTTAGAAGTGATTAGGCATTCGTGTGCGCACTTGCTCGCTCAAAGTTTGAAAGCCCTTTATCCGGATGCAAAGTTTTTTGTGGGGCCTGTGGTGGAAGAAGGGTTTTACTACGATTTTAAGACCACTTCAAAAATTAGCGAAGAAGATTTGCCTAAAATTGAAGCTAAAATGAAAGAATTTGCGAAGTCTAAACTAGCTATCACTAAAGAGACTTTAACTAGAGAACAAGCCCTAGAGCGTTTTAAGGGCGATGAATTAAAACATGCCGTAATGAGTAGGATTAGTGGCAATGAGTTTGGTGTGTATAGACAGGGCGAATTTGAAGACTTGTGTAAAGGACCCCACTTACCAAACACTCGCTTTTTACACAGTTTTAAGCTCACTAAACTCGCTGGAGCCTATCTAGGTGGCGATGAAAAAAATGAAATGCTAATTAGGATTTATGGCATTGCGTTTGCTTCTAAAGAGAGCCTAAAAGATTATCTTTTCCAAATTGAAGAGGCTAAAAAACGAGACCATAGAAAGTTAGGCACAGAACTAGGGCTTTTTAGTTTTGATGATGAAATAGGGGCGGGCTTACCCTTATGGCTACCTAAGGGAGCAAGACTTAGAAAGCGCATAGAAGATTTGTTGAGTAAGGCGTTACTTTTAAGAGGCTATGAGCCTGTAAGAGGCCCTGAGATTTTAAAAAGTGATGTGTGGAAAATCAGTGGGCATTACGATAATTACAAAGAAAATATGTATTTTACCACCATTGATGAGCAAGAATACGGCATAAAACCCATGAATTGTGTGGGGCATATTAAAGTTTATCAAAATGCTTTACACAGCTACAGAGAATTGCCTTTAAGGTTTTATGAATACGGCGTGGTGCATAGGCACGAAAAAAGTGGCGTGTTGCATGGGCTTTTAAGAGTGAGGGAGTTCACCCAAGATGACGCTCATATTTTTTGCTCATTTGAACAGATTCAAAGCGAAGTGAGTGCGATTTTAGATTTTACACATAAAATTATGAACGCCTTTAATTTTAGCTATGAAATGGAGTTATCCACTCGCCCCACTAAATCCATTGGCGATGACAAAGTATGGGAGAAAGCCACAAACGCTCTTAAAGAGGCTCTAAAAGAACACCATATTGATTATAAAGTTGATGAGGGTGGGGGGGCTTTCTATGGGCCTAAGATTGATATTAAAATTACAGACGCCTTAAAACGCAAATGGCAGTGTGGCACGATTCAAGTGGATATGAATTTGCCTGAACGCTTTAAACTTGCTTTCACTAACGAGCATAACGAGGCTGAGCAACCGGTAATGATTCACAGAGCGATTTTAGGCTCATTTGAAAGGTTTATTGCAATTTTAAGCGAGCATTTTGGTGGGAATTTCCCATTCTTTGTCGCACCCACTCAAATTGCTCTTATTCCTATTAGTGAAGAGCATTATAATTTTGCCCTAGAGCTTAAAGAAGAGTTAAAAAAGCGTGAGATTTTTGTAGAAGTGCTAGATAAAAACGACAGCTTGAATAAAAAAGTGCGCTTAGCTGAAAAACAAAAAATCCCTATGATTTTAGTTCTAGGTAATGAAGAAGTAGAGACAAAAATTCTATCTATTAGAGATAGAGAAAAGCAAACCCAATATAAAATGCCCTTAAAGGAGTTTTTGAACATGGTTGAATCTAAAATGCAAGAGGTTAGTTTTTGAGTAAAAACGAAGTATTGTTAAACGAAGATATTAATTTTAAAGAAGTGCGTTGTGTAGGCGATGATGGCGAAGTGCATGGCATTATTTCTTCTAAAGAGGCATTAAGCATTGCTCGCAATTTAGGATTAGATTTAGTCCTTATTTCAGCGAGTGCTAAGCCTCCTGTATGTAAGGTCATGGATTATAATAAATTCCGCTATCAAAGCGAAAAAAAGATTAAAGAGGCTAAGAAAAAGCAAAAGCAAATTGAAATCAAAGAGATTAAGCTTTCTACTCAAATCGCACAAAATGATATTAATTATAAAGTCAAGCATGCTAGAGAGTTTATTGAATCCAATAAGCATGTGAAATTCAAAGTAGTCTTAAAGGGTAGGGAGAGCCAAAACCCTAGGGCAGGACTTGATGTGCTTAATAGGGTATGTGAGATGATGCAAGATATAGCCAACCCTGAAAAAGAGCCAAAGACTGAGGGGCGTTTTGTATCATGGATGTTTGTGCCTAAAAAAGACCAAGAAACTAAAAATTCTAAAACAAAGCAAAACCACAAAGATGCTAGTAAAGTTCAGGGCGAAAAGGATAGTCAAACCCCCTTTAATAGCATTAACCTTATGAAAGGAGAAAATCATGCCTAAAATGAAGACTAATCGTGGTGCTTCAAAGCGTTTCAAAGTTAAAAAGAACTTGATTAAGCGTGGCAGTGCTTTTAAAAGTCATATTTTGACTAAAAAAAGCCCTAAGCGTAAAGCTAATTTGAACGCACCAAAACATGTGCATCATACCAACACGCATTCTGTCATGTCCTTACTTTGTAAAGCATAAGAAGTTTGGTTGTTAAGCATAAATCCCCTTAAATTTTTAAGGGAAAGTCGTTTTTAAGAAAACGCACCTAAAATACATTAAAAGAAAGGTAAAGAAATGAGAGTTAAAACAGGCGTTGTGCGCAGAAGACGCCATAAAAAAGTCTTAAAACTCGCTAGAGGGTTTTATAGTGGCAGAAGAAAGCATTTTAGAAAGGCGAAAGAACAACTTGAAAGAAGTATGTGCTATGCCTTTAGAGACCGCAAACAAAAGAAAAGAGATTTTAGAAGTTTGTGGGTTATAAGAATCAATGCAGCTTGCAGAATGCATAATACGAGCTATTCACGCTTTATGCATGCTCTAAAGTTAGCTAATGTTGAGCTAGATCGCAAGGTTTTAGCAGATATGGCTATGAATGATATGCAAGCGTTTGTAAGTGTGCTAGAGAGTGTTAAAGAACATTTATAGAACTAAGATATTTAGGGGGTTGAATATAAGAGAGATTTAGCTAAGCTAAAATCTTTCTTATTTAAGAAGTTAAGTTTTTGCTTGTTTTGTGGGTAAAAACTATTTTTAATCAAAAACCAAGTAAAATTATAGTAAAATCCAACTTTGAGACTCAAAACAGAGAACAAGAGAACAATGTAGAAGGAAGGAATACATGAAGAAAACTTTCGTAGCGAGTGTCATCTCTCTAGTAATGGCAAGCGTATTGTCAGCCGAGATGCCTACAAAAAATAGTGCGGTTGCTAAGTCGTCTAAGAGCAAGTCTAGCAAGGGTGAGAGGAATGCGGCTTTTATAGGGATTGATTATCAATTAGGTATGTTAAGCACTACTGAGCAAAATTGCTCTAAAGCTACTTGTGATACAGATCCAGTCGTTACTCCCGGCAAAGGGGTAAGTTGGGGTAGCACAGGAAGTATTTATAACAAGGCTTTGACAAATCAGCAATACGCTATCAATGGCTTTGGCTTTATGACAGGATACAAGCATTTCCTTAAAAAAGTCCCTATGTTTGGTTTCCGCTATTATGCGTTTTTTGACTTTGCGAGTTCATACTATAAGTATGATGTGTATGGGGCTAATTATGAATACACTCGTCATGGCGCACAAAACTATATGTTTGGCTATGGTGGTGGCACAGACATTCTTTTCAACCCTGCGATTTTCAATCGTGAGAATTTGCACTTTGGCTTTTTCTTAGGGATTGCAATTGGCGGAACTTCTTGGGGTCCAATGAATCATTACTATAAGGATTTGGCTCATACATATGGCGGAAGACTTGCTACTTCAAACTTCCAATTCTTAGTTAATGGTGGGATTCGCTTAGGCACTAAGCATCAAGGCTTTGAGATTGGTCTTAAGATTCAAACCATTAGAAATAACTATTATGTTGCCAATGCTGCCCCTTATGGCGAGCCTTTTAGAGCAACATTCCATCGTCCTTTTGCGTTCTATTGGCGCTATATTGTAAGCTTTTAAAAAAGCATTTTTAAAAGCAACGACACTTTTTAGCCCTATGAGCGCTAAAAGGTGTTTGTGGAAACAAAAGTTTTATGAAAGTAGGGGTTGTGCTAGGGGGAGCATAACCACAATCAAGGCTATCAGCACTTCTTCAAATATCCTTATAAAATGTCTTAGTTGGTTTTTAAGAATTGTAGCTCTAATGCGATGATTTTTAAGAGCATTTTAAAACATACTCTCAAAAAAACATGATTTATTTTTCTTATAGTTCTTTCATTGGTCTTTTATCTTTTAAGAAAGCTTAAGGTTTATTCTATGGTTGAGATTTGTTGATTGTAAAAATTTTCTTAAGAAAGGGTTTTTAAAGGCTTATGCCTTGCTTTTTGCTGATTAAAGGTGTGTTTAAGTGCTTTTAAAATTAGATGTTAATTATTCATTTTATCCTTATTTTCTTATAGTTTTTAAAGATAGCAAAACGCTAGATATGCTTTTGAGATTTTTAAACTTAAGAGGGCGTTTAAGTTTTTTATAGTTTTATATCAATATTTAATAAGAATAGAGTTAGTCTCAATATATTGTTAAAACAGAGCTTTGTTTTATTAGTGAAATCCTTGTGGCTAACCCTTGAATTAACTCTAGTTTTTTGTTTGCATAGGTTTTAGATTTTAGTAAAGAATATAGTGGGTTTAACCTATTTGCTTGGCTTTAGTTTTTACCCATATAGTTTTATATCTTTTCTTTTGCTTACTTGTATTAGTGTTATATTTTGTTGTTTGAGGGGTTTAATCTTTGCTTTTATCTTTTTATCAGATTTTATTGATATTCTATTTTGTCGTTTTTATCTCTAAAAACTCAATTTTGATTTATTTTATTGCTTTTATTTATTTGGAGGGGGGTTGCAAGGTTTGAAAGGGTGCTTTTATTTTAAGTGTATTGTTTTAAATAATTAGAGTTCTAGCTTATAGGAGCACAGGGAGTTAATGCGAATTTAAAATCAAAAATTGATAAAAAGTTTTTGATTTCTCTTGCCTAATTCACAAAATTAAAAACTCCTTTGTATGGTAAAAATTGTAAAAAAGTAAACAATTTCTAAGCTATTTTTAACTCCATAAATGCTATAATTTTGTTAGTATCATACTTTGTTAGTATCATACTTTGTTAGTATCATACTTTGTTAGTATCATACTTTGTTAGTATCATACTTTGTTAGTATCATACTTTGTTAGTATCATACTTTAAATGGGAGTGTTTCTATGAATAAGATGGTATTGTCGGTATTTTTATTTGGATTACTAGGCATTTCTTTGAGTGCGAGCGATTTTAAAAGCATGGATAACAAGCAACTTGCTGAACAAGCAGGAAAAGTGTCTCCAGAAGAGATTCCACAATTTCGTGCAGAGGTTCATAAGCGCTTGCAAGCTATGAATGAAGAAGAGCGCAAGGCATATAAAGCGCAGTTTAAAGATGCTATTGGTAAGAATCTAGGCGCTTTAAGCGAAGATGAGCGTAAAAAGCGTGAAGAAGAAATTCTTAAGGTTATTGCCAATAAGAAAAAGCAAATGACCATGAAAGAATATCGTAAGAGAGAGTTAGATTTACATAGTTGCACTTGTGAGGGTCCTTTCCATGACCACAAAAAGAAAGAATACCAACAGCATAAAAAAGCGCATCATAAACACCACGAAGATTCCAAGCAACACAAAGATTAAAATATCTTTATGGTGCGTTTGGTTTAAGAGTGGGACTTAAAGTAGTATTAGCTCAAGATTTTTGAGATTTTTTGATATTTTTTGTGTGTTTACTATTTGAATTATGGTAAAATTTAGCAAGACAGCAGTCCCTTTTTAAAAGGGATTTTTTATTGAGCTAGTTCTAAGTTATTTTGTTTTGTGAATACTTGTAAAAAGTATTATTTTATTATGATGTTTTTTAAATTTCAATTTTTTGTGAGGTCTATGTTATGGCACGGATTTTAGTTTTTTTAATGATGGGTTCTTTACTATGGGCAGATGCTACAATTAGCACTACAATTGACCCTAATGTAATGTTTTATGACAATTCCACAGGGAATGTCAAAAAAGACCGCAAGAAAGTTTTAAAAACTATGGTTAATTTGGAGAAAGAGAGAGTTAAAGGTTTCAACAAATATTCTGAAACCAAAATGAGCAAAGGCGATTTATCGGCTTTTGGAGCTTTCTTTAAAGATAGTTTAGAGAGTTGTGTAAAGCAAGGTATTTGTTATTATGAAACCAAAGATGGAAAAGTGTCTTTCGTTGTTAATGATAGAGAGAAGTTTTACAAGCATATTCTTCAAGACTTAGGAACAGAGCTTTCACTTCCTTTGTTTAATTGGCTTTATAAGGGTTCTGACTTTGGCGCATTGCATGAACAATTTGGTGATATGTATGATGGCTATATCAAATATTTGGTAAGCATGGTTAGAATAAGTCAAAAAGAGAAAGAGAAAAAGCTTAATGCAAGCGTTCTTAAAAAAGAAGAAGAGCAAGCTAGAAAGCAAACTGAAGAGGCTATCGCTAAGAGAGAGGGTATTAGCAAGAATGTTAGCACAACTAAGAGTGCTCCTAGTGTGAAAGAAAGCACCCCTAAAACAACTACTTCGCATACTACTGACACTAAAAAACATAAGTAAGCACCACGCAAAAAGTTGTAAGAAAAGGCACATAGCTGAATAACTAAGAAGTCTCAAAGGAGAAGTGATTCTTCTTTTGGGGTTTTCAAGATTTGAACGAGAGTCTAGCGCTACCTTAATAAAGCATTAATAATAAAATCTATAACTAAAAATGCTTGTAATAAATCAAATATTTGTTTTTGCTGTAATTTGAATCAATGTTTTACTCTATTCCTATTGAGTGCTGATAATAAAATAAAAGAGCTTTAATAATAAAAGCCTTTAGGGCGATAGCTTTGTAAGCTTTGTAAAGTTAAGGGTTTTTTAAAGCAAGAGGGAATGATAAGAGTGGTTTGAGTTAGCAAGCATTTTCAAAAGCATTAAAGGCGTTTGATAAAAAAGCACTCTAAAAAAGAGTCTTAAAAAGTTTTTAGTTGTTGGCTCTATTCTAATTGTGTATGGATAACTAAAATAAAAATGCTTTTAGCGTTTTTAAATCAAATAGCAAAAAGGGCTTGATATAAGTTAAGCAATAATAATTTAAAGCGTTATTAGAGGGTTTGGGGCGTTTAAAAAGCACTTAATATGCTTTTTATAATCAGTGAATAATGCGATAGCATTTATTAACCCTCTGTCCCCCTTAAAAAATAGAAGAGTTTAAGTTAATAAAAATATCTAAAAAATGAAATTCAAAAAGAATATAAAAGCAACTTAACAGCGTTTTTAATTTGAATGCTTGTAGAAAAAATAGAATTGATTTTTATCAAATATCTTTAAAATCAACACTCAATCAAAAAAATAGAGCCTTTTATTTTTAGGAAAACCCTGTTAAAACATTGTATTGATAGATTATTTTCTTTATTGAGTGATTAAATTTTTTAAAAAAGTTCTTTTTGATAAGATAAACAAGTGGGGTGTAGTTTTCCTCTTAATAACTATTTTTTAGACTTAAGGTCTATTTTACAATCTTAAAATTTAAATTATTTTAAGTATCAACACTTTGTTTAAATAGAGCCTTAAGAAAGTTAATTGAGTATTAAGGGTGGCATTTTATACCAATAAAGCTATTTTATTAGCATTTAATGGTTTTAGCCAACCCTCCTAGAGAAGTCTCTTTATATTTGGCGTCCATATCTTTTCCGGTAGCTCGCATAGTAGCAATGACTTCATCTAAACTCACCTTAGGCTTATAGGCATCTTCTAGGGCAAGTTTAGAGGCACTAATCGCTTTAATCGCCCCTAAGACATTCCTTTCAATGCAAGGGATTTGCACTAAGCCTCCTACAGGATCACATGTTAACCCTAAATGATGTTCCATAGCAATTTCACTAGCTATTAAGATTTGTTGCATTGTAGCTTGATATAGGCATGCTAATCCTCCAGCAGCCATAGAGCTTGCCACGCCAATTTCAGCTTGACACCCAGCCTCTGCGCCACTTAATGAGGCATTTTTCTTATAAAGATAGCCAATAGCAGAGCAAGTGAGCAAAAAGTCATTGATAGCAGTTTGTGATAGATTTTCAAACAAATGATTTTGAGCGTATAAAAGCACGCTTGGCACAACCGCACATGCGCCATTAGTAGGGGCAGTTACCACCTTGCCTCCACTCGCATTTTCTTCAGCAATTGCACGAGCATATAGTGAAATATAATCAATCAAGGCTAGGGGGTCATTCCCATTTTTTGGGTGTTTTTCTAAGCGTATTTTAATGCTTGGGGCTAGGCGTGTAACTTGCAAGCGACCGGGCAAGTAAATCTCTTTAGAATTAGCGCCATTATGATAGCATTCAAGCATGACTTGATAAATTTTAGTCATCACTTCATCGGGGTGATTTCCTAAGGCAATTTCTCTTAAACGCACAATCTCAGCAATGCTTTTTTGGTGCATTTGGCATAATTCTAACAATTCCTTAGCGCTATTAAAATCATAAATATTTTTTTGACACAAGTCTTTTTCAAGGGATTGGTCTAATTCTCTTTCTGTATAGACAAAGCCCCCACCGGTAGAATAGTAAGTTTCTTCTTTTAAGAGTTCTTTATTGGCGTTAAAAGCTTGCAAAACTAAGGCATTTTCATGCCTAGATAAACGATTATCATCAAAGATTAAGTCCTTATCGTAATCAAAATTAATGGCTTTTTTATTAGCAAGCATTAGGAGCTTATTTTCTAAAACACTATACAAAATAGCTTTCTTTGTGTTTATATCTAAGCTATTGGCACAAATGCCATGCAAGCCAATTAGGACTGCCTCATCGCTTAAATGCCCTTTTCCGGTTAAAGACAATGAGCCATGCAAAGTGATTTGAATGCGCTCTACTTGCTCTAAAACATCTTTTAATAATTCACAAAATCTAGCTCCAGCCTCCATAGGTCCTATGGTGTGTGAAGAGCTAGGTCCAACGCCGATTTTAAAAATGGATAAAATAGAAAAACTAGCCATTAGAATAGTCCTAAAAACACACTTAAAGCACTCAAGCTCCCTAAGACAAATACAAAAATATCTGCTTTTAAGTTTCTAAAACGCTTTAATGCGGGAATGGTGTAAAAAGCTATCATAGGCATGACAAAAAGAATGAGTGCAATAATAGGCCCGCCTAAATTTTCAATAAAATCTAAGATATTAGGGTTGATATAAGCTACAAGTGTGATAGTGAGCCATAAAAAAATCGTGGTGCTAACGCTCAGAGCTTTAGAAGGTTTTTTTATTTTTAAGCCTTGTGTAATAATGCCTTCTAAACCTTCTTTTGCTCCATAATAATGCCCCAAAAAAGATGAAAAAATCGCTAAAAAAGCCACGATAGGCCCAGCATAATTGATTAAAGGATTGTTTAAAGTGTTAGCAAAGTAGCTCAAAATGGGGATATTTTGTTCTTTTGCTTTGATAAAATCATCAGCACTCAAGCACATAATGCAAGAAAGCACAAAAAACATCACAAATCCTAAAAGCATAAAAGATGCTCCTAATTCAATTTGATTGAGTTTATACTCTTTGAAAGCACCATATTCTTTTTCTACATTTTGAGTAAAGGTTGAAATAATAGGGCTATGGTTGAACGAAAACACAAGCACCGGTAAGGTCAGCCAAATAGCTAAGATAAATTCTTTAAAACTTGGCATAACAAAGAGATTAGAGAATTGCCAATAAGGCATAAGATACACAGAAAAGAGAAGTAAAATCAAGCATAAAGGATAGACTAGAGCGTTACAAATGCGTGTAACAATAGTGGCATTAAAAGTCATTACAAGCATCATTAAAGAAACAAGAACAAAAGCTAGTAAGCCACGATTAAAAGGCTCTAAATGTAATTGATTGGTAAAAAAGTTATCAAACACATTGGTAATGCCTACCCCATAAGCCAAACAAATAGGATAAATCGCAAAGAAATAAAGCAAAGTGATAGCAAAACCCCATTTAGCGCCAAAATGTGAGCGAGCTACCATAGTAATATCTTCGCCATTTCTTGAGCCAATAAAATAGGCTAACGCACGATGACCTAGCCAAGTTAAAGGAAAGATAATGGCAAACATTGCTATGATTACCCATATTCCATGCCCACCAGCTCTAATAGGTAAAAATAAAATTCCAGCCCCAACGGCTGTGCCAAAAAGTGAGGCAATCCAACGAATATCAAACGCATTGAGTTTTTTATAATTTTTTGGAGTAGTATTTTCTTGCATATTTGGTGTTACCGCCCTTTTAATAGTTTTTAAGAGTCGCTTTTTATTGTATCACAAAGATTTTCTAATTTTTAGGCTTGGTGTTAGTTTTTAAAGCCTTTATAAGAGACATGTTTTCTAAAGTTTGCATTTTAATAGAAACTCTTTCAAGCTATAATAATGGTTTTTAAAAATTACATTAATAGGTTTAAGCATGCCACACACAACAACTTGGTCGCCAGATTCTTGGCGCAATTTCCCTATAGAGCAACACCCTATCTATAAAAATAAGGAAGAGTTAGAGAGGGTTAAAAAAGAATTACGCTCTTACCCACCTTTAGTGTTTGCTGGTGAAGCTAGAAACTTGCAAGAAAGATTAGCCCAAGCCATTGACAATAAGGCGTTTTTATTGCAAGGGGGCGATTGTGCGGAGTCGTTTTCTCAATTTAGTGCTAATAGAATTAGGGACATGTTTAAGGTGATGATGCAAATGGCGATTACTCTTACTTTTGCTGGCTCTATGCCTATTGTTAAAGTGGGGCGCATTGCTGGACAATTTGCTAAGCCTCGTTCTAGTGCGACTGAAATGTTAGATAATGAAGAAGTGCTAAGTTATAGGGGTGATATTATCAATGGGATTTTAAAAGATGAAAGAGAGCCAAAGGCTGAACGCATGCTTAAAGCCTATCATCAAAGTGTAGCGACCTTAAATCTTATTAGAGCCTTTGCTCAAGGTGGGTTAGCCAATTTAGAGCAAGTGCATCGTTTCAATTTGGATTTTGTCAAAAATAACAACCAAAAATACCAACAAATCGCAGATAAAATCACGCAAGCTTTGGGATTTATGCAAGCTTGTGGGGTAGAGATAGAGCGCACACCCATTCTTAAAGAAGTGGAATTTTACACAAGTCATGAGGCATTATTGTTGCATTATGAAGAGCCTTTAGTGCGTAAGGATAGTTTGAGTGATAAATTTTATGATTGTTCTGCACACATGCTTTGGATTGGCGAAAGAACTAGAAACCCTAAGGGCGCTCATGTAGAGTTTTTAAGGGGGGTTGAAAATCCTTTAGGGGTAAAAATAGGGCCCAATGCGAGTGCGAGTGAAATTTTAGAATTATGCGATGTTTTAAATCCGCACAATATTAAGGGGCGTTTGAATTTGATTGTGCGTATGGGTTCTGAGATAATCAAAGAGCGTTTACCTAAGCTTTTAAGGGAAGTTTTGAGAGAAAAACGCCATATTTTATGGAGCATAGACCCTATGCATGGCAATACGATTAAAACGAGTTCGGGGGTTAAAACAAGGGCTTTTGATTGTGTGCTTGATGAGGTAAAAAGCTTTTTTGAAATTCATGAAAGCGAGGGGAGTTTAGCATCTGGGGTGCATTTGGAAATGACAGGAGAAAATGTTACAGAATGTATCGGTGGCTCGCAAGCGATTACCGAAGAGAGCTTGAATTGCCATTATTACACGCAATGCGACCCAAGACTAAACGCTACTCAAGCCCTAGAACTAGCCTTTTTAATTGCTGATATGCTCAAAAAACAGCGTGCTGTTTTAGTAGAGAAACATTAAAAGGGGAATTAATTTACTTTTAACGCTTTTAATTTTATAATACGCTATACCCTATGAGAGGAGCTTTTTTTATGAGAATTTCTTTTTTAGCAATGGTTTTGGCGTTATTCTTTATGGCATGTCATGAGACAAAGCAAGAGATTTTACAAAATGAGGCTGATAGCACGCCCTCAGAAAAGACGATTTGGCAACCTGAACAAAAGTAATTTTTAACTGAATAACTGAGTTAAACACTCAGTTAATTTGCTTTGCGAGATTAGTTCTAATCTTACTCTTTTAGAAAAGTATTAATGAAATATTTTTCTATATTTAGTTTAAAAATCTCTCAATTTCTTATTATTGTTAAAATGATTAAGGCTATTTTAGTTATTGGCAAAAAATTTAAGTTTTATTGCCAATTAAGATAGCCAATTTTAATTATGGAACATTTCTTGCTTTTAATCCTATAAATTAAAATGTAGGAAATTAAAATGGCAGTTTCTTCTATCAATCAATTTGATTCTAACCTTTATGGGCTTTTAAATCCCAAAAACACTCCTTCAAAAGAGAGCGAGACTCAAGGGGTTGCTCCTATACAAAATGTGGAGGCAATAGAAAAAGAAAAAAGAGATGCTTTAATAGAAAATCTTCCTTTCAACCCTGATAATCGTGAGACTTATGGATTTTTAGTTTTAGAATTGATGAGTGATAGGGAATATAACGCCTTTTTAAGAGCTACGGCTGGAATGGACGAGAGTCAAAAGCGCCTAGCTGCGCAATCACTCTATAGCTTGACAGATTTTTACAATGGAAAATTTTCTAAAGAAGTGGAAAACGCTCCTAAACAGCCCTTGAATGGCTTGCAAAAAAAGGCTTTAGCATCTTTTAATGCAACCAACAATAACAATAGCGCCTTTTTGCAACGCTATCAAAATGCCTACAATAACAGCACTTCTTCTATGGATGTGGTTCTATAAATTTTAAAGCTTTCTGTTTTTGAAAATAGAAAGCAATTTACCCTTATTTAATTAGCAAAACTTTTTATAGTTTTTGTTAAAAAATTAGCTAGTTTTTAAACCTGATTTAAAAATTTATAAGTCTTTAATTAAAAGGATTTTTGAAAATTTTAGGGTAACCTATCATTTTAAAAAATCAAATATATTTAGCTTTTTTAACATTAGATACTTTCTTCTAGGCTATTAAACACTTTGATTAAATCTATATGCTCATCAACATCATGCACTCTTAAAATGCTCGCTCCATTTTGTAATGCCATTAAATGCAAAGCTAAAGTGCCAGAAAGTCGCTTTTCAACTTCACGCCCTGTAATAAGACCGATAGTGTTTTTACGGCTTGCCCCAACTAGCAAGGGCTTTTTAAATTTTAGAAAGTGGCTTAAGTGCTTGATTAAGGCTAGATTATGCTCTTTTAGTTTGGCAAATCCAAACCCTATATCTAAAATAATATCCTTAAGGGCGTATTTTTCTAAAATCTCTAGTTTGTCTTTAAAGAAAATATCCATTTCATCAAATAAGTTGTGATAAAAGACATTTTCTTGCATGTCTTTGGGAGTTTTTTTGGCATGCATTAAAACACAAGTTGGCTTGTAGTCTCTTGCGACTTCTAGCATTTCAACGCTACTAAAACCGCTCACATCATTAAGAACAGAAAAATGGTGTTCTAAAGCCATTTTGGCTGTGCTTGCATGATAGGTGTCTATACTAAATTTAGCATGTTCATAGAGTTTTTGAGATTTGATTTCATATAAGACTTCTTTCAAACGCTTCTGTTCTATCTTTGGGTCAATGATTTCACTTCCGGGTTTTGAGCTTGCTGCACCTATATCAATGAGAGTGATGCCTTTTTCAAGGTGTTGATAGATTTCTTCAATGGCATTTTTATTATCAAAACGGCTCTTTTCATAGAAACTATCAGGCGTGAGATTTAAAATTGCCATAATTTGTGGGGCGTTAGGCTTGGGGGATTTGAGATGATTTTTTAATTCTTGTGCTAGAGTTTTAAGCCCAAAGGGTTGGGAATAACACTTGGTGATAAGGCGTTCTAATTGTTTGGCATTAACAATGAGAATGCCATCATAAAAAGGCTTTTTGGCTAGGATACAATCTTTTGGCGTGGCAAAATCACCCCCCACACTCAAGGCTTCTTGTTTTAAAATAAGCGTAGCGCTTAGGGGCAAATCTTTGATTTCAAAGACTAAACTAACGCCTTTTTTAAGCATATGAGCTTGAGCGATTTTTTCTGAGCCTATGTTGTGAAGGGCGGTTTTTAAGGCGTTAGGATTAAGGCGTTTTAAAGTCATTGCTGTTTTTTCTTGTATAAAAGGCTTAAGAGTAGGGGCAAGAGATTGTAGCTAAGCTTGTAATAAGAGCTATTGGCTTTAATAGCTAAATCAAAGGCTTGTAATTCCTGCTCGCTTAGTTTGATGTTATGCCTATTAACACTTTCTAGTAGGCTTTCAATTTTTTCTCTTTGATTTTCTCTTGAATCAAAATTTTCTTTGTCTAATTCTTTTAAAAACGCATAAATATCCTTTAAATCTAGCCTAGATAAATCTAAATCTAAGGGCTTTAGGGGGATTTTTTGGCGCCTATCTTCTTTTACTAATCGGGATTTAATAGTGGTTAAAACATGGTTTGGGCTTTTGGCAAACATGATGAAACAGACATTGTTTGGGGGTTCTTCTAAGATTTTTAAAAGAGCGTTTTGAGCCTCTATGCCATAACTTGGAGCACCAATTAAAAAGGCGTTTAATTTAGAATGTGTCAAACTTGCTTTAGCAATCACTTCTTTGGCATGCTCAATTCTAAAATCTTTATTGAAAGTTTTTATGGTAGTGTTTTTATCCTTTTCATAAATTTCAGTGTAGAATTTGGTGCAATTTTCAAAAAGACTTGCCTCTTCTTCTAGGCTTTCTTCAATATCATTAGTATAAATGAGGCGATTTAAGTTTTTCACTCTAAGACAACCTTATTGTATAGCACGGCAAAAAGCGCATTGTCAAAAAGCTTGAAAAGTTGCAACAATTTATAATCTAACAAAGGGTCATGCTCATTTAAAAGCAAGCAATCTTCTTTAAGGTTTTCAAAAAGCCACAAAAAGCTTGGGTTCTTTTCTAAAAGTAATTTTTCCATTTCTTTAGTTTCAATTTTACCAATATGCCAAAACATAGGGTTTTGATAGGTAAGTTCTATGGTGGCTAAGGACATGTTGGCATCTTCATTGGGATAGAAAGAAGAATGATTAAAATCAATTATGGGCAATAAAGGGCGATTAGCTGAATTTTTGGGATTAAGATTAGAAAGGATATATTCTAAAAACCAATGCCTAGAAGAATCAGTGCTAATAAGCAATGAGCCCCCATTAAGCAAATGCGAGATAGTTTGTGCGATTAAATTTGCATAGTTTGAGCGCTCTAATTCTAGCCACCCGCTTTCTTGAGCAATTATCTCGCCTTGGTCTCTTACAAAGCCATTTATCCAATCATAGAAATTCTTCATGCGTCTAGTTTATAAACAGAATGCAAGGTTCTAACAGCTAATTCGGCATATTTAATATCAATAAGCATAGAAATTTTAATTTCACTTGTAGCAATCATCATAATATTGATATTTTCTTTAGCTAGGGCTTTAAAGGCTGTGCTTGCTACGCCAGAGTGCGATTTCATGCCCACACCTACAACTGAAACTTTAGCAATATTTTCATCATAATCAATAGAGGCAGTTTGAGTCAAAAAGGGCTCTAAAGCCTCTTTGGTATCTTCTATTTGAGTTTGAGGGATAGTGAAATCTAAATCAGTTTTGCCATCTCTACCAATGGTTTGAACTATCATATCCACATTAATGCGATACTCAGCCAAAGCACTAAAGATTTCAGCCGCAATGCCCGGTCTATCTTCTACGCCCTCCATGCTCACACGAGCTTGATTCTTATCTAGTGCAATCCCGCTTACTACAGGTGCTTCCATGTTGTTTTCCTTAATGTCTTTTTCTGCTACAATGAGTGTGCCTTCACTATGATTAAACGAACTGCGAGTAACTAGCTTAACATTGAGTTTTTTAGCTAATTCCACAGAGCGATTTAATAATACTTTAGCCCCCATAGAGGCAAGCTCAAGCATTTCATCATAACTAATTTGTGTGATTTTTTGAGCCTTTTTTTCAATTCTTGGGTCGGTGGTATATACGCCATCTACATCAGTATAGATTTCGCATAAATCTGCTTTTAAAGCTCCAGCTAGTGCGACCGCACTCAAATCGCTCCCTCCACGCCCCAAAGTAGTGATTTCATGCTCTATACTAGCGCCTTGAAAGCCTGCTACTACAATGACATAACCCTCTGTTAAAAGTTTGTTTAAGCGTGCGGTGTTGATAGATTGGATTTGAGCGTTTTGAAAATGTGAAGTGGTTAAAATCCCAGCCTCTGCCCCACTTAATGAAATAGCCTTAGAACCATATCTTTCTAATGCCATGCATAAAGCAGCGCTTGAGATTATCTCGCCTGTGCTTACAATTCTATCCATTTCTCGTTTATTGGGGTTATGGCTAAAATTTTTGCAAAATTCTAAAAGCTTGTCAGTTTCGCCACTCATAGCAGAGACCACTACCACAACTTGATGGTTTAAGGCAACACTCTCTAACACTCTTTTGGCAACATTATGGATTCTTTCAGCACTACCCATGCTTGTGCCACCATATTTTTGAACGATTAACACCCTAAATACCCCTCTGTTTTAAAATAAGAAATCACTTGGCGATACACTTGACGCTTAAAAGGCGCTACTTTTTTAAGTAAATCTTTAAAACCTACAAATTGGTAAGCCCTAAATTCTGGCGTATGCGCATTTAAATTGATTTGGTTTGAATGCTTTAAGCGCACTAAAAAGTAGCGTTGCTTTTGCCCATCAAAAGGATAGAGCTTGCGCTCCATATTACTTGGGAAATCATAAGCAATCCATTTGGGATATTGCGCTAAGACTTCTACTTCATTAGTGCCAATTTCTTCTAATAGCTCTCTTTTTAATGCCTCCAAAGCACTCTCGCCCTCATCAATGCCCCCTTGAGGGAATTGCCAAGCGCCTTGAATATCTATGCGCTCTGCAACAAATATTTCACACTCCAAAGGGTAGTTTGGCGACAAAATAACAGCAGCAACATTGGGTCGGTAAGTTTTGCTCATATGTTATGTCTCTCCCTTTAGAAGTGTGCTATTTTATTAAAGGGGTATTATAGTGAAACATGGCTTTAAATATTGTTAAGCATTAAAATGAAGTTAAAGAGATAATCATATATAGATTAAAAGATGAAAGGTTAATAAGCCATGTTGTATATGGCTTATTAAAGGTTTAATTAGTTATTTTAGAGTGGGAATATATTTGGCTAAAGCCTTAATGTCTTCAATGCTAAGTTTATTGACTTGCATTTGCATAAAAGCGCTTTTTTTCTTGCCGGTTTTAAAATCCATTAAATCACTCTCAATCTGTTTGGCACTAAGAGTGTTTACAACTAATTTTCTAGCACCTACGGGTTTTTCAAATTTTTTGCCATGACAACTAATGCAACCTTTGGTTTTAATAATATCCTTCGCACTTTGGGCTAGAGCTTGCGTTAGTGTTACGATACTTAAGATTAAAATAATTTTTTTCATTTTTATCCTTAACTTATTGATTAATTTTAGGTTATTCTAAATCATACAATCCTAAACTTAAGGTTTGGCTTATAAAAAACAAGAAATTTAAGATTAAAGAGTCTAAAGATAAAAGAATTAGTTTGAAAGCAAAACTACAAAAAAGTGGGATAAAAAATAAAATGAGAGAGACAATACTCTTAAAAAAGAGTATTGTCAAAAACCTTACTTAAGAGTAGGGATATATTTAGCTAAAGCTTTGATGTCTTCTGCGCTTAATTTCTTAGCTTGCATTTCCATTACAGGGCTTTTCTTCTTGCCTTCTTTGAAAGCCATAAGTTCTTCTTTAATTTCTTTTTCAGTCATTGAATTAACTACTTTGCTCTTACCCATAGCTTTCTTTTCAAATTTAGCACCATGGCAACCAATGCAACCCTTGGCAAGATCTTTTGCCTCTGCTGCCATTAAAACATTTGCAAGTGCTAAAGCACCAAAAACTAGAACAACCTTTTTCATGTTCGTCTCCTTAAATTATCAAAATGATTTTAAAATGATACAATTTCAAATTTTAAGTTTTGCTTAAAATGAAGTAAAAATGAGAGAATATTATATGATTTTATATATCCATATCCCTTTTTGTGATAATAAATGCGGTTATTGTGCTTTCAACTCGTATGAAAATAAGCACGAATTAATAGAAGAATATGTAAAGGCGTTATGTCTAGATTTAAAGCATGCTTTAGGGCAAACAGATGAAAAAATTGAGAGCATTTTTATTGGTGGTGGCACGCCTAATACCTTAAGCGTAAAATCTTTTGAGAGTATTTTTGAATGTGTTTATCAAAATGCGAGCTTAACTACAGATTGCGAGATAACCACTGAGGCTAATCCTGAGTTGATTTCTAAAACTTGGTGTGAAAGTTTAAGAGATTTAGGAGTTAATCGTATAAGTTTAGGGGTGCAAAGTTTTAGAGAAGATAAATTATTGTTTTTAGAACGCAAACACTCCAAAAATATTGCCCCTATCATAGAAATTATTGCAAAAAGTAAGATTAAAAATATTAGTATTGATTTGATTTATAACACTCCCTTAGACAACGAATTATCGTTAAAAGAAGAATTAAAATGCGCTTATGAACTTCCTATCAATCATTTGAGTGCCTATGCTTTAAGCATTGAAAAAAACACGAATTTAGAAAAAAACGCTAAAAAATCATCAAGTATTAATTATGATAGGGTAGTTAAAGATACTTTAGAAAGCTTTTCTTTCAAGCAATACGAAGTGTCTAATTATGCTAGAAATTATAAGGTCAAACACAATTTAGCTTACTGGGGGGCTAAAGACTATTTAGGGTGTGGGGCTGGGGCTGTGGGCTGTATCAATAACAAACGATTTTATGCTAAAAAAATCATAGAAAATTATATAAAAGACCCCCTAAAACGCCAAGTTGAGTTACTGAATAAAGAAGATAAGCGATTAGAAAGGCTGTTTTTAGGTTTAAGATGTGAATTAGGGGTTGAGCTTAGTTTATTAGATGAGAATAAAGTAGGGCTTTTAATAAAAGAAAATAAGGCTTTCACTAAAAACAATCAACTCATAGCGAGCGATTTTTTTATGGCTGATGAAATGGCTTTATGGTTGCTTTAAAAAGGCATTCAAGCCTTTTTAAACGCTCTTAATTTAAGCCTACAAAGTTTTTAGCCAAAAACCAGCCGATTGCCACACAAATTAGCCCTAAAATATTTGTGCCTAAGGCATAAGAAATCGCTTCAATGTATTGAGATTTTTGCAAGAGTTTTAAAGTATCAAGTCCGTAGGAAGAAAAGGTTGTAAAGCCCCCTAAAACTCCGGTTACAAAGAAAATCCCAAATTCATCACCAAAAACTTTTTTAGCTGCTAAATGCCCCATAAAGCCAATGACAAAACACCCCACAAGATTCACCGTGAAAGTCCCTAAAGGAAAACTTTCAAACATTAAAAACTTGCTAGGCATCATTTTACCCACAAAATACCTTAATGAACTCCCTATAGCCCCCCCAAGGGCTGCAAATAAAAAGACCAAATTCATGCATAATCCTTTTAAAATAGATAAGAGTAGTGTAATAAGATTTTCTTAATATTCCTTAACTTTCAAACTTAAAGCTAGGTCTAAACACGCTTCTATGGAAGGCTTTTTTGCAATGTGGCTTTTAATACCTTGTTCTAATAAAAACTGAGCGGTTGTGTTTCCGATACTTATGGCGGTGTAATTTTCTAAAAATTCAAAATAATACAAAAAGGCTTTTACATGGCTTATGGCTGTAAAAATGAGAATGCTATTATCTTTAGGTTTTAGAGCGTTTTTTTCACTCAAGCTCAAAGTTTTAAGCTTGTTTTCATAAACAATAGCTTGGGTGAGACTCACACCATGTTCTAAAAGAATGGTATCTAAATGAGAGACAATTTCTTTAGCCCTTAGATACAAAACTTTTTTATTCTTTAGTAAAGGAATAATTTCTTTGGCAAACTCTTTTCCATGAGCTTTTTGTCCTACAAACGCCACTTTAAAACCATGAGCTTGTAAAATTTTAGCGCTAGGTTCGCTCAAAGCATAACTAGGAATATTTTGCAAAATTTTGAGTTTAGGACTATTTTTTAAAGTTTCTAGCAAAGAAAACACTGCATTTTTAGAAGTAAAGATTAGAGCGTCAAAAGGGCTTAGGTCTAATTCTAAAGCATGGTAGCAAAATTCATTGAGAATGAGAGTTTTATAGGGCGCAATTTCTTTAGAATGCACCCATACAATCTCTCTCATCTTAAGGTTTTCTTATTTTAGCAAGGTTTGCCATTTAAAGGTGCTTTGCCATATTCCATTCTAGCGCCATATTTTTCAAAATCATAGACATTGCCTTCTAAATAATAAGGCTTGTAACCAAGATTATGCATCATCTTAGCCGCATTCATCGCTCTCATGCCTGCTTTGCAATGTAGTAATACCTTGTCATTTTTATGTTCTTCTAAAAAGTTAGCAAGCTTTTTAGGGTCATTGATAAGAGTAGAGTTTGGCAAACGCAATTCTTCAAATTCATCTAATTCACGCACATCTACCACTACAAAATCATTAAAATTGACTTCTTCTAAACTGATTGCATAATTTTCAAACATTAATTATCCTTTGATTTAAATTTTTTCATATTGGATATGTTACAATGATTAAATAAATATACTTAATAAAAAAAGAATTTAATTAGTGAGGTTAGTAAATGGAAGTGAATTACCATGCGTTTTTTGATGAGGCTAGAGAGTTTTTGGGCGATAGGATTTATAAGGATTATTTACGCCGTTTTGCTTATGGTATTGATGCGTCATGCTATCGCTATGTTCCTAAAGTGGTTGTTAAAGCCAAGAATGAAGAAGAAGTGCAAAAACTCTGCGAGTTAGCTCATAAACATGGTGTAACTTTAACTTTTAGAGCTGCAGGGAGTTCCTTATCGGGGCAAGCAAGTTGTGATGGCGTGCTAGTTATTGCATCGCATTTTTTTCAGGACGCTAAAATTTTAGATAACGCTAAGAGCATTCAGCTTTCATGTGGGATTATAGGAAGTAACGCCAATCTTTTATTGAAACCTTATAGTAAAAAAATAGGCCCTGACCCTGCCACCATAAACACCGCTATGATAGGGGGGATTTTAGCTAATAACGCCAGCGGAATGTGTTGTGGTGTGGAGCAAAACAGCTATAAAACCTTAAAATCTCTAAGAGTCATTTTTGCTGATGGCACTCTTTTAGACACTTCTAATCAAGAGAGCGTTGAGAGTTTTAAAAACACGCACAAAGATTTGATTGAAGGCGTTTTAAATTTAAGAAAAGAAATCTTAGAAGATGATAATTTACACGCTTTGATTAAGAAAAAATATGAAATCAAAAACACCACTGGTTATAGTTTAAACGCTCTGATTGACTTTGAAGACCCTATGGAAATCATTAGCCATTTATTCATAGGCTCTGAAGGGACTTTAGGCTTTATTTCAAGTGCGGAGTTAGAATGCGTTAAAGATTATGCCCATAAAACTTGTGCGTTATTGTTCTATGAAAACTTAGAAGAATGCGCCAAAGCCGCTCAAATTCTAGCCACATTAAAAGCCAAGCACCCTAGCATGATTTCTTCAGCAGAGCTTATGGATTATGCGTCTTTAAAAAGCGTGAAAAATTTAGATGGCATGCCTAGTGTGATTAAAGAAGTCAAAGAGCCTAATGCATGCTTACTCATTCAAAGCGAAAGCGATGAAAAATCTATTTTAGAAAATAATATGCAAACGATTTTGGACGCCTTAAGCGTTATACCTGTGGCATTAGATTCTCAAATTAGCAGTGAGCCTAGTATCTATAACTCATGGTGGAAGATTAGAAAAGGAATTTTTCCTATCGCAGCGTCAAAAAGAAAAAGCCAAAGTTCTGTCATTATTGAAGATGTGTGCTTTAGTAAAGAGAATTTCGTTCAAGGTGCAGTCGCTATTGAAGAGCTTTTAAAAACGCATGGCTTTAAGGATAGTAGCATTATTTTTGGGCATGCCTTAAGCGGGAATTTACATTTTGTCGTTACGCCGATTTTAGAAAATGAAGTAGAAAGAAAGGCGTTTGAAAATTTAGTCTCTGATATGGCTCTTATGGTGAGTGAGTCTCAAGGCTCTATTAAAGCAGAACATGGCACAGGCAGAATGGTAGCCCCCTTTGTAGAAATGGAGTGGGGAGAAAAAGCCTACAAAATCCATAGAAAAATCAAAGAATTGTTTGACCCTAAAGGGCTTTTAAACCCTGATGTGATTATCACTGATGACAAAGAAATCCATACTAAAAATTTAAAAAGCATTTATCCTATTGAAGAGCATTTGGATATGTGTATGGAATGTGGGTTTTGTGAAAGGATTTGCCCTAGCAAGGAATTATCTTTAACTCCAAGACAACGCATTGTGGTTCATAGAGAGATTGAACGCTTAAAAGAGAGAGTAAAACAGGGGCATAATGAAGATAAAACTTTGTTAGATGAGTTTTTAAAAGGGGCTGAATATTTAGCATATGAGACTTGTGCGGTGTGTCATATGTGCTCTACTCTATGCCCTTTAAAAATTGATACCGGAAGCATTGCTTTAAATTATTATCAAACAAATCCTAAGGGTGAGAAAATTGCTACAAGTATTCTAAATAACATGCAAACAATGACTAAGGGTGCTAAATTTTCTTTAAAAAGTGCTAGTGTGGCTCAAAATATCCTAGGCTCTAAAAACTTAGTAGGTTTGACTAAAGGGATTAAAAAATTCATCAAGCCCTTTCCTAAAGCCTTTAATTACATGCCTAAAAACAACGCCTATGCTTTAGAGAATAAAAATTGTGAGAGTGGAGAAAAAGTCATTTATTTTAGCACCTGTATCAACCGCTCGTTTGCTCCATCAAAATTTATGGCTGATACTAGAAGCATTCAAGAAGTGTTTGAATCCTTATGTAAAAAGGCAAAGGTCTCTGTTCTTTATCCTAACGAATTAAATGCACTTTGTTGTGGGAAAGCCTTTATTAATTACACCGACTTAACCAAACAAAATAATGAAAAAAACCATGCGATTTTCTTAAAATTAAGTGATAATGGAAAAATTCCCATTGTCTTAGACCATAGCGCATGTTCAACGCATTTTATCAAGCAAATGAAAGCCTATAAGGATTTAAAAATCTATGATTTGAGCGTGTATATTGAAGAAGTTTTAAGTTCTAAATTAGAATTTAAAGCTATTGATGAAGACATTGGATTATATACCATGTGTGCCTTAAAACTAGAAAATAAAGAAGAGTTATTGTTGAATTTAGCTAAAAAATGCACAACAGGTGAGATTATTATCCATGCAGATACAGGTTGTTGTGGGTTTGCTGGGAATAAGGGCTTTTTTACCCCTGAATTAAATGAGAGTGCTTTAAAAGGTTTTGAAAAATTTTATAAAGCTTATAATGTTAAAAGGGGCTTTTCAACTTCTAGCACTTGTGAAATCGGCTTGAGTGAAAAAACACAATTTTCTTGGCAACATATCGCTTACTTAGTGGATGCTTGCACGCTTTTAAAATAATGTATAATTAAGGACTTTTCTTTAAAGGTTAAATAGAATTGAATAACACTCTCAAACATCTTGCCATTATTATGGATGGTAATGGCAGATGGGCTAGATTACAGAATAAGGCTAGGGCTTATGGGCATAAAAAAGGCGTAAAAACTCTTAAAGACATTACGATATATTGCGCGAACAAAAAGTTAGAATGCTTGACTTTATACGCTTTTTCTACTGAAAATTGGAAACGCCCCAAAAGTGAAGTGGATTTTTTAATGAAAATGCTTAAAAAGTATCTCAAAGATGAGCGGCCTACTTATTTGAATAACCATATACGCTTTAAAGCGATAGGGGATTTAGAAGGCTTTTCTAAGGAATTAAAAGACACGATTTTGCAGCTTGAAGAAGATACCAAGCATTTTAAGGATTTTACGCAAGTTCTAGCTCTCAATTATGGTTCTAAAAATGAACTCACTAGAGCGTTTAAAAGCTTATTAGAAACCCCCCCAAAAAACTTCAAAAATTTAGAAAGCACCAAAATTTTAGAAAACACCAAAATTTTAGAAAACTTGGAACAAGAAATTTCTAGGCATTTAGATACGCATGATTTACCTGAAGTGGATTTATTACTACGCACAGGGGGGGAAATGCGTTTGTCTAATTTCTTGTTGTGGCAATCTAGCTATGCGGAATTGTTTTTCACGCCGATTTTATGGCCAGATTTCACCCCCAAAGATTTAGAAAACATTATCAGCGATTTTTATAAAAGAGTGCGTAAGTTTGGGGAATTGAAATGCTAGTAGAGATAGAGAATTTAAGCAAATCCTATGGGAGTTTAAAAGCTTTAGACAATATCAGTCTCAAACTTCCTAAAAAGCAATTTATAGGGCTTTTAGGCCCTAATGGGGCGGGTAAAACTACTTTGTTAAAAATTTTAGCCGGATTAAATTTGAACTACCAAGGAAAAGTGAAAATTTTAGGCAAAAGTATCGGCATAGAGACTAAAAAAAGCGTGGCGTTTTTAAGCGATGGCGATTTTTTAGACCCTGAAAGTTCGCCTTTAAAAGCCATCGCTTTTTATAAAGATTTTTTTAATGACTTTGATGAATCAAAAGCCCTAGATTTACTCAAACACTTTTGTGTGCCATTAACAAGAAAATTTAAAGCCCTTTCAAAAGGCATGAGAGAAAAATTACAACTTATTTTAACTTTATCACGAGATTCTTCTTTATATCTCTTTGATGAACCAGTGGCTGGCATTGACCCCATTGCAAGAGAAGAGATTTTTGAATTAATCGCCAATGAATTTAGCAAAAATGCGAGCTTGTTAGTCTCTACGCATTTAGTGGTTGATGTGGAAAAGTATTTGGATAGTGCGATTTTTTTAAAAGAAGGGAAAATTATGGCGTTTGGAAATATTGAAACATTAAAAAATAATCATAGTAGTTTGGAGATGGCGTATAAAGCGGCGTTGAAATAGGGGGCTATAAGTCCAAACTTTTAAAAGCTCCAAAAGTCATTTTAGAGCGATATTTTATAAAAATAAGCAAACAAAATTATTACCACCAAGATACTCTTAGCTAAAAAACCTAGTCCTTATTTTTTCTAATTTTTAGTAAGCAATTATGTTTTTTGTGTTAGAATGTATTAAAAGAATCAAAAAAAGAAAGGTGTAGTGATGAAATTAAAAAATGCAAAAACTTTTATTAACTCATGCTTTAATCTCTCTTTTGTTAGTTCTACTTTATTAAAAGCTTCTCATTATCCTTCCACAGAGGGATTTAAAAAAGATTATAAAAATCTTTCTAATGACTTTAGAAAAATAGCTTTAGATTTTAATCATAATGTTAAGAAAAACAGAAATTCAAGCAAAATCAGACAGCCTTCTTAAGCTATCTCACACTCAAATAGATGCTCCGCTTTTAGATATTCATGGCATAAAAGTGTTGCATGAGTTGGGCGTGAAAATGATATAAGATTTATTTATAGAAGAAACACAAAAGGAAGCTCAACACCGTAGGAAAATAGAAAATAAGACAGCAAATTTTGTTTTCATAGAAAAGCTCATTGCTTTCTTGATAGTTGTTTTTATTGTTATAGTAGGGGTTGGTGCTAGTATCTATTGTGCTATTAAGGGTTTTAAAGAACTTTCGCTCACTATTGTTGGAATCTGTTTAGGCTCTTTGGCAATAGCTGTCTTAAGAAGAGACAATCCTACCAAGAAATAAAATATTGCTATAGGTTTTTAGATACTTAACTACCTCTAAAAAGAAGTAGTTCTCTATATGATTAGAAGAACAAATTGTTTAAAAAATGTTCTAATTTGTCTGTTATTAAATTCACGATAATATCAGTAAAAATTTTTTGTAAAATTTCTTTTAACATTTTTACTCCTTTGTATTTTTAATTTTTTAGTATTTGTAAAAGTAGAAAAAACTTTTACTGATGAGTATAGTTATTTTCATTTTTAAAAAATATTTTTCATTTTTTATTAATATATAATGTTTTTTGGTTAAAATTTTAACTGTTTTTATTTTTAATTAAGGATAGAATGTTAATTTTTTCTAAAAATCTCAAATTTTAGTTTCTGATTAAAATATGTGTTAACTTATGTAAATTATAATCTTAAGAATTAGAATTCAAAAAGGCAATAGCATGAAAGAAATGATAATTAATATCAAAAATTCCGTCTCTCTCTCTCTCTCTCTCTAAATAGCCTATTTTTTATTGCATTTTTTAAAAAATTCTTTTTACACCCCTTTACCTAATCTTACGCCCTAATTTTATGCGTTGTAAAAGGTAATTTGCTTAGCCCTATAACGCCATTTATAGGGCTAATAGAGTTGCTTAGTTGCAACAAATATTTTATTTTAAGGAGAAAATTATGGCAAGCGATAAAAAAGATAGAGCGCAAAGAAAATGTTCTAAATGTGGAAAAGGAATGCTGTGTTGTTCTGAGAAGGATTTGCAACATGCTAAAAATAATGAATCTGTAAAACTAAGATGCAATAGTTGCTATTGCCACGAAGATGAAAAATACAAAAACCTAATCGGTTAACACCTTTTTTATCCATGCTAAAAACGCTTGTTTTTAGCATAGGGGACTAAAATTAAAGAAGGGAAAATTATGGCATTTGGAAATATTGAAGAGCTAAAGGGTAGTTATCATAACTTAGAAATGGCGTATAAAATGGCGTTGAAATAGGGAGTAAGCCCCGCTCTAAAAAAACAAAAAGTATTTTTTAGAGCTTTAGCTTTTATTTGACGGCTAATTGAGTGAAAGCTTGATTAGTTGGCATAATTTCAATGCTATTGATATTAACATATGGGGGTTGTTTGTAAATCCATAGAACAATATTGGCAATATCTTGTGGTTTGATAGTTGTTTTATTTTCATAAATAGCTTTAGCTTTTTCTCTATTACCCTTAAAACGCACCAAACTAAAATCTGTTTCACCGCAAAGCCCGGGTTCTATATTACTTACTCTAATGTTAGTGCCAAGCAAATCTGCTCTTAAGTTTAAAGAAAATTGTTTCACAAAGGCTTTGCTAGCTCCATAAACATTCCCCCCAACATAAGGATAAGTGCCCGCAATAGAGCCAATATTGATAATAGTTCCGGCATTGTTTATAACTTTAAAAATTAAAATATCACCACTCATCTACCAACAGCTTTTAATTGGGTATAGCGCTAATTAAAAACAAGCGTTTTAAGGCATTGAGATTTGAAAAAATCTTAGCTTTTTTCAAGTCCAAAACCCCACGCCCTCTACTCTTAGATTGTCTCACAATTTCTAAAATCATTTTTACAAAGAACACCACAAAAATAAAAGAAAGAAAGGAGCTTTAATCCTATGACTATTTACAACAGGAATGGCTTACTATATGCCAACATTGTTTTAAACAACAAGCGTAAGCGCCTAAGTTTAGGGCTATTAGACACCAAAGAAAACCGCCTAATCGCCCTTGAAATGCTAGAAAGTGGCAATATCTTAAAGCCAAAGTATAAGCGCTTAAAAACGCTTAAACAAGAAGTTTTAAAGGAGCAATTACAAGCTAGTAGCACCACAATAAAAGGAGCTAAAACGCCCTTAAATTCCCCTAAAAAAGGGGCGCTTAAGTCCAAAAATAAAAAGGTGCTTACTATCATAGAAGAGCCTATAAAAATGAGACAACAAAACGATAAAAGAGACAAAACACTACAAAATGAGACGCTAAGTGAGACAGATAAAAAAATCACTATAGAAGAGCTTATTAAAGAGCGTCTAAGCTATTCTATAGGATTAAAAGAAAGCACCCTAAAAACCCAACAAACCAATTTTAAAAACGCTTTCAAACTTACAGGCATTAAAGATTTAAGTAAATTCTATGTTTCAAACATCACTAAAGAGCATATTAAGAGCTTTTATCAAAACGCCCTTAACAAACATTCTAGGCTAGTGATTAACATCTTAAAATCACGCTTAAAAGAGCTTTTAGAGTTTGCTAAAAAGGAGGGCTACATTACACAAAGCCCTTTCTTTGCTTTAAAGATTAGAAACGCTATAGAGCCAAAAGAGATTAAGCCCTTTAGCTTAGAAGAAATCAAGCAGATTTTAAACGCTTGCAATAACTTTAGGCTTAAAACCTATTTAACTACAGCATTTTTCACCGGAGCAAGAGTGGGCGAACTATTAGCGCTTACTTGGAAAGACATTGATTTTGAAAGAAATAAAATCAATATCAATAAGAATCTAAGCTATAAAGGCACATTAAGCAGTCCTAAAACTAAAAGCAGTATTAGAGAGATTGATATGCTAGAAGTCGTTAAAAAGGCGCTTTTAGAATACAAAGAGAGCTTAAAAGAAGAGCGTATTTTTGTTTTCATCTCTAAACCACAAAGAACCAATGAGTTTAACAAAGCCTTTAAAGAGCTTTTAATAGCGCTTAATTTAGAAAAAAGGGTGTTATACAACACAAGGCATACCTTCGCTAGTTTAATGCTTTCTCAAGGCGAAGAAAGCCTTTGGGTCTCTCAAACATTAGGGCATAAGAACCTAGATATCACCTTTAAAACTTATGCGAAGTTTATTCCTAATCAAAACAAAGAAAGAGCTACTTTTTTAAAGGGGGTCTTTTAATGAAACTTTTAAATACCTTAGAAGAGCATGAAAAAATCTTAGTAGCTTTAATTTATAAGCGCTTTGCAGGTTGCAAATCTACAAGTGCAGGGGGCGCTTTGTTTAGTCCTTATAAAAAGCTTATCAATAACCCTAGCTATCCTTTTAGCGAATTTTTAGCCACTTTAAAAGCCCTAGAAAAGCGCCATATCCTTACTTTAAGCTTGTTTAAAAGCAAGGGTTATTTTGATTATGAAGTTTTTTTAACCCCGCATTTAAGAGAATCTCTCTTAGAAGTGTTTAGAAAAATAAGCGCTAAAAAGCGTTCTATCAGCATGAAAAGAATTCTATCAAGGAAAGCCTTTAATAAAAGGGGGGAGATATGAAAAACATCATGCAAGTTTTTATTTCTAAAAGGACCCGACAAATTAGGGGGGTTTCTATGCCTAAAAAAGACTTTATAGAGCTTTTAGACTCTTTAGATAAACAAACCTATCAGCTTAAGAGCGTAAGCACTAAAAGCCAAAAAATTACAAGCTACACCCTAGATTATCTTAAAAAGACAAGGAGTTTAGAATGAAAAAATTCTACATAGCACACGACGAGGACGAGTCAATAGAGTTTGCTGAATGCCTTAATGAATGCTTAAAAAGCATTCTAAAAAAGGGCTATATCGCTAGAGCTAGTATAGGGCTAATCCTATCAGATAGTGAGCTTTTAAAACAATTAAAAGAAAAATTAGAAGGAGCTAAAAAATGAAAAAGTTAAGTTTAAAAGAACCGCTAGTGTTCTTTGAAAATCATTTAGTTAAAAGAATTAACGGAGTGGTTTTCCTAGCGGCGCTTTACAAATCGCTAAACCAAAAAAGAGAGAGCATTAAACAACAATCTTTCTTTTACAGAAAAGGATTATGAATGAATTATACCACAAAAAACTATATTTTAAAAGAAAAAATTCAAGGCGGATTTTTCCAAGGCTCAAATGCTATCGCTCAAGATGAGAGAATTTCAGGCATGGCTTTAGCTATTTATTGCTATTTATCTAGTTTGCCAAGCAATTTTAAGGCTAATTCTAGCAATATCGCTAAACGCTTTAATTTAACCTTGCAGACCACATGGAAGTATTTAAAACAACTCATAGATTTAGGCTTGATAGAATTACAAAAGGCTAGAAATACTGATGGAACTTTTAAAGATTTCTATCTTTTTAGGCTCTTTAATTCCATTAGCCACACGATAAAAAACATAGTAGTGGATAAGCCCCCTAAAATGCGTGCTAAAATTCAAGCAAACCCCCAAAAATGCGCCACTCTATCCAGTAGTGAATTTTTTGACAATAAAAAAGAAATAAAAAACAAACATGAAAAGATAAGCGCAAGCGCAAAAATTGAAAAATTTTCTTTTAAGTCTAAGCCTAAAATTTGCAAAAAATCCAAAATTAAAAAATCCTTGATTATTTGCTCTCAAAAATTTAAAAATTTCACGAGATTATTTACTAGCGCTTTAGGAAATTTGCATGCTGATGATTTAAATCTCAAAGAGAAGGGGGCGCTAGAGAAGTTTTTTGAATACAAAAACCAAAAATCCAAGCTAACAAGTGCGACTAAAAGAGCTTTACTAGAGCAAGCAAGAGAGCTAATAGCCAAAAACCAAGATTTAGAAAAGTGCGTTAATCAAAGCATTAAGCGGGGCTATAGCGAGCTTTATGCAGTGCAAGAATACGCCTTTAAGCCTAGTTTGTTTAAACAGAAAAATAAGCCAATTTATAACGAAAATTGCCCCACTAGAGACCCTTACGCCCCTTATAGCCAAAGAGAGTTAAAAGCTAAGTATGACTATGAAGAAGAGATGTTTGAAATGGCGTATAACCCCTACTACAAGGACAAACAAAGCGCAGAAGTAGATGTTGAGTATGAAAATTACTTAAAGGAATTCGTGTATTAGGAGCAACCAATGAAAGAGTTTTATTATTCAAAACACAGGCGCATTCATAGCTGTAGCTTCTATCTAAGCAGTGAGATTTTAGAGATTTTAGACTTTATAGCGTGGTGTGAGAATCAGCACAGAAGCGCTATAGTAGAGCGCATTTTAAGGAGCTATTTAAGCAGGAATAGAAAGAATAGGAGCAAGTATGGAAAGTGGAAGAGCCAAAAAAAATACACCAAAACAACGCAAAAAGTTCACCCTAGCCGAAAGTGTGATTTTACGCCTAGAATTAAGAGCAGAGAGAGAAAAAATCAGCAAATCAAAGCTTTTACAAAAAGCCATTCTTTATGGAGTGAATGAGTTTAGCAAGTCTAATTTACTAGGTCAAAAGATTCTTAACGAATATCAAGAGACCTTAAATAATTTAGAAAAGTTAGAAAAGAAAAAGAAAGAGAGAAAAAACAATGACGACCACAAACGAAAAGAAAACAAAAAATGAGCTAATCAACAGCTTTGATAAGTCTTTAGAGCTTATTGTAATCAATTCTATGATTAACTATCCTAAAGACATAGAAGAGTTTTTAGAAGGCATAAACCCTAAGTTTTTTGAGCCAACTAATCAAGTGATTTTAGACGCCCTAAACTCTTTAAAGAAAAAAAATCATCTCATCACTTTAGAAACCCTAAAATTAGCTTTAGGGCAAGACTTTTTAGACAAAAGAGAAGTTATAGAGCTTTTAAATGCTGATAGCATTCCTAACTATCTAAGCTTAAAGCCAAACTTTAAGGAATTTTTACAATTAAAAGTCCAGCATAGCCTAGCAGACAAGCTTATTAAATGCACTAGAAACAGCGAAATATTTGACGCTGAATTTTTAAGCAAGTTTATTGATATTGAGAGTAATATTACCGGTAAATTATTAAGTGATTGGATTAAATTTTACGAACAAGACGCACAAGTTGAGAAGTTAGAAACGGGCATTTTTGGACTTGATAAGAAGTTTGAGGGTGGGTTTGAAGTAGGCCAACTCATTTTAGTTATGGGAGACCCAGAGAGCGGTAAAACGCTTTTTTTCAATCAAATCTTAAACAACATGACCAAAAAACATAAAGTCGTGTATCTATCCTTTGAATTTAGCATTAAAAAATATATGACTAACATGCTTAAATACTACCCCGAAATTGACTATAGCCGTATCTTTGTAGATGATGCATGCACAGATATAAGCGATTTAAGAAGTCAAATCAAAGCCTTAGCTAGACTTGGCTATAAAGCCTTTTTAATTGATTCTCAAATGAAAATCGTAACCCCTATGCAAAACAGAACCAAAGAAGAGCAAGAGACCGAAAAATTCACCACCTTAAGCGAATTAGCCAGAAAGCTAGATATTGTCATCTTTTTTATCGTGCAAAATTCTAAGAATGACCCCATGACACCAAGCGGGAGCAGGAAAGGCGCGCATGAAGCGCATATTATTTTTAAAATCAGCCGTTTAATTGATGGCGATGCTAAGCAGATTAAGGGCGAAAGGAGAGTGAATTTTAGAAAATTTACCATTAGGAAGAATAAGCAAACCGGCGAACAAGGCTTAATCTTTTTTGAAATGGCAAATTACAAGTTTTATGAGCGCCCCGACTTAATGAAAGGCGATAATTTAGAAAGAATGCACGAAGAAGAAAATAACCGCTTTGTAATGAGCTTGGAGGGAATCTAATGCCAAAAATCAAAAATTTAGAAGAATTAAAACAAATTGTAAGCATTAGTGCCGTGATTGAAAAGTATTTAGACTTGCATAAATGCGGGACTTCTTTAAAAGCAAAATGCCCCTTTCATAGCGAGAAAAGCGCTAGTTTTATGGTAAGTGAGTCAAAGGGTATTTATAAATGCTTTGGCTGTGATGCTAAAGGCGATGCTTTTACTTTTATCCAAGATTTTAAGCAAGTAAGCTTTTTTGAGAGTGTTAAAGAAGTAGCAGGCATTTTTAACTTCACTTTAGAGATTGAAGAAGATGAAGAGAGTTTAAAAAGAGAGAAATTTATTGATGTCTTAAATTTTGCTAACAATAAATTCAAAAAACGCCTTTTAGAAAGCTCTAAACAGACCTTAGATTATCTTTTAAGGCGTGGCATTACTTTAGAGATGATACAAGAGCATGAAATAGGCTTTTGTTTAGGGGCTGATTTAGAAGTCATAAAAAGCAATTTTGAAGATTACGAGCTTTTAGGGAGCGCTTTATTTAACTATAATGCCAAAAAGGAATTAGTGAGTTATTGCAATTATAGAATCACCATTCCCTTAAAAGATAATCACGGCAAAATTAGAAGTTTTAGCGCTAGAATCAATCATAATGAAAGCCATAATAAAGATAGGACCCCCAAATACATTAACGGCAGAGATAGCCAAATTTTCAAAAAGTCTTTTATTTTATGGAATTTTCATAAAGCCAAAGAAGAAATCATTAAAAGAAAGCAAATTATTATTTGTGAAGGCTTTTTTGATGTTTTAGGCTTTATTAAATTCAATAAGCCCCATGCCGTGTGTGCGATAGGCACAGCCATTACTAAAGAGCATTTAAACATGCTCTTTAAATTAGATTTAGAAATTTGTTTTTGCTTAGATAATGATGAAGCAGGGTTTAATGCGACTTTAAGGGCTATCAATCTATGTTTTAGCTTAGGTTATTCTAATGTGAGCGTGATTAATATTATAGGAGACAAGAAAGACATGGGCGATTATTTAAAAGATGAAACCCCCCCTTTAATGACAAAGATTAACGCCTTTAGATTCCTTTGTAAAAACCTTTTAAAAGAGAGTTTAACCCCCAAAGATAAAGACAGAAATTACAGGAATTTAAAAGGCATAATAACGCATTTAAGCCCCTTTGTTAGAGACGAGCATGAGCGTATCTTAAACTCTTATTTACCTAATAGCAAAGAAGAAGAAAAGAAATTACCCCCCTTAAGCTTGTTTGAAGGCAGGATTTTACGCACCGCCAAAGATAGCGAGAGTTTTTTATTTATCGTAAGCAGGAATTTAAATGTTAATGACTTCACGCATAAAGAAGTGTTTATGCAAATTTTGCAAAAGAATTTTAACGGGTTGGAGTTTTTAAAAGAATATGAGCTTATAGAGCCTAAAGATTATTCTATTGTCTTATTAAATTTTAAAGAAATTGGTTTGAAAAACAGCCTTAAAGACGCCCTAGATTCTAAAGATTATCATTTAGCGAGCGCTTTACAAAACAAGCTTAAAGAGCTTAAAAATAGTTTGTTAGTGTAAAATCCAAACACATGCTACAAACGCACTTAAGAATAACGCCATAAAGCTTATTTGTCTAATAAGTGAGCGTTTTTCTTTGGCGTCCTTTAAGCGCTTGTCATCTTGTTCTAAAATAAGTTTAACAAACATTTCAGGGTTATTTTTTGCTAATTCTTCCATGGCTCTGTTCCTTGTTTCATACTCTAATGTTTCTATTGTTAATAACGAGTTTTTATGATTCAATTCCATAACATAAAATCTATTTAAAACTCCCTTAAAAGTCAATTATGCCGTGTTTTTAACCCCCTAAAATTACCCCTTTTTCACTAAACTAAAATCATTTAAATAATAAGGGGTAATTGTGGCAACTTTAGATTTTAAGCGCCTAAAAGATGATAATATCTCACCTAAAAGCATTTTAAATTTTGTTAAAAATCAAGAGAGTAATTTCAACTACAACGAGCTAGAAAACTACTACAAAGACCAAGGTTTAAAAGATAATGATTTAGACAATGCCCTTTATAATGATTTGACTAATTTTAAAGATTTTAAAATCTCACTTAAACCTATCAATTCCGATTCTAAAAGCATAAAAAGCCCCCTAGATAGCGAGATGATTAACAAGCAAAAGCAAGCAGATTTAAACCTTTCTTCTTCAAATATTGATGAGTTTGAATTAAAGAAAGAAAGGATATTAAACACCCTTAATTCAAAAGCTAAAGAATTGAAAGAAAGCGGGCTTTTAGAGCGTTTAGGGAAAAAAGTTAGCGAGACACTACTACCAGAAAGCTTTTCTTTAGAATCTAAGAGCTACAAAGATAACCAACAAAAATTAGAAGAGTTAAAAGAAATAGCCATTAAAAACAATGTTGATTTTAAGGATTTGCCTAAGAACTTGCAAGATAGCTTAAGATTAAAGCGCAATGATGAAGGCTTATTTTTAGGAGCTTATAACGCCTTAAAAGAGAATTTTACCAATGCGACTGAAGTTGATTATAACAAAGAAAAAGCCCTCTATCATTTAGCAAGAAGTCCTAAGAGTTTTAAAGATTTAAACGATAAAGAAAAGGCTTTAATTAAAAGTGATAGAAGTTTAATAGATGGCTTTTTTGATAGCTTTAATGATGATGAGAAGGCTTTAAAAGAATGGAAAGAAAATCATAAGGCTAAGGATATTACAAAAGAGTTTCAAAAGCAAAAGGTTTGGCTAGATAATATCCATTCAGCCAAAAGCTTAGGCTCTTTGTTTTTAGGGGCTAGTAAAGAAGAGCAAGAAAATTACAAAGAGACCCTTAATAATCTAGCTAAATTACAAGGCTTTGATAAGGCGTTAATTGATGATAAGGGCGCAGTCTTTTTAGAAAAAGATAACGAGAGTTACAAGGTTAATGATGGCTTTTTTTCTAATTTTTTAGAGAGTTTAAAAGCCAATAGCTTTAGTGTAGCAGGGGGGGTTATAGGGAGTTTAAAGGGTGCGAGTAATGCCATTAAGAAAGGTAAAATTAACCCCTTAGCAATAGGAGTAAGTGCAGGCTTAGGGGGTGCTATAGGCAGTGGTTTAGGGGGAATTACTGATGCCACAATCACCAATTTATATTTAAATAGAGAGCAAAATTTAAAAGAGACTTTAAAACATGGTTTAAGTGAAGGCTTATTATCCCTAGCAGGTGATGTTGCTATAGGTGGAGCTACTAAAGCTTTAAAAGAATTAAATGCCAAAAATCTAAAGAAAGGCTTTGATATTGCCACAAGTCTTACGCCTTTTGTAGGCACTTTTAAAAGAGCTATGACAGGAAACACTAAAAGAGCTGAAGAGATTCTTTTAAATGCGATGAGTAAAGAAGAGCAAGACGCTATTAAGGAGTTTAGCGCACAATTTGGCGGCAATGCTAAGTTTGATAAAGAAAAGAACGATTTAATAAGGGATAATCTAGTTAAAAGATATGGTGAAGATAATGCCAAAATAAAGGCTTATGATAGTATCTCTAATGCTATCAAATTGACTAATTTTAAAGAACAGCAAGAAGCTTTTATAAGAGCTATAAGAGCTGATGAAAGCGGGAATGTTATCGCCTTTTTATCCCAAGCGGCCAATGAAAGCCCAAGAGCCAACTTAAGCTTAAAAAATATCCTTAATAAAACCACAAAAAACCTAGAAAAACAATTAGATAATCTCAATTTAGACAAGAGCGCTATAAAAAGCGTTTTAGACGATTTAGATAAAGGCACTAAAGAAAGCTATGATAACGCTATCAATAAGGTAATTGCCAAAGTCTATGACACTAACTATATTTTAAAGCCTAATGAAGAGATTTTAAATTTAAAGCGTTATGAGAAATTTAGAAAAGAATTACAAAATAATGGCGAGCTAGAAGAAAGCGCTTTAAAAATGCTCCATTTCTTAGAAAGAAATATTTATAATCCTAATGGCGTTAATTTCACTCAACTTCACAATGCCAAAAACACCATAAACGCCTATCTAAGAAACATCAAAGACCCAAGTATTAAAGGGCATATTCAAAGAGAAGTAGGCAATTTTATTAAAAATGATATTGAGAATGCCACTAATGAGCTTTTTAAGCTTAATAAAAGCGCTTATAAACAATTTAGCGAACTCTATAATACCGCCATAAGCGATTATAAGAACGCAAAAAGCGCTTTAAAATTAAGCGATGAAGTAGGCTTAAGAAACAAATTAGCTAAAGAAGATGAAGTGTTAGAAAATCTTTTAAATTTAGCCAAAGGGCAAGGTGAAAAAAATTCAAGCAATTTTAGCACCTTAACTAAAGGTCTAAACGAGCAAAATAAGGAGATTTTAGAATTAAACATGCTCAATAGGCTTATGCAAAAAAGCATGCAAGAAAGCTCTAATTTAAGGGTATTTGATAGCGAGAAGTTTTTAAAGAATTTAGAGAGCTTTAAAGATGATGTTTTCACTACTAAAGGCGCAAAAGATTTTATAGATTTAACTCAAGGCTTTCATAAACTCTTTAAAAACGATGTTTTAATCGCTAAAAAGCTAACAGAAGCTACCACACAAAAAGCTAGTCAAGGATTAGCCACTAGCCTAGAGGGTGCTTTTAAATTCTTAGGGGTTAAATGGCTATTAAATACCATGTATAGAACCGCCCCTAAAACCTTTATTTTTAAATCTTTAGATGAGAAAACCGCAGGAGCAGCCCTAAGGTATCATTTAAAGCAAGCTTTAGAGAGAAGTCATAGTGTAGAAGAATTTACAAACACTTTAAAACTAAGCGCTCAAAAATCTAAATTCTCTAATGAAACAATGAAGAAAATTGAAGAGATTACAAGCGGAGTCAAAACTGCGAGCGAAGAAGTCAAAGACAAAATCACCAAACACGAAAAAGCGTTAAAAGAGTTAGAAAAAATTGATACTAGCAAGCTCACCAAAGAGCAACTTGATGTTTTAAAAGTCTTTAAGGGCGAGCTTGATGAAACTATCCTTAAAGGCAGAGATTTAAACGACCTTTATACCTTAGAGAAAGGCAGCAAAAAACACGGAGCTATCAAAATATTAAAACGCCACTATGGAGAGAATAAGACTGGAGCCATAACTAGCGATGAACTGCTTAACATGGGCGAAGTGATTAAGAACGGCAGTGTTCTATTAGAAAGCAAAGAAAATAGGAATAATCTAATAAGATATGCTTATGAATGGGATAACAATGGAGTTAAATTAAGAGTTGTAGTAGATGATTTGGGGGATAACAAAAAGATTTTTAATTTTTATAGTGATAGACCGACTGGTGGTAGCCCAACGCCACGAAGCACCAATCAGCAAATAGATATTACTCAAAAAGAATTAACTAAGCAAGACCAAGAGTTAAGTTTTTTAGAACTTGCCAACCTAGAAAAGCAACAAAAACTGCTCAAAGAACAACAAAATACCCCTAAAAACACAAATGAAAAAGAAACATCGTATAATGAAAGCCTTGAAACTAAAGCCAAAGATGAAAAAATGCCCAAACTCTCTTTTAACGAGATAAAAAAATTGATTGATAAAAGCCCTAATAAGGGTAGAGAAATGCTTGTTTTAGGCGAGCAAAATTTAACCTCTGAAGTGGTAGAATATATAGAGAAAAACAACAAAAAGATTGCGGTTGAAAAATTAGAGCCTAGTTTGGCTAAAGAATTAGGTTTAGAATATCCTAATGATGCGAAGACAATGATTGATTTTAGTGCTATCAAACACATTTTAAATAGGCATGGAAAAAATTCAAATAATGTCATAAAAAGCAAGCAACCTCCTATCACTTATGATGATATAGCTAATTATAGAAACATTGTTGAGAATGCTGATGAGACATTAAGGATAAGAGAAAACGATAGAGTGAAACTATTAAGCTACAAACAAATCAATGGGTATTTTGTGGTTGTAGAACAAGTAAGCAAGAAACAAAACGGCTTAAGCCTTGTAACAATGTTTAAAGAGAATGGGGATTATAGGAATTCAAAGAGTTACCTAGAAAGCATAGACGCAAACAACCTACATTCTAGGTTATAAGCCCAGCGTTGTTCTGTTGTTCTACACTCTCTTACTATGGACTATAGCACAAAAAAGTTAATGTTTTTAGTTAGTGAGCTTTAACCAAATTAATGGGTTCTTTGTTGTGTAGAACAAATATCAAATGGCAGAAACGAGCTTATTTTAAAGACTATGTATAAGACTAAAGGCGAGTATAAACAAAGCGAGATATACAAAGAAACGCTAGAGCATTCTCAAAGTGGCTCAAGCTTCGGTTATTAGCCGAGTGCCATTTCTATTGAATGTCTAACACTTTAATAATACACCAAGAAAGTTAACAAGGTAAAAAATTATGTAAACAAGGGAATAGCTATAAAGATGACACTAAGAAACTCTAGCTCAAAAGTCTGTATCACTTCAATGGAAGTAAGCCTGCTTTCTAAGAAACAGGTGGCTTTTCTCTTGCTAGAGATAACGAAACTATACCATAATTTTTTAAAAAAATGATGTGTTTATCTTTCAAAGGCTTTCATAAACTCTTTAAAAACGATGTTTTAATCGCTAAAAAGCTAACAGAAGCTACCACACAAAAAGCTAGTCAAGGATTAGCCACTAGCCTAGAGGGTGCTTTTAAATTCTTAGGGGTTAAATGGCTATTAAATACCATGTATAGAACCGCCCCTAAAACCTTTATTTTTAAATCTTTAGATGAGAAAACCGCAGGAGCAGCCCTAAGGTATCATTTAAAGCAAGCTTTAGAGAGAAGTCATAGTGTAGAAGAATTTACAAACACTTTAAAACTAAGCGCTCAAAAATCTAAATTCTCTAATGAAACAATGAAGAAAATTGAAGAGATTACAAGCGGAGTCAAAACTGCGAGCGAAGAAGTCAAAGACAAAATCACCAAACACGAAAAAGCGTTAAAAGAGTTAGAAAAAATTGATACTAGCAAGCTCACCAAAGAGCAACTTGATGTTTTAAAAGTCTTTAAGGGCGAGCTTGATGAAACTATCCTTAAAGGCAGAGATTTAAACGACCTTTATACCTTAGAGAAAGGCAGCAAAAAACACGGAGCTATCAAAATATTAAAACGCCACTATGGAGAGAATAAGACTGGAGCCATAACTAGCGATGAACTGCTTAACATGGGCGAAGTGATTAAGAACGGCAGTGTTCTATTAGAAAGCAAAGAAAATAGGAATAATCTAATAAGATATGCTTATGAATGGGATAACAATGGAGTTAAATTAAGAGTTGTAGTAGATGATTTGGGGGATAACAAAAAGATTTTTAATTTTTATAGTGATAGACCGACTGGTGGTAGCCCAACGCCACGAAGCACCAATCAGCAAATAGATATTACTCAAAAAGAATTAACTAAGCAAGACCAAGAGTTAAGTTTTTTAGAACTTGCCAACCTAGAAAAGCAACAAAAACTAGCCAAAGAGCAAGAATTAAAAGAGCTAGAAAGCCAAAGGTTACAAGAGAGCATACAACAGCATAAACTAGAGCGCCAAGCTATAAGAGATGCCAAAAATTCTACTTTAGGCAAGAGCGAACTAGACAGAGAGATAGTTAAAAGTGAAAATATCCCTTTTAAAGAGCTAGAAAACGCCCCTAAATCTAGCGTAAGCTTGAATGATAATGAAATATACCCCTTAAAGTATGTAATCGTAAATAAAGACGATTTAAAGCCTAATTTTAAAAACACCGGCACTCAAACACGAAATAGCATAGATAACAAAAAGATTGAAGAAATAGCTAATAATTTTGACCCCAAAATGATTGTAGGGCGTGGGGGCTTTGATGATTTGCCTATCATTCTAAATGATGGGCAAGTTATAGCAGGGAATCACAGGACCCAAGGCATGTTAAGTTTTTCTAAAGAGAGCCGAGCAAATTACGAAAAAGCGATTAAAGACAGCTTTAATTTAGATTTAAAACCAAACGAGCTAATGGTAAGAATGCCAGAAAATGAATTAAACGATAAAGAGATTTTTAAGCTTGCTAGTAAGTCTAATGAGAACAGAGCTAATAGTTTTAGTGATACGCTTTTAAGTGCGATGAGTAGCTATAATGAAAATTTAAAGCACTTGCCTATAAAGTTTGAAAGCGAGAATGTAGAGAATTTAGCCAATAATGTAGCTAGAGTGTTAGAAAGAGACGCTAAAATCCCAAGCCAAACGCAAATAGAAAACGCTAATTTAGCCCTTTTAAGCCATTATGCCAAAAACAGCGCTAATAACAGCCTTTTAGAAGTGTTTGATAATGCTTACAAGCATTTAGATAAGGAGCAGTTTAAGGCGTTTAAAGAAATGTTTGCCAATAATAGCGCTAATTTTCACAACCTAAATAATGACGCTACGCTTAAAAATTTCAATCTATCCCCCTATCTAACGGATTCATTAGACACCACCGCTAAAATGCTAGAAAGTGGGAATAGAAAGGATAATTACGCAAAGCTAGTAAATGATATTGATTACTTAGTCAAAACGACTGATAGTAACGGCACTAACGCTTTTATTAAAGAAAACCCGCAAAAGTATGAAAGCGTAGTGAGTGAATTATTAGGTAGTAGCTTTGCTAGATTTTTAAGGCTAGAAAATCCTACAAGCCAATTTTATGAGTTTTTAAAGAATGCTAAAGAGAGAATGATACAAAACGCAGGCGATATATTTGCTGGCACTAACAAGCCAATTAGTGAGATTAATGTTTTTGATTTTATTAAATACGCAATTGAAAGCGGAAATCCTAGCAAAGAAAGCAGGGAATTATTAGATTTATTGCCAAAGCTAGAAAGCAAGTTTAAAGCGTATGAGAAACATTTAAAAGAGAGTAAGCCAAAGTTAGAGAAAGAACGAGCTTTTAAAGTTATTGAGCCAAAAGATAAAAAAGCCTTTATTGATAGCATAGATAGTTATTTAAAAACAGATAATGCGCCAGAACTACCCAAAGAGATAAACATTGATGAATTTAAAAATAAGTTTAAATATGTCAGCAACCTAGATAATTTTATAGAGCATATAGGAGAAAAAGAAAACGCTCAAAAACGCTTTTTTTATCTAAATCTTATTGAGCCAAGTTTGAAAGAGCCAGATATAAAACTAATTTATAAAGACAAAGAGCCACACAAAGAGCGCATTAAATACATTAAGGCTTTTAAGAAAGATGAAAACAACATCGTTCATTTGTTTGTTTCACAAGATAATAACAAGCTTTTTATAACAAGCGTTCCAGAGATTGATAAGTATTATATTAAGTCTATGATAAACAAGGCTGACATTATCCACTCTTTCATTCAGCAGGACAGCAAGAATGCTAAAAAGCATTGAGTGGGCTACCTTGAAACTATACCACAAAATAAGACAATGTTTAAAGAAAATGGAAATTATAAGAATGGAACTAGCTATAAGAATGATATTAAACAAGAAAAGCAAGGCAAATAACGCCTCCCTTATTAAGGGCATAGGCAACAAAGACCTACTGTTATTGTGTAGTTGCAATTCTTGCAATAAGAACGCCGATATAATTCACTCTTTTATCGGCAGTGGCTGGTAATCATAACAGAGAGTTATGGAGTGAACCGCAAAAGGATTATACCAAAAAATGAAAACTAAAATCGCTTTATGGAGTGGTGGTAAAGATAGCACCGCAATGATAGATTTACTCTTAAGAGATAAAAAGCAAGTAGATTACATTGTCTTTAATGATACTCTAAATGAATTTAGCGCTATGTATGAATACATTGCAAAAGTTAGCAACTATTGGAAGGAAAGATACAACGCTAAGATAGTCATTACAAAACCACAAGGCGTTTTTATTACTAATCAAATACAAAAAATTACGACTAAAGGCGCATTTAATGGCAGACCTAAAGGATTATTAAGTAGTGGGCATGTGTTTTGTAGATGGAGAAGAGAATCTAAAGTCTATCCACTAGAGCGCTTTATTAAAGAAAATCATATTAAAGACTATACGCTTTTATTAGGTATAACTATAGATGAAATGCACCGAGCTAAATTTATGGATAGGAAGTTTGAATACCCCTTAATCTATGATTACAAGATGAATGAAAGCGATTGTAAAAACTATCTTAAAGACAGAGAATTAGAAAACCCACTATATAGGCATTTTGAAAGAACGGGGTGCTTTTTTTGTCCTTATGCTAGTTTAAGGAGCTTTTATAGAGTATGGAAATATTACCCTAAAGAGTGGGCTAAGATGAAAGAATATGAAAGTTTGTGTTTAGAAAATGCTATCAATAAATCATGGTTTCTAAAAAATCGTAGTTGTGAATATATGGAACAAAAATTTTCAAAAGAACAAGAATTGGAGTTTATAGATGATGAGCCTTTGAAAGATTGCATGTGTAAGATTTAAAGAATGATAAAAGTAACTACACGCCTTTATCAATTACTTAGCAAGGGTTTCTTTGCTAAAACTCTAATAAAAGGATTATACCGCACATGAAAAAACTCAAAGATTTTTTTAACAAGCACCCAGAAAGTATATTCCCTTTGTGTGTCTTTATTCTAATCGTGCTTTTAATTATCAATCATATAGATAGAGACATAGGAAGTTTAGCTAATGCTTTAGCAATGCTTATTTTTACCTTTCTTTATACAAGAAATTTGAGATAGCTTTTTAAACTCAATTCACCCCCTTAAATTTTTAACCCCCCTTTAAATTTTGTTTTTTGATTTAATGGCATTTGAATTTTAATAAAAGGACTTTTGAAATGCAGGATTTACAAAACAAGGAGCAAGAATTAAAAGCTTTGCAAAACGAATTAGCACAAGCTCAAGATTCTTTAGAAAATAATTTCGCCAAACATATGGCTGAAAAAACAGACGAAAAGCTAGAAGATTTGTTTTTTTCTAACAAAGAAGAGTTTTACAAAGCCGTCTTAATAGAGCAAAACAACTTTATAGAAGAGACTATAGGTAAGACTTATGATAAAGCCGTGGCTTTAAATGATGAAATCCATTCTACCAAGTCAAAGCTTGAATTAGAGAGCGCTCAAAAAGCGTTTTTAGAAAAAAACCCCGATGCCAATATGCAAGAAATCATCGCATTTTATAATGAAGAATTGCCCCCCAAATATAAGAGAGAGTTAGACAGCCTAGAAGACGCTTTAGGCTTTTTTGAATCTCTCTACTCACTCTATAAGACCTTCAAGGGTGAAAAAGAAGAAGAAAAAGCAGAAGTAGAAGAAGAATTACCTAAACAAGTAGTAGGTAACCCTAGCTCTAATGATGCCTTTTCTAGTGGCTCTAATAGTGTGATGGAAAGATTTTAATTTTTAAATAAGGAGAAAATATGTTAAGCGAACTCAATCAAATTAATTTAAGCGGGTGGAAGAATGACCCTAATGTCAGCGTGAAAGTGGCTGAAGTTATTGAAAATGCGAGTTGGAAGAAAAGCCCTTTTGAAAGCATTACAGGGCGTGGGAGCGATAGAGCTATAAGAACTTATGTAGTCAATGATAGCGCACCTTATCGTCCTAGACTTAAAAGCCAATTAGGTGGAAGTGGCGTAGTGGGTAATAGTGATTTTGATTCTAATTTAGATAATTTAGAGATTTTAAGTCAAACGATTTATCCAAGAGTGGTGGGCAATTCTTTAAAGAGTGAAATTAGCGCTTATAGTGCCTTAAAGCATATTGATTTTATTAAAGAAGCAAGCGATAGTTTGACTGAATGGCTTACTCAAAATAGAGATAGAGAGATTATTTGTGCTTTAAGCAATGATTTTACTAACGCCGTAGTGTGTGATAACACCACAGAGAACAACACTGAAGGCTATCGTTTGGCTAAGAATGCTAAAGAGAGCATTACAGATTTAACTAAAGAAATCACCGCTAAAGACACTATGAGTTTAAAGGCTTTAAGAAGAGCGATTTTCCAAGCTAGAAGCGGGGAAAAATACAATAAAACTAAAGCCTTTCCTATTAAGCCAGTAAGAAGTGATATGATAAGCACTCAAGGCATTACTATCCAGCACACTAGCTACTTAATCTTTTTAGATAGCTATCAAATCAATCAATTAAAAGCAGACCCCGAATACCAAGATTTACAAAAATACGCCGGCATTAGGGGCGAAGAGAACGCACTTTTTACGGGCATTGTAGGAATGGTGGATAATTGCCCTATCATTGATTTAGGGACATGGACTGATGTCAATGTGGGCTTATTAAATTCTGAAGTGAGCGATAGCGAGTTTAATAACCATATCAATAAGCAAAATGTAACTAAAGTTACCCCCCCAAGTGTTTATAAGGGCAAAGAGAATCAAGCCGTAAGTATTGGAATGCTAGTAGGTGCGAGTGCGTGCGTGTTAGTAGGCAGTCAAAAAATCAGCTTTTATATCAATGAAAATGAAGATGCCGGCAGAAAGACCTTGTGTGGGATTGATAGCATTAGGGGCATTGCCAAAGCTAGATATGTAGGTGAAGAGTCTAGCCCTTATAACAATAGCGATTATAGCGTTATAGGGCTTTTTAGTGCCAAAGTTTAAAGAAAGGATAAGGTAATGAAACAATTCGTTAAAAATGTAAGCTATTTGTGCGAAACAAGCTTTAAATTAGATAGTGAAATTAAAGAATTAGTAGGCATTCCTAGTGGAGCTATTATAACAAGTCTTAATTTAGAGATTAAAAGTCCTAGCGTGCATACAAATGATGTTAAGGTGGATATAGGCTTAAAAGACAAACAAGATTACTTTTTGAATGATATTAAGGCTAATGTAACTACTAAAGAGAATGTAGCAAGCTTTACAAGCCATGATATTAAGCAGTTTAACCAAAGCACACAGCTTTTAAGCTCGCTTGAAACTCAAATCATTTGCGCCAAAATCACTAATCCTATTTTTACAGATGACGGCGAAACTTCAATCGCTGGTGAATGCGTTTTAAGGGTTATTTATTTCTTGCCTAGCAATATTGAAGTGGAGTATTAAAAACGCTTTTTAATTGCCCCTTTATTTTTAGGGGGGCTTTAAAAAGAAATATTTATAAATGCGTAATGTAGTAGAAAATTTAGAAGTCAATTTAAATAAGGACACCAAAGTGGATATAAAAATAGACAATAAAGAAATGCTAGAAGAGTATTTGAAAAGTCGTTTAAAACAAAGCGAATTAAAATATAAAAAAATAACTTTTAGTATTTGTTTTATTGTCGTGTGTATTTGCCTAACTTGTGCTTACATATTCAAGGGCTTTTAAGTGTGTTTGATTTTAGATTTTTATTCAATAGGAAAGCTAGGAAGATGACAGAAGAACAAAACTACAAGAACGAGCGTTTTATAGCCCTTGTAAGCTGGATTAGTATTGTTATTTGTTTTTTTATGGCTTGTGTAACTTGTGCCTACATCTTTAAGGGCTTTTAAGTGTGAAAAATCTTATTGAAAGATTTTTTATTATTTTTCATAAAGGCGAGAAAGTGAATATTGAAATCAAAATAGACACTATGGAAAAACTAAAAGAATACATAGAACAAAGAGCCAAAATAGAAAGATTAAAAGCTTTTCTATTGTTTGCATTCTTTGTTATTTTTGTAGTAAGCGTTTGTGTAACTTGTGCCTACATCTTTAAGGGCTTTTAAAAATTGATACTGCTCTTATTAAAAACGCTTAAAGGCATAAGAAAGGATAGGAAAATGACAGAAGAGCAAAATTACAAAATAGAGAGATTGCAAATTATTGCATTTATTATTTGTTTTTTTATGGCTTGTGTAACTTGTGCCTACATCTTTAAGGGCTTTTAAAAATTGATACTGCTCTTATTAAAAACGCTTAAAGGCATAAGAAAGGATAGGAAAATGACAGAAGAGCAAAATTACAAAATAGAGAGATTAGAAGCTATTTTTAGGTTTGTTATATGCATGACTTTTATTTTAGGAGCTTGTGTAACTTGTGCCTACATCTTTAAAGGCTTTTAACATTAATTGAAAGGAAAAAGAAATGAAATTTTTAAATACTCCAATAAATTTTGAACCCCCTAGCTACTCTTATTCTAGCCCTAATAGATTTTCTAATTTTTTAAACAATATCGGTGGGGCTAGTGGGGCAGGAATGCTTTTAAGCGGGGTTTCTAGTTTAGCTAATTTAGGCGTAGGCATATGGAGCGCTAACGAGCAATTAAAGCAAGCCAAAGAGGCGCAAAAATTAGCTAGACAACAATTTTTTACAGAGAATGAGCGCTACAACACTAGAGAGCAAGAAAGACTAGCTAATAACAAAGCTATTGAAGAAGTAGCCAAAAGCTACGGATTAAACAAAGAAAGTCCTTCAAACAATGAAACAAATGCCTTTAATAGCCCTATGCTTAGGGATTAAAGGCTTTTAAGTGTGTTTGATTTTAGATTTTTATTCAATAGGAAAGCTAGGAAAATGACAGAAGAACAAAATTACAAAATAGAGAAAATGCAGATTATCGCTTTTGTTTTTTGTGTGGTGTTTGTCTCTAGTGTAGCAGGCTTAACTTGTGCTTACATCTTTAAGGGCTTTTAAGTGTGAAAAATCTTATTGAAAGATTTTCTATTATTTTTTACAAAGGCGAGAAAGTGGATATTGAAATTAAGATTGATACGATTGAAAAACTAGAGAGCTACACTAAAGAGAAAAATAAAAATAATAGGAATTTCTTTATTTTGATAGGCATTTGCTTTTTTATGGCTTGCCTAACTTGTGCTTACATCTTTAAGGGCTTTTAAGTGTGTTTGATTTTAGATTTTTATTCAATAGGAAAGCTAGGAAAATGACAGAAGAACAAAACTACAAGAACGAGCGTTTTATTGTTTTAATAACTTGCTTAACACTCTTTTTGTGTGTTTTAATAGTTACTTTAGGGGCTAGTTTAACTTGTGCTTACATATTCAAGGGCTTTTAAGTGTGTTTGATTTTAGATTTTTATTCAATAGGAAAGCTAGGAAAATGACAGAAGAACAAAACTACAAGAACGAGCGTTTTATCGCCCTTGTAAGTTGGATTAGTATTGTGTTTTGTGTGGTGTTTGTCTCTAGTGTAGCAGGCTTAACTTGTGCTTACATCTTTAAGGGCTTTTAAGATTTGAATATTTTAATCAAATATTTAAAAATCTATTTAAAGGATAAAGAAATGTATAAAGATAATGAAGAGTTAGCTAAAGAATATATGAGACAACAAACTAAGCGCACGCTTTTAAGAGTTGCGGGGTTTTTAATTGCTTTTATCTCTTTATGTCTAACTTGCGCTTACATCTTTAAGGGCTTTTAAGATTTGAATATTTTAATTAAATATTTAAAAATCTATTTAAAGGATAAAGAAATGTATAAAGATAATGAAGAGTTAGCCAAAGAATATATGAGACAACAAACTAAGCGCACGCTTTTAAGAGTGCTTTTAGGGGCTTTCATCTCTTTATGTCTAACTTGTGCTTACATCTTTAAAGGATTTTAAGAATGAAACGCCTTGTAATCTTGCCTAGAAACTCTTTACTAAAAGGCTTTAATCGCTACCATAAGCAAATTTTAGAAACAGAAATAAAAGATAGCGTCGTGTCCTTAAGCATTACAGAGAGCGGGGGCTATTATCTCTTAAATGATGAAGAAGTCTTTTGTGTGTGTAAGGGGGTGGGGTTTTTAGAATACAAAGATTATTCTAAGAATTTAGATTTTACACGCCTTCTTCCCTTTGTAGTAGAAGATTATTTGTTTAAAGCTAAAGAGCCAGAAGATAAGAGCCAATTAAAGCTTTTAAGAGAATTTTTAGAAGTGTATGAAAAAAACATACAAAAAAATGAACTCTACTTAAACCCCCCTTATTTTGAAAAACTAGAAAGCGAGTTATTAAGACAATGATTAGAGTTAATGAATTAGTAGCTAAGATTAGAAAGCGTTTGAATGATGAAGATTTTAATAACTATCTATTTAGCGATGAAGAAATACTAGATGCCATCAATTCTAGTGCTTTAGAGATGACTTTAGAATTTAGGCTTAACAGACAAAAGAAAAGAGCGCATTTAAGCCTAGATAATCCTAGTATAGATTGTGAAAATGTATTAAGTATTTTAAGCGTTTATTTTGATAATCAAGAGATACTAGAAAGAACTAGTATTGAAAGAACATCAAAACAGCCCTTAGCGCTACTTATTTGTGATGACAGATTAAGCATAACTCCCTATAAAGATGGCTTTTTAGAAGTAGTCTATTGTGAGTATTTGCCTATTTTAGAAACAGATGAAAATATCTCTTTACCTAAAGTATGCGAGCAAGCCTTAACCTATGCTAGTTTATGCTTGCTTTTAGAAACCCCAACAAATGAAAGCAACTTTAATAAAATTGCCAACTACCAACAGCTATTAAAGAATGCTAAAAACACCTTAAGCAACTATCTTAATGCCATTTATTCTAAAAACATCTCATTTTCAAAGGTGGTGAAAGTATGAATACAAGTAGGTTTATTAGAAATTTTTTAATCTTTAGAGACGCTTTGAATACGCCTAATTTCAATAACAAAGAATTAAACGAATTGTGTTTAAAAAGCGCTATAGAATGCGAGCAAATCTCTTTACAAGAACAAGCCCAAAATTTAGCTAAAGAGCAAGCAAGGGCCAAAATTGAACTAGACTTTTTAAACACCATAAGCGCGCTAAACGCTCAAAAAGCCCAAACCCTAAACACGCTAATTCAATGCCAAAGTATGCTTAAAAGCTTAAAAGATAATGCCATGATAAATAGAGCTAATGCGTATGTAAGCCTTTTGCAAGTCAAAGCTAATGGCGGAACTAATATAGGCCCTGAAAACTTTAAGAATGTTTTAGAAGTTATCAATCAAATTGGCTTAGATTATCAAAATAGCACCGTGAGCGCTAGTGGTAATGTTGAAGTTGATAAAACTAAAAAGCCTCAAAGCGAGCTAGACAAGCTTTTAAGCAAACTCTCTAAAGAACTAGACAAGCTAAACGAGCAAGAATTAGACAACCAAATCCAAATCTTTGCTAATGAATTAGAAACGATTCAAGGCGTGCCTATCACTTTATGGGGGTTTTCTACCCTAAAGAATGCCAATGAAGGCTTTTATTATAAGGATGAATTATTAGCTAGTGGGAATACTTGTTTATTTGAAAGTAAAGATTTAGGCAAGGCAGTTATTACTTTTAAAGCGCATAACGAGCAAGAGAGCTTAGAAAAACGCATTACTTTAAATGTAGTTAGTGATAAGATTAAAAAATAATGCGTTTTAACCCCCTAAAGATAAGCCATTTTTTTTATACTCTCATTAAAAATTAAGAAAGTAAGAAAATGCTAGAACTTCCTAACCCAAGACTAGAAACTCATTTTTATAGTGAATTGCTTAATAGAGTCAGCACGGCTTTAAATGAAAAAGTAGAATGGAAAGAGCAAGTTTATTTAAGCTTAGAAGGGATTTTTAGTATTCTTACTTCCTTAGAGATTCTTTTAAAAGAGCCAAAAGAGAATTTAGAGAGTGCAGAAAATGAGCTTTTAAAAGCTTTAGAAAGGAAGTTAGGGGAATATAACGCCTTTTTTAAAAATCTCAATATTGAACTAGAAAGAGAAACTAACGCCTTAAAAGAAACCATTAAGCAAGAACAAGAAAGCATAAAAGCCCTAGAACTTGCTTTAAAACAAAGCGAAACTAAAAGCCTTAAAATCTTAGAAGAGAAAAAAGAAAATTATTTAAAAGCTCTAAAGGAGCAACAAAACACCCTTAAGGCTGATTTAATAGAAAGAACCAATGTTTTAAAGCAAGAATTAGAAACGCTTTTAAATGCCTTAAAACAAGATTTGCTAGAAAATAAAGAAAATGCCCTACTAGAATTAAATGAGCGTTTAAATGCAATTCTAAGCGCTTTAAACACAGAAAAACAAAGCGCTCTTAATGCTTTAAAAGAAAATGCCAAGGCTGAATTAAGTAACGCCAATATTGAATTAAACCATTTAAAAGTAAGCGCAGTTACTGAAATAAACGCTTTAAAAGAAAATGCCACTACAGAATTAAACAATAATAAGCAAAGCGCATTAAATGCGATAGAAAACAAAGAAACAAGCGCTTTAGAAAGTATTAACGCCCTTAAAGAGCTTAGCCTAAACTCTCTTAATGCCTTAAAAGAGAATATTAAAAATGCGCTCAATCTCTTAAAAGAGAATGCCACTACAGAATTAAACGCTTTAAAAGAGAGTTTTTTAAGCGAAAGTAAGAGCCTTTTAGAATCCAAGCAATTAGAAATTAATGCAAGCTTAGAGAGTGTTAGAAACTCTGTTAATGAAAGCCTAGAAAATAGAGAGTTTTTAAATACCAAACTCTTTTATTTTGAAAGAGAAATTAATTTTATCAATAACACTAACACTTTTAAAAAGATTAGAACTTTGGCAAGCTTAGAAAACCAGCAAACGCTTTTAAGCCCTAATAAGCACTATTTGATTGAATGCTTTTTTAAATACGAGTTTAAAAACACTAATGAAGGCGAAATTGTGCTAGTCTTTGGCAATGATGAAAACTTTGATATTCCAGCTAAAGGCTTGCAAACGCTAAAGGGCTTATATGTGGGGGGTAACAATACTTATGGCGTGTATTTAGTCAAATTCTTTTACACCCCAAGAATGGAGATTAAAGAGATTGCGCTTTATGCTAAAGGCATTGTAAGCTTGTGGGTGAATGTGAATTACTTGCCTACTGATGGCTTTTGGCAAAAGTTTAAGGATTTTAATATCCATTATCACAACAACACTTTAAACAAGCGTATTGAAGATTCTTGCACCTTTAGCGCTCAAACGCTTTATTTACAAATCACAGAATTAAGCCATTATATGCCTAGTATCTCTATGACTTAAAGGAGTTTTTATGAGTAACTTCCCCCCCTTGCCTAATCCTAATATGAGCTTAAGCCCTTATGAAGATTTAAATACCCCTAACATAGAAAAACAAAGAGATAAGCTATTAGAAAAGCTAGATTCAATCCTAGAGCATAACTTAGACTTTAAAGCCCAAGTGTATGCGTCTTTAGAAGGCATTAGAGAGATTTTAAGAGATTTTGATAACATCTCTAATTTAAGCTCCAATATAGAATTAGACAAAGAGAATTTTTTACACCAAAGAGAGTATTTAAACAATGAGTTGAATGCCTTTAATCTTAAAATGCAAGAATACAACGCTTATTTTGAAACCTTTAATGCGAGTATGGCGCATAAAGAAGAAGAGCTAACAAGCGCATTAGAAAGAATCTTACGCACTAAAGAAAGAGACTTGCAAGCTAGTTTAAACGCTTTAAAAGAGAATTTAGAGAATGCTTTAAATCTCAATCAAAATAACGCCCTTACTAGCATAACAAGCGCCAAAGAAAGCGCACTAAATGAAATTGAAAGTTTAAATCATAGAATCAGCACCACTTTAAACGCTAGTTTAAGAGCAACTAAAGATGATTTTTTAAACCAAGCTAATAGCAAGCTTAATACTATGCTAGAGCCATTAAATACTGAAATAAACGACCTTAAACAAGAGCAAAGCAACTTAAATAACAATGATGTTTTAATACAAAATCGCCTAGATAACAAGCTAAACAAGTTTAATGAAAGACAACTGGATTTAATCTCTAAAAACGCCAACACTATAGATAACTTAAGCACAAAAACTACGAGCCTAGAAAATAGACTTAATGATTTCCCAACAGAAAAAATTATTTTATTAAAACAAATCAATAAATCTCTAAACTTTGTCAATGATAGCAACATTTTTAAGAAAATGATTATCCTAGCTGGTTCTGATTCAGTTATCTTCAAAGCTAATAAGATTTATTTAATTGAGTTGTTTTTAAATTATGAAGTGCTCTATAGTGGGTATAATGATAGCAATGCCGGGCAACTCATCTTATGCGTGAGTAATAATGCCTATAGTTGTAATGAAAAAATAATCATTTTAAACAATACTTTAAGAACTTGTAAAAATATTGATATGAGCGGGAGCGGTAATAGCCAATACCCTTATGTAGTAAAAACCATTTTTAGACCTAAAGAAAATTACCAATCTTTATGGCTTTTTGGTAGAGAATACCAATCTATTTGGATTAATCCGGCTTATAGAATTAATGTGGCGGTAAATATCAGCGACATTTTAAAATCAAATGGATTTTATAGACCACAATTAACTAATGTTGGGGAATATCAATACGAACTTTATAATAATCAATTTTTTGTAGGCATTCAATCAAGTTATTTAAAAATTAGTGAGTTAAGTTATATGCCCGAATTTTAATGCGTTAGGATATATAAAGCGCCTAAACCGCCAATAACAAAAGTGATTAAAAACAAGGCGCTATAACCTAGCAAGCGGTTTTTATCTGCATTATTAAACTTTTTATCGTCTTGCTTTAAAATTAAATCTACAAACATTTCAGGGTGGTTTTTGGCTTAACTCTTCCATAGCTCTATCTCATATTCTAATGTTTCAATACTTACTAATGAATTTTTATTGTTTAATTCCATAAACTAATGTAGCTAAAAACAGTTTAAAATGTCAAATATTTAACCCTTTAAAATGCCTTTCTTTTAGCCTACAATCAAGTTAAATTAGAATAAGGGTAAAAACAATGCACGAACACAAAAATATTTTAAAATTAGAGAATTACGAGTTTTTAAGCGATGATGTAGCTAGGGCTTTAGCCCAAAGAAAAATAAGCGCTTGCATGTATAAAGAAGATGATTTTTTAATCATAGAAACACACCAAGATTTTAATGTAGATGAGATAAAAAACGAGATTTCAAAGCTAAGCTTTCTTAGAGTCAAACAACAAAGAGAAAACGAAATCAATGAGCGCACCACTAACACACTTTTAAAAGGCTTTAAATCTCTTGCTTTAGGCACAACGCATGCTTATGATTTGAATTTAGAAGACCAAGCTAATATCCAATCATTAGTTTTAATGGGCTTAGGTGGGGCATTTAGATGCGCTGAAGTTTTAGAAGATGAGAGCTTAGGCTTAAAGACTTACAAGGAGCATTCTAACGAGCAGTTAAAGAGTGTTTTTAAAGACTTATTAGAATACAAACAAAGCGTTCTAGTCTTTTATGGCTTAGAGAAAGAGCGCTTAAACGCCTTAGAAAGTTTAAAAGATTTATTGAATTTTGAAACTAAGGCTTATGAAAATAAAAATAAAAGAAAGAAAGGAGCTAAAAAACAATGAGTTATTACGCAGATTTAGGCGCAGGGCGTGGGGGTTTAGGTCTTTTTAATGAAAGTTTAAACGCTAGTGCTAGAGCGCACAGCACTTTGGCAAATAGCATGAATAATTTTAGCAATTCTCTCAATAATATAGGCAATTTATTAAATAACGCTCAAATAAGAGAAGACGCTTTAAGATACCAGCGCCTAAGAGATTCTAAACTAGACGCACAAAACGCTTTTAACAATGAAATGGCTTTAGAAAATCTAAAAGAGCAAAAGAAACAAAATGAAAGCCTAAATAAAGCTAGAGAAGTGCAAAATAGGCATAATAGCGCTTTAACTAATAGCCTTAATTTTAAAACCAACCAAGAAAGAGAGCTGTTTAATCGTCTTAAAAGCCTTGATGAAAATTCTAAAAATAAGCCCCCTTTAAATAAAAGGCCACTCAATGGAATAGCAAAAGTAGAAAGCGTGAATAGCATAACACCACCTACAAATAACAAGCCTATGAGTTTAAGAGACTATGTAACGCCGATGTTTAGGTATTAGTAAAAGCGCTTTTTACTCTCTTTAATAAACAAAGAGATTTAAAGGTAAAAAAACTATAATTTTTGTATAGGTTGTGCCATAATCATTTTAATTAAAAATAACCAAAGGATACAAACTGAAACCTACAGATGAAAAAAGTTTAGAAAAGGCAAAAACCCTTATTCAAAGCGGAGAATTAGATAATTTTGAAGTAGGCACTCTAAAAGGTTTAATAGATATTCATAAGGCTTTATTTAATGGGTTATATGAATTTGCCGGGCTTATTAGAGACAAAAACATTTCTAAGGGGAATTTTAGGTTTGCTAATTCTATGTATTTAGATGTTATCTTGCCTAAAATTGAAAAAATGCCTCAAAGTAATTTTGATGAAATTATAGAAAAATATGTAGAAATGAATATCGCACACCCTTTTTTGGAGGGTAATGGCAGAGCCACTAGAATATGGCTAGACTGCATATTCAAAAAAGAATTAAAGCTTATTGTTGATTGGGATAAAATAGATAAAAATGCCTACTTAAGTGCAATAAAGAGAAGTCCTGTGAATGATTTGGAAATTAAAACTCTTTTGAAAGCTCATTTAAGTAGAGATATTTTTAATAAACAAACTCTCATTAAAGGCATTATTCAGTCTTACTATTATGAAGGTTTAGAAAAAAACTAAGCGCTTTTTACTTAAAGGGCGTTTTTGAAATTTAAGCTTAATAAAAGCTTGTTGTTGCTATTATTGCAATATGTTAAAATAAGTCTCTAAATATACGCACTTTTTAAATAATATTTAAGTTTTAATAAATTATAATAACCCTACCTAGTTAAGGGTAACGGCAATTACTTCTTAACTAGAGTTCTATTGAAAGGGTTATAAATGCATAGGCTGATTATTGTAATAATGATTGTCTTAAGTTTGGCTAAAAAAGCTTTACTAAGACTTTAGGGGGAGCTATCTAAAAAGCTAGTAGCTCTCTTGTTTAAACCCCTTTCATAACCCCTAACTAATTCCTTAAAAGCGTGAATGTTAAAACTTGTTGTTGAGCTTAAAAGCAAAAATCAAAGGCTTTTAAAAGCGTGGAATTAACGCATTTTTAACCCCCTAAAAGCACCTTTAAATCATTAGTATAGATAAAATCAAATTAAGGATTAAAAGAATGCAAGAAAAAAAACAAGATTTTTTAAAATTCCTTTTTGTGGTGGTGTTTATGGAACTAAGCATTTGCCTTTATTTCACGCATAAGTTTGAAAAATTAGAAGAGCTTACTCAAAGCAATTTAGAGCTTTTAGAAAAAGCCTTACAAGATTCTAAAGAGCATTTAATAGATATGGAAAATATGCCTAAAAATTCAAAGAATTAGCATGAATGAAAATGATTTTTTGATTTTAGGTTATAAGCTTTCTAAATTAGCGCCTTATTTGCTTGTTTTGATTGTGGGGCTGTTTGTAGGGTTTTTATATGTTTTAAGAACGATTAGAAAAGAAGTTTTTAAAAATAGGTTAGAAAAAATCTTTTATGTGATTCAGGGGATTGGCTCTAGTATGCTTTCTACTTGGATAAGCTTTGAAGTGATTGAATACTTTTTTAAATTGCCAGTTAGTCTAAATGTAGCCATTAGTGGGGGCATTGGATATTTAGGGGCGGAGAGTTTAAGCGTGTTTGCTATAGGATTTTTAGAAAAGCGCTTTAAATGATAAGGCTTAAAAGAGCGTCATAAGCCCCCTTAATAGCGCTTATTTAAGCGCTTAGAATAAAAAGTTTTTTTAGATTTTTTTAATAAGAAAGGTTTTTAATAAAAGAAATGTTACTCTCATTTTTGAGTTTAAGGGGTTTTAAGGTAGGCTTAGGGGTTGTAGTCATTTTAGGCTATATAGGCTTAATGCTTTATGTAAAGCATTTAGTTATTGCTAATACGCTTTTAAAAGAAAAATACAAGCAAGTTGAAAGCCATTTGATTATACAAAATGAAACGATAGAAAAACTGCAACTAGACACTAAAGCCTATGTTTTAGAAAAGCCTAAAATCAAAGAAAAAATCATCACCAAATACCAGAAAATCAATACAGAAATAAAAGACTTAGGCTGTGAAAATGAGCTTAACAAAATCAAAGAGCTTTTAAGGGCGTTTAAAAGCGATTAATTAGACTCAATCAACTAGAGAGCTTTTTAAAAAAAAGATTAAAAATAGCAATCTTTAAGGGATTTTATTTAAGGGCTTTAATTCGTTTGTTTGTGGTTTAGGGACAATAGAAATACTTAAATCTAAAGCGTTTAAAACAGAGATAATTGTTTCAAAGCGTGGCTTTTTGTGTTTTTTAAGAGATTTATATAAGCTCTCTCTGTTTAGCCCGCTAAGTTTAGAGACCTTGGCAAAACCAACAGAACGAACAATACTTTCTAAAGCTTTTAAAAACTCTTCTGTATTAAAATTGTTTGTAATTTCTTCTAAAAAATAAACTATATCTTCTTTATTTTTGAAGAAGTCTGCGCTGTCAAAGTCGCATAATTCAATATCTTTGTTATCCATTTTCAAACCTTTTTAAAATCTCTCTAGCTTTTAAAATATCTCTTTTTTGTGTGTCTTTAGAACCACCAGCTAATAAAAAAATAATTTCATTACCCTTAAAAGTGAAATAAATTCTATAGCCATTAGAACAAAAAAACGCATTTCAAATAAATTAGAGCCTAAAGCTTTAAAGTCGCCTAAATTATTGGTAATCTCAATGTTGAACAAGCGCCTTCTAATAATAGAAACACCTTTTTTATCCTTTAGATTTTCTAACCACTTGCTAAAGATTGTTGTTTGTTTTATTGTCATGCTAGATTGTAGCTAATTAGCTACTAATTGTCAAATTTTAAATGCGCCATGTGCGTTTAGGGGTGTGCCTGTTAAAGCTTGGCGTTCTTTCTTTGATAATAGGCGCTTTAACATCACTATGAGCTAAAGCGCTCGCAAGAGCGTCTATACAATCATCTTTTCTGAAAGGCTTATCGGGATTAAAACTAAAAAGCTCTTTTTTGATTTGTTCTTGATTTTTACAAGCATAAGAAAACACTAAAAGCCCGCTATTATAGAAAGGGCGCATGCTCTTAATCTTTTGAACCTTTGAAATCTTTCTGCTTGGGGTATAAACAAAGACATCATCATTTAATAGTTCGGTATTTTCTTCTTTGGCTTTTTGATTAAATTTAGCTAATTCGTGCATTAAAAGCCTATGTAAGACTAAGCCCCCGCCATCACTTTCTATATAAGTGTGAGCGTCTTTATAAGTGCTTTTAGCTTGTAAAATATGCTTAATGGTCTCTTCTTCGCTCCATATGCCAAAAAAGCAATCTAAGACACAATAACGCACGCTATCTTTGTAATTCTCACACGCTACTATAATAATGGCTCTATTATCAGCACTCTCTTTTAAACTCATCGCATTATCTATAAAAATATAGGTGTTAGCGGGGCTTATTTCGTGGTTAAAAATATTAGTATAAAAGCTCTCATCAAAATAGCCCCCACTACTAATTAATGGCTCTTGTAAATACTGGCCTGAAAACTCATCATTACCCATCTTTAATTTGAGGCTTTCTAATTCTTCTAAAGAATGTCTAGCCTTAAATAATGGCTCGTTTTTCTTTCTTAAATAGCTAAAATCTTTAATCTTGTATTCTTCTTCGTTATCTTGCATAGCCTTTAATTTAATGACTTTCCAAGCCTTAATACTCTCTAAATCAAACTCTCTTTCATTTTGTAAAAAACCGCATAAATCATTGGTGCCTAAGCGTTGCATTAAAATAGTGATGTTGGAATCATTGTCTTGCAAACGGCTTAACACGCTCTCTTTAAAATTTTGATTGACTAAATTTACGGCTTTTTTAGAAGTCATTTCACTTACTTTGATGGGGTCATCTATTAAGATTTGGTGCGCATGAAAGCCCGTTAATGCGCTTTTTAGAGTGGTAACAAACAAACCGCCCCCTTCTCTTAAAACAAACTCACTAGCGTTGTCTTGTAAAAATTCTAAGCTTTCAGGGAAAATCTGTTTATAAAATTGGCTCTTCATTAAATCTCTTACTTGATTAGCGATTTTTCTGCATAAATCATCGCTATAAGAGATATAAAAGAATTTTCTAGCCCTATTTTTACCTAAGCTCCAAGCGATAAAACTTCTTGCAATAATTTCAGTCTTGCCATAGCTAGGGGGCATATTGATAATTAAATTTCTTATAAGCTCGTCTTTTAAGCAAGTGTTAGGCTGGGTGCATTCTAAGACTTTACACAAATAATTAATATGCCAACCTTGCATAAAAGGCATTAAATTATAGCGCTCCCACTTTAATTTTAAAAAAAAGTAAAAATCTCGTTTGGCTAATTCTCTTAAGGCAAGCTCTTTTTTAATTCTTTCTTTCATTTTTTTAAAAAATCCTTGTAAAAATCGTTGTTTTTAATATAGCTATTTTAGATTTTTCTTTAAAGGGTTAAAAATTAAAGGATTTTTTAAGAAAATTTGCTATATTATAGCAATATGTTAAAATAAGTTTCTAAATATACTCACTTTTTAAATAATATTTAAGTTTTATAAATGTATAATACTCCTACCAACAAGCAAGAGCGCCAACTCTTAGCTTGTTGAGTTCTTTACGAAAGGAGCACCATATGATTAGGGTGATTATTGTAATAGTGATTGTCTTAAGTTTAGCTGAAAAGCTTTATTAAGATAAGCGGGATTAAGAGAGCTTAAGCCACTCTCTTAATCTCTTAAAGAGATTAAATCATTATAATAAAACACATCAAAAAGAAAGGCATAAGGCTTGATATTCTTTCTTTTAATAAGTGTCTAACTATGAATTAAAAGCAAAACTCTTTTGTGAAAGGGTATATACCCCTAAAATCTTTTAAGAGCGATTGTTAAACTACTTAAACGATTTTTAATTAGGGGCATACTTAAGCAGGCAGTAATTATAACATTTTTTGTATTTTATTTCTCATAAAAACAAAAAAATTAGCAAGAGAGTTTTAAAAACTCGCTTTTTGCTTGCTATAAAATGCCTTTAAAATTTTTAACCCTTTCTTTAAAAAAAGTTTTTTGTATAGTTCTTTTGTTATTTGTTTGGTCGCAAATAACATCTTTCTTTTATTTTGCCTATAAGGCGCTTTTATCCTTAAGGAGCTAAGCCTTAAGGGTTAGAGTTTTTAGACATAGGAAAAAAACTAATGGACTTCACACAACTAAAAAACGATTTTAAAAACGATTTAAACCACCAAAGAGCTAGTATTAATGAATTTTTACAAGCTAAGAAATACTATCACGGAAACCAACTCCCCCCAGATGTGCTAAATGTGATTTTAGAAAGGGGACAGACACCTATTGTTGAAAATCTCTATAAGATGATAGTTAATAAGATTTTAGGCTATAAGATAGAGAGCATTACTGAAATTAGATTAACACCACGCCAAGAGACAGACAGGGCCTTAGCAGATTTATTGAATGACTTATTAAAAGTTTTTAGCCAAAAGTCTAATTATGATAAGGAAGTGATTAAGAGAGATAAAGATTTAATTATGGGGGGTTTAGGGGTAGTTGAATTGTGGGTTAATAGAGATAAGGATAATAATATTGATATTGATATTAAAGCCTTAAGCCCTGAAAGCTTTATTATTGATTATTTCAGCACGGATAATAATGCCAATGACGCTAGAAGGTTTCATAAGATTTTAAAAATTAGCGAAATGGAATCTAAAAGCTTATTCCCTAATACAGAAGTAATCTATAAGAGAGAAAATGATGAAAATTTTATAGAGCTTATAGAAAGTTGGTATAAAGAATTTAACCCTAAAACTAAAGAATACGAGTGGAATCGCTATCTTTGGAATAGTCAAAATGGCATTTATAAAAGCGAAATAAAGCCTTTTAAGCATTCAAAAAGCCCTTTTATTGTTAGCAAACTCTACACTGATGAAAATAACCATTATTATGGGATTTTTAGAGATTTAAAGCCTATGCAAGATTATATTAACTATGCAGAAAATCGCATGGGTAATATGATGGGAAGTTTTAAAGCGATGTTTGAAGAAGACGCTGTAACTAATATTGATGAGTTTGTAGAAACGATGAGTTTAGATAATGCCATAGCCAAAGTGCGCCCTAATGCCTTAAAGGATAATAAAATCCAATTTATGAACAATCAAGCCGATTTAAGCGCACTAAGTCAAAAAGCAGAGCAAAAACGCCAGCTTTTAAAGGTGTTAGCCGGCTTAAATGATGAGAGTTTAGGCGTAGCGAGTAATCGTGCTAGTGGGGTAGCTATCGCACAAAGAAGAGAAAGCGGTTTAATGGGCTTACAAACCTTTTTGAAAGCTAGTGATGATATGGATAAGCTTATGTATTCTTTAGCGATTGATTTTATTAGCCATTATTTCACTAAAGAGCAGGTTTTTAGGATTGTAGATAAGAAAGTGGGTGATAGGTATTTTTCTATCAATACCAATAAGGATAATCAAATTAAGCCCTTAAAATTTGATTTGATTTATAAGAGCCAGTTAAAAACTGAAACTAAAGATGAGAAGTGGAGCCATTGGAATGAACTATTAAAAATCATTGCTCCTATAAGACCGGATTTAATGCCTAGAATGTTGCCTTTAATGTTGCAAGATATGGACAGCCCAATCACAGCTGAAGTGCAAGAATTAATAAGCGAAGTTGAACTAAATCAAGCTAAGCAAGTAGAAGCACAAGCGCCACTAAATCAGCAAATACAAGCGCTTGAAATGGAAAAATTAAAAGCGCAGATTATGGAATTGCAAGCTAAGGCGCACAAATACACCGAACAAGGGCAATTAGTTAAAGCAAGCACAGATAGCGAGCAAATCAACCAAGCCTTACAAGTGAAACAAGCCGAAGTTAGCGCTGATAATAGCGATAATAAGCTTAATAACAAAAACACATGGCGTAAATATCCAAGTAGCATGAATTTAGACTACTAAAGAAAGGGGATAAAACAATGACTAATAAATGGTTTTTAAAGAAAAATCAAAACATTAAACAAAGAAAGATTAAGATTAAGCGCTTGTTAGAAAACTCTAAAAAGCAAGAAAAAATCGCTTTAGTATTGAGAGATTTAAAAGATTTTTTAAACGATAAGGCGCTTATAAGCGCTGAATTAGACTTTATTAGAACGCCTTATTAAAATAATGAGTAGTATTGAAGAAGTCGCTAATCATTACGGCATGAATCTCTCTTTTTATGCGTATAATCAAACCTTAGGCGATTGGGTGAGTGTGTTAGAAAGTGCTATAAAAACACATAATAAAATCGCTTTTGACCCTAGTATTTTTGTGCCTAGTGATAATGGTTTAAGTAGCCCTAATGCTAACGCATTCCCTAGCTTTACCCAAAATTTTAACCCTATAGCTAGTAGTGTAGGCTCGCTATTAAATGGAGTTGTTGGCATTATTAGTAATAGCATTCAAAATAATAAACAATTAGAAATACAAAGAATAGAACAAGAGACGCAAGGCTTATTAAAAAGCGCTTCAAGCTTAAGGGATAAAAGAATAGAAACAGAACAAAAGAGAGCTTTAAGCATTCATTTAAGCATATTTGCCCCCTATAGCCGAATGGCTAATGGCAGATTATACAATGAGCTTGCCCCGGGTAAAAATACTTATGATGCTTTGAATGCGTATCAGCCTATGAACGCTATGCTTGGTAATTTTCAAAATAACCCTTTAAATGAGCTTATTTTTAATACTAATAGCAAGTATTTGAGCGGTAATAGTGAGTTTAATTTAACGCCTTTATACTTAGCCAAATTCAAAAAGCCCCCCAAAGATTATTATGAAACCCTTAAAAGACAAAGAGATTTTAAGGCTATTAGAGATTATGCTGTTGAAAAAGCCTATTATTTACATAATGCTATGAATAGAGGGTTTTTTGCCGATAAAGATAACTATGAAATGCAATGGCTCTATCCTAGTGATTTTATGAAAGGTAAGAAAGACACGCATGCTAACAAGGTGTATATCTATGAGCGTTTTAAAGATACTTTGAATGGGTGGGAAAATAGCGTAATCTCTCAAGCTAGAGCTAAGATTTTAAAAAATTCAGGGGAAAATAATATCAATAGCGAAGTCTTTTTAGAAGAAAATCAATTTTATTCTAAGGGCGAGAGATTGCCCTTATTTAAAGGGCTTAGAGATTTGTGAGAAAATTAGCTATACTTTTAAAAAGTAAGGAAAAAAGATGTATGCTATAGCGTTTGATTTAAAAATTGAAATCTTAAAAAAAGAATACGGCGAGCCGTATAATAAAGCCTATGATGATTTAAGGCAAGAATTAGAGTTATTGGGGTTTGAATGGACGCAAGGGAGCGTTTATGTTAATGTTTCTAAAGAAAATACTTTAACACAAGTCTATAAGGCGATTAATAAATTAAGTCAAATTGAATGGTTTAAAAAGAGCGTTAGAGATATAAGAGCCTTTAAAGTAGAAGATTGGAGCAATTTTACTGAGATTGTAAAAGCTTAGCAAAAACTAATACCCCCTAAAAAGTTTTAACCCTTTAAAAATCGTTTTGTTTTGTTTAAATGCCTTTAATTTAGTTATAAGGGGCGATTGAATGCGACTGTATAATGAGATACAAGAGCTTTTAAGGGTCAATGAAGAAAACAAACAAGCTCAAAACAATGTCTTAAGTCTAGCTAGAAATGAGTTGGTAGAGCTAGTAAAATCTGAAAGCAACAAAGCCAAAGATGAAAATAAAAGCGCTTTATTAGCTACGCTTAATCCTATGCTAAAAGATGAAGTTAAAAAGCTCAAATTAAAAGATGAAGTTAAAAAGCTCGTTAGTAGCTCCCTAGATAGTAAAAGAATAGAAAGCGCAATTTTAAACACTCTCTTAGAAAAGTTTAACACCATAGAAATAGAAAGAGAGCTAAAAAAACAGCTTAGGGATAGAATGCTTAATGAGATAGAAGAACTTTTAAACAAAGAGAGCTTACAAGAAATGATAGCCTTAGAAAGAGATGAGATGAAAGCAGGGCTTAAGCAAGAGAATTTAAGCGCATTAAGGGGCTTTGTAACAAGCTATCTAAACAACCATACTGAAGAGATAATTAAAAGCGTGCTTAAAAATATGGATTTTGGCTTTTTAAAGTCCCAAAGCAAGCTATTTTATCCTATGATTAAAGACAATTTAAAAGCGTTGTTTTTAGAAGAATTAGAAAGCGAGTTTTTGCAAAATTACATTTTAGAAGTTTCTAGTAAGCTTTTTGATAAGGTGAAAAAGCTAGAAGAGCTTAAAAAAATAGAGTTAAAAGCAAGCTTTTATTTGCAAAGCGTGCTAGAAACAAACAAGGTCAAATTACTGCAAGATGCTTTAAATCTAGTAGAAAGGGAGCTTTTAAGAGAAGTTGAGTTAAAAAACGCTTTAGCTTATGAGAAAAAGAAAGCCGAGTTAATTAAAGAAGGTAAGCTAGAGAGCGAGATTTTAAAGAATAAACGCTATAAAGGAGAATGAAATGAGCGTGTTAGCACCTGCCATAAAAGAAAATGCAGAAGAGTTGGCTAAAAAAAGTATTAGCCTTAGCAATAATGATTTAAGCTCTATTAAGGGCAATGATGAGCCTAACAATAATGATTTAAGCGCCTATTTGATTGAGAAAACTCATAATGAAGAAGAGCAAGAACAAATAAAAGAGCGCCCAATAACAGGCATTAAAAAGCTTGATGAAAAGATTAAAAACAACAATTTAAGCGCTATGGATTATTTGGTGGCTAGAAAGTATTTAGGCATTGATTTAAATATGACGCTAAACGGAAATTTAAACATTAAAAGCGATAGCGTAGTGAAAAATCAAACGCAAGCCTTAAAGGAAGCCTTTGAAATTAGTAAAAACTTGGATTTAGCTAATCAAATGGTTAATAGAGTGCAAGAAGGGAGCGGGCTATATCAAGGCTTAAGACGCTTTTTAGATGATAAAACTAATGGTTTTGTAGGATTAAATCACGAACAAACCCAAACTAAAAACTTAGCCACTGATTATATCTATTCCTTTGCAAGGGCTATGAATGGTGGCAGGGCTACTAATGCGAATGTAGAAGATGCCAAAAAAGCGCTTGGCTTAGGAGCAAGGAGCAAAGAACAAAATACAAGTAATATAAGTCAAAGCATGCGCACCGCCATTGACTTGCTAGATAATAAAATAGAGAATTTAAGAAGTGCAGGGGCCAACAATAACGCTTTAATGTATTTACTGATGAAAAGAAATCTTGCCGAACAAAGAGCGGACTATATTGATAAAAATCAAGGTAAAATCAATTTAAAAGATTATAATCAAATAACTAGCCGTTATGAAAGGTTTATGAAAGGCGAGTAAATGCAAGAAAACAGACAATACCCTAAGGAGCTAAAAGAAGAGATAAAAAAATACTATGAAAGCCATAAGGGCATTACGCTTAAAGAATTGCATGAAAAATTTAGAGAAGTGAAATACTTCACCTTAGCAAGTTGGGCTAATAGTGGGGAGTGGGATAATGGGAGTAAGAAAAAGAATAAAGGCTCTAAAGCAGAAGTAAGGGCGTATTATGAAAGCCACGATATTAAGGCTAAAGAATTAGCTAGAATGTATGGCTATAGCGTGAATACCATTAGAAGATGGATACATAATGAGAAATGGCAGGCTAAAAAAGTCTATACTGAAGTGGGCGTGCAAGTTATAAACGATGATTTGACTAACCAAAATATTACTTCGTTTATCGGAGCGAAGAAAGATGAAATTAAAGAAAAAGTCAAAGAGAGTTTAAGCCATATTCAAATAGACCCTATCATAATGGAATGTATTATTGAATCTAGCTCTGAAGAGTTGCTTATGCAAGCGATGACAATAAACTACATTAACAAACAAATCCTTTTAAGCGCTATTGTAGCAAGAGATGAATTAGTGAAAATGATACGCTACAATCAAAACGACATTAAGGGAAACCCCGTAATTATTGCGTGCGCTGAAAAGGTTGCTAAGATGTTTAGTGATGCTAAAATCTCTCTCTTTGGCAAAGAAAACACCATAAATCAAGTAGATAGCTTAGATAATGATGTTGCCAAACTTAGCATGCAAGAATTATTACAAATTGCTAATGATGAATCTAACTCTTAAAAAATTTAACCCTTTTTAAACAATGCTTTTTTAATAGACTTTTAAAACTTTTATTAAAAGGATATTAAAAATGTATGAGATTATCTTAACTAGACTACACACGCTTAAAGAAGTTAAAAAGAATGATAAGCTAGAAAGCGGGATTTTAGGGAGTTTTGAAGTTTTTAAAAAAGATGATAGAGAAACGCCATTGTTTAGCTGTTTTTCTTTAGAAAATAGCGGAGAGCCTACCGATACGCCAAACTTAGACAGACCTATTGTAGCAAGGAGCTATACTCTAAGCTGGACTGATACAAGTTGCACCGTGCCAAAAGACTACCAAAATAAGCATAACAATAGGCATGCGTGCTTGCAACTGCACAATCCTAATGACAAAGCCTTTAGTGAGAGAAAAATTTTAATCCATGTAGGCAATAGCGCCCATGATACTTTAGGCTGTGTGCTATTAGGGAAACAATATGATGAAAATACGGGAATGATTTACAAAAGCGCTGACGCCATTAAAGGCTTTTTTGATTTGGTGCAAGAATTAGGGGTGCAAAATTTTGAACTCATTATTAAAGACATGCAAGATTAAGGGGTTTTTTGTAGTCTTTTTAGCGCTTTTTATGAGTGGGTGCGCTAAGAGAGTGGTATATCAAAAGGTTTTAGTGCCTACTAAATGTAATATTAGCTTGCCTTTAAGACCTTCTAAAGAATTGGATACTTTAGAATATCTTAAGGCTTTGTTAGTCTATACGGAAGTTTTAGAGAATGATTTAAAATTTTGTAATTCTAATGAGTAGATTATTGACATACTAGCTAAAGCCTTTATTGCGTTAGTTGGTAAGGTTTGGTTTTAGTTTGGTTTTAGTTTGGTTTTAGTTTGGTTTTAGTTTGGTTTTAGTTTGGTTTTAGTTTGGTTTTAGTTTGGTGGTGGGGGGGCTTTGGCTCTTTGTCTTTTGGGGGTTATAGCTTTTTTTAAATTGGCTTTTGTTCCCTTTTGTTAGCCTTAGTTATAAAAAGCGTTTTTGCTGTGGTTTTAGAGTGTGTTTATTAGAGTGTGTTTATTAGAGTGTGTTTATTAGAGTGTGTTTATTAGAGTGTGTTTATTAGGGACGCCCCCCTTTTATTCAAAAGGGATAAAATTTTTTAAATCATTTTGTTTTTGTTTGTCTTTGCGTTAATCGCTGTTTTTTATTGTGGGTTATAGCATTCAAAAAGAAAAAGGTTAGCTGATTTTGGTTACTATTGGATTTGTTTCATAAGGGGCGCATCTTATGCTTAAAATTTGAGAGAATGAAAAAGCGTTTTGTGCGAGCGTTTTTGATGTTTTAGAGCCTTTGTTAAATGGCGCTACAAGCACACCTTAAGGGCTGTTTTGAATGGTTGGTTTTGTTGCTAAATTGTTAAAAATTTGTTATTATTTTGTTGTTCTTTGAAAATCATTTTGTTAAAAGAGACAAAACACTAAGAGATGAGACGCTTTAAGGGCTTAAAAATGCTTATTGTCTTTTTAAGGCTTAAGGTGCGTTTGTTTTCGTGTTTTGGGGATTTAAAAGCGGAAATTAAGAAAAAGTAAAAGCGCTTTTTGTAGAAGTTTCTTGTTTGGTGGGGGTTTGTTTATAACCATTTGGGGCAAGATGAGGCGTGTTATGCGTAATAATCCCTTGATATTAGTTTCTATCATAACCTCCCAATCATCTAAATCGCATTCAAATGCCTTTTCTAATCCTAAAGCTAATCCAGCGTTATTGATTAAACAATCAATTTGTTTAGTGGTAGAAAAAACTTTGTTGATGGCTTGTTCTGTAGCGTTTTTATTTTGAATATCAAAGCACAATGGAATAAAACTATCATGGTAGTTGTTTTGCAATTCTTTTAAAACTTCTATACGCCGACCTGTTCCAAACACCATAAAACCCTCTTTTAAAAAAGCTTTAGTGATTTCTAACCCAAATCCAGAAGTTGCACCGGTAACTAGAATGTATTTTTTCATTTTTTGCTCCTTACTCTTAAAATAAATCAAAATAATTTTCATCATAACAAAATAAGATTATATGGTTTTTAAAACTTTAGCTAAGTTAAAACTTTTAAGTTACAATTCTCAAAAAAGAGGGGGAGGCATGATTAAAAATAAAGTGATTAAAAATGATAGAAAGATTAGTTGAAAGAATTTTATTTGCGACTCGTTGGTTATTAGCGCCTTTATGTATTGCTCTATCGTTAGTTTTAGTTGTTCTAGGCTATGTTTTTATGAAAGAGTTATGGCACATGCTAAGCCATTTAAACACGATTAGCGAGACTGAATTGGTGCTATCTGCTTTAGGGTTGGTGGATTTGTTGTTTATGGCGGGACTTGTTCTAATGGTTCTATTGGCGAGTTATGAAAGCTTTATTTCAAAATTAGACAAAGTGGATACGAGTGAAATCACTTGGTTGGAGCATACAGATTTTAACGCTTTGAAATTAAAAGTTTCACTTTCTATTGTGGCTATTTCGGCTATTTTCTTATTGAAAAAATACATGACCTTAGATGATGTTTTGGCAAAAATTCCTGCCAACACGCCCCTATCGCATAATCCTGTTTTTTGGCAAGTGGTGATTCACTTAGTGTTTGTATGCTCGGCACTTTTAGCAGCCATTACAGATAAAATCGCCTTTTCACATAAGAAAGGGCATTGAACTCACTAATTGGCTATAATGTAGATATGAATTTTTTAAAAGTTTTAAAACATGATGCTTTAGAGCAAGTAGGAAGTGTTGTTATAGGAAATTTCTTCGTAACGCTTGCTGTTTTAATGATTTGTTTTTTCTCTCAAAATGCTGAAGCAACGAATATGCTCACTTTGAGCCATTCAATGCTTTTTGGTTTTCTGTGGGCGGTATTCATTGCCATTATTATGGGTGTGATTAAAAATCTCAATGCCAAGCTTTTTTCTAAAAGGGGGGTTTTAAGCTTTTCTTTGCCTATTAGCTTGGAATCTTTATTGCTCCCTAAGATTTTACTTCCTATAGGGTTCTTTATTTTAAGTTTGCTATGGTTTGTTTTAAGCGTGCGTTTGGGTTATTATCTCTTTGCTAACGCACAATCTAGCGTGCTGTTTGGTTTGTCTAGCATATTAAAATCCTACATTCTAAATTTTTCTAAAATCATGGGTATCGTGCTGTTTTTGGGGCTTATTTTAATGAAATTTTTGTTTGTTTTGAGCGTGCTAAACACGAATAAAATCAAAAAAGCCCGCTTTTTACTAGGGGGGTTATTATTTATTCTTGTGGGGGTTATTTTGGAAATGGCGTTTAATGCGTTTTTGCCCTTAATGAGTTCAAGCTTGAGCATGAATGAGGGGTTTTATTATTTCTTGCAACAACAAGAATTAGAAGAAGAAAAATACTATCTCTTATGGGGGGTGGATTTTTTAAAAATCCTTTCATTGTATTTAGTAAGCCGCTATTTACTCGCACATAAATTAGAATTAGATTAAGAAAAGCGGTATTTAAAGTATGCATCAGTGAGCAAGCAATCTTTAGTTTTTATTAAGCTAGGATAAAAGCCGTGTTGATAGCCTAACTCAAAAAGCTTGTCTATGGCTAAAATTTGGGTTTCACTTAGGCGGGTTGAGGTCTCATTGGCATACAAGCTTAGATAGGTTTGCAATTGCTCCTTACTTACCCGAACTAAAGAGCGTTCTATGAGCATTTCAGAGAGTAAATCTTGGTGTTTTAAGGCTACTTCAATGGCTTGAATCAAAGCCTTTTTAATCAAAATCGCACGATATAGTGGAATAGAGCGTCTAATCGCCATGCCCCCTAAAGGCAAAGGTAAATCAACTTTAACAAATTCTTTCCAAATATCCCATAATTCTTTTTCCACTTCTAGTTCGTTATGAAAATCTAAGATATTTTCATGGATTAACACTCCTGCATGCACCTTTCCTTCAAGCACCGCTTTTTCAATGTCTAAGAAATTCATATAGGTAATGCGGGCGTGTTTATAATAGAGCTTGAATAATAGGGCGTTTGTGGTATGCTCTCCACTTAAAGCAACTCTAAAATCTCTTTTTAATCTCACGCCTTTTTTTTTCACCAATTTGGGTCCATAGCCATTTCCAAAGCTAGTCGCTGTTGGGAGCAAGGCATAATCATTAGCAATTTTAGGATACAGCCCAAAGCTAATCGCACTCACATCATAAGTGTTTTTCAAAGCTTCTTGGTTTAAGGTTTCAATATCTAGGGCAGTATTTTGAAAACTTTTATGCTTAATGGGGCAATCTATCCAGCCAAACTTAATGGCATAATACATAAAAATATCATCAGCATCAGGGCTATGAGCGATACTAATCAAAGCAATTTCCTTTAAATAGGGTAAGTTCTTTTATTATAATAGATTTTAGGCTAGGATTTGATAGAATAAGCAAATCAAATTTAATTAAGGCGACTTTATGGCGATAGATGAAGACAAACAAAAAGCGATTTCTTTAGCGATTAAACAAATTGATAAGGTTTTTGGTAAGGGCGCATTGGTGCGTCTTGGGGATAAGCAAGTAGAAAAGATTGATGCTATTTCTACCGGCTCATTAGGATTAGATTTAGCTTTAGGGATTGGGGGAATTCCAAAGGGTAGAATTATTGAAGTGTATGGGCCAGAATCAAGCGGAAAGACTACTTTGAGCTTACATATCATTGCAGAATGCCAAAAAAATGGGGGCGTGTGTGCGTTTATTGACGCTGAGCATGCCCTAGATGTGCATTATGCGAAGAGACTTGGCGTAGATATTGAAAATTTGCTAGTCTCTCAACCAGATACAGGCGAGCAAGCCCTAGAAATTTTAGAGACTATCACTAGAAGTGGGGCGATTGATTTAGTGGTAGTGGATTCTGTAGCTGCACTTACGCCTAAAGCAGAGATTGATGGGGATATGGGAGACCAGCATGTGGGCTTACAAGCAAGGCTTATGAGTCATGCATTAAGAAAAATCACCGGCGTGTTACACAAAATGAATACCACACTAATTTTTATCAATCAAATTAGAATGAAAATTGGCATGATGGGTTATGGAAGCCCAGAGACTACAACAGGGGGGAATGCCTTAAAATTTTATGCGAGTGTGAGAATTGATATCAGAAGAATTGCCGCTTTAAAACAAAACGAACAGCATATTGGTAATAGAGCGAAAGCCAAAGTGGTAAAAAATAAAGTCGCTCCGCCTTTTAGAGAAGCGGAATTTGACATTATGTTTGGGGAAGGGATTTCTAAAGAAGGCGAAATTATTGATTATGGCGTGAAACTAGATATTGTGGATAAGAGTGGGGCATGGCTAAGCTATCAAGATAAAAAGCTAGGGCAGGGTAGAGAAAACGCTAAGGCTTTATTGAAAGAAGATAAAGCCCTAGCGAATGAAATCATTCTTAAGATTAAAGAGAGTATTGGCACTACTGAAGAGATTATGCCCTTACCTGATGAGCCCCTAGATGAAATGGCGTAAAATAAGAAATGAAAGAAGAAATAAGATTAAAGGATTTTGAGTGATAAGTATTAAAGATATTTCTGCTTTAGAAGTTATGGATAGTAGGGGTAATCCTACCATTCAAGCAACCATTACACTAAGTGATAATACCAAAGCCAGTGCGATTGTGCCTAGTGGGGCAAGCACAGGTAAAAGAGAAGCTTTAGAATTAAGAGACAATGATAAAACACGCTTTTTGGGTAAAGGCGTGTTAAAGGCATGTGAAAATGTCAATCGTGTGATTAAAGATAATTTAGTAGGGCTTGATGCGTTTAATCAAGCTTTAGTGGATAAGGTTTTAAAAGAATTAGACAACACACCTAATTATTCTAACCTAGGGGCAAATGCAACTTTGGGTGTGTCTATGGCATTAGCAAGGGCTAGTGCGAAGTCTTTAAACATTCCTTTGTATCGCTATTTAGGGGGAGCTAACGCCTTAACTTTGCCTGTGCCTATGCTTAATATCATTAATGGTGGAACGCACGCAAATAATTCTATAGACTTTCAAGAATACATGATTATGCCCTTAGGTTTTGAGAGTTTTAAAGAGGCTTTAAGGGCAAGTGCAGAAGTTTATCAGGTGCTTAAAAAACTCCTAGATGAGAAAAATCAGCTCACAAGCGTGGGCGATGAAGGGGGCTTTGCACCTAATTTTAAAAACAATGTAGAACCTTTAGAAGTCATTTCTCAAGCCATTGAAAAAGCCGGTTACAAGCTAGGCGAAGAGATAGCCCTTGCCTTAGATGTGGCTAGTAGTGAATTGGTAGATGAAAAAGGTTATTATCATTTAAAGGGCGAAGATAGAGTTTTAAATGCGTTTGAATTAGTCGCCTACTATGAAGAATTAGTTTCAAAATACCCGATTGTGTCTATTGAAGATGGCTTGAGCGAAGATGATTGGAATGGTTGGGAATTTTTAAGCAAAGCATTGGGGCATAAAGTCCAGCTAGTGGGCGATGATTTGTTCGTAACGAATGCAAGTATCCTAAAAAAAGGCATTGAAAAAAATATTGCGAATGCGATTTTGATTAAGCCTAATCAAATTGGCACCATTAGTGAGACTTTAGAGACAATAAGATTAGCTAAATTGCATGCATATAAATGCGTGATGAGCCATAGGAGTGGGGAGAGCGAAGATAGCTTTATTGCTGATTTTGCTGTGGCATTAAATACCGGAGAAATTAAAACCGGATCAACCGCAAGAAGTGAAAGAATCGCTAAATACAATCGCCTTTTAGAGATTGAGCATGAATTAAAAGAAGGCGTTTATTTGGGTAGGGAGTTATTCAAGCGTGGCTGAAGTTTTGTTTGAGCAAGAAGAAGTCAAGTCAAACAGGTTCAAAGACTTCTTTTATGCCAATCGCATGATTATTGTATTTTTTATTGCGTTGCTTGCCTTTGGCTACTACTTAGGGAAATTGCTTTTTGGAGGCTCATCTTTGGAAAGGTATTGGGATTTGAAAGATAAGCATGAACGCTTGCAACATGAAATCGTAGAATTGCAAAGTCAAAATGTGCGTCTTCAAAAGCGTCTCTTTGAATTAAGAGAGTTGCGCCCTAAAGACTAAGATTAAGGAAAAAGTGGAGTGTTTTTAAAAAGTTTTATAAGTCTTGTAATCGCTTTTAGTGTATCGTATGCTAGAGATAACCCTTTTGACCCAGAGATTACTTCTAAAAACATGCAAGGGGGTTTTAGTGATGTCTATGAAAGCTACTTTAAAAAGCTAGATATTGACTTGCCAACAACTGCTAGGATTTTAAAAAAGATAAGCATTACTTACCAAGATATTGATGGCTCTATCCATACTAAGGTTATTCCTGTTGATAAGAGCATTGATTGGCATTACCCTTTGAAACTTTCTCAAAATACACTTTCTCAATCTGAACTTGAAAGGCGTTATAAAATCAAGGAATTTGAATTTGTTATTTCTAATAACACCTTGACTTTGCATTCTCCTTATAAATTGTTGCGCTCGTTTGTATTGATAGAGCCTTATCGTATTGTTTTAGACATTAAACGAGGTTCTGAAAAAATTCATGAGGTTCTAGCATTAGAGCAGAAATTTTTTTCTCAAATCAAGCTAGGAACGCATGATGATTTTTATCGCATTAGCATTACTTTAGATGGTAAATACCGCTATATTTTAGAGGAAAAAAAGGGTGCATACCAATTAATTTTAAAATGATAAACGAACATCTTGTTTTAATTGGCTTTATGGGAAGTGGCAAAAGCTCCTTATCCCAGCAATTAGGCATAGCTTTAAAGCGTGAAGTTTTAGATACTGATGTTTTGATTAGTGAAAAAGTGGGTTTAAGTGTAGCGCAAATTTTTGAAAAATTTGGCGAAGAGGGGTTTAGAATGCTTGAAAGAAACCTCCTAGAAGAGCTTAAGAGCCTTAAAACCCCCCATATTATTTCTACCGGTGGGGGCATTATTATGCATAATAATTTTAGGGGTTTGGGGAAAGTATTTTATTTAAGGGCAAATTTTGAGGTGATTTTAGAGCGCTTGAGTGCTTATGAATTTCAAAAGCGTCCCCTTTTAAAAGACTTGCAAAAAGCAAAAGAGCTTTATTTAAAGCGTCAAGTTCTCTATGAAAAAAATGCTGATTTTATTATTGATGCTAATGGTGGTTTGCAGAAATCTTTAGAACAAGTGTTAGAATATTGTCTTACTGATTAAAATGCTTTGGAGGCTTTTATGCTAAGTAGAGACATCGTTCAATACGCTAAAGTTCGCACTGAATTGTATGCGTATTTCACTTATTTATTCTCACATAATTTGCGCAATCATCTTCCAGAAATCACTTTAGATTATTTAACACGCCAGATTGACAAAATGAGCGCTGAAATCAAAATGGCAAAAAGCTTTTTTGTGCTTGATTCCAAAGGTTTATTGGTGCTTTCTCCAAGCAGTTTTAAAAGAGGGTATAAAATTGGGGCATTAGAGTATGATTTATGCGAGGGCATTGAACTAGAAAAGGGGGAATTGGGGAATCATAGTTTTAGTGATAAGTATTATTTCTATGAGGCGCTCAATCAAAAACGCTGTATTTTAACCGACCCATATCCTAGCAAAAAGGGCAATCATTTGGTCGTTACTTTGGCTTATCCTCTTTATAATCAAGAGCATGAGCTTGTGTATATTGTGTGTTTGCAAATCCCTTTAAGAGTAGCGATTGCTATTAGCTCACCCTCAAAGTATTTTAAGAGCTTTAATGAGGGGAGCATGGTTATGTATTTTATGATTTCTATCATGCTTACTTTAGTTTCTTTGCTCTTGTTTGTGAAGTGTGTTTCAAGCTTTTGGACAGCTATTGTGCATTTTAATAGTTTTGATATTAAAGAAGTTTTTCACCCTATTGTGCTTTTAACTTTAGCTTTAGCGACCTTTGACTTGGTAAAAGCGATTTTTGAAGAAGAGATTTTAGGGAAAAATAGTCGGGACAACCACTACGCCGTGCATCGCACCATGATTAGATTCTTGGGTTCTATTATTATCGCACTAGCCATTGAGGCTCTCATGCTTGTATTTAAATTCAGTGTGAGCGAACCGGATAAAATCACTTATGCGGTGTATTTGGCTATAGGTGTGGCAGTGCTTTTAATTAGCCTAGCTATTTATGTTAAATTCGCCTATAGTGTCTTACCTAAACAAGGGAATCTAGAATAAACAAGGCAAAAGCCTTGTTGTTGGATTTATTTTTTATGATTTTGTCATAAGTTGATAGAAATTTAAGCTTTTTAGCATTAAAATTTCATTTCATTATTTTAAAATCTTAAATTAAAGGAATGTTATGCGTTGTTGTCATCAAGTTACCCCCCCCCCCTCAAATCGTGATTTTATAAAAATCCCTCATTTTAATCTTTCTCGTGTTTTAAAACTCAGTGCCTTAGCTTTTAGCGTGTCGTGTGCTACAAATAGTGCTCAACTTCAAGAGTTATCTGATCAAAAAATCCAAAAAGAGCAAAAAAAGGCTTTCATGGATACAGATAAAAAGAAAATAGAGCAAGTCCGCTCCAAGCAAAATGCTATGGCAGATAAAAAAGCATTTTTTGCTGGGGTAGGGTATTCGGGTATGGCTAGTGGTTGGGCGGGGCTTTTCCAGCAAAATTGGGGAGATTCTGTCTCTAACATTAATAGTTCTCAAGCTATTTTAAATGGCTTTGATTTGAATGCAGGCTATCAATATATTGGCAAGAAATATCCACTTATAGGTGTGAGAGTAGGCTTTATGTATTCGTTTAAAACTGGAGATTATTATCAAAACCAATCCATACTACAATCTAGTAATAATATTCTAGTGGTTTATCAAGATGAGACTAGTCAAAAAGTATCTATGAATACCTATAGTTTGTTTATAGACTTTTTGAATGATTTTTATCAAAGCAAGAAGTCTTTTGTTGGTTGGTTTTTAGGTGCGGGGTTTGGCGGAGAGAGTGTGAGTTTTGGCTCTAACGCTACAGATTCTGTGGATGTAACCCAATTTCAAGGCTTTGGCACTTTAGGTTTGAGAGGGGGCAATAAGCACCATACCTTAGAAGTTAGTGGCTCTTTGCATGGGGATAAGGGAAATTGCCCTTTTGGTCAAGGCTCTATATGTCCTAATTCTATTTCCAACTCCAATTCCCTATCTGTTAAGTCTGCGTATGGCTTATGGACTATATATGCAACTTGGAATGTGAATTATATCTATCGTTTTTAATGATTTTGTGTTTTAAAATCTTTTGATTATTGATTAAAAATAGTTTTTATAGCTTTTTATAGCTCTCTTTCGGGTAAGACCTTAGACCATTCTTTAATAAGGCGTAAGAATAAGGAAGTATCCGGGGAGTTTTTTTGATGGATAAGCCTTCCCTCTTCTGTAGCCTCCCAAATCACTTTATGATGGCGCATAACTAAATGCCATGATTGCATCATTTCTTGCTTAATAAGTGAGCGCACTCTTTTAGCAAACTCTTGGTTGTGAAACAATACAGCGCTTTCTGTATTAATATCTGCAGAGCGAGGGTCAATATTAAAACTTCCTAAAAGGGTGAGATTATCATCAAAAACAATCGTCTTGCTATGCAAGGAATGTTTAGTGCTAAAACGCCCTTTAATTTGGCGGTTTAAGAAATTGTTGCGGATTTCATAGACATCAGCGCCCATTTTGACTAATTTATTGCGATACCTTTCCCATGCTCCATAGACTACTATGGCATCAGTTGAGGAGAGCGAATTGGTTAAGATTTCTATATCCATGCCCTTAGCGATTTGAGTTTTAAAGGTTTGTATGATTTTTTTGCTTGGTATGAAATAAGATGATGCAATAGATACTGAATCACTAGCATTTTCTAGGGCTTTTTCAAAAGCAAGTTGGATAGGGGAATGTGATGAGGTGGTTGGCTTTTTTTTCATAAGGGGGGCATCAACTTTTGTAGGAGAATCTGCTAAAAAATTAGCCTCACCATAATAGAGATTGTATTGATAAGTTTGAAAGCGTTTTATAAAATCTTCTATCTTATTTTCAAATTCTTGTTTGTCTTCGTAGCTTAGAGGGATACTTTTATGGAATTTGGCAATTTCTTTGGCATTATTTTTTAGCTTTTTGTGTATACCTAGTAGTGAGATAGGCACAGAGCGATAAAAATCCCAATAGGTTTCAAAGCTTTTTTTAGCGTTTAAGGCAACGCCTCCTAAAAATAAGGCATCTAAGTCTAAAAAATTGGTGTCTAAATCATTATCAAAATAATTATCTCCAATATTACGACCTCCCATAATTACGGCAATATTATCTACAATAAATAGTTTATTATGCATGCGTTTTTTAATGCGTTCATAATCTGTAAGCATTTCAAAATAGCGTAAGGCCTTGTTGCGGATATAGTAGGGGTTAAAAATTTTGACTTCAATATTTTTGTGAAAATTCAAAAGCATAATATCTGAAAAGTCAGAATCCAAGCCATTATCATCTATAAGGATACGCACCTTTACCCCACGATTGGCCGCATTCAAAAGCTCTTTAGCAATCACTTGAGAGGAAAGGTCGTTTCTATAAATATAAGTTTGAATATCAATGCTTTTTTGACTCATTCTAATGAGTCCCACTCTATGCAATAAAGCATCAAAACCATCTTCTAAGAGCATGGCTAAACTATAAGTGGGGTTGATAGAAAGCCATTGCTTGTATAAGTTGCCAATAGGGGTTTTGTAGGGGTTGTAGTGAAGAGGGGGATTTAGGGGTGTGTGTGGGGTTTTATGGGTGGCAACAATCCCAAAACACCCACTTAGAAAAAAAATACTAAAGAAAACTAAAAAGCTCCTAAATCTCAAGACCACCCACTAAAAACCAAAAACTAAATGACATGTTAGCGGTTTTTTCCTACTTTTAGCATACGATTACGCAAAGTGGCAATACTACTTTGCAAAGGCAATTCTTTAGGACAAGTGTCATGGCAAGCAATCAAGCTCATGCACCCAAAAACCCCATCATCATCGCCGACTAATTCATAGAAGTTATCATCACTTCTTTCATCATGACTATCAATTAAAAAGCGCATAGCTCTATTCATGCCAGCGGCTCCTATGAAATTAGGACGCATAAGCTTTGTCCCACATGATGCAATACAGCAACCACACTCAATACATCTATCTAGTTCAAAGACTTCTTGAGCCTCATCAGGCTCAATGCGCTTTTCAGGCTTGGTAATATCCACTTCTTCTCTAGAATGCGCCCAGCTTTCCACTCTTTTAGTCATATCACCAAACCAATCACCGGTATTCACACTCAAATCCTTAATGAGCGTAAAGCTTGGCATAGGCATAAGCGTGATTACCCCACTTTCAAAGCTAGAGGTAAGGGTCTTACAAGCTAAGCGTGGTCTGCCATTAACCATCATCGCACAAGAGCCACAAATTCCAGCACGACAAACAAAGTCAAAGCTTAAATCCGGGTCTTGATGCTCTCTAATGAGATTTAAAGCAATAAAGAGCGTCATAGATGGAATCTCTTTGAGCTGATAGTCCCTAAAGTGGGGCTTACTTACCGCACTTTGGGGGTCAAATTTTAATACTCTAATGGTAATGGTGCGTTCGTTCTCACTCATGGTGTCCTCCTTGTGTGTTGGCATTGTGTTTGTCTAATAAATCATGCACATTATAAGAATACAAATGTTGGTTTTTAGCCCTAACTTCTTCATCTTCTAAGCGCACATTTCTTGCTTTATATTTGTCTTGCAATTCAAAAGGCATAAGAGCGTCTTGCACTTCATAGCGGTCTTTACCAAGCTTTTCTAACTCTAAAATAGTTTTTAAAATTTCAGCATCTCGCTCTTCTTTTTTGGGGTGGGGAATGAAATTGCCCTTTTTGCCATAACCTCTAAAGTCGGGGCTAATCTCCATTTTCATAATATCTAATGGCTCATATTCAATAGTGGGCATGTCTTGTTCAGGGTTTGGCCAACTTGCTAGAGTTCTACTGAGCCATTTTTCATCATCTCTTTTAGGATAATCAATTCTAGTATGTGCACCCCTACTTTCAGTGCGCAATAACGCCCCTTGAGTGATACAAAGGGCGAGTTTAAGCATTTTTTTAGTGCGGTAGGCATCTTCTAATTCAGGATTATTGTGTAAAACCTTATTTTTGACACAAATATTTTTAGAGCGTGCATAAAGCTCTTGCAATTCTTTAAGAGCCTCTTCTAATTTAGAGCCCTCTCTAAAAACACCAACTTTCTCGTCCATAATTTCTTTCATGCGCTCTCTAATCTCATACACATCTTCTTTGCCCTCATTGTGTAATAAGAATTGCATATAATCTTGGCTCTTTTGGATAAAGGTTTCTACAACAGCAGTGTTGATATCAATCTCAGCTCCCACACAATGCTCAGCAAAATAATCCCCAATAATCATGCCAGCTACCACAGCCTCACTAACAGAATTACCTCCTAAGCGATTAAAGCCATGCAAATCCCAGCATGCTGCCTCGCCCGCACAAAACAAGCCTTTTAAATGGGTTTCACCCTTAGAGTTTGTCCTAACGCCTCCCATAGAGTAGTGTTGCATGGGTTTAATGGGAATCCAACCTTTTTGCTTAGCATAGCCTTGTGCGTATTCTGGCTCATTAGTAGGCATGCCTTGCATGTTTTCTTTGGTTTGTTCACTATCATCTGCGGGGTCAATGCCAGCAAAGGTCATCGCAATATCTCGCACATCTCTTAGATTCTTTTCTACATGAGGACGCCCTAAAATAGCAATATCCAACCAAACATGGTCTCCATAAGGGCTAGGCACACCATAGCCTTTTTGAATATGCTCTAAAATACGCCTTGAGACAACATCTCTACTAGCAAGCTCTTTTTTCTCAGGCTCATAAGCGGGCATAAAGCGTCTTCCAAATTTATCCCTTAAAACACCTCCATCGCCTCTACAGCCTTCTGTCATTAAAATCCCACTTGGAACTAATGCAGTAGGGTGGAATTGCACTGCCTCCATATTACCTAGCATAGCCACACCGGTTTCTAGGGCAGTTGCAGCTCCTGCACCATCACAAATCACCGCATTAGTGGTGTGCTTATACACACGCCCATAACCACCGGTTGCTAAAAGAGTGCCTTTAGAAACATAGGCTGAAATTTCACCCGTAATCAAGTCTCTTACTACGGCTCCATAACATTTACCATTTTGATGAATAAGTGCGAGCATGTCTTTTCTATCTTGAATATCCACCTTATGATGCAAGGCCTCATTAGCTACCGCATATAACATGGTATGCCCGGTGGCATCAGCAGTAAAGCAAGTGCGCCATTTTTTTGTGCCACCAAAATCTCTACTTTGAATATAACCATGCCTATCGTCTCTTTCAGTAATAGTTACATGCTCGCCATTAACAACAGCACCTCTATCGCCCTTTTTAATCCTAGTCCAAGGCACACCCCAAGAGGCTAATTCTCTAATAGCTTTTGGGGCGGTGGTTACAAACATTCTGGCTACTTGTTGATCACACCCCCAATCGCTCCCTTTAACCGTGTCTAAAAAGTGCAAGTCTTCGTTATCGCCCTCGCTTTTTTTAGCATTTGCCAAACTCGCTTGCATGCCCCCTTGAGCAGCAGCACTATGACTGCGTCTTACTGGAACTAGACTTAAAACAATAGTATTAAGCCCTCTTTGCTTGCAAGCAATACTAGCCCTTAAGCCCGCTAAACCGCCCCCAATAATTAATGCATCGCAATAATGTATCTTCATTTTACTATCCTACTCTTTATGGAATTTCTCATCAGCCTCTATGGCTTGTTGCATGGTGTGAATGCCACTATTTTGGTTTTCTAAGCCTTTTTTAATATACGCTCCATAAGTGCAAAGCCCCAAAACAATAAAAAACACACTCATAGCCCATTTAATGCTCCTTAAGCCTTGAATGCTTACATTCTTAAACCAACCCCATTTAATTGCTAAGCGATACAAACCAATAGAGCCATGGAGTTCTACAGCAAATAGCAAGAAAATGTATAAAAGCCAAAAATGTTGCGTTACGAAACGATAGCTTGAACCATGCGGTCCAATGGTAGAAGGCTCAGTAAGCATGACAAACAAATGCACGCTTGCTAAGAAAAACATAAAAAATCCCGTAGCTACTTGGGTAAACCACAAGCTTGTATCGCCATGTTTCATCAAATGCTTATGGGTTTTAAAAATCTTGTATTGACGATAATTGATAGGAAACTTACGCACCGCCAAAAATGCATGCACAACCAAAATAAGAATAATGCCACTTGCAACTACACTTACAATCGCTGGCTCGCCCATTTTCAAAAACAAGCTTCCCTCAAAAAACTTTGCTACCTTATACATGGCCTCATCGCTAATTAAAATACTAGAAACCAAGAACATATGCACTATCATAAAGAGTGCTAAAATAAGACCCGTAGCGCTCTGTAAGAAGTCTAGTTTGGCATAAATACCACTTTTTCTACGCTCTTTGGTAACATTATAGTAACCCTCAATAACTTCCTCTTGCTGCATGTAATTCTCCTATAGAACTCAATTTTTCATAAAACTTCGGCGTTCAAATAATTAAACACGCTGTTTTCATGTTACTACATTCTTGGTAACATTTCTTAAAACGAAATTTAATAATGAGAAAAAATTGAATGAAAAGGGCTTAATTGTTTAAAATTTACATTTTTTAAAACGCATGCGCTATAATGGTTTTAATTTTTATAAAGATAATAAAGGAAAGTAACTTATGAAGATTGCTATGGCTAATTTTAAATCCGCTATGCCTATTCTTAAGAGTCATAAGTATTTGCAAGACTTAGAAAAAAGTTTAGAGCCACAGCATTTTGATAGGGTCTTTGTATTCCCTGATTTTTTAGGGTTGTTGCCTAATGCATTTTTGCATTTCACTTTGGGAGCGCAAAACGCTTACCCTAAAGATTTAGGAGCCTTTACAGGAGAAATTACTTCAAAGCATTTAGAAGAATTAAAAATCAGCACGCTTTTAATTGGGCATAGCGAAAGACGCACGCTTTTAAATGAAAGCCCTAATTTTTTGAAAGAAAAATTTGATTTTTTTAAAAATAAGAATTTTAAGATTGTCTATTGCATTGGCGAAGATTTACAAACTAGGGAAAAGGGCTTAGGGGCGGTTAAAGAATTTTTAAATAAGCAATTAGAGATAATTGACACAAATTATCAAAATTTAATGGTGGCTTATGAGCCTATATGGGCGATTGGCACAGGAAGAAGTGCGAGTGTAGAAGATATTTATCTCACGCATAACTTTTTAAAGCAAAATTTAAATCCAAAAACCCCTTTGTTGTATGGTGGAAGTGTGAATATAAGTAACGCACAAGAAATCTTAAGCATTGATAGCGTAGATGGCTTGTTGATTGGGAGTGCGTCTTTAGAATTAGAAAATTTTAAAACAATCATTTCATTTTTATAAAGGAAAATTATGGGTTTTTTAAAGGGTAAAAAAGGGCTTATTGTAGGGGTCGCCAACAATAAGTCCATCGCCTATGGGATTGCTAAATCTTGTTATGAACAAGGCGCAGAACTAGCTTTCACTTACTTAAATGAGAGTTTAGAAAAGCGTGTGAGGCCTATCGCACAAGAATTTAATAGTGAGTGCGTGTATGAATTAGATGTGAGCAAAGAAGAGCATTTTAAGTTATTACACGATAATATCAAACAAGATTTGGGTTCGTTAGATTTTATCGTTCATAGCGTAGCCTTTGCTCCAAAAGACGCTTTAGAAGGGGGCTTATTAGAAACTTCTAAGAGTGCGTTTAACACGGCTATGGAAATTTCAGTCTATTCTTTAATAGAGCTAACGCATACCCTAAAACTTTTATTGAATAATGGGGCATCAATTTTAACTTTGAGCTATCTAGGTAGCACCAAATACATGGCACATTATAATGTTATGGGACTAGCTAAAGCAGCATTAGAAAGTGCGGTGCGTTATTTGGCTGTTGATTTAGGTAAAGAAAATATACGAGTGAATGCCTTGTCCGCTGGACCTATTAGAACGCTTGCATCTAGTGGGATAGCGGATTTTAGAATGATTTTAAAATGGAATGAAATCAATGCTCCTTTAAGAAAAAATGTGAGTTTAGAAGAAGTTGGCAATGCGGGAATGTATTTGCTCTCTAATTTATCTAGTGGGGTGAGCGGCGAAGTGCATTTTGTAGATGCCGGATACAATATTATGGGCATGGGAGCTGTAGAAGAAAAAGATAATAAAACTACACTATCATGGGATTTACATAAAGAATAATAAGGATATTTTGATGAAATTAAGTGAATTATTAAGCACCTATTCTATTGAGACAGATTTTTCAAACGATTTTGAAGTAAACGCCCTAGCTCCTTTAGATAAAGCTACGCCTAATGATATTAGCTACATTGACCAAGCACGCTATCTCAAGCTTTTAAAAGATTCCAAAGCTGGGGCGGTGTTTATCCGCAAAAAAGAGTCTTCTAAAGTCCCCAAACACATACAAGCTCTCATTGTAGATAACCCGCATTTAGCCTTTGCTAAAGTTTCGCATGCTTTTAAAATCCCTTTTTTTAAAAACCCAGAAAGAGCGAGCGAGCCTAAGAGTTTTGAGAAAGTTACTATCATGCCACAAGTTATTATTGGAGAGAATGTAGAAATTGGCGAAAATTCTTTGATTTATCCTAATGTAGTGATTGCTGATGGCGTAAAAATTGGTAAAAATTGTATTTTATACCCGCATGTAACTTTGTATCAAAACACAATTTTAGAAGATAATGTCATTATTCATGCCGGCAGTGTGATTGGGGGCGATGGCTTTGGTTACGCTCATACAGCCCTTGGAGAGCATATCAAAATTGAGCATGTAGGCATTGTAAGAATCCAAAAGAATGTAGAAATTGGGGCAAACACCGCCATTGATAGAGCGGTTTTTGGCGAGACATTAATTAAAGAAGGCGTTAAAATTGATAACTTAGTTCAAATCGGGCATAATTGCGTCTTAGGCGAACACAGCATTGTGGTTTCTCAAGTGGGCTTAAGTGGCTCTACAACCACAGGGCGTAATGTAGTCTTTGGTGGGCAAGTAGGCATTGGGGGGCATTTGCATGTGGGTGAATTTACTCAAATTGGGGGTAAAAGTGCGGTAGGTAAAGACTTGCCCCCTCATACGAATTTTGCTGGAGCCATTCCTGCTATGGAAATCCATGAGTGGCATCACTTCTTAGCCCATTTACGCACAAATTTTAGAAAACAGCAAAAAACAAGCTTATTGCAAAAAGCTAAGGGGTTTTTTAAGTCTTAAACCAAATAGGCTATAATAAGCCTATTTCTAGTTGCAATTTAAAATTTAAACAAGGATAATAGAATGAAAGATAGTTTTCTTTTCACTTCAGAATCAGTTACTGAGGGACACCCCGATAAAATGGCTGACCAAATCAGCGACGCCGTTTTAGACTACATCATCGCACGAGACAAACAAGCAAAAGTCGCATGTGAAACGCTAGTTTCTAATGGATTTTGTGTTATAACAGGTGAGTTAAAAACTTCTGTTTATGCCCCTATGCAAGAGATTGCTAGAGAAGTGGTTAAAAAGATTGGTTACACAGACGCTCTTTATGGCTTTGATTATAGAAGTGCGGCGGTTCTAAATGGCATTGGCGAGCAAAGCCCTGATATTAATCAAGGCGTGGATAGAGAAGATGGCGAGATTGGAGCAGGAGACCAAGGGCTTATGTTTGGCTATGCGTGTAAAGAGACTCCCACACTTATGCCCTTACCCATTCATTTAGCCCATCAGCTCACTTTTGCTTTAGCCCAAAAGAGAAAAGATAATAGCTTACCTTTCTTAAGACCTGATGGTAAATCTCAAGTGAGCGTGCGTTATGAAAATAACAAGCCCGTAAGCATTGATACGATTGTTATTTCCACTCAGCATTCTCCAGAAGTTTCACAAAAGCATTTAAAAGAAGCGGTGATTGAAGAGATTGTTTATAAGGTTTTGCCCAAAGAATATTTACATGATAATATTAAGTTTTTTGTAAACCCCACAGGAAAGTTTGTTATCGGTGGGCCACAAGGTGATGCGGGTTTAACCGGTAGGAAAATTATTGTGGATACTTATGGGGGGAGTTGTGCGCATGGTGGGGGAGCCTTTAGTGGGAAAGACCCTAGCAAGGTGGATAGAAGTGCAGCTTATGCGGCTAGATATGTGGCTAAAAACTTAGTGGCTAGTGGGATTTGCGATAAAGCAACCGTGCAACTTGCCTATGCGATTGGCGTAGTTGAGCCGGTATCTATTTATGTGAATACGCATAATACGAGCAAGTATTCAAGTGCGGAGTTAGAAAAATGCGTGAAATCTATTTTCAAGCTCACACCAAAAGGCATTATTGAGAGCTTGGATTTACTAAGACCTATTTATTCGCTCACTTCAGCTTATGGGCATTTTGGGCGTGAGCTAGATGAGTTTACTTGGGAAAAGACTGATAAGGCCGAAGAGATTAAAGCATTCTTTAAGCATTAAAAAATGCTTTAAGGGTAATATTTTAGAAAAATTTTTGTATAATCAAAAATTCACACAAGGAGTTATCTTTGCAACGAACATTATCTATCATTAAGCCTGACGCAGTTAAGAAGAGGGTGATTGGCAAGATTGTTGAGCGTTTTGAGAGTAATAATTTAGAAGTAATCGCTATGAAACGCTTGCATTTAAGCGAGCAAGACGCTAAGGCTTTTTATGCGGTGCATAAGGACAGACCCTTTTTCAAAGACTTAGTAGAGTTTATGACAAGTGGTGCGGTAGTGGTTATGGTTTTAGAAGGCGAAAATGCCGTAGCTAAAAACAGAGAGCTTATGGGAGCGACCGACCCTAAAATGGCTGAAAAAGGCACTATAAGAGCGGATTTTGCAACAAGCATTGACGCTAATGCGGTGCATGGGAGCGATAGCTTAGAAAACGCACACAATGAAATCGCTTTCTTTTTTGCCTCTAGAGAACTTTAAGGGTTAATTAAAGTAAGTTTATGCAACTTGAAATGCGTAAAATCACTCCAAATGCTCCCAAGCAAGTGTCTTTGGAGTATGAGGGGGTAGTTTTAGAAGGCGAAGTTATGCGTGTGAACGCAAAGCTATTTTGTCTCAAAGCACGCCTTAAGGGTGAGCTTATGCTTGCTTGCAATATGAGTGGGGAAGAGTTTAAAAAAAGTATTGATGAGCCTTTGGTTTTGCATATTTCAGATGGAATGTGGGGTATGCAAAGCCAAAGTTTAGGTTTTGATAACTTAGATGTTATTGAATCTTTCAATGGTTTTATTGATTTGAGCGAGATTTTACGCTCTGAAGTGGAGTCCATTAAATTAGACTACCACTATTTAGATTGAATATTTTAAGGAGATTTTATGGCAGTACCTGATAGAAGAGTGAGTAAAACAAGAGCGGCAAAAAGACGCACCCATTACACTGTTAAGTTAGCTAAGCCTATTAAAGCAAAAGATGGCACTTGGAAACTTCCTCATCACATTAATAAATTCACTAAAGAATACCAATAGATTCCTTTTTGATGGATTTTTGGTGAGGAAAATTTTGAGAGGTTCTAACAAGCCTTTTAAGGATACACAATGAAAATCGTAATAGACTTAATGGGGGCTGACCATGGGGTTTTGCCTGTTATTGAGGGAGTTTCAAGAGCCTTAGATAATAAGAACTTTGAAGTAGTCTTAGTTGGAGATAAAAATAAAGCAGAGCCTTTCATCTCTAAAGAATTAGCTAGTAGAGTGGATATTATCCATACAGAAGATTATATTAGAATGGAAGAGGCAGCTACTGAGGCGATTAAACGCAAGGAGTCCTCTATTTATCTTGCTATGGATATTTTAAAAAATGGCGCTGACGCTTTGATTTCAGCGGGTCATAGTGGGGCTACTATGGGTTTAGCAACCTTACGCTTAGGGCGTATCAAGGGGGTTGAGAGACCCGCCATTTGCACCTTAATGCCTAGTGTTGGCAAGCGTCCTAGCATATTACTAGATGCAGGAGCTAATACGGATTGCAAACCTGAATATTTAGTGGATTTTGCACTAATGGGATATGAATATGCCAAGAGTGTGTTGAAATATGATAATCCTAAAGTAGGGCTTTTGAGCAATGGTGAAGAGGATATTAAGGGCAACATGCTTGTCAAAGAAACGCACAAAATCCTTAAGCCTTATGACTTTTTCTATGGTAATGTAGAGGGGAGTGATATTTTTAAAGGGCTTGTAGATGTCGTTGTGTGTGATGGCTTTATGGGCAATGTAGTATTAAAAACGACTGAAGGGGTTGCTAGTGCTATAGGTGCGATTTTTAAAGAAGAAATCAAGGGTTCTTTTAAGGCTAAAATGGGGGCAGGTTTGTTGAAAAATGCCTTTGTTACTCTCAAGCAAAAAACCGATTATGCTGAATATGGCGGTGCACCACTATTAGGAGTGAATAAAAGCGTGATTATTAGTCATGGCAAGAGCAATGCTAGGGCGATTGAATGCGCTATTTATCAAGCTATTAGGGCATTAGAGGGGAATGTTTGCGCAAGAATTGCTGAGGCATTTGAGCGCTTAAAATCCAACCCTTCTTCGCTTGGAAGCAATACTCAAAATGTTTGAAATATCTCTAATGCTAAGGGAATTTGATGAAAATTTATGCCTCTCTTAAGTCAATTGCTATGCATGCCCCAGAGAGAAAAGTAGGGAATGCAGAGTTTCAAAAATTTTTAGATACTAGCGATGAGTGGATAGAAAAGCGCACGGGAATTAAAGAGCGCCGTTTTGCAAAAGACTCTCAAAAAAGTAGCGATTTAGGCGTAATTGCCGCTAAAAAGGCTATAGAGCGTGCGAAACTTACCCCAAAAGACATTGATTTAGTCATTGTGGCATCATTAAGCCCAGATTTTTTGGCTATGCCCTCAACTGCATGTATTATCAGTGCTAAATTAGGCATTGAGAATAAGCCTGCTTTTGATATTTCAGCCGCTTGCACGGGATTTATTTATTTGTTGTCTATGGCTAAGGCCTATGTTGAAAGCGGAATGTATCAAAATGTGCTAATCGTTGGAGCAGAAAAGACTAGCAGTGTGCTAGATTTTGAGGATAGAGGGACTTGTATTTTGTTTGGCGATGGCGCTGGGGCGTGCGTAATTGGTAGAACGACTGAGATAAAAGAGAGTGTTTTAGATGTGCAGATTTCAGCCAATGGTAATTTTTCGGATTATCTTTGCACGCCACGAATGCTACAAGCAACTCCTTTTAATCAAATTGAGGATAGCTCAAAGCCCTTTTTACGCATGAAAGGGAATGAAGTGTTTAAACTAGCGGTTAAAACACTTTTAAAAGATGTGGAAATAATTTTGGAAAAAAATGCCTTAAAACCTGAAGATGTGCGTTTGTTTATTCCCCACCAAGCAAACTTAAGAATTATTCAGGCTGTAAGAGAGCATTTGGATTTTAAAGATGAGCAAGTAGTTTTAACCGTGCATAAATACGGCAATACTTCAGCCGCAAGTATTCCGATGGCTATGTGTGAGGCGTATGAAGAGGGGCGTTTGAAAAAGGGCGATTTAATGCTTTTAGATGCCTTTGGGGGGGGCTTGACTTGGGGTTCAGCATTAGTGTATTTTAATGGGGAATAAGCCTTTAGAAGAGATAATGTAATAGGGCTTATTAATTCTTGATGAGATGAGGCATTTTTAAGGCTATAATAACTAATCTTAAAAAAGGAATTTTGATGAAAAAGATTACTCTTTTGGCGTTGGTGATGTTAGGAAATCTAATGGCACAAAGCGATTATTGTAGCGACCATTGCATGGGGACACCAGACCAGCGCACCGCACCTATGGGGTTTTGGTTTAGCTTTACACGCTCAGTGGAGCATTATATAGAAGAGCCACAAGCACGAGCTAAAAAGCTCAAAAAGTGTCAACAAGCGTTTAATTCTACCTTGAGAATTAATTATATTACAAAGTCTTTTAGAAGAGATTGTGAAAACGCTGAAATGGCTGAAAAGCAAGCCAAGAGCGAGCAAGCTAAGAATGAGCCAACAAGCGAGTCAAAAGACACCCACACGCAAGAAAATAGCAAGAGTGTGAGCGCTAAAGAGAGCAAGGAATAATAAAGGGTGTGCTTAAAATTGAGTGCTTTTAAGGGCATGAATAGGGGTTAATGAGAGAATACTCTTTGTCTCTTATTCAATGCCAATCAAAAATCTATTTTATTTTTAAAATCTTTCAAACCTTAGTAAGTCGCATTGTCTAAAAAATCAAAAAATGCATGTGTTTTTAATGCTGTTTAGTGTTTTAAGACTGCTTGGACTAAGGGCTTTAATTGTTGCTTTAGCAATCTTTTTATAAGGGTATAAAAGCGCATGGTTTTTGCATTCATTATGGGGGGTTAGAATCTTTTATTGCAAGTTATGCAAAATACTTTGATAATTTAAAATGCATGCGTATAGAGACAATCAAATTTTAGGGTTATAGCTTTAATCCTTAAAACGATGTGGTATGATTTGAAACATTGATTTTTAATGAGATGTCTTATTGATAGCATACATTATAAAATTAGCTATTCGTATTTTTAGGTTTAATATCAATCTATCATTTGGAGTGCTTAGGTTTACTTAAAAACCCCATTAGCTTTAAAATGCGCTTTCTTATTTAAGCTATTATTTGGAGCATTTAAATTAAGTTTGAATTTATATCAAAGGGTTGTTGGCTAGATTGGCATAATCAGCTTAAAAATAGAGCGTTTGCACGCTAAAAACAAGGCTCAAAGTTTCATTAAAGAATAGCGAGCAAAAAGAAACAAATAATGGTTATGGGTAGGGCGCTCTTATCTTTCAAAAAGGCTTAGAAATCTCATAAATTGCTAAAAATAGCCTTTAGTGATTAAAAAAAGTGCTAAATAAAATCATATTTTAAAAATTATATATAAAAATATTATAAAAAGTCTTTTTGTTAAGTTGGTCTATCTATCATTGGTGGGGTTAATGCTTATAAAAGTCATAACTATAATATTAAAAAATCTTTAATCAAGTTGGTTATGGCTTTAAAAAACTTGCTTAAGCATTAAAAACACCTTTTTATAAGTTCTTTTTAGTTTTAAAAATTGATAGTCAATGGTTATCTATGAATTGCATTTAAAATTATTTTATAGATATTAAAGCTTTTTGAGATTATAATAAAAGCTTTTTTAAAATAATGTTAAAAGGAATCTTATGGTATTGTGCCAATCTGTTACCCCCCCCCCCGAAATGAGTTATTAACGCCCCCTTACTTATCTAGTCTTTTAAAAATCTTTAAACAAAGTGTTTTGTGCTTGGCTTTAATGTTATTTTCTAGTTATGCCTATGGAGATGAGTTGCAAGAAGATATGAATAATAAATTTTTCAAAAAAGTCAAAGAAAAGTTAAAAAAAGCTCACGCTCAAAAGCAAGTTGATAAAACAAAAAAGAGATACGCTGATAAGAGTGCGTTCTACTTAGGGGTAGGTTATGAATTTGATTTTGTGAGCAATAATTTGTTTGGTATTAGCTCTACCGGAAAGCATACTTCAAAAACCCCCTCTATGTTTAATGGGCTTGGTGTGGCTATGGGCTATAAATACATTTTGAAAAAACATAAATGGCTTGGTTTTAGGGGTGGCGCATTTTATGATGTTTCAGTTCCTTTTGTCAGTCTTTCTAGTATCGATAACGAAATTGATAATGCGGAGAGTAACTTGAATAATACTATCAATGGCATGAATAATAGTATGAATAATGCAGTCTCTGGTTGCACCACTAACCAAGATACTACTACTTGTAATTATAGTAGTAGCGTTTGCACTACTAGCCAAGATACTATTAATTGCAATTATAGCGACTATAGCAGTAGTAGTAATGGTAGTATTGATTATGCTATTGGAACCCCACAAATTAGTGCTATCCAAACTTATGGAGCTAATCTTGATGTGCTTTTGAATGTGGCTAATCATCAAAGAATCTTTTTTGGTTTTAGGGTTGGGATAGGGCTTGCTGGTGCGAGTTATAGCATTAGTAATAGCAGTGATTATGCAAGCTATTTGAAACCACTCAAAGATAAGGTTAATAACACCACTTTTCAATTTTTAGTCAATCTAGGCATGCGCATAGGGGGCAAGCATAATCATTTTGAATGGGGGGTTAAAATCCCTACCATTAATAACACCTATTTTGACATAGGCTCTCAAGCTAACTCACAAATTCAACAAGCGATGCAAGGATTAGGGAGTTTTGGTTCTAGCTACGCATTGCCCTCTAAATCTACTATGAGACGCTTTCTTGCACTCTATTTTGAATATATTTTTAGCTTTTAAAAGGTTGTAGGCTAGGTAAAAAGGAAGAGATTAAGGGGGTTTTAAACCCCCTTAAATTTAATGAGAGAGTCTTTTAGAAATCTCAGTCGCTACATCATAGCCATGGTTTAATGCGGTTGCAACGCTCGCACCATTTTTAAACAAAATATCGCCCACGATGAATAGATTAGAAATATTAGTGCTTTCTAAATTGTCTTTAACCATAGGGATATTCGTGCTAGAATCTAGCTCTAAATCACAGCGCTTAAAAAATTCTAATGGTGTAGAACCCCCAATAGCATAAAGGAGACGCTCAAAATTTTCGCTGGTGTTATCCGTGAAATTCACTTTAATTTGCGTGCCATATTCTTCTAAGCTCTCAATATCCACGCCAAGCTTGCTCTTAAGCGTGTTATTATCAAGGACTTCTTTTAAATTTTTAGCGTTATCTTCATTGATTCTAGCAAACTCGCTTCGGCGGTAATTAAGGGTTGTGGGTGCAATCTTGCATAAAGAAATGGCGTATTCCACCGCTGAGTTACCCCCACCTATAACAAGAGTTTTTTCGCCCTCTTTGCAATCATTAATGGTAAAGACCACTTGCTTAGAGAGATTAACCGGGATTTTATAGCTAGTAGGGCGGTTTGGCTGACCCATTTTACCAATAGCAATGACAACAAATTTTGCATAATGCACTTCATTAGATGAAGTGGTTACTTTAAATAAATCGCCCTCTTTTTTCACACTCTCAATATCAGTCTTATAGCTAGGCTCTATGTGGTGCTCTTTTAGTAGTTGGGTAAAATTATCCAAAGTTTCTTCTTTAAAGCTGTCTTTAAAAGGGATATGCCCTCTAAGTTCTACGACTTGTTTTTTATAGTCTTTATCCACTCTTTTGCCCGCTTTATAGAATTTTTGCATCATGCCTGAATGGCTTTCTGTTTTTTCACATAAAAGCACTTTTTTAATTCCAGCTACCTCGCACTCTACAGCGCTTGCAATACCGCCCGGACCTGCGCCTACAATCAATACATCTAAAATTTCTTTTTCCATATTCAAATATCCTTATATAATGACTAAAATTTAGGGCTTTTTGCTTGGCGAGTTTTTTTGGTGCTCTTGTTGTAAAATCGCCTCGTTTAAATCATTAGGGCTATCATACAAAACACCCTCAAGCATGTGTTTTTCATCATCAAACTGCCCGCTTTTCACACCCCATAAAAACGCTATTAACCCTACTAGCCCCATAAGCACAGAGACAACTAACATTATGGTTAAGATTTCTGTGTTCATACCTTACAATCTCTATTTAAGATAATAGCGCTAGCCTTTAATAGCAAAATATTATACTCAAGTTGGCTCTAAAAAAAGCAAATAGGGTTTTATTTTTAGATAACATGATAATAAAAACGAAACTTAGATTTAAGGAATTTGATATGCAAGAGGCGTTGCAATCTTTTCAAGAAGGCTTTAGCCATTGGGGTTATTTGATTTTATTTTTGTATTCGTTGGGTAGTGGGTATGTGGGCATTGTGATTGCCTCTATTTTGAGCGCAACGACACAGACTTTGGATATAAAAATGACTATTTTTGTAGCCTTTCTAGGTAATGTTGTGGGTAGTGGGGCATTTGTAGTGTTTGCACGCTATCAAAAAAAAGAATTTTTAAAATACTTTCAAAAACACCAACGCAAACTCGCTTTAGCCTCTTTATGGGTTAAACGATATGGATTTTTAATGATTTTTGTTAATAAATATCTATATGGAATTAAAACGATAGTGCCTTTGGCAATTGGTTTTAGTAAATATCCTTTAAAGAAATTTTTATGGCTTAATGTTTTATCTAGTTTAGTGTGGGCATTATTAGTAGGGGGTATATCATATGTGGCGAGCGATTGGGTTAAGGGGCTTTATGATGAGTTTTCGGCGCATTCTTCATACTTTATTATGGGGGTGGCTTTGGTGCTTATTTTGCTATGGGTTTTGTTGAAACGCTATTCACGCAAAATTGGTTTTTAAGCAAGAATTTACTTCTATGTGCTAAACTACGCCCTTAGTATTCGCTAAAATTAAGCGAATGCAGTATCTTGAATTAAAAACAAAGGATGGCATACCATGGCAAAAATTGGTATCTTTTTTGGAACAGACAGCGGTAATGCTGAAACAGTTAGTGAGAAAATTGCAAGCAAACTTGGCGATGCTGAAGTAATTGATGTTGCTAAAGCAAGCAAAGAGCAATTTGATGGTTTCAATAATGTGATTTTAGTTGCTCCAACAGCAGGAGCTGGTGATTTACAAACTGATTGGGAAGATTTCTTAGGAACATTAGAGTCAAGTGATTTTGCTAACAAAACCATTGGACTTGTAGGTTTGGGCGACCAAGATACTTATAGTGAGACTTTTGCTGAAGGTATTTTTCATATCTATGAAAAAGCTAAAGCTGGTAAGGTTGTAGGTCATACTTCTACTGATGGTTATAACTTTGAGGCTTCTAAAGCTGTTGAGGGTGGTAAATTCATTGGTTTAGTAATTGATGAAGACAATCAAGATGATTTGACTGATAGCCGTATTGAAAAATGGGTAGATGAAATTAAAGGTTCTTTTGCTTAATTTTTAAACCCTAAGCTTTTATAAGCTTGGGGGACTTTCTATAACTTCCTTAATTGAACTTAATTTAATGTTAGAAATAGATAATCAAACTTCTTTTGAATGCAATGTTTCTTTGTTAGAAGAGATTGCGCAGTTTTTAGCCCCCACTCAAATGATTGAGCTTGTGCTAGTGAGTGCAGAAAATATGCGTATGATTAATAGAGATTTACGAAATTGTGATTATGCGACTGATGTTTTGAGTTTCCCTTTAGAACAAATTATGCATGCGCCTTTAGGTAGTGTGGTTATCAATATGGATTTAGCTAAAGAAAACGCTCAAATGCTAGGGCATACTTTAGATGATGAAGTAGCGCTTTTATTTATTCATGGGATTTTGCATTTATTAGGCTATGACCATGAAAAGGACAATGGAGAGCAACGCCAAAAAGAAAGTGAAATTATCAAAGCCTTTAACTTGCCTTTGAGCTTGATTGAGCGCACGCTTAAAGAGGACTAGAGACTTTAAGAACACCATTGAAATAGCCCTTTTTTAACATGTTTTCTTAGTGTATTTTTAAAGAAAGCTAGATTTTGTTTCATTAAAAATTCTTTATTTTTTTAAGAGAGGGTTTTAAAAGCTTGCGTCTTATTTTATTTGTTTTTTAAAATTTTAAATGCCTTTATTCTTTAGGGGGGGACTTAGGAGCATTTAATATTAAGCGTCCTTATCCCCCTTAAAATCCCCTAAACACCCGCTAAGCGCTTATAAAGCTATTACTTTAAAGCGTTGTTTTTAAGACTCTTTATCTTTTTGCAATCTTTATAAGAAATTTAATGATTTTTATCATCAAAAAATATTTTGATTTTATCTTATGAGTAAATGGGGCTATTAGTTTTGTAAATGGATAAGGTGTTTAAAATATTCTTATAGAAAGTGAGCTAACCAATATGAATTGAGTAAGAGAGAGTGCGCAAAAACTAGGGCAAACCCTAGAATATCGCTTGAATGCAAGGGTATTAAAAGACTTATTTAAGATTTTGGGCGCATTTTTTCTACACTTGCATGACAAGCCTCTATGAATGCCCCTCTAACCCCCATTTTTTCCAAAACGCTTAAGCCCTCAATAGTTGTGCCTTTGGGGGTGCAGATTTGCTCAGTAATCATTTCTGGGCGTTCATTCTCTAAAAGCTTGGCAAAGCCCTTAAAAGTCATGCTAACTAATGCTAAAGAATCTTTAGCGTTCAAACCCTCTCTAATGCCTGCATCTTTTAATGCGCTTGCTACAAGGCTTAGAAACGCTAGTGAGCTACCATTGGTAGCCACACTTGCATTCACCTGCTCTTCATTAGATACATTTATGGCTAAACCAAAGCTTTGGATAATTTCTAGCGTGTTTTGACTAATGGTTTCAATCTCTTTTGTTTGAGAGGGGATATACTCACAGATTGCGCTAGAAGAGAGGGCGAACTTGCTCGCAATATTTGGCATGCATTTTAAGTAGTATTTAGCATAAAAAGTGTTGCATAAACTCTTAAAGCTCACGCCTGCAAGCGCACTAATAATGCTTTTAGCCTCACCCTCGTAATTAAAATCATGCAAATTATAGGGCTTATAGAGCAAGAAAACAAATTTATTTTTAATATCAATGATTTTAGTGGGTGGTATAGAAATAATCGTGGCATCAATATTCTTTTCTTTTAAAAAAGGGGCGATTTTTTGGGGATTACGCCCTGTGATTTGCAGGTTGAATTGTTGGCTTAATTTTTCATGCGCCCCCTCTAAGATAGATTGCATCATATTCCCATATCCAATAAAAAGTAAAGTTTCTTTTTGCATTTTTTTCCTTAAATAGTTTTTGTTGTTTTAGAGATTATACTGATTTTTGTCGCACAGATTGTTATATTAAGCCTTAAGTAACAAAACAAGCATAATTTTGTATATATAGAATGGTTAATTAAATATTTTATTAAGGTTTGATGTGATATTCTACGCACTTTGTAATCTGTGCTAAGGAAAATGTAAGGATAGGGCATGTTGAATATATATATATATATATAGAAGATAGTTTTTTACTGCTTAAATACTTTCATCTACCTCAATTATAATGTTTTTAAGATATTCAAACACACATTAAAGCATTATAAAGCAATTTAGAAACATTTTGGATAACAAAAATTATTTTTTTAAGGAGTTAAGCTCTTATGCGAACTTTTTTTAAATGTTCTATTAGTTCTGCACTAAGTCTTGTTTTATACACAGGTGTTTTGGTTGCTGAAGAAAATGGCTTTTTTACTCAAATCAGCTATGAAACCGGTCTTGCTACACAAGAGTTAGACAATAAGGGGCTTGTGCAAGCTAATAGCTCTAGGTATGATATTGAAAAAGAGGCCATTCTTTTAAACTCTTCTGTAGTGCCTTTGACTTATGATATTCAAGCGCTTGGCAAAAGAACTGAAGAGCTTATGCAACTACTTTGCCCTAACCCTGATAAATGCAATTTGTTTGCAGGCGAAGATAAGCATTGGGGTCTTTCTCAAAATCCAAGAAATAACGATAACGCTCCCTATAGTAACTTACAGAGTTTGCAAGCAAACTTGGCGTTATTAAATAGTCTCATCAATAACGCCAATTCTAGCGACCTTGCCCCAACGATAGAGATTTTAAAGGACGCTAATAGAGATAAGGTTTATTTGATTGATAGTGCCACTAAAAACAAAACAGAAATCAGTATTGCTCCTTCTTTAGCAGAAAATCTTTTAGGCACTAAAGAGAGTGCCACTTTTACTATCCCTGAAGTTTCGTATGCAGTCGCTCGAGAAATCACGCAAGCTCTAGGGGTTTTAATGGGTAATCAATCCAAAAAAGAGCACCCCGATTTTAACGCCTCACAAACAGAAGTGTTTGATAATCATAGCGCTTTAGCGACATTTCTTAATAACTTAAGCTCCCAAGAGCAAATTAAAGGGCTTACTCCTAGTGAAATTCAAAATCTTTCTGCCACTATTTGGAATCATCTAAGGCTTATGCCAACTTTTTCTAATAAGCTATCTAATATCTTAAATAATAGCGATTTAACTCCTGCTCAAAATGCCACGCTTTCTAATGCTTTGGGTCAAAATTTTGGGCTTAGTGTGGCAGAGGCTATGTTAGAAAAAATGAATAGCGATATTTTAAAGGGGTCTTATTTTGGAAGCAATACAAAAATAGAGCCACTCACTCAAGCTCAAATTAAACAAGTAGCACAAGTTATTGTTAAAGAGGCTTATGATTATAAGGATAATTCGCCCTCTACACAACTCCAAAATATGACACCTAAAGATGCTAATCAAACTTATAATGGCTCTTCTTTTAATGGCGGTTTTAATAATCAGCTTAATCGCATGAGAGTTGTTGCATGCAGTAGTTTTAGTAATAATGATTGCAATCTTTCAAAAACAACATTGCCTGATGGAGAGCCACCTAAAGACTCAGGGATAATCCCTCAAGGACTTCATTTAACTTCAAATCAAGCCTTAGCTATTGCAAATTATTTTGGCACTAGCAATACTAAAAACGCAAAAAATAATGATTTCACTAGTTTTTTTAACCCTTGGAATGATGAAAATGGCTCCAGTCATACAAGAAATGTTTCTTGTGCTGTCTCTGGCACTAATGCTAATTGCACCGATAGCATTGCTGACCAAGTTTCTTGGGTGCTAGATAGTCAAGTAGCTAAAGGCACTCTTTCACAAGAGCAAGCCCAAAAGATTTTAAGCCAAGTAGAGCAAGCACAATTTGAATCAGCTAGAAACTCTGTTTTGAGCTATTTAGAAAACTTAGAAGGACTGAATCATCAAGAAAAAACGGCTTTAAATACGCAAGTTGCAAATATCAATCAAGCGTTTTCTAATCATATGACATATCAAATTAGTCCAAGTGGGTTAAATGAAAAACAGCAACAAGTTTTAAAAATCTATAATCAAATCCTCAATCCTAATGTTAATCTTAGTGCAGAGGTAGAGCATGTGTTAAAAAACAATGGGCTTAATGAGGCTCAAATCCAAATTTTTGCCAAAAACGCTCAAGTGATTTATCAAGATTTAGTCCAAGCACTCATTACAGGAGCCTTACCTAATACGCAAAATGGGTTTTTCTATGATTATAATGCAAGACCTTACTTCGCCCCCATTAGATATGGTAATATCAACTCTATTTATAAAATTTCTCAAAATAACCCCAATTATATTTGTGGCTCTAATGTGTGTGCGAACAAGCTTAATCTTGAAAAAGGTTTAACCATTGCTAATATCGCTCAAGGATTGCAAAATTTTGATGTCTTAGCAGGTAAGCTTAATGAGCATTCTAGTTATAACGATTTGAATGCGTTAGTAAATATGGGGAAGAATCTTTTTGAAGAGACTGCTGAATATGGTAAGTTTGTTAAAGAATATATTGCTCCTAGCCTAGCTATAAATCCAAGCTCTAACACGCTAAATCCTAGCGTAGCTCAAAGAATTTATAACGCTCGCACTAAGCAACCTTCTTTCACAGCACAAGAAATGCAAGAAAATCAAGAATTTATCCAACAGCGCTTAAACGCTATGCACAACAACATTTTAAAGACTTATAAAATGGGCTATTTACCTAATTTCTTAAGGCATAGCAATCGCTCAAACAACATGAATGGCTTTGGTTTTAAAATAGGCTATAAACAATTCTTTGGCAAAAAGCGTATGTTTGGGTTGCGCTATTATGGCTTTTTGGATTATGGCTATGTGAATTTTGGCGATAGCATAAGTCAAGTTAAGGCTAATTTAACCACTTATGGTGCAGGAACAGACTTTTTATACAATGTCTTTGAGAGGAAAAGAGGCACAGAGACTATGGATGTAGGCTTTTTTGCTGGAATTGAAATTGCCGGACAATCTTGGGCAACTAATTTTGAAAAGCAAATTTCAGGAAAAATTGGCAAAATCAATAGCACTTCTTTTCAGTTTCTCTTTGATTTAGGGATTAGGACAGATTTTTCTAAAAACACACATCTCAAAAAGGCTCGTTTTGCTCAGGGCATAGAATTTGGGGTAAAGATTCCAACCATTATGCACAAATTGTATCAAACCGCTGGGATTGTAGCGCAATACAGAAGAGATTTTAGTTTTTATGTTGCCTATAACATAGGATTTTAAAAGGAAATACTTATGAAAATAACATCTATTTTATCCAGAGTTTTTTTAATAGGCTCTCTATTAACTTATCAACATCTTATAGCAGAGGATAATGGCTGGTATATGAGTGTGGGCTATCAAATCGGAGGCACACAGCAAGAGATTGATAATAAAGCCCTCACTCAAAATATTAATACAATTAACCAAGTGCGAGAAAATGCGATTGCTATGGCTGGCTCTAATGGGTTGATGACTTTAACTTCAAGGGCATTATTGGGGGCATTAAATCATTCACTCTCTAATAGTTATAACAACCAGTTGCAAGGGATAGCTAAGATTCTTAACACACGATTGCAAGATAATAACCAATCTTTTAGCGTCCAACAAATGCAAGCTTTAGAACAAGAGATTATGGGTTTAAGCGGGAGCGCAAATTTTCTAAAAGCTCATAGTGTTAAGCCAGCGGTTGATATTTTTAACTCCACTAACAAAGCCTTTCAAAATGCGCTTAAAACAAGCATTGATGCTTTAAATAATGTTAATAAAATTAACCCCTCTAGCAATAACACTCAAGTAAAAGCTGAGCTTCAAAACACCATAACAAGCCTTAACAAGCTTTTAAATACCGCTAATATAGATATTACTAATGCCATTCAAACCACTTATGCGAATACTTTGCTCACACAATTACAAGAGCAAGTTAATCAGAGCAATGATTCAGCCCTTCAAACCGCCTTTAAGAATCTCTTAACAACTTATGGTCTAAGCTCTATTACTAAGGATAAAAATGGGGTAATTGACTATGTTGCAAATGATAACTCTAATTCGCTTTTAAGCGCTATTAAGGGCAATTCTGCAACAATAGATAATAGTAATAACTCCACCTACAATAACACACTAACGATGAATATTATTGATAGTGGCGAGCAACAAGCCCTTAATAGCCTTATAAGCCCTCTTCAAACTCTTGCTAAAAACGCTAAAACCCAAGGGTTAGCCCAAAAGTTTTTAAATCTCGTTGAAGGCACACTCAATAGTAATGCTATCAATGAAACTACCCTAGCCTTAAATAATCTCTATAATGCTTTGAGATTTAGAGCTTTGGGGAGTGTGGTTTCAAAAAATTCAGAACAGATTATCTCTAATATGCTTGGCAATGTAGTTAAGCCTAGTATTTTTACTAATGAAAATGACATGTTAGGTCAAATTGGTAGTGGTGCTAATATTATTCAAGCAACTTCCACACCTGCAACTGCTCCTACAGCCTCAACAGCTACAATAAAATCAAGCACAAATCCTAATGAGCTTAGCCCAGCACAAAGAATGGAAAACACACAAAGAGTGGCCTTAAAAAATAACGAACAATATGTGCCTACTTTTAACATTATAGAGCAAGTTTTAAAAGTTTATAACACTTTAAATAGTAGCAAAGACTCTATCCAAGCAACCTCTTCTCAAGGAAAAACTCTCGCTTGCTTGTTTAATGACACTAATATTTGCAATACTAGTTCATCTATAACAACCGCAACTTTAAACAACCCACAAAATACCAATAATCCAACGACTATTACTCTTGATAGTGTTCTTAATGGAGTATTAAGCGGGCTATCTAATTCTATAAGCTCTATGAGTCAAGCCATTTCAAAAGTAAATACGCAAGAAATTGCTCAAATGCTTTTTGGCTCTCAAGGTAATGTTAATATAGGAGCGCCACAATCAGGTCTCTATAATTCGTATGATTGCAATACGGCTAATGGTGCAATGGCTTGCTCTAAGCAAATGGCTGTTTTCTATAAGCTAATCAATACGCTTAATCAAGACGCTATACCTACAAGTATTACAGACATGCATAATAACACGCAATATAACGACCCTACAGCCTATTACAAAGGTTTGCAAAATGCTCTTGGTTATAGCAACAACAATGGCACGATTACGCTTACTCAAAATGGAATTTTACAAAATATTTTTTCGCAATTACAAAGTCAAGCTCGCAAGATTGACACACTCTATAACACTATTTTTTCTAATGCAAATAATAATGGGCAAACGCTAGATTTGAAAGATAGCTATACTTGCAACAATGGCACATGCACAATTAAAAGTGGTAGCGTAGCAAGCAAGCTCCAAGAATTACAAAAAGAAGAAATGGCGTATAATGAGGCATTAAATAACATCAAAAATACTTTAGCCCCAACAAGCAAAAAAACAACAATGATAGCCACAAAGCCAGAGTCTAATAGCGCTTTTACAGAGGCTATTAATAAAGAAGTTACAAACTTAAAAACTGCGCTTAATACTAAAGGAGGGGCTGATTATTTAAATAATCAAGGGGTTGTTAAAGGGCTTTTAGATGTTTTTAATAATCTTAATTTAGGCACACTCAATAAAGAGCAAGATTTTAAAAATAGCACCATTAGCAGTGGTAGCTACACATATAAAGAGAGCCAAGAAACACACCCTACTTTTAGTAGTGATAGTTCTATTGCTAAAACACTTGAGAGTAAGCAAGAATGTGTAGGTGGTAATGGTATTTGCCATGCGCTTATTGCTATTGGTAATCAAACTTTGAATATTGCCTATAATGGTAATTTGCAAATTAGCTACACTGCAGATAGTAATAAAAAGGTTGAGTTAGGAACTTTTGGTAATTATCATAATTTTTCATTAGGAAATACGATTATCCAAGCTCCTAATAATAATACTTCTAATGGCTTTTCTGCTTTAAAAATCCCTAATGGCACTTCTGCTAGTATTCATATCAATGTTGATGGCACAACCCTCACTTATAATGTAGCTAATGAAAATGGCAAAATAGTTGTAACGCCTCCAAGCTCTCAAACAACGATTGCTGTTAATGGAGGGAATGTTGCAACTATTACTAATTCTAACCCTATTGCAAAAAAAGCAAGCGATGAGGGTGTTTTAGCATTAGGGATTGAGATGAGCCATAATTATGATTCTTTTGGGATTGCAACTAGCCCTGCAAAGCAAATTGTATGTGGATTTGACAATCCTAATGAGGTCTTTAAAGATAAATGTTCTTTTGCTGAGGGCAAACAATATCTTGCACAACTTCTTAACGCTATTCCTACTACAGGAGCTACTAATACCAATGAGATTATTTCGTTATTTGGGCAATTAGTCTCTGATTTATCCGGAAGAAATCAATACACACCAGAACAAGAAGTGGTTATGCAAGAGTTTTTTAACATTATCAATAATGGCATGCAAGATTTAGGCAAAGCAACCAATCTTGATAATCTTGGCACTTTGTTGCAAAAAATCTCTAATAACACTGAAAGTGTGCAAGTGTTTAACCAAAAGCTAGATGAGCTTTTAGGGCATGGGATTGATAATGGTGTGCAAGCGTTGCAAAAAAGAATTGCTAGTTATCAAGATGAAATCAATAATATTCAAGCCCTTGCTAACAATTATGGAAGAGAGCCTTTCTTAAACCAATACGCACCCGGTAAGAGTCATCAACATGGCGTAAGCAATGGTTTTGGTATTAATGTTGGTTATAAGCAATTCTTTGGTAATCAGCGTATTTTTGGCTTTCGTTATTATGGATTCTTTGACTATGGCTATACTTCAATGGGGATAGGCAGTGAGGCCTCAAGCGCTAATATCTTTGTTTATGGTGCAGGGACTGATTTCTTATGGGATGTTTTTAGAAGAACTTATTATACTAAGGCAATCAATTTTGGATTTTTTGCTGGGGTGCAAGTCGCTGGAGCAACTTGGGCAAGCTCTTTGCATAAAGAAATTGTAGATAATTGGGGAAATAGCAAGGATATTGACCCCACACATTTCCAATTTTTATTCAATCTAGGGGTTAGAACTAATTTTTCAGAGTTTAAAAAATATACCGGTAAGATGAGAAATAGGGCGCTTTTACACCAACAAGGGATTGAATTTGGTATCAAAATTCCTACTATCAATCAAGCGTATCTTAATGGTGCGGGCGCTGATGTGAAATACAGAAGACTCTATACTTTCTATATTAACTATGTAACAGGCTTTTAGAGCTTATTTTTTGGGGGGAGATTAAGCTGATTTATCCTAGAGATATAACGAACTTTAGGAGCTTATTTGGGGGTTAAAGCCCCCCCCTTTTTTATTCCTTTATTTAACTTCTTTTATTATTTAATTTAGCTTTCTTGTTTTATCTTTACTTTGTTTTTAGCTTTTATTTGCTTGTATGAGAATCTTTGGCTATTAAGCGTAACGATATTTTTAAGATTATTTAACTCCCCAAAAAGCTTTTAGTAAGTTAGAAATGCTTTATAAGAGTGTGGCTTGTATCAAAGCGTGTTAAACAAGGCTTTTGGTGCTAAGAGAATATAAAGGGTTATGAAAATAATAGGCTAATCAATTGGGGGAGCAAAATCACGCCTATTGCTATAAGAGAAAATAAAAAAGTTATGAAAGTTATGAAAGTTATGAAAGTTATGAAAGGGCTTTAAAAAAGGGGTTAAAAAAGGCTCTTAAGCAAGTTAAGAAACATGCTCGTAGCATTAAAGTGCTGTGATTAAGATTAAGCCAGTTAAGAGAGTAAGAGCTTATAAAAGGCTATACCCCCCAAACAATAGGGGCTATAGCAAAGGAGTTTAAAAACCGGCAATGTAGTTAATATAGAAAGTATAGAGTCTTCTATAGCTGACATCTGCTCCTGCACTTTGGAAGTATTGCTGGTTGATAGTAGGGATTTTCACGCCAAATTCAAGCCCTTGTTGGATAAGCCTTGCTTTATTGCCATGTCTGCCGGCAAAGCGCTTAAATTCCGCAAAGTTGGTTCTAAGCCCTAGGTTGAATAAAAACTGGAAATGGGAATTTTGAATATCTTTAGCATTGCCCCAATTAGCAATAATTTGATTGCGTAAAGAGCTTGCCCAACTAGCTCCAGCAAGTTGCACACCAAAGAAGAACCCAAAGTTTACGGCCTTAGTATGGTAGGTGCGCCTAAAGATATTCCACAAAAAGTCTGTTCCTGCGCCATAAACAAAGATATTAGCCCTTGAAGTTTGAGGCCCTATACCCATTTGTGTATAGCCATAGTCAAAGAACCCATAATAGCGCAAACCTAAATTTCTTGATTGACCAAAGAAATGCTTATAGCCTATATTGACACCAAAGCCATTGCTCATGCCATGTTGAGTGCTTTTGCCTGAAGTGTATTGCTCAAAGAAAGGGTTAGAGCCATAAGCGTTAGCTAGAGCTTGAATCTCACCTAATTGTTGCTTGTAGTTTTCAATCACTTGGTTGATGGCGTTTAAATTAGCATTTGTGCCTAAAAGGTCTTTAAGATTTTGGTTGAAAACTTGCACGGTATTGGTATTTTTAGCAATATCTCTTAGTAGCTCTTCAATTTTATCCGGATTGGTGTTTTGGGAGATGTCTTTAACAGAGGTGGCAATTTGACCTAAAAGCTTATTAATTTCTGTCATTTGGTAGCTTTCTGCACCAATAGCATTATTAAATCCGCTCACAATAGCTACCACTTGACCTAAGAGATTAATGGTCTCATTGGTATTAGAAAATCCGCTAGTTGGGATAGCACCTAATAATTGGATAAGTCCATTTTGGGCGCTTTTACCCGTTTCACTAGATAGTCCTAGAGCTAGTTGTTGTGCGGCGTTATCTTGAGTAGCACTTATAGAAGAATGAGTATTTGCTTGGGTAGTTACTACGGTGTTATTAGGATTTGGCTTAGTTGCGTTAGTTACCGTAATAGTGCTTTTGTCAATCGTGGTGGTGTCCCCACTTGTAGTTGCGCCTTCAACTTTAGTTGCAGGGTTGGTTTCTACTTCTAGCTTGCCATTATTTTCTGTAATCATGTAGGTTTCAGTATGGGTTTGCCCGTCTTTAGTCTTTAGGGTAAATTCCACTTCAGCCTTAGCGCCATTATTGAGTTCAAAAGCAATATGCCCAGAAGTTTGACTAAAGGTCGCCGACTTGTTATGACTAGGATTTTCATTATAAGGGATAGTAATGGTTTGTTGGTTGCCATAAGTGCCTGTTTTGGCGCTACCATTTATAAGTTTATAGGTAGTAGTAAGCGTGCCATCAGTTTTAATATCAAATTGCTTATCGCCCACTGTGATATTAAATTGATCGCCACTACATTGTGATTGGCTATTTTGAGTAGTATTACAAGTAACTGAAAAAGAGGATAGTGTATGCGGATTACTCTCAGTGCCACTGACATCTGTTCTTGGGATAAAAGTATTTTCTGTTTTAGTGGCTGTTAGAGTGTTGCTAATAGCGTTAGGCTCAGTTTCTGCACTTTGGAGATTACTGCCAATATGCAAGTTATTAAAGAAATCTAACAAGCCATTGGTAATACCCTTGTTTTGGTCGTAATTATTAGTTTTAAGGGCAGTTTGTAAAGCACTAGCAGAGCTATAAACAGACTTTAAAAAGCTATCATCGCTTGTTGGCTCAGCGGTAACTAACTTTCCTTGACTAGCTTCGGTTAGGTATTTAATCGCTTGAACATAGTCTCGTTGGTCTTGCACATATTGTTGTAAATCTTTTGCCATACCACCTTTAATGGTGCAAGAAGTAGAATTACTTGTGCAATCAAAGTTATCGCTAAAAGTAGTTTTGGCACTACCGCCAAAAGTAGCATTAGATTGACTATTGATTTTGCTTACTTGCTGTTGCAAGAGTTCTACAATTTTTGGCAAGGGCAAGCTAGAATTGGAGCTTAAGCTGATTGTGCCATTGTTGTTAGTAAAGCCAAGCGAGCTTTGCAACTCGCTATAGTATTTTTTAGGGTCAGTATATTGGAGGCTCACCCCACTTGTTTTTTCTAAATCGCTCAAGTTTGTTGGCGTGCTTTGAGAAAGGGTGTTAATCAATTGATTGAAAGTTGCGAGCTGTTGGGCGCAAATTTTTTGGTCGCTAGAATTACCATTACAATGTTCCCCTGCATTGTTATATCCCTCATTATTAAAAGAATTAAAGTTTTTAGTGCCATTGGAGTTGGTAACATAAGTGGTATAACCGATATTACCATATAAAAAATTACGCACTGTGCTTAGAATAGAACTTTCGCTAGTGATATTGTTGTTTAAGGTAGTATGCACGCTAGAAATATTACTAAAAATATTACTTAGTAAATCATTAATGGCACTTGGCGTCTCTTTGCCATTATTGGTTGATGATTCAAAAATATTTTTTAAAGTCTGGCTTTGTGTGCTAGTGCCTTTAGTAGCAATGTTTTGTAAAGCGCTTTGACTGCTTGAAAGGGTTTGATACACATTATAGAGTTGTTGCATGATGTCAAAGTCTGGCACTTGCACCGTTCCACTAGAAGTATTTGGGGTGTAGCTTTGGGTATTGGCTTTTTGTTGGGCTAGAGAATTGCTTGCATTTGGATTGCATGAATTAGTTTCGCCTACACTTTCGCAAGTGCTTTGAATGGCGGTAAATTTCTTTCCTGTAGCGCTAGAGGAGCTACCAATTTGGCTGTTGCTAGAGCCATTGCTTGTGATAGAGGGGATATTAATTCCATTATAGCCATCGGCTCCAGCTTGGCTAAGTTGGTTCATTAAATTATTATAATTATCAATCGTGCTACCATACGCTTGATACTTCAACGCATTATATAGATTATTTAAAGCTGTGGTAGTGGGGTTGATAGCATTATTATTGAGCGCTCCAAGAATCAAATCTTTAAACGCTTGAGCGTTTTGAGCGATAGCCTTTTGTGTAGGGGTCGCATTTGCTTGACTATTACTTTCAATAAGCTTGTTGAGCGCACTATTATTACTAATCATATTTTCTAAGGCAGTCTTTTGCTGAGAATCAATGAGATTCATCGTAAGTGTGCTGTTAAAATTACTAGAATTGGTGGTTACGCCATTATCCCCAGAGCCATTAATATTATTTGCAATAGCCCCTAAAACAGAAGTTTTATAATTGGCATCGTTAGAATCCATAGGCTCAATGCTAATGACACCTTTAGAGTTAATGCTGATACCCTTAAGTCCATATTGTTGGAAAATTTGTTGCAAATCGCCTTGAATGGCTGTGTCTTTTCCAGCAAGGGCTGTTAGATTGGTTAAAAGGGTGTTAGCATAAGAAGTGCTAAGAGCATTAGAAATATTGATTTGAGCGCCTTGTAGAAAATAGCCTAAATTATTAGCAATATTTTGGAGGTCTTGCTTAACTTGCAAGCGATTTGAGGCGGGGTTAATCTTATCTACTTGGTCTAAGATTTGCACACCCAAAGATAAGCCTGACCTAAAGCTTTTTTCAGTGTTTTTAAAAATTTGTGTAGCTGGGGTTAGAGTATGGGTATTAAGATAATCAGAGCCACCACCTAGTGCGATAATCTTTTGTTCCATAACTTGCATTTGTTGGGTGGTGAAAGGGTCGTTATTGTGAGCTAAACGCTGATTGATAATATTAGCAATGCCAGCAAGTTGGTTAGATGCAGAATTAGAGATTGAATTACCTAGAGCGTTTAGCAAGGTTTTGGAAGTAACCGTCATAAGACCGCTTGGGCCAGCCATATTGATAGCGCTCTCTCTAATATTATCTACTGCTTGGGTGTTGATAGTTAAGGCTTTGTTATTAATGTTTTGTTGTGTGCCACCAATTTGATAGCCAACACTCATATACCATCCATTATCTTCAGCTAATAAGAGACTTTGATAGGCAATAAGAGAGCTTGCTAAAATCAGTTTAGGTAATTTTGATTTGATAGTTTGTATCATTATGTTTTCCTTAATCCTTTTAAAATCCTACGGTATAGCCTACATAGAAACTGAAATCTCTTATGTAATTAGCTGTAATTCCGCCTTTAGAGTGATAGAGCCTGTGCTTAATGGTAGGGATTTTGACCCCAAATTCTAAACCTTGAGAAAAACGAGATTTTCTAAATTTAGCAATTTTTGAAAAATTAGTTCTTAAGCCCAAATCAAAGAGAAACTGAAAGGAAGTAGTGTTGATTTTACCCACTCTTCCTGAAATTTGCTTTTCAAAATTGGTCATCCAAGATTGTCCAGCGACTTCAATGCCGGCAAAAAAGCCAATATCCATGCTTTCTTTACCTCTTTTTCTAGTAAAGACATTATAAAGGAAGTCTGTGCCAGCTCCATAGGTTGCTAAATTAGCTTTCACTTGACTAGCTTGTGCGCCAAAGTTTGCATAGCCATAGTCCAAAAAGCCATAATAGCGCAAACCAAACATACGCTTTTTACCAAAGAATTGTTTATAACCCATTTTAAAGCCAAAGCCATTCATATTATTAGACTTGCTAGAGTTAGCAATAAAATTGGGTAGATACCCTACTTTATAGGTGTTATTGATGCGCTCATGCATAGCCGCTAAACTTTTTTTGATAAAAACTTCTGTATCTGCTAAGCCATGTTGCATCATCTTGCGCATTTCTTGTTGTGCTTGTGTAGGGGTATTTCCACTGCTAGATACCTTAGTTGCATTAGGCACAATTGTAAGACCATCTGCGCTTGCAACATTCGCACCGGGTTTGAGCCAAGGAGCAAGGGTCTCAATAACATATTTTCCAAAATAAGCTGTCTCTTGTGTGAGTTGATTGCCTAATTGAATCACTTTATTCAAGTCTTGGTAAGTAGAATGAGAATTTAATTTACCCGCTAGGATATTGAACTGCTCCATGCCTGTTGCTAGGTTAGCAATAGAAATACCTTTTTGTAAATTTAGAGGGTTTACAAAATAGGGGCCTTCTTTTTCATAGCCTTTTGGCATATTGCTACTTGTTGTCATTTGTTGGGTGGCGTTATCATAGGTCATACCCCATTGAAAGCCACTTTGAAGTTTGTTATCTTGGATATTATTAGGTAATGCGCCTATAACGATTGCTTGCATTAAATCTTGATAGATGGTTTGGGCTTTTTGAGCGAACGCTACTTGTTGCTCTTTGGTCAAACCATCAGCATTCAATAGTTGCTCTACTTGAGCAGAAAACTTAGGCGCACTAGGTGCATCAAAACTTGTTGCTCCATGCAAAGATTGGTTATACCATAGTGTTGCCATAGCATTAGAGATTTGTTGGGCGACTGCATAGGTCATTCCCGGAATGGTGATGGTGGGGTTTGGATTGTCAATAGTAGGCAAAAACCCCGTAAGTTGTGCAGTTTGAGCCTCACTGAGATGAAACATATCTTGCACTTCTTTAAAGCTCATTGTGGGGGCAATATCGCTAGGACTTGCTTTTGCAATTAATGCTTGCAATACTCCAAGAGATTCATCTAAGCCTTGCAAGCCATTATAAATGCTATTATTGTTGAGCCTACCACTGCCGGGATTATTGGAATCATAGCCATCTTTTCCTACACTCTCTGTGCCTTGTGTTACGCCACTCACACCGGCTTGACCACCTCCTGCATAAAGCGCACATTTGTTGTTGCTAGTAGGACAGAGCATTTGCATAAGAGCCTTAGTGTTATTGCCCAAAACACTCATATAATACGCCATAGGGGTAACAGCAGAGTTAAGAATACTAGCCCCCTCTTTAATTGCTACCTTAGTATCGTTGGCTACATTTAAGCCCGGGTTTTTAATCTCTTGGACAGCAAGGCTTGTTTCATAGCTTATACCAGCAAAAAAGCCATTATCTTCAGCTACAAGCGTGCTAACACATAAAAGCGAGCTTAGGCTAAAGCTTATGAGCCATTGTTTATGCTTGAATGATTGCATAAGAATTGGTTCTCCTTTTTAAGATTTTAAATTTATTTGAATTGTTTTTTAGAAAAATTAAAAAAACTATAGTGATTTCTAAAGCTTTTTGAGTGGGTATTAGATTTTTTACAAATGAGGGTAAAAAAGTAGAGAAAAAGGCGTTTAAAGTATAAGAAATTAGTGCAAGATATATATATATATATATAAGTTGAATGAGTTACAAAACTTTTTTGCATTCTTTTACTAAAATAACCTTTCTTAAATGTGTGATTAAATATACAAATTCAAACTTAAGAACTTTAGCTAAAAAAATATTAAATCAGCCTTTATTTTGAAAATAATTTTTTGTTTTTGATTAAAAACAACTTTTTGTAATCAAAAATGGATTGAATGCGAGCGAAGAGTTTATGATTTTTACATAATATAATATATTAAAAATGCCTTTTAGTATGGGCTTTAATTATGCAACACCCATACAATAAAGCACGCACCTATAGTGATAAGTAAGCCCAATCCTAGTCCTAAGCCAAGGATACGATTCCATGTATCTTTATTCATTTCACGGCGGTTGTTTAAAAGTGCCTCAACTTTTTCAGGGCAATTCTTTGCTAAACTTTCCATATCTTTATCCTCTGCTTCTGTTTTATAATAATCTAATAATCGCATGGCTTAGTTTAGCATTTTGTCGGCATTTTGTGGCACAAAAATAGATTTTAAAGGTCAATTAAAGGGTTTTTTGAAACCCTTAAAAACGATAGGGCTAAGTTATGTCAAAAAATGGTTGATTTAATCATTTAAGACATGGTCTATAATAATTTTTGCCCCATTTGGAGTGATTTTTTCTTGGAGTTTTTGGCTAGTAGTGATGATATTTTTATTGCCATTTTCATCTAATTGACTAAGCTTTCTAATCACTTCAAAGAGTTTTTTGGGTAATAATTCATTTTGAGGGACTACGCTTGCAATCTTTTCTTTTTCAAATTCTAAGACATTATGGTATTGATGATTATGGCTTGCGAAAGGATAGGGGATAAAAATACTTGGCAAACCATTAGCGCTTAATTCCCACACGCTACTTGCTCCTGCTCTACTTACGCATAAATCTGCCTTAGCCATAATGTTAGGCATATCATGGCTAAAGGCAAACAATTCTACTTGGTCAATAATACCTAAATCTTGATAGTAGGCAAGCATTCTTTCATAAGCCTCTTTCCCGCATTGATGAGAGATTTTTATCCCTTTTTTAGTGAGCTTTAAAGCATTGAGTAAGACAAATTCATTAATGGCTTTTGCACCTTGTGAACCGCCCAAAAACAGAATGTGCTTGATTTCTGTGCGCTTTCTTGCAAGCTTAAAAAAGATGTCTTGCACCGGATAGGGGGTTAGAATGTGATTGCCTTTGTCTTTAAACACATAGCTTGAAAAGATAGCTTTAGCTTTAGGTGAAAGATAGGCATTTAAAGTGCCTTTGATAGCATTTTGCTCATGGATATAAAGGGGAATGTCATTAAGCAAGCTTGCAAAACTTGCAGGCCCCGCACTAAAACCGCCTACGCTTATAGTTTTAGTGATTTTATGCTTTTTTAAAATGCGTTTAGCTTTTAGAGTGGCTCTAGCTTGCAACCATAATGAGCCTAGTTTTTTAAAAGGGTTTTGATTCACAACCCCTCTAGTATTAAAAAAGTAGCACGCCTCAAACAAAGAGCTATCTTCAAACCATTCTCTATCCTGCCCATAAGTTGAGCCCAAATAAATGGTGCTTATGCCTTGTTTTTCTAACTCTATAGCCAAGGCCTTTGCAATAACTAAATGCCCTCCTGTTCCTCCACCTGTAAGCGCAACTTTCATTGTTAAATACCTTTATATTTTTAAGCTTATTAAGCTCGCTCTCTTGACTCTCCTGCAAAGCTTTTAAGAGTATCTCTAAAACCAAAATCCGGATAATCCATCATAGAAAGGGCTACTTGAGCTCCAAAGCCATTTTTAGGATTAAAGACTAAGGGTGCTAGGAAGTTTACCATAGAGTCTTCTAGGTTTTTTTGTAATACTACCACACAATATACCTCTACCTTAGACTTCAAATCTAATTCTAGCAATAATTCTATGTATTTAGGTATAGTAAAGCTATATTCTCTTAAAGCATAAGGATTAACTAAAACCATATCTAATAGGGTGTTATTACCCTTTAAATTTGTGCTTATTAAACGACTAAAGAGCGTGTCAATTTTTTCCAAACGCACTTCGCTGATATGCTCAAAACCTAAGATAGGAGCTTTTAAATGATAGTTCATCGTAATCCTTTTATAATTTGAACTTATGTTGTTTATTGTATAATTACACACAATTATGCAATTCAAGTAAAAGCAAAAGGCATTCCATAATCATAAGCCTTTATTTTAGGACTATAAACACAATGAAGAAAGATACTAATACTTACCAACCCAAAGAGATAGAAAAAGAGATTTATGAAATTTGCTCTCATAGGGGATATTTTGAAATCAATGGTAATAAAGAGATTCAAGAAAAAGACAAGCATTTTTGCTTGATGATGCCCCCCCCTAATGTTACGGGTGTCTTACACATAGGGCATGCTCTCACTCTAAGCTTGCAAGATATACTAACTCGCTATAAGCGTATGGATGGTTATAAAACTTTGTATCAGCCCGGGCTTGACCATGCAGGCATTGCCACTCAAAATGTCGTAGAAAAGCAACTTCTAGCAGAAGGTATTAAAAAAGAAGATTTAGGGCGTGAAAAATTTATAGAAAAAGTTTGGGAGTGGAAAGAAAAAAGCGGGGGAGCAATACTAGAACAAATGAAGCACTTAGGCGTGAGTGCGGCGTTTTCTAGGACTCGTTTCACTATGGATAAAGGCTTACAAAGAGCGGTCAAAGTGGCGTTTTTGAAATGGTATGAAAAAGGTCTCATCACTCAAGATAATTATATGGTGAATTGGTGCACTAAAGATGGGGCGTTAAGTGATATTGAAGTGGAGTATGAAGAGCATAAGGGGGCGTTGTATCACATTAAATACTATTTAGAAAATCAAAAAGATTATTTAGTGGTGGCTACCACACGCCCTGAGACTCTATTTGGCGATAGTGCGGTTATGGTAAATCCAAATGATGAGAGATACAAGCATTTAGTAGGGCAAAATGTCATCTTACCTTTAATCAATCGCACAATTCCTATTATCGCTGATGAGCATGTGGAAATGGAGTTTGGCACAGGGTGTGTGAAAGTTACCCCAAGCCATGATTTTAACGATTATGAAGTAGGTAAACGCCACAATTTAGAACTAATCAAAATCTTTGATGAAAAGGGGATTTTAAATGCGTATTGTGGGGAGTTTGAAAATTTAGAGCGTTTAGATGCTAGAAGTAAGGTAGTAGAGAAATTAAAAGAATGCGAATTGTTAGAAAAGATACAAGAGCATAAGCATCAAGTGGGGCATTGCTATCGTTGTCATAATGTGGTAGAACCTTATGTGTCTAAGCAATGGTTTGTTAAGCCAGAAATCGCTAAAAACTCTATTGAAAAAATTCAAAAAGGTCTAGCCAAATTCTACCCCCCTAATTGGATAAATAACTATAACGCTTGGATGAGAGAATTACGCCCATGGTGTATTAGTAGGCAGTTATTCTGGGGGCATCAAATACCGGTTTTTACTTGTGAGAATAATCATCAGTTTGTGAGTGTGGATACTCCATTGGTTTGTCCTACTTGTAAGAGTGAAAAACTAGAGCAAGATAAAGATGTGCTAGATACTTGGTTTAGCTCAGGGTTATGGGCGTTTTCTACTCTTGGGTGGGGACAAGAAAAAAGCGATTTGTTTAATGAAAGCGATTTAAAAGACTTCTATCCTAATACAACGCTTATTACAGGATTTGACATACTCTTTTTTTGGGT